>JAZDIK010000135.1:0-2501 GCA_043805145.1 Pseudomonadota bacterium | reverse complement strand
GGTTACGTTCGGCGCATTAATCATCGGCGCCCCGCTGGGGCTTGGATGCGCAACCTACCTGTCTGAATACGCGGGGAAAAGGAGCCGGCTCTTTTTAAAACCGGCGCTGGAACTCCTGGCCGGCATCCCGTCCGTTGTGTATGGTTTTCTCGGCGTCATCTACATTGTCCCCCTTATCAGGGACAATCTGGGCGGCTCGGGATTTTCGCTGCTCTCCACATCATTGGTGCTCAGCATCATGATATTGCCAACCATAATAAGCATATCCTATGATTCATTGACGAGTGTTCCTAACGGGTACCGGGAAGGCTCACTGGCTATGGGAGCGACCAGATGGCAGACGGTTTACCGGGTCGTGATACCGTCGGCAAAATCGGGCATCCTGGCAAGTTTCATCCTGGGCATGGGAAGGGCCATCGGCGAGACCATGGCGGTCATCATGGTGGCGGGAAATGCCTTGAAGATTCCCACTGGTCCACTCGACCCCCTGCGGACATTGACCAGCAATATTGCCCTTGAACTTGCCTATGCCAGCGGTGACCATAGAAGGGGGCTGTTCTCTACAGGGGTTGTCCTGCTTGCCATCATCATGGTTTTCAATTACATCGCCAATTTTGCGATAAAAAGGAAGGTCGCACAGTGAGAATAAATCCCCGGTTCATCGACCGATTCGTGAAGATCAGCTTGAATGCGCAGGCCTACTTTACCGTCGGTATTCTTATTATCATTGTTCTGATCATATTTTTCAAAGGCGTTTCCGATTTAAATATTGAGTTCATCTTTTATTATCCCGAGGACATGGGCAGGCATGGCGGCATATTCCCCGCTATTGTGGGGACATTCTTCCTGGCTGCGCTTTCCCTTATCTTTGCATCGCCCCTGGGAATTGGAACAGCCATTTTTCTGACCGAATACACCAAGGAGTCGCGGCTCACAAAAATCATCCGCTTTGGTGTAGAATCCCTAGCCGGCATTCCCTCCATTATATACGGTCTTTTTGGATTCATCTTTTTTGTGAATACACTGCGCATGGGCTGGTCACTGCTTTCCGGGGCGCTGACCATAACCATCATGATCCTGCCGACGATCATCCGGACCAGCGAGGAAGCGATAAAATCAGTACCGAAGAGCCTGCGGATGGTCAGCTACTCGCTGGGGGCCACCAGATGGGAGACAACGACAAAGGTTGTATTGCCCTCGGCGGCACCGGGAATCCTTACGGGCATTATGCTGAGTGTGGGCCGGGCAGTTGGCGAGACGGCGGCGGTCATCTTCACCATGGGCAGTTCCCTGAGGCTTCCCACGTCGCTCATGGATTCCGGTAGGACCATGGCAGTCCATTTCTATATCCTTGCCCGCGAGGGCATTTCTATGGAAATGGCTTATACAACGGCGCTTGTGCTTGTGCTCAGCATTCTGGCGGTTAATGTTGCGGCTTACTATTTTATGAACAAAGTGATGAAAAAATACTCCTGAGGCACCATGGACACGAAGATAAAAATAGAACATATTGTCCTTTTCATGGGGGAAGAGCCTGTCTTAAAAGACGTGAATCTTGATATTTATAAGAACATGATAACGGGATTTATGGGCCCTGCCGGGAGCGGAAAGTCTACCTTGATATCTCTCATAAATCGGATGATAGACTTTGAAGGTGATGTTGCCATGAAAGGCAGGATAATGATAGACGGGGAAGACATACTTGAAAGCGACGTTGATGGGGTAGGCCTGCGGCGAAGGATAGGAACTGTATTTGCCGTGCCCCTGCCGCTGCCCCGCTCCATATTTGAGAATATCTCCTATGGCCCCAGGCTCAAGGGCATAACCAACAGGGAACAGCTGCATGGAATCGTGGAAGAAAGCCTGATAAAGGCCTTTCTCTGGGATGAGGTAAAAGACCGACTTCAGACGTCGGCGCTCAAGCTCTCCGGCGGCCAGCAGCAGCGGTTGTGCCTGGCGCGGACGCTGGCCTTGAAGCCCGAGGTAATCCTTTTAGATGAGCCCTGTTCGGGCCTTGACCCGATCTCGACGGCCAAGATTGAAGAAGCCTTGAGCGAACTGAAAGAAGACTACACCATCATCTTCGTTTCCAACAATACCAAACAGATCGCCCGCGCTACGGATTATGTCGCCTTCTTGTGCATGGGCGAACTGATCGAGTTCGGGAAGACGGAAATGATCTTCACCAAACCCTCAATGCAGAAAACCGAGGACTATATACAGGGGAAATTCGGATAATGCCGCAATGGGCACTTAAAACAGAGAATCTGAACCTGCATTATGGCGCCTTTCATGGCTTGAAAGAGGTGGATTTCTCCGTTTACCAGAACCACATCACTGCTCTCATTGGACCGTCAGGATGCGGAAAATCAACACTCCTGCGCTGTTTCAACCGGATGAACGAGCTTATTGATGATGTAACATTGACCGGTTCCGTTCTGGTCAATGGTGAACCGTTGACAAACTCAACCCTACAGGGTTGATTTACAATGATGCACTCC
>JAZDIK010000134.1:0-61579 GCA_043805145.1 Pseudomonadota bacterium | reverse complement strand
TTCCAGGACCTGGCGACCTCGGAATAGCACATATAGTAAGGCCAGCATCCCTTTTTACGCAATGAGGGCTTCGTCAACGGTTCTTTGTTTGCGCTTTGCCGCCGGGAATGTTGCTTCCATCAGGACGGCCAGAGAATTTTTTCTCAGGGCTTCCAGGAAACGGGCATACTCCGCCTTGGTCAACGTCTTCTTCTCTCTTCTTACCTTCATGATCTCACCTCCCTTGATATATTATCGTCTGACGGCGATGTCGTATTACTTTGGTTGCGCCTAATATAAGGAAATGGTTAATCATGATCAATCAGCCACACGCTGTATTTCCCCTCAGACAGGAGTCATTTCTGACATCCTCATTTGTCCGATGATGCAAAGCTGACGAGCCCGGAAAAGAGTCGAAAAAATCTTGAATTCAGGCAGGTTACATAAAAGCGGCATTTAGACGTAGAAGGCGTCCATAAGAGGCGTCACGGAAAAAATCCCCTACATTTTTCAGGACCTGAGCGACGCCTCATCACCCTACAAGCTTGTTCTGAACAGCATAAAGCGTTATTTCGGCGTTGTTTTTCATTCTCATCTTTTCCAGAATGTGCGTACGGTAGGTGCTGATCGTCTTGACGCTCAGGCAGAGTTCGTCGGCGACCTGCGTCACCGTCTTGCCGGAGGCGATCATCAGCATGACCTGGTACTCCCGGTCTGAGAGGGACTCATGGGGAGGTCTGGAAGCATCACCGTCGAGATAATAGGTCAATTTCTCGGCCAGCGAAGCGCTGATGTACTTTCCCCCTTCCGATATTTTGCGAATTGCCGCGATCAGTTCGTTGGGTGCGCTGGCTTTGGTCATATACCCGGAAGCGCCAGCCCGCAATGCCCGAATTGCGTACTGTTCTTCCGGATAGATGCTGAGGATCAGCACGGGGAGTTTAGGCTTCTCGCTTTTCAGGTCTTTCAGGACCTCCAGGCCGCTGCGGCCAGGCATGGAAATATCCAGCAACACCAGGTCGTAATTCTTTTTACGAATATAATTGAGAACTTCCTGCCCGTTGGCGGCTTCATCGGCCACCAGCATGTCGGGCATGTCGGAGATGACCTGCTTGAATCCCGCCCGCACGATCGGATGATCATCGGCAATCAAAATCTTTATTTTTTTCATTCGTTGCTCCCCCTGTCCTCTTTTTCGCGGATGGGGATCGAGATTTTCACCATCGTCCCCCCGCCGTCCTTCCCGGTGATCTGGACGTTGCCGTCCCAGTAGTGGGTCCGTTCCCTGATTCCCAGTAATCCGAATGAGTTGGCTTTTGTCAATTGCTCTTCGGTAATTCCTTTTCCGTTGTCACGAACCGCCAGCTCAATGCCTTTGGCGTTCCTTTTCAAATTGACAACAATCTTCGTGGCCTCGGCATGACGGGCGATATTGGTGAGCGTCTCCTGAAAAATACGGAAAATGGCCGTGGAAAGCTCCGGATCCAGCACCAGATCCTCCGGATCGACGTTGAGTTTGCAGCGGATACCCGTTCGCTTCTCGAATTCCCCGGCTTGCCAGCCAATGGCCACGGCAAGTCCCAGATGATCGAGCAACCCCGGACGCAGATCCATGTAAATCCGTTTCAAGGTCTGCATGGTCATGCCCACCAGATCAATCATGGAGCCCGTCTGGTCGCGCAGCGACGCCCGTTCCTCGGGGATTTTCTTGTTCAGCAAAACGAGCCCCGTATTCAGGGCCGTCAGCAATTGTCCCAGTTCATCATGAAGCTCCCGGGCGATCCGGGTTCGTTCCTTCTCTCGAACGGACTGAAGATGGGCGGACAGATTGCGCAACTGTTCACGAGACCGTTCAATCTCCGCCTCTGCACGCTTGCGGTCTGTGATGTCTTCATAGGTAATGACAATACTTTTCTTCTCCAGTTTCTTTCCGATCCGCGCCGCGCTGACCATGCACTCAATGTGGGTTCCGTCCTTCCGCCGGCAGGGAAATTCCGCGACAAAGGTTCGCTTCTTTTCAAGGGCGGAATAAAGGTCCCGGGCGATAGCGTCATAATCCTCGTCGGTTTGGTAAAGTACGCGGGTGCTTTTCCCGATGAGGTCCCCGGCCTTCCAGCCGAAGACAGCCTCCACCCCGTCGTTGACAAAGATGATGCGCCGGTCCTGCAGGCCAATCACCGCATGGGGAATGGCTTCCAGGATGGAGGCCTCCAGCGCTTCCAGATCGGTCAGTTTATTGCGGGCCTCGATCTGCTCGGTAATGTCCATGGAGTTCCCGAGCACTGCCCGTTCGCCCCCCCATGGAATAAGCGTGACGGTTTCCATGATCCAGCGAATCCGGCCGTCCTTCGTGACAATCCTGAATTCATGGGGAGATATCCGTTTGCGGCTGAGCATTTCCCTTGAATTTCTGATGACCTTTTCCCGGTCATCGGGATGCACAAGGCACAGCGAGTCCATACCCACCAGATCTTTTGTGCTGTAGCCCGCATAGCCGGCGGCGTTACGGTTGACAAACTGGAATGTTCCGTTTTGGACCACATAGACGCCTGCCTGCGAACTGTCGGCCATTGTTTTATAGGCGGCTTCCGCCCGCTTGCGATCGGTAATGTCTTCATAGGTTATGACGACATTTTTTTCCTGCAGGGTTTCCCCGATCCGGGAGGCGCTGACCATGCATTCGATCTCTGCGCCATCCTTGCGCCGGCAGGGAAACTCCGACCGAAACGTTCGTTGACGCTCCAAGGTCGCGTACAGGTCTCGGGCAATAGCCTGGAAGTCCCTCTTGGTTCGATAAAATACGCTCGTTCGCTTGCCGATCAGCTCCTGCACTTCCCAGCCGAATACGGACTTGACACCATCATTGGCGAAGATGATGCGCCGGTTGCGCAACCCAATCACGGCATGGGGGATGGCTTCCAGGATGGATGCCTCCAGGGCCTCGAGCTCCGCCAGCTTTGTCCGGGCCTTGATCTGTTCGGTGATGTCCATGGAGTTCCCCAGAACGGCTCGCTTGCCTTTATAACGGATCGGAGTGATGGTCTCCGTAATCCACCGGACACCGCCGTCCCTGGCGATCGTGCGAAATTCATAGGAAGAGGTTCGCCTTCCCTTGAGCATGTCGATGGCATCCTGCCGTACCCGTTGATAATCATCCGGATGGACAAGGCTCATGGATTCCATGCCGATGAGTTCCTCCTTGCTGTAACCCCAGTAAAAAGCGGCGTGGGCATTGACAAACCGAAACAAGCCGCCCTGTACGACATAAATGCCCGTCCGGGAGCTGTTGTCCAGGATTCGAAAAAGCCCTTCTTCGGGCAGATCATCGGTCTCGACTTGCTTCATTGCACGGATGTGTCGGCGCATTCCGGCCATTTCACGAATCAGTTCGGCCTTCGATTTGGTCTGATATGCCATCGTGCTTTCGTTTCTTACGTCTGTCGGAACATCCCGTCGGAATTGCAGAAAAGTTCGATCTCGCAGGTTGTGCAAGATTACAGTAAGATATATGAGATGACTTGCCCGTATGTCAAGGCGATTTCCGGATTCATTTAACGGGAGGTTTGGTTTGTCGAAATAGAGACTCTTGTAAAATGGCGTTTCCGCGGCCCAAAAATCTTTTCCGCTCACTTGCCGATTGCGAAGAATTTCCCCGGTTTGTGCAAAGCTTTCTTGTCGTGAACGGGCCATAAAGAACCCCCATCTGTAAAGCATCGGATAGATGGGGAGGTTTGTGACATTTCGATGTCGCGGGTAAGGTTTTTACAAGCGTTTTTATCTGACCTTTGCGCCATGCCGACAAGCGCCAAGAGAAACTCCAAGAAGTAATTCAGTCTCCCCGGTGACAATTCGCCGCAAGGCGTCTCTTGAACGACAGAGGAAAACGTTCCTGAAAGTCTGTCAAAGTCCTTTCAAGAGATCAAAACCCCACACGAGCTCATCGGATCCGTCCAGTTTTTCCCTTCAATATTCTTTTGCGGAGCCGTCTTAGCCTTCTTTCTTGCTATGATTATCTTTTACGAGCATAGCACCGGTTTTTGGGAAATGCGAAAGGCGCTTTCCCAAGCCCTGCGCTGCCTTTCGCCCAAGGCATTGACATCCAGCCTCATGTAGATCCGTTCCTTCGTCCTGTTCTGCCTGATCATCATTTTCTCACCTCCTGAAGAGGACCTCTTCCTTTGATCTTTTACAGGCAATCTGAAGTAAAAGAGGAGCGGGAACAATCGGCATGTGGCTGAATTTGAGTTCGGATTTTCAAAGATATCCCTTTAGGATAAAAGGCGGAAAAGCTTTCGGTGTTTGTCTGATGAAGGGGGCGGAGCCCCGTCTTTCATATATTTGACGAACTCAAAAAATAGAATCATAGGATAAAGACCGATACGCCCTCTATGCATTGTCCTATATCATCATCCATTTTCTCCTATCGATGATTAAGCGTTCCACCGATTGTTTAACTGAGCGCAACGAAATATTCTGATACCGCGTGTAGGAGTGGAAAAGGGCGATAGAGATTTTCAGGCAGCGAGACCGTACAAGAAAGGAGCTGAAGGTCATGAAGAAGAAAAACAGGAATAAGTCTGTAAAGAGGAACTGGAGCAAATGGATCGAATCGGATGTTTTCTCCTTTATAAGAAAAAACAAATCCCTTTGACGCCATAAAGACAACTGGCCGATCGGAAAGGACGGAGCCAAGTTGGCTGTGTTTTTTGCGCATCCGGAGCAAGGCGCGCAATATCCCTGCTGTCCGTTTCAGTTTTCTTCATGGATCCAACCTGAATCTATGTGTTTACAACTTCAGGAATCTATCGGGATGGCTTTTTTCGTGAAATGACTTATGTGGGGTGAGAGCATTGTGTTCTGGGTTCTTGCTTCGTTTCGACACAGTCCCTCAAGTTTAAGTTTCTCAGATGCTGATATGCCAATATAATGAAACCCCGTGCTTTTTCTTGTTGGTTTCATTTTTCCGTTTATTCCATGAGAAGCTAATAGCCGTAACACTATAATTATTTTGTATTTCTTGTCGACACAAATTTGGCAGGATCTATTAGAGGCCGTATTTAAAGGATTACTACGACAACGGGCCATCAGAATTCCCGGCTGCGGATGAATTTGACGGCGTTTTTGAAAAGGGCCAGGCCCATCCCCTCTTCCGGGAGTTTCTCCCGCGTCCAGCGGGGATGGTTGGTGTAGTGAAGGTAGGCCTCGGGATGCGGCATCAGGCCGAAGATCCGTCCTGTTTCGTCGCAGATTCCGGCAATGGCATCCACGGCGCCGTTTGGATTGTATGGGTAGGCCATCGTCGCCGTCCGGCAATGCTCATCGCTGTACTGAACGACCACATGCTGATCCGTGTGGAGTCTTTTCAGGGCAGCCCGGTCCTTGGCGATGAACTTGCCTTCACCGTGACGGACCGGCAGATAAAGAGACTTGACGCCTCTCGTAAATACGCAGGGCGAGGCGGTGTTAGTGGTCAGATAGACCCATCGGTCTTCAAAGCGCCCTGAATCGTTGAAGGTCAGCGTGGCAGCCTGCCGGAAGTAATCGCTGTCGAAGCCCGGCAGCGTTCCAAGTTTGACCAGAAGCTGAAAACCGTTACAGACGCCCAGAATCAGCTTCCCGGCCCCGATGAAGCGGCGGAACTGGTCGTGCAGTGTCTCCTGTATCGCCGACGGATCCATCCGAATGGCTGCATGCAGAATCCGGTTGGCCCCGGCCTTGGCCGATCCGAGGTCGTCCCCGTCGAGAAATCCGCCCGGCAGATTCAGAAACTCGTAATCGTCCAGTTTCTTCTCGCGGTAGAGCAACTGGCTGATGTGAACGACATCCACCCGGTCCGCGCCGGCCAGCCGGCAGGCATGGGCCATTTCCGTTTCGCAGTTCGTGCCGTTTCCTGTGATCACAATGGCTTTGACTTTTCTCGGCATGTTCGTATTCCTTAAAAATTCAGCGGCTTTTGCCACACCGCCTTGAGTTCATGAATATCATCGTCGATGATCAGGTTCCCGTTGAATCCAGTGATTTTGAGCGTCCCCTGCGCATTCACCCGGCCCACTTCGGCATAAACATTTCCCTTGAGCGTCCGTTGGAAGGCCAACTTCGCTGCGGGTGAAACAGTCACGACAAAACGACTTTGGGACTCGGAAAAAAGCAGCTCGTCGTTGCGCTGCAAGCTTTCGCAGGGAACCTTGGACAGATCCACCGTCAGGCCGAACCCGCCGGCAAAAGCCGTCTCTGCAAGCGCAACGCCCATGCCACCGTCCGAGCAGTCGTGACAGGAGGCCACAAGCCCTGTCTCGATGGCTTTGCTTAAGGCCTTGTATAGTTTTTTCGCCCTTTCGGCGTTGACCTTCGGGACATTGTTGCCGACATAGCCGTGCAGGGCGTACCATTCGGACCCGCCGAGCTCCCGATAGGTGGTTCCCAGAATATAAACCAGATCGCCAGGCTTTTTGGCGTCCATTGTGACGGCCTTGCGGACATCTTTGATGAATCCGATCGTGGAAAACAGCAGCGTCGGCGGAATTGAAATCTTCGTGTCCCCGATCTGGTAATCGTTTTTCATGCTGTCCTTGCCGGAGATGCAGGGGACTCCATAGGCGGTCGTATAATCGTACAGCGCCATGTTGGCGCGTACAAGCTGGGCCAGCTTGAACTGGCCGTCGGGCGTCTTTTCCGACCGGACCGGGTCGCACCAGCAGAAATTATCCAGCCCGGCCAGCCGCTCCAGCGAACCGCCCACGGCGATCGTGTTGCGTACGGCCTCGTCGATGGCGCAGGCGGCCATATGGTAAGTGTCGATATCGCTGTACCGCGGGCAGATCCCGTTGGCCGTCACCACGCCCTCAAAGGAATCCAGCAGGGGCCGGATGACGGCGGCGTCCGACGGACCGTCATTGGCGGCGCCGACCAGGGGCTTGACAACGCTGCCCCCCTGGACCTCGTGGTCATACTGGCGCACGACGGATTCCTTGCTGCAGATGTTCAGCCGTGCCAGCATGGCCTTGAGGGCCCCTCCCAGATCGGCCGGCTCGGGAAAATCGGGCTCTTCGTGGCGGGGCGTTTGCCAGCGGGCGTTCAGGCGCATCTGTGGGAGGCCGTTGTGCAGAAACGCCATTTC
Organism: Pseudomonadota bacterium; assembly: GCA_043805145.1. Classification (GTDB taxonomy): domain Bacteria; phylum Desulfobacterota; class Syntrophia; order Syntrophales; family Fen-1087; genus JAPLJM01. The sequence goes on along the minus strand of JAZDIK010000134.1, from coordinate 54,483 downwards.
CAGGCAGGCGACGGTCTGCTCGCCATAGCGCACATGGAATATTCCGGAATCGGTGAAGCGTCCGAGAACCGTGGCCTCCACCTCCATTTTTCCTGCCAGGGCCAGGAAGGCGTCGATGCGCTCCGGATCAACGGCCAAGGTCATGCGCTCCTGCGCCTCCGACAGCAGGATCTCCCAGGGCTGCAGGCCGGTGTATTTGAGGGGGGCTTTCCTGAGGTCGATCTCGCAGCCGCCTGAGAACCGCGCCATTTCTCCCACCGATGACGACAGTCCGCCGGCGCCGTTGTCGGTAATCGCCCGGTAGAGGTTCCGATCCCGCGCCATGAGCAGAAAATCGGTCATCTTCTTCTGCGTGATGGGATCGCCGATCTGCACGGCTGTCACGGGAGAGTCCTCGTGAAGTTCCTCCGAGGAGAATGTGGCGCCGTGAATCCCGTCCTTGCCGATGCGGCCGCCCGTCATGACGATCAGGTCGCCCGGGACGATTTCCTTGGTATGGGTGGGCTCGCCGTGGAGGCGGGAAGGCATCATCCCGGCGGTGCCGCAGTAAACGAGGGGCTTGCCCAGATACCGCTCATCAAAAACGATGCAGCCGTTGACCGTGGGAATGCCGCTCTTGTTGCCGCCGTGCTCAACCCCCTCGCGGACGCCCTCGTAGATGCGGCGCGGATGCAGGATGCGTTTGGGCAGCGGGTTGTCGTAATCCGGCGGCGCAAAGCAGAAAACATCAGTATTGAAAATCAGCCTGGCACCCTTCCCTGTGCCGAAGGGATCGCGGTTGACGCCGACGATGCCTGTGAGCGCCCCGCCGTAGGGATCAAGCGCCGAGGGAGAGTTGTGCGTCTCCACCTTGAAGACCAGGTTATAGTCGTCATTGAATTTGATGACCCCGGCGTTGTCCACGAACACGGACAGGCACCAGTCCTTCCTGCCCAGGCGTTCTCGGACTATTTTGGTTGCCGCCCGGATATAGCTGTCGAACAGGGAGTCAACCTCCAGAACCTGTCCCGCCTCATCACGGTATGTAATGAAGCTGTTGAATATCTTGTGTTTGCAGTGTTCCGACCAGGTCTGGGCGAGGCATTCGAGCTCTACGTCCGTCATTTTCCGGCCGAGGCCGAATTTTTTCCTTTCTTCGACGACGGCTGCGTCTTTGAGATAATCGCGAATAACGCGCATTTCGTCGAGATTGAGCGCCAGCACCCCCTCCTGGCTGATCTTCACAAGCCTGCGATCGCCGACGTCGAGGTCGATCTCCTTCACGGCCGGCGCATCGAGGCCGGCGACGCGCGGGACATAAGCAGGCATTCCCGCCTGACGGTCCCATGTTTTGCCGCTGACAAGCTCGTAGCGCTCGATGAGCTCGTTGGCAAGCAGGCTGGAGGCGACTCGCTGCGCGTCCTGAGCCCCGATCGGGCCGCTTAGCAGATACTGCCGCGATGTATAAACCGGCGGCGCATCGGCTAACGGCAGTCCCAGCAGCAGGGCGATGGCCTCGTGGGCGGTCTTGCCCACATTGTCGGTAACGCCGGGCCGGAACCCCACTTCGATCATCCAGTCAAAACGGTCGGCCATCCCGCGGTCAACTGCAAACTGCTGGATAACGGGATCGGACAGCGGACCGGCAGCGGCTTTTTTAAGTTCCTTTGCGGAAAGCCGGCCGTCGATGGTATAGACGTCGATGGTTTTCACATTATCCACAGGGAGATGAAGATTTTCGACGATGCGTCTTTTTATTTTTTCTCCGAGGGCGTCCCGGATGCCTTTTTTGAAGCCGATTTCAATGCGATGGGCCATGCGTTTTCCTTCTTGATTCAATTTGGGAAAAGACGGCTTTTTCTACCTTAGCTCCGGTGAATTTGCAACAGGGAAAAGAATCTATGCCCATGGATAGATTCCTCCCATTCACCTTGAACTGCCGTCAAAAAACCTCGTCGGTCCTGACAGATCAGGGCGATAGAGCAATTCTGGAGAAAAAGCTTGCCATCTCCGCTGAATCCAATATCTCATTGACATACAATTCTCATCTGCCTATACTTCGCCGTCACAAAAGCAAGCCAGCAATAATTTATTGCGCTTTTCCGAATAAACAAATCAGGAGGAACGTATGGCTGCTCAACAAGCTCCCGCCTTCGAAAAGGGCAAACTCTACGACCTGCCGATCATCGATATCAAGCCCGACCCCGATCAACCCCGTAAGTACGTTGAGCCAGGAATTGACAGACCGCCTGAACGAGATAATTTCCCGGATGCAGCCAAGGCAATTGGCCTGATGACACGGCAGGGGGATGAAAAAACGGGGAGCACTTTTGTCAGTTCATTAATAGTGTCTAACAGTTAACCTATGCCGGAGCTCCGGCAATGATTTTTAGGATAGTGGGAAACGATCCAAAAAGTTCCAAATCATGGACGCCTCGGAAGATATCAACGTTTCTAAGGCTCCGTCGAAGGAGACATATGACCAAGTGCAGTTATTCGAATAGTCGTTTAGCCCGTATCTACAATTTTAATGAAGCTGAGTTGGACTTCATCATCAACTACGACATCAAATACCGAATGGGCAAGTAACTGGACAGCGGTGAGGAGGATAGCAATGACTGACAATAAATTAGCTGTTTTTGAGAACTATAAAATACGCCGCCATTACGACGAGCTGACCGAAATCTGGTATTTCTCGGTAGTGGATATTATCGCGGTATTGTTGCAGCAATCGGATTATCAAACTGCCAGAAAATATTAGAATAAGCTAAAAGGGCGTTTAAAAAAAGAAGGAAGTGAGTCGGTGACAAATTGTCACCAACTGAAAATGGAAGCTGCGGACGGGAAAAAATATCTGACTGATGCTGCTGATCCGGAGACATTGTTGCGACTTATTCAGTCTGTTCCCAGTCCCAAGGCAGAACCGATAAAATTATGGCTGGCAAAGGTAGGATACGAACGATTGCAGGATATTAGTGACCCCGCGCGCTCACTCGACCGCGCCCGTGAATACTGGCAACAGCACGGCAGAAGCGAGAAGTGGATACAGCAACGCATGATGGGGCAGGAAACCCGCAACAAGCTTACCGATTATTGGAAAGAACATGAAATATCCAAAGAAGATGAGTACGCCATTCTCACGAATATCATTCATCAGGAATGGAGTGGGGTTTCTGTCAAAAAACATAAGGATATCAATGGTCTTAAGACGCAGAATTTGCGCGATCATATGAACGAAGCGGAACTGATTTTTACGGCGCTTGCAGAATTGTCAACCAGGCAGATAGCCCAAAGCGTCAACGCAACCGGAATGGTTGAAAATGCAGATGCGGGAAAAAAGGAAGGCAAAATTGCGAAGAAAGCCCGTTTGGAATTGGAATCAAAAACAGGCAGAAGCGTCATCACATCTGAAAACTATCTTCCGCCAGCGAAGCAACAAAGGCAGATAAAACAAAAACCGGACAATAGTGGGAACGAGAAATGATAGTTTCATCGCTCGGCAATGTGGACGAAGAAAGTTTTGAAAAATACAAACCAGCTTCATTTCGGTAAATGCTGGAGGGATTGGCACAATGAAAAACGTAAACGACCCGACTGTGATGACCTCGCCGGGATACCAGAAGTTCATCGAGGACCTGAAGACGCGAATAGTTTCCGCGCGCATCTCGGCGGTGCGGGCGGCGCTTCCTGAAAGGAGCGCCCCATGACCATCAGCAACCGATCCGACCTCGCACCCGGCATGCGGGTGAGAGTGGTCCGGAAAGAGGATCAGCGCAGCGGCACCCTCACGGAAGGGGTCGTCCGGGGTCTGCTCACGAAATCACCCCGCCACCCCCGCGGCATCAAGGTGCGTCTGGAGAGTGGCATCGTCGGCCGGGTGAAAGAGATTTTGGGCGCTTGAAGGGCGGCTTCATTTTTCCGCGGAAAGGACCACCATCAAGACCGCCCGCCGGGTGTCGAAGGTGAGTCGGCGCTTGAAAACAATCGGTTCACCGGTTGATTAGACGTTCAATTTGTTATAGATGCACTAATATTAAACGACAGGAAGGTCTCTATGGATAAAAAAATTACCGTGGTCGGGGCGGGGAACGTCGGGGCGACGGCAGCGCAGCGACTGGTAGAAAAGGCGTTGGGCGACGTGGTCTTGATCGACGTCATCGAAGGGATACCCCAGGGCAAGGCCTTGGATCTGGCGCAGGCGGCGCCGATTGAAAAACATGATGCGCAATTGATCGGATCGAACAGCTATGAACTTTCAGCGGATTCCGATGTGGTCGTCATCACGGCCGGCATCCCGCGCAAACCCGGAATGAGCCGGGACGACCTGCTGGCGACCAACAGAAAAATCGTGAAAGACGTGACGCAGCAGATTGCCCGGTTTTCCCCGAAGGCCATTCTGATTGTCGTGAGCAATCCTCTGGACGCCATGTGCCATGTGGCTTATGAAACCAGCGGTTTCCCCAAGAACCGCGTCGCAGGCATGGCGGGCATTCTCGATTCCGCGCGATTCCGGGCCTTCATTGCAATGGAACTTAAAGTCTCCGTGGAAAACATCCATGCCTGCGTTTTGGGCGGACACGGCGATACGATGGTCCCGCTGCCGCGCTATTCCACTGTGGCCGGGATCCCGATCACCGAGCTGCTGCCGCCGGAGCGCATCGATGAACTGGTGGCGCGCACCCGCAGCGGCGGGGCCGAAATCGTCGGCCTGCTCAAGACAGGCAGCGCCTACTACGCCCCGGCGTCAGCCGCCGTGGAAATGGCCGAGTCGATCCTCAAGGACCGGAAAAAGATCCTTCCCTGCGCCGCCTATCTTGAGGGAGAATACGGGATTCGGGGTTTGTTCGTCGGCGTCCCTGTCAAACTTGGGGCAGGCGGCATCGAACAGATCATCGAGATCAACCTGACGCCGGAAGAACGGACAGCGTTGGACAAATCGGCGGCGTCCGTGCAGGAACTGGTGGATGCAATGCGGAAGATGAAAGGATAACAACGGCGAGTCCGCCAAATGTGATTGGAGCGGCTCCGTATAAGTTGATTTTCCTTCAAGACTTTTGGAAAGGTGTTTATGGACGTCCAGCCCGAAAACCAGGAACTTTATCAGGCCCAGGCGGAAATCCGGCATTTAAAAGAAACGGTCAGCGCATTGCGCAACGAATTAGAGACAAATCAGATCGGGAGTGAGGCGGATATCCAGAGGGCCCTGGCGGCGGCCAATGACGAGATGCACCAGCTCAAGTCAATCGTCAGTGCGTTGCGGGATGAATTGGAAAAAGCGCAGATCCGACATGAGGAAAATATTCAGCAGATCCTGGCAGCAACCAATGATGAAAATGCCCAGCTCAAGCTTACAATCGTCGCCCTGCGCGACGAATTGGAACGCCACCATATCCATTATGAACAAACGTGTCACAAACTGGAGCAGACTGCCCGTGATGAGATGAACCAGTTGCACGACGCCGTCAGGGCCCTGCGGGGACGATTGGAGGCCTATGGTCAAGAACAGGGACAATAAATTATCCGAAGGGAAAAAACGTTCCTCCGTGACAAAGCGAAATCTAAAACCTCATCAGGCAAAGCTTCTGTTACACGTATCGCAGGCGATGGCTGCTTTTGAGATCCTGGATCACATGCTGGCGGTCCTTGTGGATATCGCGATCCGTGAAATTGATGCCGAGCGCGGCACGATCTTCTTAAACGACAGCGATACGAACGAGTTATACTCCCGGGTGGCCCATGGAAACTTCAAGCGGGAAATCCGAATCCACAATAACAGCGGTGTTGCCGGGCATGTCTTCACTGAAGGCCAGGGCGTCATTGTCCACGACGCCTACGCAAACGAGTATTTCAACCGATCCGTCGATGAGAGCACCGGCTTCACCACAAAAAGCATTCTCTGCGTCCCGATCCGGACGCTCAAAGGTGAGATTATCGGCGTTGCCCAGCTTCTCAATAAAAGGAACGGCCAGTTCAGCAAGGATGACTTTGCCCTGCTGGAAGCCATGACGACCCAGGCAGCCATCGCTCTTCAGAGCACCCAGATTGTCGAGCGGATGAAAAAATTCCGCGCCCAGGAAATGGAATTTTTCAAAATCGTTTCCGACATCACGGCAGAAATCGATCTGGGTGCCATTCTGAACAAGGTCATGTCCGAAGCGACGCGGATGCTCAATGCAGAGCGTGCAACCCTTTTTTTGAACGATGAAAAAAAGGGCGAACTGTTTTCAAAAGTCGGCCTGGGACTCGATGCCATTTCAATTCGATTTCCAAACCACATGGGAATCGCCGGCGCTGTTTTTCAGTCCGGTGAAACGATCAATATCCCCCATGCTTATGCGGATCTGCGCTTTAACCCGTCTTTTGACAAGAAAACCGGGTATTTTACGCGCGCCATTCTCTGTGTTCCCGTCATCAACAAATCCGGCAAGACCATCGGTGTGACCCAGGTGCTCAATAAGCGCGGCGGAGTCTTCACCCATGAGGACGAATCGCGCCTGAGGGCCTTCACCGCCCAGGTATCGATCGCCCTCGAGAACGCCAAGCTCTTTGACGATATCCAGAATATGAAGAACTACAGCGAAAGCATGCTTGAGAGCATGTCCAACGGTGTAATCACGTTAAACGAAGATGGAAAAATCGTGACCTGCAACACCGCTGGCCTCCAGATCATGAAAGTCAGCCCGGCGGACATTCTCGACCGGCCGGCAGAAGCCTTTTTCACGGGAACCAATTCCTGGGTCATGGAAAAGATCGATCGGGTCGAAGAAACCCGGAAACCCGATGTGACCATGGATGCGGAACTCGCATTCGGAAGCGAAAAAATCTCAGCGAATCTCACGGTGCTTCCCCTCGCCAATATAGAGAAGAAGCTCGGAACCATGATCGTCGTCGACGATATCAGCTCGGAAAAGCGCATGAAATCGACCATGTCGCGCTACATGGACCCGGGTCTCGCTGATCAGATCCTGGCAGGTGGCGAAGATATCCTCGGAGGAAAAAGCACCCCGGCAACGATCCTTTTCTCAGACATCCGCGAATTTACCACGCTGACGGAGGAACTGGGCGCGCAGGGAACCGTTTCACTGCTGAACGAGTATTTCACCATCATGGTGGACTGCATCCAGAGAGAAGGCGGCATGCTGGATAAATTCATCGGAGACGCCATCATGGCGGCCTTCGGCGTTCCGGTGGCCCATGACGATGACGAAGACCGGGCGGTCAGGGCTGCCGTTGCCATGATCCGGGCGCTGAACGTCTGGAACGTAAAACGGCTCGGTGATGGCAAGAAACCGGTCAAAATGGGCATCGGCATCAATACGGACACGATCGTTTCCGGGAATATCGGTTCTCCGCGACGCATGGATTACACTCTCATCGGCGACGGTGTGAACCTCGCCTCCCGGCTCGAAAGCCTGTGCAAGCAGTATCACGCCAGCATCCTGATCAGTGAAAACACATACCGGAAATTGCGCGGCACGTACCGCATCCGCGAGGTGGACCGCGTCGTAGTCAAGGGAAAGACTGAGACCGTGGCGGTTTATGAGGTCCTTGATTACCACGACGAACGAACATTTCCCCACGTCATGGAAGTGGTCAACCACTTCCGAAACGGCCTTGAACAGTATCGGAACCGGGCGTGGGACCGGGCCATCGGCGCATTCGCCGAGGCGTTGAGGCTTCATGAGGACGAAAAAGTCTGCCGCATGTATATCGAACGGTGCGAGGTTCTTAGAGAAAGCCCGCCCGGAGACGACTGGGACGGCGCCTGGATCATGAAATCAAAATAACAGATCCCTATCCATTTTCCCCTGTGAATCGCCGCGTCCTTCTGTGTCGATTCAGAAAAAAGGTTCATCCGGTTGATGCGTACTTCCCTCTCGTTCACCTATCTATACGTAACATAATCTTGTTTCACTATTGATATTAATGTGTTAAGTAGTGCTTGAATATGCACCAATTGCATCTGCATTCGTTTTAGCCTTTTCCCGGGTCGTATTTAAATCTATAACCGACGCCGGGCTCGTTGATCAGAAATCTCGGGCGGGCCTGGTCCCTTTCGATCTTGCGCCGCAGTTGGGTCATGTAAACCCGGAGATATTGTGTCTGTTCGATGTGGGAAGGTCCCCAGACCTCCTTAAGCAGTTGTCGATGTGTCATCACTTTGCCCGCATGCTGTGTAAGGAAGGCAATAAGACGGTATTCAATCGGGGTCAGGTGGATTTCATTATTATCTAGAAAAACTTGTCTTCGGGAATAATCAATGCGTAGATCATCCGCAATAAATTCAACCTCATTTTGTCCTGATTGTTGAAGCCTCTTGTGCCTGCCGGCGACACGAATTCTTGCCAGAAGCTCTCCTATGCCGAAGGGTTTTGTCAAATAATCGTCCGCTCCAAAATCAAGAGCCCGGATTTTGTCGTTTTCCTGTTCCCGCGCTGAAATGATGATGATGGGTACCTTGGACCATTCTCTAAGTCTTTTAATGACTTCTATCCCATCCATATCGGGCAGACCGAGGTCGAGAATCACCACATCAGGATTCCATGCCGCTGCCTTCACAAGACCATCCTTGCCCGTCTCAGCTTCCACCAGGCGATAATGTTCACTTTCAATCGCAACCCGAAGAAATCGTCGCATTTGCATTTCATCTTCGATCAGCAGGATAAGTTCTCCGATGTCTGACATGGTTTCTGCCCCCGTTCTTCATCAATAAGGCACATTCTCAGGAATGGATATCTTCATCGACCTCCGGCGGTTCCCTGTCTATAGGAAGGTTAAATCTGAAAACGGCGCCCCCCCCAGGACGATTTTCCGCCCATATACGACCGCCGTGCGCATCCACGATCGCCTTGCATATGGAAAGCCCGAGTCCAACCCCTTTTCCGGATACCTTTTCATGGGCAAATTTATCAAAAATATGTTCCTTTTCAATCTCTTTTATGCCCGGACCTTTGTCGGCAATCTCAATTTGAACGGATTCCTTTTGGGTGCGAACACAGATGTCAACAGGAGTCCCGGGAGGTGTGTGTTGAATGACGTTTTCAACAAGATTTGCAAGAACCTGTTCCATGAGAATCGGATCAAAGGGTATCAACGGCAGATCCGCTGGAATGGATACATTGACGGGGCGGGCGTGCAGCATGTTCGACTGCCTGTCGAGAACCACGCCGATGATCTCTTCCAAAGAATGCCATTCCTTGTTAACTTGGATGGTTCCTGATTCGAGGCGCGTTATGTTCAGAACATTCCGGATGATATGATTGAGGCGCTCTGCTTCTTCATGGATGGCTTTGATCATTTCTTCCCGTTTCTCCTCCGGAATGTTCTTCCCACCATGGATGAGCGTGCTTGCCGCTCCTGTGATTGTTGCCAGAGGAGTCCTCAAATCATGGGACACGGAGCTCAGGAATGTATTTCTCATGCTCTGTGATTCGGCATTCAGACGTTCCCTGTTGGCTTCCTGAGCCAACATCATCCGTTCAAGGGCCATTGCGGTCTGGTTCGTAAATGTCTCCAGGAAATGAATCTCTCCCGGATCAAACGGTACATCTGGGTTATGTAGAAGGACACCGATGACACCGACGGGACCGGATGAAGCGATCATTGGCAGGTAAAGGGCCTTTGCGGCCATCAGGGTATCCGTTCCAAGACCGGCGGCTTGCCTGTTTTCGAAAACCCACTGAGCGATACTCCACTCTTTCTGGTCAATTGCAAATGTACCTTGAGCGGTTGAAAGCACTTTAAGGCGCCTCTCGTGATCGGGAATCAGGACAACCGCCTGGCTGCGGAAGACCTCACCGATGTGTTTTACGGCAATATCACTGAGTTTTTCTTTCTTTCGTTCCCTTGCCAGATCACGGCTCAAACCGTAAAGGGCCGCTGTGTTTCTTTCACGTCGTCTTGCCTCCTCGGCTTGTTCGCGGACCCGCAGGGCAAGCCCGCTGATCACGACAGACACCACGAACAGGACGACGAAAGTAACGATATATCTTATGTCGGCAACGGCAAAGGTAAAATAGGGTGGAACAAAGAAAAAATCGAATGCCGCCACGCTCAGTAGTGTCGCTAAAAGGGACGGCATGCGACTGGTCCGGACAGCCACTGTCACAACGCTCAATAGATAGATCATCACGAGGTTGATAAGATCGAAAAAGGGAAACATGAGGGCTGCAATTCCGGTAGCGACGACAACGGCGCCGATGCTCCAAAGCCACTCGATGGAGTTTGTTTTTATCTTTTTTATTTGCCCCGCTTTATGTCGCCTGGGTTCTTCCGACTCGCCCGTGATGACGTAGATATCAATGTCTCCACTGCCACGGATGATTTCATCAAGGGGTGATCCGAAGAGCTTGTCCTTCCAGCGGGGGTGCGTCGGTTTTCCGACAATGATTTTTCCGACATTTCTCAACCGGGCAAAGTTGAGGATTTCCTCGCTGACCCGGTGGCCCGTCAACGTTACCGTTTCCGCGCCCAGGCTTTCGGCCAACCGCACGTGCTCTGCAAGCAGCCTCTTGTCGTCCTCCGAAGGGCAAACATGCGTGGGCGCTTCCACATTGACGGCGATCCAGTCCGCACGAAGTCCTGCGGCCATACGACGGGCCGCTCTGATGAGACGCACCGATCGCGGGTTGGAACCTACGCAAACCAGGATGCGTTCCGTCGCCTGCCAGATGGTATGTACACCCATGTCACGCCGATAGCTTTCCATCTGCTCATCCACGCGTTGGGCCGTTCGTCGCAACGCCAGTTCCCGAAGGGCGATGAGGTTGCCTTTCTGAAAGAAATGGGCCATGGCCTTTTCGGCCCGTTCGGGGATATAGACTTTTCCCTCCTTGAGGCGCTGCAATAAGTCATCCGGCGGCAAATCGATCAGTTCGATTTCATCAGCCCTGTCCAAAAATGAATCCGGGATCGTTTCACTGACATTCACGCGGGTGATCTGGTGGATTATATCGTTGAGACTTTCCAGGTGCTGGACATTGACGGTCGTATAAACGGAAATGCCTGCACAGAGGAGTTCTTTCACATCCTGCCATCGTTTTTTATGGCGGGCGCCGGGCACGTTTGAATGGGCGAGTTCATCTATCAGAATAACTGCCGGATTTCGTGATAAGGCTGAATCAAGATCGAATTCGGGCAGATTTTTGCCTCGGTAGGAATAATGAGTGCGGGGCAGGATCTCCAGACCCTCAAGCAGTTTTTCCGTCTCCTGTCGGCCATGAGTTTCCACGATGCCGACGACAATGTCTTCCCCCTCTTCCTGTTTCCTTCTTGCCGCTTCCAGCATGGTGTATGTTTTTCCCACACCGGGGGCTGCGCCAAAGAAAATCTTGAGTCTTCCCTGTCGATTGTCCTGTTCTTCTTTTTCCACCCTTTTGAGAAGGGCATTCGGATCAGGTCTTTGTGTATCCATGGCTGTTCGTTACATCCGTAGTGCAGAATTCTATCATACGCTTTTATAAATGTACCATGATTATCGTAAGTTATCCAGAGCCATATTTAGTGTTAAGACATGGACGACCGGTTCTCCGAAGACACCGAAAGCCCGCCCCCGGATGTGGGAAAGGACGAGACGCCTCACCGACTGTTCATCAAGGCCACGGGCTCTGGCCACGCGCGGGATCTGGTAAAAAGTGGCAGCAGGGCTGATGTGTGGATCAAGACCGCTTCCGGATGACGTGACCAGATCAACGGGAATGGGAATCCGGTTCTGCGGATCAGCTTTGTGTAGAAGGTCTATCCTCTCCCGAACAATTTTAATGAATTCGGCGCTTGACGGTCCCCAGTTGGAACCCGTTGACGCGGCGCTGTTATAAGGGAAAGGAGCCGTTGCGGAAGGCCGTGCCCGGAAGTAGCGGGGGGCCTCGAACGGTTGCCCGATAAGCTCCGATCCCATGAGGCGGCCGTTGACCATGATGAGACTTCCGTTGGCCTGGCGAGGGAAGATCGCTTGGGAAATTCCCGTGATGGACAAGGGGTAAAGAAGTCCCGTCATCAGGGTAAGGAAAAATAGTAATGTGACAGATTGGCGAAGAAGATTTTTCATAGAGATCAACCTTTCAGAACAGCCCGAGGGCAACAAGGAGCATGTCAATCAGCTTGATACCGAGAAAGGGAACAAGCAGCCCTCCCATGCCGAAGATGAGCAGATTGCGCTTCAGGACGACAGCAGCGCCGGCTGGGAGATATCGAACTCCTCGGAGAGCCAGGGGAATCAGGGCGACAATGATCAAGGCATTGAAGATAACGGCAGACAAAACAGCGCTCTGCGGCGTTGACAATCCCATGACGTTGAGGGAGGAGAGCTCCGGGTAAGTGCCGGCAAAGGCAGCCGGCAGGATGGCGAAGTATTTTGCCACATCGTTTGAAATACTGAAGGTCGTCAATGTCCCCCGCGTCATGAGGAGCTGCTTTCCGACATGGACGATCTCAATGAGTTTTGTGGGATTCGAATCCAGGTCCACAAGATTCCCCGCCTCTTTGGCGGCCTGGGTTCCTGTGTTCATGGCCACGGCCACATCTGCCTGCGCTAGGGCAGGTGCGTCATTCGTCCCATCCCCTGTCATGGCTACCAGATGACCCTGTGCCTGGTATTCCCGGATGATATTGAGTTTTGTCTCCGGAGTCGCCTCGGCGTGAAAGTCATCGACGCCGGCCTCAGCGGCGATGGCGGCGGCAGTGAGGGGGTTGTCCCCCGTGATCATGACTGTCCTGATTCCCATTTTTCTCATGTCGGCAAAACGCTCCTTTATTCCCCCTTTCACCACATCACTTAGTTGAATGACCCCAAGGACTTGATGGTTTTGAGCAACAACGAGGGGGGTTCCGCCACGACGGGAGATATCATCGACAATGGATCGGATCTCCGGAGAAAATTCTCCTCCCTGATTTATGACATAAGCCGCAATGGCATCTGCCGCACCTTTGCGAATCTCTTTGCCGTCTAAATTAACACCGCTCATGCGGGTTCTGGCGGTAAAAGGAATGAACCGGGCGCCGATGGCCTTGATATCCCGTTCTCTGATGCCGTAATCATTCTTGGCCAGAACGACGATGCTCCGGCCCTCGGGCGTTTCATCGGCCAGGGAGGCCAACTGGGCTGTCTCGGCGAGTTTACGAGTATCTCCTCCATCGGGGGGTATGAAGGCGGTCGCTACTCTGTTGCCGAGGGTGATGGTGCCTGTCTTGTCAAGTAGCAGCACATCCACATCACCAGCGGCCTCGATTGCCCTTCCCGACATGGCGATGACGTTCGCCTGCATCATACGATCCATGCCGGCAATGCCGATAGCCGAGAGAAGCCCGCCGATCGTTGTCGGAATCAGGCAGACAAGAAGGGCCGTAAGGATCGTGATGGATGCCGGCGATCCCCGTCCTGCAGAATGAACACTGTAAATAGAGAAGGGCAGCAGCGTTGCCGTCACCATGAGAAAGATTATGGTCAGACCTGCCAGCAGGATATCCAGGGAAATCTCATTAGGGGTTTTTCTCCTGCTTGCGCCTTCCACCATGGCGATCATCCTGTCTAAAAAAGATTCACCGGGATTGGCCGATATCCTGATGAGCAACCAATCGGAGAGAACCCTTGTTCCGCCGGTGACGGCACTCCGGTCGCCGCCGCTTTCCCGAATAACGGGAGCGCTTTCCCCCGTGATGGCGCTCTCATCGACAGATGCAATTCCCTCCACGACTTCGCCATCTCCCGGGATGGAGTCACCCGCTTCAACAAGAACGACGTCGCCTTTTTTCAGTTGTGAACTTGGCACCTCTGTCTTTTTCGCATCCGTTTGAGGACCGGCGAGGCGTTTCGCCATTACATCCTGCCTTGAACCTCGCAGTGCCCTTGCCTGTGCCTTTCCTCTTCCTTCGGCCATGGCCTCGGCAAAATTGGAGAAGAAAACCGTAAACCACAACCAGAGTGTCACGGATAAAACAAAACCTGGACGTTCTTCTCCGCCCCCAAAGAGGGAGAAGACGAGCAGCAATGTTGTAAGCAAACTTCCCACTTCGACGACAAACATGACGGGTCGCCGGATCATATGAAAGGGGTTCAGCTTGATGCATGCATCCAGCAGGGCACGCCTGATAATCGAGACATCGGAAAGAGAAGATTTGTTGGCGGTATAACTCATGGTAATCGCACCTTGTGAATAGGTTATTTCGGAATTGTCAAATATTCAACAATCGGGCCGAGCGACTGGGCGGGGAGAAAGGTCAATGCTCCCACAATAAGAATAACACCTGCCAGAAGGACTGCGAAAAGAAACGTATGGGTCGGAAGCGTTCCCGGACCCGAAGGAATCGTTTTCTTCCGCGCCAGTGACCCCGCGATGGCGAGTATGGGAATGATCACGCCGAAACGACCAATGATCATAGCCAATCCAAGCATAACGTTATAAAAGTTAGTATTGGCATCGAGTCCCGCGAAGGCACTGCCGTTATTGTTTCCGGCCGATGAGAAGGCATAAAGAATCTCGGTAAATCCGTGGGGGCCCGCATTCTGCATGCCAGCCAGCCCCGCTTTCGTCACGACGGCGACCGCCGTACCAAAAAGCACAACGGCGGCAGGTATAAGGATGACCAAAGATGCCATCTGCATTTCAAAGGCTTCGATCTTTTTTCCCAGGTACTCAGGCGTGCGTCCAACCATGAGCCCGGAGAGAAACACGGCGATGAGGGCAAACACAACCATGCCGTAAAGACCCGAACCCACGCCGCCGAAAATGATTTCCCCCAACTGCATGAGCCACAGGGCAACCATCCCGCCGATGGCTGTAAACGAATCATGCATGGCATTGACGGAACCATTTGATGCGGCGGTGGTCACTGTCGCCCAGAGAACGGAGTTGACGATGCCGAAACGAATTTCTTTTCCTTCCATGTTTCCTCCGGGATGCAGGTCGCTTGCCGATTGATCAACGCCGATTCGTGACAGATAGGGATTTCCCGCCTGTTCGCTCCAAAGGCAGGCGGTCATCAGAGGAATAAGGATAATGAACATCGTTGCCAACAACGTCCATCCTTGGCGCGTGTCTCCTGCCATCTTCCCGTAGGTATAGCAAAGGGCGGCAGGGATCAGCAAAATTGCCAGCAGTTCGAGGAAATTTGAAACAGGGGTCGGGTTTTCCAGGGGATGGGCGGAATTGACATTGAAAAAGCCGCCGCCGTTGGTGCCGAGTTGCTTGATGGCGATTTGCGAGGCGGCAGGACCCAGAGGGATCACCTGCTCCATGACAGCGTTCCCTGATCCGTCCTTTGTCGCTTCCAATAAATTGACCTTCACAGAGGGACTAAGTGATTGCACAACCCCCTGGGAAACGAGCAGAAGAGCGAGGATCATCGATAGCGGCAATAGAATGTACAGGATTGAACGAACCGCATCGACCCAGAAATTGCCGATTCTGTCGGCAAAACGCCGTTTCAGACCGCGCATCAACGCCACAAGCACTGCCATCCCGGTAGCGGCGGAAAGGAAATTCTGCACTGTAAGCCCCGCCATCTGTGAAAGATAACTCATGGTCATCTCCCCGCTGTATGACTGCCAGTTCGTGTTGGTTACAAAACTCACAGCAACATTGAAGGCCAGAACGGGATCTAAGGACGGCAGTGTCCGGGGATTCAAGGGCAGGCTGCCCTGTAAGCAAAGCAGGGCGTAAAGGAGGATGAACCCGGCGCAATTGAAGATGAGCAAGGCGACTGCATACTCCCGCCAGGCCATTTCCCGCTCAGGCTGTACGCCGCACAGCCTGTAGAGACCTCTTTCGATGGGACCCAGCAGTCGATCAAGGCCGCAGGATTTGTTTTCATAAACGGATGCCATGTAATGCCCCAGTGGTTTCACAAGGAGCAAAAGTACCGCGAAATAGAGAACAATCTGCAAGAATCCATTCATCGTCATTGGAACTTCTCCGGCCTAAGCAGGGCTATGAATAGATAAACGAGCAAAGCGGCTGCAACAACTCCACTGATCCAGAATAAAAGAGACATAAAACGGCCCTCTTTCCCATAAACACCCCGTTATTGAAACGGTTGGCGTTGCAAAATGAACTGATGTTCCATCCGTGGGGTAGGAATATCAAAAGTGAAATAAAGTTGGTGTTAAAATGATGAAGAATTGAATTAAGAAAGTGTAAAGAATGGCTTTTGAAACTGGATATGGATATTTTCCTTCAACGCAGGGCATTGTTATCTTTTACATTTATGCTATTCGACGGGGAAAGAGGTAAACATTCCCAGCTGAACGCATACACATTTCGATTATACAGGCAGGTGTGTATAATAGAAATTGTGCATTCGTGACAAGTACGCATCAACCGGATGGACCAGAATAAAGGTGTCTTGCATATCTGAAGAATTTTCTCTGAACCCTCCGTCAAGTCTGTCAGGGGCTTTTTTTATTTGAAAGTGGGCCTTCTCTGTGGTAGCGTCCCGAACTCGTAAACAAATTTAAGGAGCGTCCCATGGACTACAAAGACAGTCTGAATCTGCCGAAAACGGATTTTCCCATGAAAGCCAATCTCGCCAAGAAAGAGCCGGAAATGCTCAAGCTGTGGGAGGAGATGAACATTTATCAGAAAATCCGCAAGGTTTCAAAGGGCCGTGAGGTTTATATCCTGCACGACGGCCCCCCTTATGCAAACGGCAACATCCATCTGGGGACGGCGCTCAACAAGATTATCAAGGACATGGTGATCAAGGCCAAAAACATGACGGATTTTGATAGTGTTTATGTGCCCGGTTGGGATTGCCACGGTCTGCCCATCGAACACCAAGTAGACAAGGAACTGGGAGCAAAGAAAAATGATCTATCCCAGGCGGACAAGCGCCGTTTCTGTCGTAAATACGCGGAGAAATATGTGAATATTCAGCGGGAGCAGTTCAAACGCCTTGGTGTCTTCGGCGACTGGGAACACCCCTATTTGACGATGACCTATGATTATGAAGCCATCACCGTGGCCGAGTTCGGGAAGCTCTTCCTGAACGGCAGCGTCTACAAGGGGAAAAAACCCGTTTACTGGTGCGCCACCTGCAAAACGGCCCTGGCCGAAGCGGAGGTGGAATATGCGGATCACCACACACCGTCTATCTATGTCAAATTCCACATGATTTCGGACATTGCGGCCGTCCGCCCAAAATTGGCCGGCAAGCAGGTCAACGTCATGATCTGGACAACGACGCCTTGGACGATTCCGGCCAACCTCGCCATCGCTTTCCATAAGGAGTTCATCTATGCGGCGGTGGCAGTGGAGGGAGAGGTGTTGATTCTGGCAAAAGACTTGCTCGATTACTGTCTCGACGCCTTCGGTTATCGCGATAAACCATATGAAATCGTAGATGAATTCCCAGGTGAAGTCATGGAGGGGCTCAAATGCCGCCATCCTTTGATCGACCGCGAGAGTGTGCTGATTTTGGCCCCCTTTGTCACGCTGGAAGCCGGAACCGGTTGCGTCCATATCGCTCCGGGGCATGGTCAGGAGGACTATGAAATTGGCATGCAGTACGGCCTGGACAATTACGCTCCCGTGGATGAGGACGGCAAATTCACCCCCGATGTTGAGGAATTTGCGGGACAGTTTGTCTTTGACGCCAATGATGCCATCAACAAAAAACTCAAGGAAGTCGGCGCATTGATGGGGCTTGCGGAGATGGAACATTCCTATCCCCATTGCTGGCGCTGTAAGCAGCCGATCATCTTCCGTTCTACGGAGCAGTGGTTCATCTCCATGGAGAAAAACGATCTGAGAAAAAACGCCCTGCGGGCGATCGACGGCGTCCAGTGGATTCCGGCTTGGGGACGCGACCGGATCTACGGCATGGTGGAAAACCGGCCGGACTGGTGCATTTCACGCCAGCGCCTGTGGGGGGTGCCGATTACCGTCTTCTATTGCGGCCACTGCGGCGGGGAGATGATGACCAAGCCCATGGTGGATCATATCGTGGCGCTGGTCCGCCGGTACGGCGCCGATGTGTGGTTTGAACGGGATGCCAAAGATCTGATGCCGGCCGGAACTCTTTGCCCCCACTGTCAAAACGACCAATTCAAGAAGGAGACCAATATCCTGGACGTCTGGTTCGATTCCGGCGTCAGCCATGCCGCTGTTCTGGAAACCCGGCCCGACCAACGGTCGCCGTCGGACATGTATCTGGAGGGGAGCGACCAGCACCGGGGCTGGTTCCACTCTTCGCTGCTGGAGTCGGTGGGTACGCGCAATCGGGCCCCCTACGGGAGCGTCCTCACGCACGGGTTCGTCGTGGACGGCGATGGAAAGAAGATGTCCAAATCGGTGGGAAACGTCATTGATTCACAGGATATTATCGATCAATATGGGGCCGAGATTCTGCGGCTCTGGGTTGCTGCCGAGGATTATACCATGGATATCCGGATTTCCGACGAGATATTAAAACGGCTTGTGGAGGCCTATCGTCGCATCCGCAATACGAGCCGTTATATTCTTGGGAATCTCTATGATTTTGACTGTCAGAGGGATACCGTGGCGCCCGAAGATATGGAGGAAATTGACCGCTGGGCCATGCACCGGCTGCAGGAGGTGATCAAGCGTGTCCGCGACGCCTACGACAGATATCAGTTCCATGTCGTTTACTACACCCTTTATAATTTCTGTACCGTTGATCTGAGCGCCCTTTATCTCGATGTGCTCAAGGACCGTCTCTATACGGCCAAAGCGGCCTCGAAAGTGCGGCGATCGGGCCAGACGGCCATGTACCTCATTCTGGAGGCCATGACCCGGCTGCTGGCGCCGGTGCTGACCTTTACCGCCGAAGAGGTCTGGGCGGCCATGCCGGCTTATGCCGGAAAAGCGGCGAGCATCCATCTGACCCAATTCCCGGAGGTCAACGAAGCGTTCCTGAATCCTGAATTAGGGGAACACTGGAAAATCCTGATTGCCGTCAAGGGGGAAATTTCCAAGGCCATCGAAATCGCAAGGAAAAACAAGGTTGTGGGGCATCCCCTTGATGCCTCCGTCGTTGTCTGTCCGCCGGAAAAGCTCCGATCCCTTGTGGAATCACACATCGAGGATCTCAGGGCACTGCTGATTGTGTCGCAGGTCAGACTTGTGCAGAAGGATCAGATTCAGAAAGCCTATCAGAGCGCCGAGTTCGATGGTCTGACCGTCGGCGTCTCCAAAGCCGGCGGCAAGAAGTGCAACCGTTGCTGGATTTACAGCGAGAACGTTGGGATGAATCCTGAACATCCGATGGTCTGTGAAAGGTGCCTGAAGAATCTTGACGATATTGTAACAAGTTCATAGGCTTTGTTGCACCTCATCCTTCGTCATTGCGGCGTACAACCAAGTACGCCTCATGGGGACATGACCGATTCATGTCCCCATGCTCGTGCGCCTTTCCTCTGGTGCTTATTACTTCGTTGTCTGAAATGTGACTTCTTGCGATGGCGTCAATCTTGAATAAAAAATACATCCTGCTCGGTGCGACGACCGGTCTGATACTCATGATCGATCAGATCACCAAGTTTTATGTCGATTCATCGATGCGGTTGCATGAATCCATCCCTGTCATTGAAGGGTTCTTCAACATCACCTATGTGCGCAATCCCGGGGCGGCTTTCGGCTTTCTGGCCAATGCCTCCCCGCTTTTCCGTTCCATCTTTTTCATGGCTGTTACGATTCTGGCGATTATCCTGGTCCTGCATTATGTCTGGAAAAGCAGGGCCGAGGAGCCGTTTCTGACGGTTGCCCTCTCGCTGATTCTATCCGGAGCCATCGGCAATCTGATTGACCGGGTTCGTTTAGGGGAAGTGATTGACTTTCTGGATGTCTACATCAGCTCCTACCACTGGCCGTTCTTTAATGTGGCCGATTCGGCTATTTCCGTCGGAGCGGTCATTCTGTTTATCGAACTTACGAGACGTGGTAGAGAAAAGCGGACCGACTCCAGGGGATCACAGGCATGAATATCCGGGTTTATCTCCGTACTTTTCTTGACAGACAGCTCTCACCGGCACGGATTTTCATATTCAGTTTTGCCGTATTGATTATGGTGGGGGCGTTCCTGCTATGGCTTCCCTTTTCCGCCGGTCGGGGACAGATCGCTTTTATGGATGCCCTGTTCACGTCGGCCTCGGCGGTATGCGTTACCGGTCTGGCCACGATTAACATCGGCATGGATCTCTCTTTCACAGGCCAGGTCATCAGCCTTTTTCTGTTTCAGATCGGAGGTATGGGTATTATCACCTTTTCCGTCGTGTTCTTCGGGATAATGGGCCGAGGGGTTTCCTTCAAAGGGCGAGAAATCGTGCAATCCACATTCCTGCATACGCCGCGGCGGGACTTTCTATCCGTCATGAAGTGGGTCCTTCTCTCCACGTTTTTGATCGAAGGCTTGGGAACGCTACTGCTTTTTGTCCGGTTCTCCCATGATTTTCCCGTGGCGCACGCCCTTTATCAGGCCCTCTACCACGCCGTTTCCGCCTTCAACAACTGCGGTTATTCCCTCTTTGCCGACAGCCTCGTGCGCTACCAGGATGACTGGGCCGTTAACCTGATTATCATGATACTCATCCTCCTCGGGGGGATCGGCTTCATTGTTCAATATGAAATTGCAGCCCTGCTGCGGGGCAGGATGAAAAAAATCTCTGTCCATGCCAGGATTGTCCTCATCATGACGGCGTTTCTGGTCATCATCGGCGCCACCGCTTTCTACCTCTTCGAAATGAATGCCATACTCAGGGATGCGACCGTCAAAACGTCACTGCTAACTTCCTTCTTCCAGTCCGTCACGGCCCGGACCTGCGGTTTCAATACGGTGGATGTGAGTCAACTCACCAATGCCACCCTTCTCGTTCTGATGATTCTGATGTTCATCGGGGCCTCGCCGGGCTCGACAGGAGGCGGTATCAAGACGACGAGCTTCGCACTCCTCGTTTTCATGATCTGGAATCGGATCAAGGGCCAGGACGAAGTCAACATGTTCAACAGGACCATCCCGAAGGAAATCCTCGGCAGGACCATTGCCATCGTTTTCGCATCGGCCTTTTCCGTGTGCCTGATCACAGCGATCCTGCTGTTTTTAGGCAGCCATGCCGAGGCGCCGCTCCAGAGCCGCCATTTTCTGGTGGAATACCTTTTTGAAACCGTATCGGCTTTTGGAACCGTAGGCCTGTCCATGGGCATTACGGCAAACCTCAATGATATGCAGAAACTCGCCATTATTCTGATGATGTTCGCCGGTCGGGTCGGTCCCCTGACGCTGGCTTTTGCCTGGAGTGCACCGAAGCGGGGACTCACCTACGCTGAAGAGCAGGTCATGGTGGGTTGACAAAAAGGAGTGAAAAAATGAAACGGGTCATCGTCATCGGTTTGGGGATCTTCGGGATCAATCTTGTCAGAGCGCTTTACGAGGGCGGCTTAGAGGTCATCGCCATCGATAAAAACAAGGACGCCGTCCAGCAGGCGAAGGATTATTCCACCAAGGCCATTGTCGCCGACGGGACCGATAAGGAGGTCATGGAAATGATCGGAATTCAGGAGGACGATGTGGCGATCATCTCCTTCGGCGAGGATCTGGCTGCCAGTACCCTGATCACACTGCACCTGAAACAACTGAATGTCAGGAACATCATTGTCAAGGCTCCCAATGAGGAACACAAGCTGATTCTGGAGAAGGTCGGGGCGACGGAGGTGATCATTCCGGAGAAGGAAATGGCCCGCAAGGTCGCTAAAAGCGTGATTTCACCCAATGTGCTGGATTATCTGCCCTTGTCCGATGACTACATGATTTCCGAATTGGCGCCGCCGAACAGCTTTCTGGGCAAGACGATTGCGGAGCTCCAGTTGCGCGGGAAATATCATATCGAAGTCATCGCGATCCGCGATGTCATATCCGACCGGATTCACATGGTTCCCTCGGCGAATTTTATCATCAAGGACGGCGAGGTTCTCATCGTGGTCGGCAAGGGAAAGGACATCCAGAATATCAATTGAGCAAGCGTTTGAAAAATGGATTCGCCGTTCGTGAACCATTTTTCAAAAGATGAGGTACGGCTCCTTGACCTGCTGCCTGAAGGTACTCGTGGCAGCCCCGCCGCATCGACAATCAACGGGTTGATGTTGATTTCCTGACTCCGGGGATAGGTCGCTCGATGGTTCCCAGGGCCACAAGCATCCGGGCAGTCTCATCCCTGTCCACAGGCCGGTTTCCCCGGAATCCGTCCAGCAGCTTTCGCTCCTGAAGACGACCGGTGAGCGCCAACGCTTCCTGATGGTTCAGCGGAGTCCCGGAAAAAAACCACATCTTTGCTGCTTACGGGTTTATAATCGTGATGTTGAGATACTTTCTGCCCCAGGCGTTGGCATCATCGATATCCGGGAAAAAAATGTCGATATGCTCTCCTTTGATGTCGCTTCCGATATCCTGTACCTCCCCCCACCCGTAGCCGGGAACATACATTTTGTGCCATAGGGATAACGGCTGATGTCGGCGGCGATGGTG
Organism: Pseudomonadota bacterium; assembly: GCA_043805145.1. Classification (GTDB taxonomy): domain Bacteria; phylum Desulfobacterota; class Syntrophia; order Syntrophales; family Fen-1087; genus JAPLJM01. Next base: position 32,034 of record JAZDIK010000134.1, on the reverse strand, counting down.
CCTTTTTTTGCTTTGGCGCCGGAGGAGGTGATACCCACTTTCTTTGGCTTCCCTTCCTGCGGTCCGTAGGCATAGACCGGGGGAAGCAGGCAGCAACCATATTTATGTTTCCATCCCGTCGATTTCTGGCCGGTGTCATAGGCGGTTACGAGCATCCTGCGGGTGAACTCCTTCTTGCCTTTGTCACGGGGCAGTGTGCTGCATCCGAAAGCGAGCAGGATAGTCGGGACGACAATAAAAAGAAGATATTGTCTTTTTCGTGTGCGCATGCCGGAGTCCTGTCCTATCGAATATGAAGCCGACCACAGGGCCGATCACTGGATCAAGTCCATCTTGCCGTCATTTCATCAGAGACGGCAGGAACGTGGCAATCTGCGGGAACAGAACCAGAAGAATAGCCGTTGCCAATAAGGCGATCAGCATATAGGAGGTTCCCTTGAAGATGACCTGGAGGGGGACGTCGCGCGCCACACCGGCGACGACGTAGACATTTATCCCCACAGGCGGCGTGATGACACCCATTTCCGTGACCAGGACGATGATGACGCCGAACCAGATCGGGTCGTAACCGAGGGCGGTCACTACCGGAAAGAAGATGGGGATGGTGAGCATGATCATGGCCAGCGAATCCATCAGACAGCCCAGAACAAGATAGACCAGCAGGATGAGACCAATAATTACGGGAGGGGGTAGCGGGAGTCCCGAGACCCATGTCCCGGCATTGGCCGGGATTCCCGTAACGGCCAGGAAATGCCCGAAAACAGTGGCGCCGGCGACAATAACAAGGATCATACAGGAAACGCGAGTGGTTTCATCCAATGATCTGATTAAACTCCGCCATGAAAGATTGCGGCCAATCAGGGCAATCAGCAGCGTTCCAAAGGCGCCGATCGCCGCGGCTTCGGTCGGGGTAAAAAACCCGACAAACAAGCCTCCCATGACCATGACAAAGAGAATGAAGGTTTCGATCACGCCCGTCAGGGATGCGATTCTTTCCTTCCAGGTTGACTTTGGCGCCTTTTCGCAGATGTCCGGGCGCAGATGTGTCCAGATGACAATCGTCAGAATAAAAAACAGGGTCAGGAGGATGCCCGGCAGGACGCCGGCCATGAACAGTTTGCCGATGGACTGTTCCGTCATGATGCCGTAGATGATGAAAATCGTGCTGGGCGGAATAAGAATGCCCAGACTGCCTCCGGCGGCGACGACGCTGGTGGCCAACGCGGGGTTGTAATTGTATTTCTTCATTTGCGGCAGGGTGACAGAGGCCATGGTGGCCGCTGTAGCGCTCGTGGAACCGCAGATGGCGGAAAAACCGGCGCAGGCCCCGATAGTAGCGATAGCCAGTCCGCCGGGGAGGTGGCCCAGAAACTTATGGGCGGTATTGAAGAGACGGCCGCTTATCCCGGAATGGTGGGCCACCTGTCCCATGAAAACGAAGAGCGGGATGACGGTCAGATTGTAGGAACTGAATATGGAGAAAAAATCACGGGCGATCAGACTCAGTGACGCATCCCAGGAGACAATAAGTCCGAAGCCCGCAAATCCCACAATGGCCATGACAAACCCTACGGGAATTTTCAGGAACATGAGCAAGACGAGAACAACGAAGCTCGCTAGACCTACTATAGCAGGCGTCATGCGTCCAGCCCCCTTCTCAAGGATCTGATGAAATCGATGAGCAGAACCAGCGCCAGCATGCCGGACCCGAGAGCTATGCCATAGACAAAGGGATAAACCGGCATCTGGAGCGTCAGAGACACTTCCCCGCTGTGGCGCAGGTCCGTACCATAAGCGAGACTCTGCCAGGCCACGAGGCCGAAAAGGGCGGAGCCGACCAGATTACCGGCTGACTCAACGAAGTATTGCACTCTCGCCGGAAGCCTCTCAAAAATGACTTCCACCGCCACATGACCCCGCTGCAGGGAGGTATAAGCAAGTGCAAATGAGACAATCACTGCGCACAGGAAACCCACCATTTCATAGGCGCCGGGGATGGGGGCGCCGAAGAGCCGCATGGCCACATCGGCACAGGACAGCAACATCATGACGACGACAGCCATGCAGGCGACATAATTGAACCAGCCGCTGGTTACCGTGACGGCCCGTTCCAATCGAACCATAATCGTTTATCCCTTCAGCAGGACCTTCTATTTGTACAGCCTGTCATACATCTGGATCAATCTATCGACTTCATTGACGGCGCTCTTTCCGGGCAGACCCTTGGCGTCCGTTGTTTTGATATAGTCCTGGATAATCGGGCTGACCGCTTTTTTCCATCGGGCATCCTCCTCCTTGCTTAAGGGGATGATTTTATTTCCGAGACTCAGTGTGTACTGGCGACCTTCCAAATCCAGCGCATCCCACGTTTGTCCGTGAACGTCAACCCACTGGCCGCTGACCGCCTCGAAGATGTCCTGGATGTCTTTTGGCAATGCGTTCCATTTTTTGAGATTCATCACCACGAACATGGCGGTCGTATAGCCGATGCCGGATGAATCGGTTGTATATTTGATAACTTCGGCCTGCTTCCATCCTTTCAGGGTTTCAACGGGGGTGAATGTTCCATCCACGACCCCTCTTTGCAGGGCCTCATAGGTTCCCCCCTGCGGCATCGCTACCGGAACGGCGCCAAGCATTTCGACCACTTTCGCGCTCAGACCGGTAGAACGGATCTTCATGCCCTTCAAATCCTGCAAGGACTGGACCGGCTTTAAGGTATGCAGGAGTCCCGGTCCGTGAGCATGGATATAGAGAACTTTGACGCCGTCAAGTTCTTTGGGTTTGAATTTCGAGAAGAAATCGTTAGCGACACGCGTCGCTGTGCGCCCGTTGGGATAACCCATCGGAAGGTCAAGCACTTCCATGACGGGGAAGCGTCCCCGGGTATAGGCAAAACAGGACATACCAAGATCGGAGATTCCCTTGACGACACCGTCATAGGTTTGATCCGCCGGGGTGAGGGTCCCGCCGGAAAACACATTGATTTTGACCCGGCCACTAGTCCGTTTTTCGATCTCTTTGGCCCAGTCGGCGGCGGCTTTGCTCTGCCCATGGGTTGGCGGGAAGAACACGCTGTAAGTCAGATTGGTGGTTGACGCTTCCAAAACATTCGACGAACCGGCGATAATCCATCCGGCTGCCACGAGAAAAGCAATCCATATTAATACTTTCTTTTTCATTTTTTATCTCCTTAAGATTATTGTTGTTCATGGGTTCTTATGACTGATCTATGCGATTTCCTGTCTGCTTCCCCGCGGGCGAAACAGACAGGCGCCAATAGGCGTACTTGGATGACGAAAAGTAATAAAAATCGTCAATAATGTAAAACATAGTCAAGTCCTGTCGCACAATAAAAAATCTGGGGAAAACGATAAAGTCAGGAAGGCCTGCTTACCCATAGATACATGGGCAGCAGGCATCAATACATATAGGAGGAATGATGGACGCCGCGACAGGATGTCCGGAATTTCTGTTTGTTTACGATCATTTTATTCACAATCAATTTTTCTCCGCTGTCGGCACGCAGTAGTTTATTTTTTTTTGACTGTCAAGCTAAATTTAATGTTTCAAACACTCTCGTTTGTTTTTGCGTGCTCTTTCAGCCGTTCAAGTTCTTCCTTGTACTGTTCGGCTTTGGCCCGCACGATCTCTATCTCCTCTCTGGCCTGATCCAGTTTTGCATCCTGCAGCCGCCGGTCTTCGCGCATCTTGTCCTGGATATCGTCAAAGCCGACGTAAATGGCCAAGATGCCGCCCAGAAGCATGGCCAACGGCATAGCCCCCCTCAGGAGGATCAGAAAATCTTTCCACCAGGCCAAGAGGCCGATCAAACCCAATACTGCCGATATGGCGCCTGCTATAAGCAATGACATGGTTTTTCCCTCCTTGATGAATGTGGGAGCGAGGCTGGGAAACTGTTTTTTTCTTCATCCCGGATCCCGCATCAAAAAAACATGCCGAACCGTCGCCCGCTTATTGCATTCTTCTCTATCATAGACGTAGGTATGGGGCAAGATGAATGTATCAGAACTTATCAAACCTGAACGATCATATCTCGAGAGGTGTTGTCTTGAAAGAAATAATGCTTGATAAATAAAAATTCTTAAATTAGCATACGCCGCCTGAAATAAGCAGTTGGTAAGGATAAAGGTTGATGTTTGATCCCGATTTTAACAAGGGGGGAGGGATTCTCCCGGCGATCGTCCAGGATGATGAAACGGGCGAGGTGTTGATGCTGGCTTATATGAACCGTGATGCCTGGTTGAAAACGCTGGAGACAGGTAAGGCGACATTCTGGAGCCGGTCCCGCAACGCCCTGTGGCTGAAAGGGGAGACATCCGGCCACTTCCAGCTTGTTCGGGAAGTGCGGATGGACTGTGACGATGATACGATTTTACTAAAGGTCCATCAGCTTGGAGGGGCCGCATGCCATACCGGATACCGGTCCTGTTTTTACCGAAAACTGGTCAACGGGGCGGTTGAAAATACAGGTGTAAGAATCTTTGATCCGGAGGATGTTTATAAGAAATGAATAAACTGAAGCTGGGGATTCCCAAAGGCAGCCTGGAAGACAACACCGTTGAGCTTTTTAAGAGAGCCGGTTGGCGCATCACCTATGACAGCCGGAGTTACTTTCCTGATATTGATGATGAGGAGATTGCATGCAGTTTGGTCCGTGCCCAGGAGATGTCGAGATATGTGCAAGATGGAACCCTGGACCTGGGGCTGACGGGAAGAGACTGGATCGTCGAAAATGACTCATCGGTTGTGACCGTGCAGGATCTCATCTATTCCAAGACCTCAACAAGAAAAGCGAGGTGGGTGCTCGTTGTCCGTGAAGATTCGCCGATTATGTCCCTTGAAGATATGCAGGGCAAGCGTATTTCCACGGAACTGGTTCGTTTTACAAAACGCTATTTCCATGAAAGGAACATTGACGTGCAGGTGGAGTTTTCCTGGGGGGCCACAGAGGCGAAAGTGGTGGAAGGCCTTGTGGACGCAGTTGTGGAAGTTACGGAAACCGGGTCCACGATCAGGGCCAATAAGCTCAGGATCGTTCATGAACTGATGCAGACGAACACACAGCTCATCGCCAACCCGTCTGCTTGGGAGGATCCCTGGAAGAGACAAAAAATAGAGCAGATCCGGACGCTTCTGAATGGTTCGCTCCAGGCGCTGGGGAAAGTAGGTTTGAAGCTGAATGTGTCCAAGGAGAACCTTGGACGGGTTGTCCTCTTGCTGCCGTCATTGAAGGCGCCCACTATATCCAATCTATATTCAGAAGAGTGGTTTGCCGTAGAGACAATTGTCAGTGCCGGTATCGTCAGAGATTTAATTCCCCTGCTGACGGAGGCAGGGGCGGAGGGGATCATTGAATATCCGCTGAACAAGGTCATATAGATTAAGGGCAAATCCATGAGCAGAATCTCGAAAATTCACAGAAAAACAACGGAGACGGAGATATCCATTGACATCAATTTGGATGGGTCCGGCAAAACGGATATTAAAACTTCCGTCCCATTTCTGGATCATATGTTCAATCTTTTTGCAAAACACGGGTTTTTTGATCTGTGCGTACAGAGCCGGGGGGATACGTCTGTTGATGACCATCATCTTGTGGAAGACTTGGGGATTTGTTTGGGGGCTGCCGTCAAGCAGGCGCTGGGGGGGAAAGAAGGTATTGCCCGTTACGGAGCGGCGCTGGTACCCATGGATGAGACCCTGTGCGGGGTTGCAATCGATATTTCCGGTCGTCCCTATCTGATTTATCATGCGGCTGTTGGAGAAGCGAAAATCGGCGCCTTTGACCCGGCCCTGATGAAGGAGTTTTTTAAATCTTTTTCAGATCATAGCGGGATAACCTTGCATATCAACGTGCATTATGGTAGCAATAACCATCACATCATCGAAGCCATGTTCAAGGCCTTTGCACGGGCGCTCAGTAAAGCCGTGACTCTCCAGGGTCGGATCGAGGGTGTCCTGTCAACCAAAGGGAGCCTGTAACGGTCGTTAAGTTAAAAAATAAATCTAAGAAATTCCTTTCCCCGGGGGGGCCGGAACATGGCAAATATGCATAAAATTAAAATCTTGGTCGGGTTGTCGGTCATCGTTTTGGGAATCATGGGATGTTACAGCGGTGGAGGTGCGGGGGCAACGCTGCAACAGGGCGGCAATCTGATCTTCCAACGTGTGGCCATAGCGCCTTTTCTGCAGATGACACCGGAACAACTGGATATTAATGCGGCAGATTGCAGCCGTTGCCGGTTTTTTACTAGGATAGATGGCTCCTCCGATCGTCCTGAAGTAATTGTGGAACAGATCTTTATCGAGAGGCTCAAGGCTGGATATAAAATCGATATCATCCATCCGGACCGGGTAGCAGGGATATATGAGCGCTACGTTGGGGCCTTTGATAAAGTCACGCCGCTGACCCTTTTGAAGAAGGTTGGCGACGACCTCGATGCGGACGGGGTCGTTTTCGGCTACGTCTATCGTTTCCGGGAGCGTCAGGGCACGCCTTATGCCGCTGCAAAGCCTGCATCGGTGGCTTTTGAAATCTACCTTTTCAGAGTCAGCGACAGCGCATTGGTCTGGAAAGGCCATTTTGAAAAAACGCAAACATCTTTGATGGAAAATGTTCTTCAGGCTTCTGCCTTTCTGAAGGGTGGCGGACGGTGGGTTACGGTAAGCGAATTGTCCAAAGAAGGGATTGACAATGTCATGAAAAACTTTCCTGCCCCATCGAAATAGTTCCATGCGGCTATTAAAGAATCGGAAGTCTTGTCTTCGGAATTTCATGAAGAAGGGATTCCGAATTTTTTTTGGAGCACGTCGTGATTATTATACCGGCAATTGACTTGAAGGACGGAAAGTGTGTGCGGCTGGCGCAGGGCGATTTCCGGCGGGTCACTGTCTATTCGGAAAATCCCCTGGAAATTGCCGAACGATGGCGGACACAGGGGGCTCAGCGGATTCATGTGGTCGATCTGGATGGCTCTCTGGCCGGATCGCCCCGGAACAGGGCGGTGATTCTGGAGATGGTCAAGGCGATTCCCATACCGGTTGAACTGGGAGGCGGTATTCGGGATATGAATACGGTTGAATATTACATGCGACATGGCGTGCAGTGGGTCATTCTCGGCACTGCCGCACTCAAGAACGAAGTGTTTGTTCAAGATGCCTGCCGGCAATTCAGCGGGCGCATTATTATCGGGATTGATGCACAGGACGGCCTGGTTGCTGTTCAGGGCTGGACGGAAAAGACGTCCGAGACTGCCGCAGAGATTGCCAGGCGCTATGAAGATCATAAACCGGCGGCTATCGTTTACACGGACATCCAGCGTGATGGTATGGAGTCCGGCGTCAATATCGAGGCGACCCGCATCCTCGCGGAAGCGGTGAACATTCCCATTATTGCCTCCGGAGGCGTGGCCGGCATGAGAGACATTGAACGGATAATGAATCTCGAACCCGCAGGGGTCATGGGAGTCATTGTCGGCAAAGCCCTCTATACGGGGGGGCTGAGCCTGGAAGCGGCGATCGACAGGACAAAGAGGTAAGGAGGGCTTTGCATGACCGCTGAAAAATGGTATGCAGACAATGAATCAAATGTTTTCAGCCTTTGCCGGAGATGGTACGAACGGTTTGTCTGCAATCATGATGACGTGCGGTCGTCCGCTTAATGGAGGGGATTTCCAAGTTGCGGGTGTTGTCTGTTTTTTAAAGGCCTCGTAACGGATATTTTTCAGGAGGTCATATAATGGATGACTGTATTTTTTGCAGGATTGCGAGCGGTCAAATCCCAAGTTCCAAGGTCTATGAAACAGATCAGGTTCTGGCTTTTGACGATATTCATCCCATGGCGCCTGTGCATGTGATCGTGATTCCGAAGACCCATATTCCGACGCTGATGGATCTGACCGCTGAACGGATGAATGACTGCGATGCCCTCATGCGTGCGGTCCAAGAGATTGCAAAAATCAAGAAAATCGATCAGAAGGGCTTTCGGACGGTTATCAATTGTAAAGAGGAGGGAGGACAGGTGATTTTTCATCTTCACCTCCATGTACTCGGCGGTGAAAGGCTCAGGGACGAATTGAACTGATTCTTGCGAGAGGTCTGTTGACAAATAGCCAAGTCAAACTATCATAGGTAAAAACGAACAGAGGCGACGCCATGACATTTAAAACAAAAATCGATCAGGATATGTCCGTTGCGGCCAAGGCAAAGGATAAAATAACGCTATCCGCCCTGCGCCTGATCAAGACGGCCCTGCACAATCGGGAAATCGACTTGAAACGGGAAGTGAATGATACAGAATTTCTGCAGATTCTATCCGGTATGGTGAAGCAGCGTAAAGATTCGATCGAACAGTTCGCTAGGGGTGGGCGGGCGGATCTTGTGGAGAAGGAAAATGCGGAACTGAAAATTATCCAGGCCTTCATGCCTCAGCAACTGTCTGAGGAAGATATTCTTCATGAGATTCGGAAGGCTATTGACGAAACAGGCGCCGCGAGTGTCAAAGACATGGGAAAGGTCATGAAGATCCTGATGCCGAAACTGATCGGCAAAGCCGATGGGAAGCTTGTGGGTGAAAAGGTCAAGGCGGCCCTGCCTGCTTAGACTAAAAAACTATATAAAACAAGTATTTATATGCTTATCGAGCCGGTCCGGACGGGGGGGCGCGATTGAAGGGTTATATACCGGACATCAAGGTTGAGGAAATCAAAAACCGCGCCAGCATCGTTGATCTGGTTTCAGAATATGTGACTTTGAAAAAGGCGGGTCGGAATTTTGTCGGCCTTTGCCCTTTTCATAAGGAAAAAACACCCTCGTTTACCGTTACGCCGGACCGTCAGATGTTTTACTGCTTCGGTTGTGGCGAAGGGGGAGGTGTTTTCACTTTTTTGATGAAAATCGGTCAGATGACCTATCCGGAAGCTGTCCGGCACCTCGCAAAAAAGACAGGGGTTGCTATTACGGAACGGATTTCTCTAAAGGAAAGGCAGGAGGCCGGCTATCGGGAGCAGTTGATCCGAATCAACGAGACGGCAACCGGTTATTATGCCCGAAACCTGGCTTCACCGTCCGGCAAAGAAGCGCTCGCTTATCTCCGGAAAAGGGGGGGCAGTGAGGAAACCGTCAGGGCCTTTCGTCTCGGTTATGCCTTGAACGGCTGGCATCACCTGCGAGATTTTCTTGAGAAGGAAAAGGCATCCCTGGAAAACGCCGAACAGGCAGGGCTTCTCGTTTCGGGAAAGGATGGCCGCCTTTATGACCGTTTCCGGGGCCGGCTGATATTCCCCGTTGAAGACCTCAGTGGCCGCGTTATTGCGTTCGGGGGAAGGATCATGGATGCTGGCGAGCCTAAGTATCTTAATTCCCCTGAATCGGATGTTTATGTCAAGGGGCGGAATCTGTATGCGCTTAACCGGGCAAAAGAGGCCATCCGCAGGCAGGGTTGCGTTATCGTCGTGGAAGGGTATTTTGACCTGATTTCACTTTGGAATGCAGGGATCACCCATGTCGTCGCCACCCTGGGGACCGCCCTGACGAAGGAGCAGATCGATCTCATCGGCCGTTACACGACACGTGTCGTGGCTCTCTTCGATCCCGATGAAGCAGGTCGAAAAGCCCTGACACGAAGTCTGGAGCTTTTCCTGGCAGGCAATCTGAATGCCCGCGCCCTTGTGCTGCCTGATGGTCTTGATCCCGACGATTACGTCCGGACTCATGGCGGGGACCGTCTGCTGGAATTGATCAACGGCGCCCCCTCCATGGTGGATTACTATATCGATCATGTCCTGGGAGATCAGGGTGGTTTTGAAAACGATCGGGATTCGCTGCGGAAGGCCGTTGCTTTCATCAAGCAGATTGAGTCCGTCGTTGACAGGAATCTTTTCATCAAGCGGGTGTCGGAAAAGCTCGGCATTGACCAGGAGCTGTTGAAAAAAGAAATTTCCCGTGTCAGGCCAGCCGCAAAGGACGACGTAACGATCCGGGGAGTCTATACGGCTGCGATTGATAAGCTGGAGCTGGGCTTGATCCATCTGTTGCTGATCCATCCGGAAAAAATCGTCCCTGTGGCGCAGACAGGCATTCTGGAGTACTTTACGAACAGGGAGTTGAGAGACCTGGGGGAGAAATTACAGAGCGCTGCCGCCGGATTGCAGACCTGGGATGCGGTCGAAAGCGTCAGCAGTTTGGACCCGGGGCCGGTCCGGGAAGGCCTCATGAAAAAGCTCATGGAGGCGCGGCCGCCTGAGGAAGAAAAGATGCTGGATCGCGTGATAGTCGATACCGCACGACAGATCAGACGGCGCTGGTACCGGGGGAAAAAAAAGGCGCTGAATATGAACATTGTAATGGCGCAGGAAACGGGCGATGCAGATCTGTGCCGCCGGCTTTTGGTAGAAATGGACCGCCTTTTGAGGGAAGAAAAAATGCGATGGGGACAGATTTGAAATCTGTCCCCAGTTCAGCGATGAGATTAAATTTGTTCCTGGAGACAATGATATGGCGAAAGATATACCGACAGATGAATTTAAGAAGCTGATATCCTTGGGGGAGGAAAAGGGTTTTCTCACCTATGACGACGTGAATGACCTGTTGCCGTCAGACATTATTTCTTCCGATCAGATTGACGATATCATCATGCTTTTCGGCGAGAAGAATATCGACATCATCGATACGGACAAAGGCGAAAAACTAATTGTTAAAAAGCCGGCAGATGAGATGGCCGGAAGCAAGGAAGAGGAAATCCTGGGACTCGCGCCGCTTGTCGGGAAGACCGGGGACCCGGTCAAGATGTACCTCCGTGAAATGGGTCTCGTTTCTCTGCTGAGCCGGGAAGGGGAGGTTGAAATTGCCAAGAAAATCGAGGAAGGCCTGAAAGAAAGCATGGATGCGGTGTTCGGGGTCAATGTCTGTATCAAGGATGTCGTTGATATCGGCGTCCGCTTGAGAAAAGAGGATCTGCGCGTCAAGAATGTCGTGGACAACCTTGAAGATGAGGATGGATATGTCGAAGAGGATCTCCATCGGGAACGGGTGCTGAAGCTGATTGATAAGGTGACGGTTCTGGACCGGAAGAATGATATCCTGAGATTGAAACTGAAAACAAAGGGCCTGCTCGATTTTCAGAAGGAAATCATTCGCGACGAATTGGATGAAAATACGAAGCGCATTATCCGTTTGTGCCGAAAAGTCAAATTCAGCAAGAAGCAGATTGACAGGATGGTTGCCCTTCTGAAGGGCTATCCGGCGGAAATCGAGCAGGTGGAGAAGGAGATTCAGGTCTGCAAGGATAAAACAGGCCTTTCGCTGACGCAGATGGAAAAGGCATGGATGACCATGAAGAAGTCAGCGGCTGATGAAAAACGCCTGATACGTAAATTGAATATCAGCAGAGAAACATTAAGGGCCTGTGAAGCGACCGTCAGGGAAGCCAACCGGAAGATCAAGAAAATTTCTCAGGAGGTCGGGCTATCGGCGACAGCTGTGAAGAAGATGGTCGATTCTATCGAATGCGGCGAGGCCAAGGCGGAAATTGCAAAAAGAAAGCTGGTCGAGGCCAATCTGCGGCTGGTTGTCAGTATTGCTAAAAAATATACGAACCGGGGCCTGCAGTTTCTGGACCTCATCCAGGAAGGAAATATCGGTTTGATGAAAGCGGTCGATAAATTCGAGTATCAGAGGGGCTATAAATTTTCCACCTATGCCACCTGGTGGATCAGACAGGCCATTACCAGGGCGATTGCCGATCAGGCCAGAACCATCCGTATTCCCGTTCACATGATCGAGACCATCAATAAACTGATCCGGACCTCCCGCTATCTGGTTCAGGAACTGGGGCGGGAACCCACTCCTGAAGAAATTGCCAATAAAATGGAATATCCCCTGGAGAAGGTCCGGAAAGTATTGAAGATTGCCAAGGAACCAATTTCCCTGGAGACGCCGATCGGGGAAGAGGAAGACAGCCACCTGGGCGATTTTATCGAAGACAAGAAAATCATTTCTCCCTCGGAAGCGACGATCAGTATGGATCTGGCCGAGCAGACACGGAAAATTTTGTCCACCTTGACGCCTAGAGAGGAAAAGGTTCTACGAATGCGTTTCGGCATCAGTGAACGGGCCGATTATATCCCGGAAAAAAAGCAGGAAGCATTGGAGATGTTAAAGGACCATTTGCGCAACATCGAGGCGGGCGCGGTGCGAAAACTGCGGAATCCTTCACGGAGAAAAATCTCCAAATCGTCGCTGAAGTGAGAGTTTTATATTACCGCTTCACATCGGCTGACGACTTTTTTCAGGAATTGTCAAATAGGGTGTTGACAAGAGACGACACACAGTGTAGCAGCAATGTCTGTAAATGGATCATGCGCTCCAGTTGTGTGCGGGCCCATAGCTCAATTGGTAGAGCCACCGGCTCATAACCGGTCGGTCCCTGGTTCGAACCCAGGTGGGCCCACCATTACTTCTGGGGTGAGATTTTGTGAGTTGAGAAATTCAGGGGCGGTGCTGACGGTGGTTCTCGGGATTCATGCAAACGAAGGGAAAGAAGATTTGGGGAGATCAATCTTCCTCTTAAAATGCACCTGCCGAAGGGTGCATTTTTTTTTAATGTCTCAATGAAGGGGGATTGTCCTTGGGAGCACAACTGAAACTAATTACCGCCTTACAGAAAATCGACACAAAAATCGCCGGAATTACTAACCGAAAAAAGATGTTGCCCGCGGAACTGGCAACGCTGGGTGAAGTATTGCAACTTTTTTGCGCGGATTACGAAAAGGAACGAATCGTTCTGGAGGAATTAAATAAATCCCATAAGGAAAGGGAAGACAAACTGAAGCAGGGGCTGGAAAACCTGAAAAAAACCAGAGAACGTCTGTCCGAGGTCAAAACGAACAAAGAATATCAGGCGATGCTTAAGGAAATTGAGATCACCGAATCGAAAAACAGCACAATAGAGGATGAGATTCTCATCATCATGGATAAACTTGACCAGATCAAAAAGCAGGTCAAGGTTAAAGAAAAAGAACTCGATGAACGCCGACGTGATTACGAATCGAACAAGCAACGAATCGAGCAGGAATTGACAGATATGGATGCGGAAGTCGCTTCTTATCTTGAAAAGAATTTACTGATGAAGGAGCAGATCGCTCCGGGTCTGTTGAAAAAATATGAAACAATAAAAACCAGGAGTCATGGTTTGGCGGTCGTTGCGGTCTGGAAAGAGATTTGCATGGGCTGCCACATGAATATTCCGCCGCAGTTATATATAGAATTGCAGAAAGATATCGATATCGAATATTGTCCCCATTGCAACCGGATCATTTACTGGGAAGATCAGAACAGAAAAGTCGAATAGCCTGAAAATACGGGGGGACTTTCTTTTCCATTTTTTAAAAAATCTCATTTTGAAATCTATGAAAAATGGTTTCGCTGCGGTTCAAGATCTTTTTCGCTATAAATATAACAATGAATAAATATAAATGAAATCAATAAAATAGCCTAATTTCTGGAAAGTCGAAAAACCTTTCATTCGCCGCTTGCGAACCATTTTTCACCGGTTATGCAAAGCTCTCATTTTATGATATGAAAAAAACAGGGATAAGGGTGTTGGAGCAGATCAGATGATCGCTGGTCCGGATACGTCCGGACGGGAGGAAAGTCCGAGCTCCGCAGGGCAGGATGGTCGCTAACGGCGACTGGGGGCGACTCCAAGGAAAGTGCCACAGAAAATATACCGCCCGCCCCGTGCGGGTAAGGGTGAAAAGGCGAGGTAAGAGCTCACCGCTTCCCTGGCGACAGGGAAGGCACGGCAAACCCCATCCGGAGCAAGACCGAATAGGAGAACATTTAAGGGCGGCCCGCCCGACGTTCTCGGGTTGTGTCGCTTGAGGCCGCAGGCAACTGCTGTCCCAGATGAATGATCATCACCGCCTTCTGGGTGACCGACGGGCGGAACAGAACTCGGCTTACGATCTGGTTCGACACCTTATAAAAAACAGCGTTCACCGCTTTGATATCCGCGATGAACGCTGTTTTGCGTAATGACCGCCTCCGATCGGGTTCAGGATTTGTTAAGCGTTCTTTCCGTTTCCAGAATTTCCACCGTGGTTTTAATGACCGTATCCGAATTCAAGGACATGCTGTCGATTCCACACTCAACGAGGAACCGGGCAAATTCAGGATAATCGCTGGGTGCCTGCCCGCAAATACCTATTTTCTTGCCCATCTCATTAGATTTGGTAATGGCGATCCGGATCAGATCCATCACCGCTTTATTTCTTTCATCGAAGATATGGGCGACTTCCGCCGAGTCCCTGTCCAGACCGAGTGTCAACTGGGTCAGATCATTGGATCCGATTGAAAAACCATCGAAGATCTTGCCAAAGTCTTCAATCAGGATGACATTGCTCGGGATCTCAACCATCATATAGATTTCAAGGCTGTTTTCACCCTGCACAAGCCCCCGGTCCGCCATGACCTTGATGACTTTTTCCCCTTCTTCCACCGTCCGGCAGAAGGGGATCATCAGTTTCACGTTGGTCAGCCCCATCTCGTTTCTGACTTTTTTCATGGCCTCACATTCCAGGGCAAATGCGGCACGATATTTTTCGTCATAATAACGGGAGGCGCCGCGGAAACCGATCATCGGATTTTCTTCGTGTGGTTCGAAAAAGGACCCGCCGATCAGATTAGCGTACTCGTTACTTTTGAAGTCGCTCATCCGGACGATGACATCATTCGGCCAGAAGGCGGCGCCGATTTTCGCAACCCCCTGGGCAAGCTTGTCCACGAAGAAATCCCGCCGGTCATTGTAGCCCCTGGTCATTGTTTCAATCTTACTGCGGACCGCTGCGTCTGTGACCTTATCGAACTGGATCAGAGCCATGGGATGGATGCTGATAAACTGGTTGATGATAAATTCGAGCCGGGCAAGTCCCACTCCGTCGTTGGGAATTGCGGCCAGCGTAAAAGCGTTTTCGGGGTTTCCCACATTCAGCATAATTCTGGTCTTGGGACGGATCAGATTCTTGGCGTTGATGCGCTGAACTTCAAACTTTAGCAGACCTTCATAGACATTGCCGACCTCTCCCTCCGCACAGGACACCGTGGCATAGGTTACCCCCATCAATGCCTTCGTTCCGTTTCCCGTTCCCACAATGCAGGGCACGCCCAGTTCCCGACTGACAATGGCGGCGTGACAGGTCCGCCCTCCTTTATTGGTGACAATGGCGGAGGCGATTTTCATAACCGGTTCCCAGTCCGGGTCGGTCATGTCGGTGACCAGAACCTCTCCTTTTTTGAAGCTTCTAATCTCATTCACGGATTTGATGACCTGAACAGGCCCGGAGCCGATTTTTGCGCCCACGCTCGTTCCGGTGACCAACGGTTTCTTGGATTCGAGGAGAACATAGTTTTCGAGGACATTGACGTCCTTCTGCGATTGGACCGTTTCCGGTCTGGCCTGCAGGATGAACAGATCACCGGTCCGGCCGTCTTTCCCCCATTCGATATCCATGGGCTTAAAATAACCAGCTTCAGCGGAATAATGATCCTCAATGATCGTGGTCCAGCGGGCCAGTTGGAGAATTTCATCATCCGTCAGACAAAAACGCTCGCGGTCTCCATCAGAAACTGAAACGATTTCAGTGGCTTCTCCACCCACACCCGTCGCATAGATCATCTTGATTTCTTTGGCCCCCAGTTTCTTTTGAAGGATCGGTCGATGTCCTGTCTTCAGCGTGGGTTTAAAAACGAAAAATTCGTCAGGGTTAACGGACCCCTGAACCACTGTTTCGCCCAGTCCGTAGGCTGCGGTGATCAGGATGGCATTCTTGAAGCCGGATTCCGTGTCGATCGAAAAAATGACCCCGGAAGTTGCCAGATCCGAACGGACCATTTTCTGAACGCCGATGGACAGGGCGATCGACATATGATCGAATCCTCTATCAACGCGGTAGGATATGGCCCGGTCTGTAAACAGGGAGGCAAAACATTTTTTGCAGGCTTCAAGGAGAGCTTCTTTTCCCGTCACATTCAGATAGGTTTCCTGCTGTCCGGCGAAGCTCGCATCTGGCAGGTCTTCCGCTGTGGCGGAGCTGCGCACGGCCACATCCGTATTCGGTCCGTATTCATCGCAGAGTTTCCCGTACGCTGCGATGATTTCATCTTCCAGGTCCCTTGGGAAAGGGGAGTGATAAATAAGCGATCGAATCTGCTGTCCTCTGCTTTTGAGGTTTTCTATGTCGTGAGTGTCCAGATCCGCAAGAATCTGTTCCATCTGTTCGACGATGCCCGATGATTTCAGGAGGTAGCGGTAAGCATTGGCCGTAACGGCGTAACCATCGGGGATGCTCACTCCTTTGGGAATCAATTCCCTCCTCATTTCACCGAGAGAGGCATTTTTACCGCCAACCTGTGGAATATCGGCCAGTTCGAGTTCATCGAACCATAAAACCATTTTATCGTCTTTCATGAATGTCTCCTCCTGCATGATATGTCTTGATAGGCGCTGTGGTTTGGAATGGTGTAGCTTTCTTATCAAATCAGTCCATTCAAGTCAAATGGAAAGATATGATGGGGTCTTCTGCGAAGGTAATCAGGATTGCCCGCAAATCAAAAAATTCGGGCGGAGGCAGCCGAAGTGGCCAATAGGATCATCAGGCGGTTCGAAAAAGGCCGGAAGGCAGAGCTTCCGGCCTTCAAGGTCATTTATCTTCTTCGTCCTCGTCGTCGTTAAAATGGCCTTCCCCTTCGGAGCCTTCAGGAATTTCCGCTTCGATGGAGCGCGTGATTCCACGGGCTAGGAGGCCTAGGATGAGGAACAGGATAATAACAGAGATCGTCAGAATCAAAATGATCGTCGTTGTCCACGATTTGGCTTCTTTATCAATGTTTTGCGCCGTCTTGATGGACAGCTCGTTGAATTTATCTACATCAACGCCCATGCCGATCCATCCGAATCCCCCCGGTTCAGGCAAGTCTTTTGTAAAGAACCGGATGGGCGCATAGGCAACGAATTTTGTATGTCCCGCAAACTTATATATCTTGATGCCTGATTGTCCAGCCGCTGCATCCTTGGCCACTTCCGGAAGATTCGGGTCTAAGAAGGCAAGGAAGTTCAGATTCAGGATCTCTTCGCCTTTTTTTGTCAACTCCGCCGAATTTGCCTGCGTCAGCGCCGGAACCGGCTCTCCACCGGGATAAAGACCCCTAATATGGTAATCACTGGGGTGGGAAACGACATACCCGTGGTTGTCCACCATGTAAGCATAATTTCCCGATGCAGCATCCGCTTCATAAACAGGCGCTGCCTGTGTTGGGATGATATGGTCCGTATAGCCGGCAAGGTGGCGGTAATCCAGGGCCAAGCTGATGACCCCGACAAATCCCTCTTGTGCAAACACTGGGGTTGCGAATCGGATAATGCCCGAAAACCGCTTTCCCTTTTCGAATTCCATCCGGTTTACATACAATCCGGTGACCGGGGATACATAGACCTCTCCCCTGCCCAATTTCTTTGCCCTGACAAAATAGTCTTCGTTTTTATACGTCGTATTGGCCGGGTTACCGACATTGACCAATTTTACACCGGGGACGATCTCCCCGTTGGAGACCTTGATCCGCTCGTTGCCATTTTTATCGATGAGAGATATTTCGGTGTAAAGAGGCGCCGAAGCCTGTCGAATCCCCTCCTTATCCTTTACCCAGATGTTTTTCCTGTTTTCATTGACGAATTTCTTGAATACGGGCTCGGATGCTGGAATAATCGTGGCAATCAGGATATCCTTCTTGCGTTCCGTGAGGAAATTAGCGACCTCGTCCGCAGTGTTCATGGCACGAACTTTGATTTCTTCCTGAGATTTCTGGTCAAGAGCAGTCACTGCTCGTTCTTTTACTGTAACCCCTAATTTAAAAATGCCGTTGGCAATCAGAATAGCCATCAGTGATAAGGGGATTACGATAAGCAGGAAGAAGACCCTTGCAACAGTGAATAACTGCTTACCTTGTTTAGTTTCTGACATTCGTTTTTCCCCCTAACTGTTGTTATTTTGAAGTTAATGTTTGATTCGAATTAACCCAAAAAATAACGCATGTAGGGGTTTGCATACAGGAGGATCAACGAGACAACCAGCGCATAGATAGCGACGGATTCCGCCATGGCCATGCCGACCAGCATAACCGTCATGATCTTTCCCTGAACCCCGGGGTTTCTGCCAACTGCCGCACATGCGCCGCTTGCCGCCGTTCCGATTCCCAAACCGGCCCCCACGGCCCCGACGCCGATGGCGAAGCCCGCTGCAAGCATCGCTCCCACTGCAAAAAGAACCTTTGTATAGGACTCGCCGGCTCCCGGAAGTGCCTCAGCCGCGTAAACAAGAGGTGACGATACCAACACAACTCCTGCTGCGACAAGAAGTGTTAACAAATTTTTACCAAATTTCCCTGACATCTTTCTTTCTCCTTTCCTGCTTGATTAGGTTTTTCGCCTCTTTTCGTAACATAAAAATCGTGCCCGGAAAAGAGGAATGTTTCATAATCTGCGCGAAGGAGCTGCAACACATGTGCCACTTGCCTGGATATGGCCTGTTATCGCGCTAACATGAGATAGTTGCTTGCTTATTCTTTTCGCAGTCAGAATATTTTAGTCTCGATAGGTTCTGATATCGTTTAACATCTTATTCAACAGGCGTGGTAAATTGAACGAAAAGTAAAATGAGGATTTATGATCCGACTTCAGGGCTGAGCGTGTACGGCCTGCCGAACTTTCTATGTGGCAGCCGAATTTGGCCGGTTATTCGCCTTTTACCGGATATTTTATATTGAAATTTTCTTGCGGGGTCGTTAGTATCGCTCTGCATTTTGCATCGGGCGATCAAATACAGGACTTGCGGGATAGCGTCTATTGAGAAGAAGGAATTAAAGAATGCAGGAAATATCAACGGCGATCACTTATCTTGTGGTATGGCTGATCTGTCAGCGGGTCATCGGCATTGAAAGCGGATTAACAACGCTGCTTATTTCACTGTCGGCAGCCTTTTCCGTCTATATATTGTATGCCATTGTGAGCCATCAGATGAAAAAACGCAAAGGCGGATTTCGGGAGTAGGTCATTTTGTGCCCGGACGAAATCTCCATTCTCAAAAGAACATATCATCTATCAGCACAGGCTGACCCGGACGGGGTATGGATCAAGCCGACATTCAAAACAGGAAAAGGTGTTGTGCATGAGGAATTCCACCTGGTTAGTCGTATTATCGATCGTCGTCCTGACCCTTCTGACGATTCTGAGTGTCAGTTATTTTCTCGACAGGAATATCGCTGAACGTGATGTGCTGGTATTGACGGTCGTCATTGCAAGCCTGTCGCTCGCGTATGCGGGTTGGCGACAGATGCGCATCAACCGGGAGTGGCAGCGTCTGCGGGAGAGTGAGAACCGGCAGGACAAGCTTTTCCGTGAAAAACGAATTATCGAGGGCATCATCGACGGATCGCCGATTCCAGCTTTTGTCATCGACAGGGATCATAAAATCATGTTCTGGAACAAGGCTTGCGCTGAGCTTATGGGTTATGAGGCGGAGGAGATGATCGGTACGGACAGGCAATATTTGCCCTTATATAAGGAGAAACGGCCTGTGATTGCCGATCTGATCGTAGACAACGACATCGAGGGCCTGGAGAAGTATTACGGAAAAAAACGCGTGCAGAAATCCGCCGTGGTTGAAGGGGCCTATGAAGCCAGCGATTTTTTTGAAAATCTCGGAGGTCGTTGCCGGCATCTCTATTTTCTGGCGGCGCCCATTTACAATAAGGAAGGCGAGATCATCGCGGCTATTGAAACACTCCAGGATGTCACGCGGCAGACCGAGCTTAAAAATGACTTGAAGGGATACACGGAAACCCTCAAGAGCGAACTGGATAAAAACCTTCTGCTGATTAAAACCATCGAGGGCGTTATTGAGGGGTCGCCGATTCCCACGTTTGTCATCGGCCGGGACCACCGGATCATGTTCTGGAACAAAGCCTGCGCCGAACTGGTTGGTTATCAGGCTGCGGAAATGATCGGCACGGACAGGCAATATGTACCTTTTTATCAGCAGAAACGCCCGGTCATTGCCGATCTGA
This sequence comes from Pseudomonadota bacterium, assembly GCA_043805145.1. Classification (GTDB taxonomy): domain Bacteria; phylum Desulfobacterota; class Syntrophia; order Syntrophales; family Fen-1087; genus JAPLJM01. The sequence goes on along the minus strand of JAZDIK010000134.1, from coordinate 11,895 downwards.
TTGTGGATGACGATATCGAAGGGCTGGAGAAATATTACGGCAAGAAGCGTGTGCAGAAATCGGCCGTCGTCGAAGGCGCTTACGAGGCCATGGATTATTATCAACAACTCGGCGGACGAAGCCGCTATCTCTATTTTCTGGCATCGCCAATCCGTGATGAAAAGGGGGCGATTATCGCGGCCATTGAAACACTGCAGGATGTGAGCCGGGAAGAGGAGATGTCCGCGCATCTGAAAGAGTATGCCGAAACCCTGCAAGACGAACTGTCGGAAAATGTCCGGCTCAGACAGGAGATTGAAACGGTCTACAATTACCTGCGATCGATCGTGGACAGTTCACCCGACACACTGTTCGATCTCAGCAGCGATGGCGTTATCAACTATGTCAGTGGCAATCTCAAAACGGAGAAGGGGTCCATTTTCAAAGAAAGCAAAGGAAAGCCTTTTATGGAGTTCATGGCGCCCGAGCATCGGGAGCTTGCCCTGGCGGTCTGGGAGGATGTGAAGAGGGGCATTTATCAGCCCTTTGAGATTGAAGCCACGGAAAAGGACGGGTCGAAGCGGAACCTGCTCATCACGCCGCGACCCATCGAGGGGACCGACCGTTATGTTTTTGTTCAGCGAGACATAACGGAATTCAAAAACCTTGAAAAGAAATTCTATGAGAGCAAAAACCTGGCGGCCATTGGCCAGTTGTCTGCCGGCATTGCGCATGAAGTGCGCAATCCTTTGTCGTCCATCAAGATGAGCCTCCAGATCCTCGAAAAGCGCTTGCAGCCCGAGGGGAACGATCTCAAGCGCTTCCGGATCGCCCAGCGGGAAGTGGAGCATCTGGAGGAACTTGTCAACGACGTGCTTATTTACGCAAGACCCGCGGTTCCTAAAAAGGAACCCTCCGATATCCGGAGAATTGTCGAGAATGCCCTGGCTCTGGTCGAAAGGCTTGTGACGGACAAGAATATCCACGTCCAGACCGATTTTGAAGATGTTCTTCCGCTGCTGCATGTGGATGCAGTTATGTTGGAGCAGGCTTTCCTGAACATCTACAGAAATGCCACGGATGCCATGGAGGTGGACGGCATCCTGCGCACCACGGTCCGGCGAACAGGAAATGACCTGACACAGATTCAAATCACCGTTGAGGACAACGGTTGCGGGATTGATGCGGCAGATCTGCCCCATGTTTTTAATCCCTTCTTTACGAAAAAGAAATATGGAACCGGTTTGGGAATGACGCAGGTCAAGAAGATCATTGATCTTCATATGGGGAACATTGAAATCAGGAGCAAAAACAAAGAAGGGACCCGCGTGATAGTGGCGTTCCCGGTCAATCAGGAAGGATAACGGCATGCCGAAGATTCTCGTGATCGATGATGATGTCTCGATTTCTGAAACGCTTGAATTGTACTTGACAGAAGAAGGCTATGACGTGGTGACGGCCTATACCGGCACCGAGGGGTTAAACAAGTTCGTCCAGAATTCGCCTGATGTGGTTATTCTGGACATCCGCCTGCCTGATATCGACGGGTTTACGGTTCTGGAAGATTTGCGGCAAGAGAATGAAAACGTCAAAGTCATCATGATCACGGCCCACCATGACATGGATTCAACCATCAAGGCCATGAAGGAGGGCGCCTTCGACTACATCCACAAGCCTATCAATGTGGATGAACTGGATATTGCAATCAAAAAGGCCGTCAAAACCTATGAGATGGAGAAAAAAATCGACGGCTTGCTCATGGAGCCGTCCCGTCAGTTCAAGGTGGGCGACATTATCGGTTCCGGTCGTGAGATGAGCGAGATTTTCAAGACGATCGGCGTTGTCTCCCAGAGCCGGACAACTGTGTTGATCGAGGGCGAAAGCGGAACCGGCAAGGAACTGATTGCCAAGGTCATCCATCACAATACGGCGCCGCAAGAACCCTACATTGCCGTTAACTGCTCGGCTATTGTGGAAACGCTGCTCGAGTCGGAATTGTTTGGCCACGAGAAGGGATCCTTCACGGGCGCCATCGGCCGCAAGCAGGGCAAGTTTGAACTCGCCCGTTACGGTACGGTCTTTCTCGATGAAATCAGCGAGACGTCCTTGAATCTCCAGGCTAAACTTCTCAGAGTCCTGCAAGAAATGGAATTCGAGCGGGTGGGTGGCAAGGACCGGGTCAGGGTCAATGCGCGAATTATCGCAGCGACCAACAAGAACCTGAAAAACCTGGTCAGGGAAAACAAATTTCGCGATGATCTTTATTATCGTCTGAATATCGTTTCCATCCGGATTCCACCCTTGCGGGAGCGTCGGGAGGAACTGGGTCCCCTTGTAGATTATCTGCTGGCCAAAATCAATCGGGATCTCCATAAACGGATCATTGGGGTATCTGGCGAGATGATGAACATCTTCATGAAGTACAGTTGGCCCGGGAACATCCGCGAGCTGGAAAATCTTCTGGTTCGTGCGTCGGTGGTTGCCAAGGGGCAGGTTCTGGTCCGGAGTGATTTTCCGGATCTAATCGATGAAGGCCACAATAAGGAGATTCAGCGGGAAAAAACAAACGTGGTTGAAACGTCCGGGAAGTTCTCGACCCTTGATGAGGTTGAAGAAATATATATACGGAAGATTTTAAAAGAAAACATCACTCTGAATAAAGGGGAAGTATGTGAGATACTGGGGATATCAAGACCTACTTTTGAAAGAAAGCTTGAAAAGTACGGCATTGCCTTCGAAAGGGAATAAACGGGGAGTCTTCTGCCACCGTCTGTTCTGAAGGAAAGGGGTGTTTTCCAGCGGAGGTTAACCGGCATATCTGATGAAAATCTTGTCTACAGAATTTATCAAAAGCGCGACTGCCCCCCAACACTATCCCGAAGGCGTCTTTCCCGAAGTGGCCTTTGCAGGCCGTTCCAATGTGGGCAAATCTTCGCTCATCAATGCGCTCGTCGGCAGGAAGAGCCTCGCCAAGACCAGCAACACGCCCGGCCGCACGCAACTTATCAATTTTTTCCTCATCAATCGCCGCTATAGCTTTGTCGATCTTCCCGGATACGGATTTGCACGGGTTCCCGAGGCAGTCCGGCGAAACTGGGGCCCAATGGTGGAAACCTATCTGAAAGAACGGTCCAATCTGCGTCTCGTGATCATGATCCTGGATATTCGGCGGGATCCGGCTGCGCATGACATGGACCTCCTGCAGTGGTTCAACCATTACCGTATTCCGGCTCTGCCGGCTCTGACGAAAATAGACAAGCTCTCGAAGAGCCAGGTGCAGCGACGCGCCCGGCAGATCGAACAGATGCTGATGGAAGGGGCAAATTTAAAGACAGCACCCAAACCCGTTCTCTTTTCAGCCAGGACAGGCGAAGGAAGGGACGTCATCTGGTCCTATATCGAGGCACTATGACAGGAACGGAAATCGAGAGGAAGTTTTTGGTATGTAGCGACGGCTGGCGAAAGGGCGCACAGGGGACCTTCTGTTGTCAGGGATACCTGGCTGCCTGCGATGATCTTGTCGTCCGTGTGCGTCTACTGGGAGAAAGAGCCTGTCTGACCATCAAGGGTCGGAAAACCGGCCTTTCCTGTCCGGAATACGAATACTCGATACCGGTCTCGGAAGCACAGGAAATGCTTGAACGGATCTGCCTGCGACCATACATTGAGAAAATCAGATATACACTTGATTTTAAGGGGATAAATTGGGAAATTGATGAATTTTCAGGAGAAAATAAGGGATTGGTGATTGCTGAAGTTGAGCTGGCACAGAAGCATCAGGTGATCGAACTTCCCGCATGGGTGGGTCGGGAAGTCTCTTTCGATCCGAAATACTGGAATATGAATCTAATGAAGCATCCCTATTGCCGATGGTCCCCGGAGATGAGAATGAGATAATCTCATTGAAAGATAATGGAGATTTTTTATGTTTGATTACATGCTGAAAAAAGAACAACTCAAAATCAGGGACGAGGTGCGGGAACTGGTCAGGTGGGTGCCGACGCAGATGATCCTCGATATGGATGTGGATAAAATCAAATTTCCCAAGGAATTTCTCCGGGAGGCCGGACGGCGCAACCTCATGGGCTGCCGTTATCCGCAAGCATGGGGCGGCCGCGGCATGGACTGGGTGACCACCGGTGTGGTCATGGAGGAAGTGGGTACTTTGGGGTATGAAATGGCCTGTGTCTTCGGCGTCGGGGCCGAGCTGGTCTGTGATGCCATCATTCAACACGGGACGGATGAGCAGAAGGAAAAGTATGTGAAGCCGCTTTTAAAGGGGGATATCTTTGCCGCGGAGTGCCTGACAGAACCGCGCGGCGGATCGGATTTTTTCGGCGTAACGACAAAGGCCGAAGATCATGGCGATTTTTTCCTGATCAACGGCCAGAAGCGGTTCATCGTGGGCGGCGAAGGGGCGGATTATTTTCTGCTTTATGCCAGGACCAATTTTGCACCCGACGCGAACCCGCAGGAATCCATTACGGCTTTTATCGTGGACCGGGGGCCAGGGGTGGAAACGAAGTACCTCTATGGACTCATGGGTTGCCGGGGCGGCGGAACGGCCCGGCTGGTTTTCAAGGATGTCAAGGTTTCCCGGGAGAATGTACTGGGCCGCGTCAACGGAGCCTATGACATTTTCAATACCATGATGATTCCGGAACGGCTGGGGACGGCGATTATGACTATCGGCGCCGCCCGTCCGGCGCTGGAAATCGCCACCAGCTATACCTCCCGGCGCAAGGCCTTCGGCCAGGTGATTTCCCGCTTTGAAGGGGTGAGCTTCCAGGTGGCCGAGGCGGTGATGCTGTTGGATGCCGCCCGCGCCCTGGGATATGCCACCGCCCGCGCCGTGGATGCCGGGGTGGAGATGAACCGGGTACGCCGGATGGTTTCCGAATCAAAGAAGTTCATCACAGAATCCTGCCAGAAAGTGGTGCACAACGCGATGCAGGTGCTTGGCGGGATCGGTTACACGAATGTCTTGCCCGTTGAGCGCATTTTCCGGGATATCCGCCTGGCTACCATCTGGACGGGCACGAGTGAAGTCATGTCCATGATCGTGGCCCATGAGTGGTACCGGGAATTCCTGAAGGCCAAGGCCAGGGGGCTCACCCGTGAATTTGAAGCCGACGCCGAGGAAGCCCATGCGGCGGACGAAATCATTTATGAATAACGGCTTCGTAAAAAGTTTGGATGCTGCGTTACACTTCGCCCTTCGTCACTGAGGCGTACATCACTGTAGGGCCTCAGGGTTCGTGCACCTTGCCTGCGGAGTTTTTTACAAAGCCGTCGTCGCCTTTGACTTTCCCGAAAAGGTCGTACTCCGCGGCGTCGGTGATGGTGCAGGCCAGAATTTCACCAATGGCCGGATTTTTCCCCTTCCCTTAAGGTAGGTCATGCCGTCGATCTCCGGAGTTTGACGGCGGCAACGGCCGTAAAAAGGATATTCCGGCAGATCGCTTTTTCCTTCAACGATGCATTCCTGCCGGGAACCGATCAGGGACTGGTTGGTTTGAAAGGAGATGATGTCCTGTTCCTCCATGAGCAGATTTCTGCGTTTATAGGCATTTCTTTCCTCCATGGGCATCGGCTGGATCTCCGCATGAAGCGGGAGTGGCATGTGGATCAAGAACGCCAAACAGACGGCAACGATCAGTTTTACGTATAAATTATTACGGCGGCAACTAAACATGTAAATGTTAACCACTCATCTTGATCTGAAGACCTGCTACTGCTATGTTTTCCGACATTCGTAATTGATTAGATTAAGATATTTTATTGCCGGAGCAATAACCTCATTCCAGGCATCGTTGTGATGACCTTGCGGATTGCCTCCGGTCTGTTCATGCTGGGCTTATCGATTTCCATAATAACAATGTTAGGACTGTTGTCTTTTATATAGTCCAACATTCTGGAGATATCGCTTGTTTCCGCAACGACCTCCATATCGTTATTCTTTCTCGATGAGGGAACGGAACCCCGCCCTGATGATTTCATGATCATCTGCTAAAAGGATTTTTATAGACATATTATTAATCAGGGTTGCCTGCACGAAGCAGACAACCCTGTGTGTTTTACTATTTCAACATGCTCAGGAACATACCTGCCGCTACCGCAGTACCTATAACCCCTGCAACGTTAGGTCCCATTGCATGCATAAGGAGGTGGTTCTTAGGATCTGCTTCCGCACCGACCCTCTCGCTGACCCGCGCTGCCATGGGCACAGCGGATACGCCTGCCGAACCGATAAGCGGATTGATCTTCTCTTTAAGAAACAGATTCATGATCTTGGCGAGCAGAATACCGCCTACAGTGGAGAAGGCAAAGGCTACAAGGCCGAGGATGAATATGAATATCGGTTGGGGATGCAGGAAAATCTCTGCTTTCATCGTCGAACCCACTGCGATGCCGAGAATTATCGTTACAAGGTTGAGAAGTTCATTCTGTGAAGTTTTTAAAAGCCGGTCCACAACCTTACATTCCCTGAAGAGGTTGCCTATCATGAACAACCCCATAAGGGGCGCTGCCGGCGGCGTAAGCAGACATATGACGATTGTCGCAACAAGAGGATATATGATCTTTTCCAACCTTGATACGGGACGTAACTGTTTCATGCGTATCTTTCTCTCTGCTTCGGTCGTGAGCAGCCTCATGATCGGTGGCTGGATCAAAGGCACCATAGACATGTAGGAATATGCGGCAACCGCCACCATGCCTATCATGTGCGGCGCGAGGGCTGTTGCAAGGTATATCGTGGTCGGTCCGTCAGCTCCGCCGATAATGCCGATACTTGCTGCCTCTTTCATGGTGAATCCGAACAGGATCGATCCGAAGAAAGCAACGTATACGCCGAGCTGGGCGCTTGCCCCAAGAAGCAATGTCTTAGGGTTTGCAATCATCGGCCCGAAATCCGTAAGCGCTCCTATACCAAGGAAGATAAGGCAGGGTATGATCTCGGTCTCAAGCCCGTATTTGAAAAACAGGTTGATCAATTCCCCGGGACCTGTGAGCGGTGCAATAGGCATGTTCACGAGAAAGATACTGAAACCGATCGGCACGAGAAGCAAAGGCTCAAAGTCTTTCTTGATAGCCAGAAATATAAATAGAAAACCTATAAACCACATTAAGACATGACCGAAGGTAAGATGAACGATGCCTGTTTTAAACAAAAGTTCGTGGAAAAGTTCGAAATTCATTATCTCTTGTCCCCTTTCTTTTCAATACGCCTGCAGAAAAAGCTCATCACCTTTATGCTTACGGCAAGTATCCACAGAGTGAGAAAAACAACGGAAAACCCAATAATTGCAACGCGCGTAGCCTCGGACAACATGTCTGGTACCTCCTTGATTGTTTATTCAATAGCGTTTATTAAAACCGACACTTGATCTGAACTCAGGTGGCGGCGCGACCATCCTACAACTGAACCTCCGGCGGCCTGAATTGCCACCGGACCCTACATTCCATCAGCGGATCATCTTCATGAACAGTCACGAGCGCTTTCGTCGTGAGGGATTCTACCTTCCTGTCTCCCGCCTTTCTGGCGAGAGATTCCAGCATCCCGTCCCATGTAAAAGCGCCCAGATCCATCATGGACAGCATCCCCTTAAGTCTCCCTTGTTTGCCAAGAACCGGTAGTCCCCGCCCAACTTCTGTTCCCCTCTCACAGCGGTTCTGAAAAGATTGACGGCCTCCTTGAGATTACTTTCGGGCGCCAGATAATCATGGATGGGAATTATGATATCTTTTACTTGCATAATTTTTTCCCTCTTTACTTTAGTTTTTTATATTAACTGCTTATCCATTTATGATTGCCCTAATCATATAACTTTCCATCAAACGTTAATAAGAAAGTGACCCTATACAATAGCCAATAGGATCGAGCTATTACAGAGAAACGGGCAAACAGGTTGTTACGTGATTAAGAAAGTTTGAAATTCTATGAAGAAATTTGGGGTGGCGCCCGGCAGATGTTGTGCGGACAAACCGCTAAGGTGGGGTTCAATAAATCTTCATTGAAAAGGTAAAAAGATGGTTCCTGATGGAGGTCCACGCCCACATAATGTGTTGTTGCGACATGGGAGAAGTGTTTCAGTTTGAAACGGGAGTTCTCTGAAAACGTGACATTCTCGTCAGGATGACAAACCTCAATTTTCAGGGATGAAGTGAAAAATGCCTCGTGAATAGTGACTATCGAAGGCGTAAAGATGAGCAGCAATACAGTGAAGATGCATGCGATTCTCTTATGGATGGACCAATGTAATGACATCTCGTTTTCGCTATCCGCCTGTAATGATTATCCGGGGTGGCGCTTTTAACTGATATTGATAAAATATTGCTGTTTGACTGCTTGAGTATAGGGCATGGTAATCTTATGTGTCAAGGGGAAAATAGCCGCTTCGGGAACCGCCTCCTGCAGGAAGACCTTCAGGGACTCCCAGGCGTAGCGGCTGAGATCGGCCAGCAGTTTCCGGTCGTAGAGGAAGTATCTTCGCAGGATCTTGGGGAGGCTGAAAACAAAATGCCGGTGTGGAATCTATTTGAGAACATCCATGCACAGCCACTCCCCGAATTCCACCACGCGCTTCTGATGACAGGAGGGGCAGAAGTGACGGCGCGTTTCCTCCGGGTGATGAGTATCATGTCGTCTCTGTCATCTCCTTCATTTCCCATGACGTCGAGGTACGATGAGTAATTTATAGCAACGAGGAGAAGGATAAGACCAGCATAAAGATACATAGAGGCCGACAACCCCCGCGGCAAGTTTGCCTGGGTAAGGCCTCCATGAACAGGATAATATCACGGCATGGTACCCCGATGCCAAAAGGACGTCCCTGTTGGATCCTGGAACTTTTTGTCTCCCTGCGTTGTCATATCTTGAGAAGCTGAACGATATAACGAAGGGAGGCGATATGACAGGAATTGAGACAGCCGAACCAACAGCAGCCGTGATCGAACTGAACAGGAAACATATTTCACCGGGCCTTCGTCAAATGCTACCCATGATGGTGCTTGGGTGCCTGCTTGCAATATCCGCGGGCTGCGGGATGTTAAACGGAAACGCCGAGATAAGCACCTGGATCGGACGGCCCATGAACGAACTTGTCCAATCCCGGGGCAACCCGACGAACTGGGAGACCGACGGCAAAGGCAACATGGTCCTGGTTTACGAATGGACATGGGAGTCAACCTACGAGACCCCCGGCAGGGCCTGGCGGGATGCAAGCGGTGTACGCTGGACAAACCCGAAGATGGAGACCATCCTGCACAGGGAAAGAAGGGCGTACTATGTGAACCGCGAAGGCATAGTCTCCGACGGGAAATGGTCGTGGTAATGAAAAGACGGTTGACTCAAGCCTTTTTTCTGATTCCCGCCGCGAGTATGATAGCTATGCCTATGGAGACCGCACCGGCCGCGAAAGCGCTGAAGTAGGACCGGGTGAGGTCGAAGGAAAAACCAGCGAGCAGCGGGCCGAAGGAGCCGCCGATCGTGGCGCCGAGGATCGAAATCCCGAATAGTGAGCCCATAGCCCGCACACCGAAGAGCTCGGCGGTGGCAAGGGGGAAGATAGAGGCAAGGCCGCCGTATCCGAACCCGAAGGCGACGACGAACATCCAGAGCTGCCACTGTGAGCCGCCGAAGAAAGGCAGGAGCATGGTGAGGCACTGGCATGAGAGGATTATGATAAAGGATCGTTTTATTCCCCAGTGCTCGGTCAGAACCCCAAGGGAGAGCCTGCCGATGACGCTCATCGCTCCCACCGCTCCCATCATGGTGGCCGCCATGTTCACGTTTGTCCCCACGTCTGTGGCGTAAGGCACGAAATGGGCCATGATGATCCCGACACCGATCATCCACAGGCCATGGATAGCGAAGATGAACCACATGTTTCTTGTTCTCAGGGCCTCGGCCACAGTCATGGAGTGTTCCGGCATGCGGAGACTCTTAGCGGCGTTGGCATCACCGTTCTCGCCATTCTTTCGGGGAGCGGTAAGGGGCTCGAGCCCCATGTCCTGGGGGCTCCCCCGGATGATCAAGGCCTCGACGATGTAGACGGTCAATGCGATCAAGCCTATGATAAAGATGGCGGACCGCCATCCGAAGGACCGGATGAGGCGTTCCGACAGGGGTGAAAAGATGAGTGTTCCCATGCCCAGGCCGGAAACGAGGATGCCCATGGCCATCCCCTTACGGTGGACGAACCACTTCGAAACGGTGGCAGCCGTGGGAGCGTAACAGGTGCCGACGCCGATCCCCACAGCGAGGCCCCAGGTCAGGTAAAGGACGCCCGTGTGATGGCAAAAGGCCGTAAGAAAACAGCCGATGGCCATGATCGAGCCGCCTATGGCGATCACCTTTCGGGGGCCGTACCTGTCCGAAAACCATCCCATGACTATGGAGGCGAGGCCGTATATGATGAAGGCCAGGGAGAAAATGCCCGACAGGGCCGTCCTCGAGCTTCCGAACTCCCCTATCCATGATTTAAAAAAAACGCTGAAAGAGTATATGGTGCCGAACCCGGTGCATGTGCCGAAGGCGCAGGCAATCACGATGATCCAGCCGTAGTACACATTTCGCAGCCCTGGAATCCTGTTTATCATATTAACCCCGTTGAAATGACATCATATTTGCACCGTCCTAAGACCGGCTGCCCTGGATCACTGCCGTCGGACATGGAAGGTTTACCATGCAGTTGACAGCCTTGTTCTCATAACATGATATCCGATTTCGGGAAAACAGAAAAAACAACAGCGGTCAGTAAAAAATGATGAGACAAAAAACCGAAAAGGTTCAACGTTGAGATACGCTTATCTTCCCATATTCCCCGTCATAGCCCGGCTCGATTCCCACTTTGCCCTCGCGGACCCTGGCCACCGCACCGGCTACCCCCGGGTACGCCGTCTTCGCGATATCGTCGACGGGGACTTCCATGAGGATTGAGAGCTCATTGCCGATCTTCGAAAGCCTCCCCTGCAGGCGCAGGGTGCTTTCCATGTCGTTAAAAAGGACGATGCAGTGGACCTTCTTTGTCCTGCCATTCTTGCTGTAAAGGCAGCTTATCTCGGCGCTCATGAGGAAGAAGACGTCTGATGCACATGATACTGGTATGTTGTTGTCTCTGAGTTCCTCACGGAGCACAAAGAGGCCATCGCCTGTGAAGTCGAGCTTGCGCCCCAGCTCCTTGAGCCAGTCTGGATGGGTGACGTCTCCGGTGCCGATGACAGTCACGCCCTTGAGCTGGGCCCATCTCCAGAGTGTCTCCGGGGTGATGTCCCTGCTTATGGCAATGAAGTAGCGGGAATGAATGTGAAGGTCGGCAATAAATCGCATGGATGTCCTTTCGGTACCATACGATACCATTGAACAGGAGCGTTTACAAGGTAACCCCACAACCCTATACAGGCAATTCTATTTGCTTTGGGTCGATTATACTTCTGTATTGGGGAACACGCGATAGATCCAAATCATAAAGGGCACACAACGCAGTGTCGCCTCCCGCCACACCGATGTAACACAATGACCGGGATGTACCTGCCACACGCATGACGGGGGGAGTACGTGTATGACCGTTGACATGTGCCCTGATCTCCTGTAGCCGGTTCAGTCCATTGTTAAGAAACGCTGCCATGCTTTTAGTGGAGCTGCGTCAGTGTTCGGCGGTAACGACCTCTTCGACCTCTTGAGGGCGGAGTCCCTGGCGGCCCATTTTCAGCCCGTTCTCTCCCTCAAGAATCACTCTATTGTCGGATATGAAGGCCTGGCCCAGGGTAATTATTATTGATTGATAAGGCATTTTTTTTTGACGGTTCGGAGGATAGGTGGGGTATTTTTGCCTGTCAAAGGATATTTTGCACTGAAAAACAGGGGTTGGTGATGCGGTCGGGCATGGCATGTGGATTGGCGGCATTCCTTAT
>JAZDIK010000133.1:0-10804 GCA_043805145.1 Pseudomonadota bacterium | reverse complement strand
GGCCAATATGGTCATCCTGGGCAGCGTCATCGAGAGCACCGGGATCCTCGATGCCGATCTGATGAAGATGTGTATCCGGGAAAATGTCCCCAAGGGTACGGAGGAGATCAATCTGAAGGCCTTTGACAAGGGCAGGGAGCTCTATCGGGAGATTACGGGGAAGGCATAATCAATCATAGGGTGACGTTATGAAAAAAAGGATTCTCATTACCGAAAACATCATCGGATCGGGGATTGACGGCCTGAAAGAGAAATATGATTGCCGCTGGGATAAGGATCTCTGGCAGAAACCGGAGGAGATTCTGGGGATGGCGGATCAGTTTGAAGCGATCATTGTGCGCAATCAGACGAAAGTGTCCGCCGATCTGCTGAAGGCCGCCACCCGTTGCCAGGTGATCGGCCGGGCCGGTGTTGGCGTCGACAACGTGGATGTCAAGGCCGCTTCGGAACTGGGCATCGTGGTGGCCTTCACGCCGGAGGAAAATGCGATCTCCGTGGCGGAAGAAGTCCTGGGCATGATGCTCTGCCTGGCCAAACGGTTTGTCGGCGCCGATGCGAGCGTCAAGGCCGGCAAGTGGGACCGGATGGCCTTTTGGGGTGTGGAACTCTTCGGCAAAACCCTGGGCGTCATCGGCCTGGGCAAAATCGGCGCCAGGGTGGCCATGCGCGCCCGGGCATTCGGCATGCGGATTATTGCCTATGATCCCTACCTCACACGGCACCATATCCACGTGACGGAAAACCAGGCCGAACTGGTTGATCTGGAGACGCTGTTGCGGACCAGCGATTTCATCACCATCCACCTGCCCCTGACGGCGGAGACAAAGCATCTAATCAATCAGGACAGCCTGAGCAGAATGAAATCGACGGCTTATCTCATCAACACTTCGCGCGGTCCCATCATCAGCGAGGCAGATCTCTACGAGGCGCTGAAACGGAAGGTCATTGCAGGAGCCGCCCTCGATGTCCGCGAAACGGAGCCGCCGGGAGCGAGCCCCCTGAACAGCCTGGAGAACCTTCTGCTCACCCCGCATGTGGCCGCCTTCACCGTTGAGGCGCAGGACAAGGTTCAGGAGTCGCTTAGCGAAGATGTGGACCGTGTCCTGACCGGCATGCCGGCGCTCCGTTTTGCGAACTTCGCCAAACCGAAACGATCGGCATGATCCGGGGTTGATGATTGCCGGAAAATGAACATTGTGGAAGAAATGAGGGGAAGCCTATGAACGTCAAATTTTTTAAAAGAGCGGTCAAATGCCTTGATGCCACGATCGGCATTGTTTCCAACAACAGGGAACTGATCCGGGACAAGCGGTTCTTCCAATCTCCCAAAATGGAGTCGCTTCTGACCAACATCCATAAACTGCCGGAGGTTCCCTATGAAAATATCGACGCCGAATTCATCGTGGTCGATGATCCGCAGGTGAAGCCCTCCATCTCCATCGGTTCCCGGACCTGCTTCTGCGCCGGAAACTTTACCCGCCTGGAAAAGGAGTGCGCTGATATCCGATACGGCCTTTTCGGCAATCTGGGTCTCTTTTTCCGCTACACCCTGGCCGTTTTGGAGCGTTGCCACGGCATATACAGCTTCCATGCCAGTTCGCTGTACATCCCGAGCAACAATACGCTGCTGCTGGTCATCGGGGAGGCGGGAGCCGGCAAGACAGTTTATCTGCTTGAAGGCGTGGTTCAGGGTTGGAAGATCTTCAGCACCGAAATGACCCACCTGCGCCTAACGAAAAAGGGCTACGAGTTTTACAAGGGCTCCCTCTACGACAATGTGCGCGTGGGCAATCTGGTCTATGATTTTCCCGAGGCTATCGAGAAGCTGAAACTGAAGATTCCGAAAGTGGACAATATCTGGGGTCACAAGATCACCATCGATCTGGAACCCCTCCAGGCGGCAGATGTATACAAGAATCCCCGGGTGCAGATTGCCAATGTGAAGATCGAATCGAACCGGGACAAAGCGGATGTCAGTGTCATGAAGAACAAGGACAAGATCATCTGGACGCTCTATAAGAACGCCAGCGAAAAACTGGCGCCACCCTGGCTCATGTACGAGAGAATTCCCGTGGATGGCTGTGGCGATGAAAGCCTTTCCTGTGCCAGGTTGGAGGCGCTGCGCAGATTCACGGAGATCGGGGACATCCTGCCGGTGAAATCCATCTTTGCCGGCGTCAAGAGCTGCCTGGAAGGAATCGAAATGTAATCGGAGAAGGGCCTGTTTTTCAGGATCCGCTGTAAAATAGGCATAAACAGGTGTTGAACATCAATTCCGGGACGGATCGGACCGGAGACATTTAAAGAAGGAGGAAAGAGATGAGCGTAAAAGCGTTTGACGGTGTATTTGAAATGCCGGTTCAGGGAAGAACGGTGAAGCCGCGGAAGGATGGCGTTACCATGCTGATCGACAAGGGTCTCGGACTGTCGGGAACGGAAGACCTGATGCAGATGGCGAGCGATGCCATCGACATGGTCAAGATGACCTTCGGTACGACCGCCTTCATGGACATGGGCGTGGTCGAGGAAAAAATCGAGATCCTCAAGAGCTACGACGTCTACACGATGCCGGGCGGTACTTTCATGGAAGTGTCGGTATGGCAGAAGAGATTTCCCCAGTATCTGCTGCGCTGCAGGGATCTGGGATTCAACGCCATCGAGATCTCCGACGGCACCATCGAATTCGACATGAAGACCCGCAAGGACTGCATCAAGCGGGCCGTGGACATGGGATTCCTGGTCCTGACCGAAGTGGGCAAGAAAGACGCCAATGAGAAGGTTTCAGCGGCCCTGATGCACGAGGAGATCGCCTCCGATCTGGCCTGCGGTGCGGCGAAGGTCATCGTGGAAGCGCGGGAGGCCGGCAAGGGCGTGGGGATCTATGATTCCTCGGGAAATGTGAAGACCGACGAGATCGACGCCATCATCTCCGGTGTCGATGATCCCACCGTTCTGGAATGGGAAGCGCCGATCAAGAATCAGCAGCAGCACCTGATCATGCGTTTCGGCAGCAATGTCAACCTGGGAAATGTGCCCCCGGAAGACATCCTAGCCCTGGAAGCCCTGCGCTGCGGCCTGCGCGGCGACACGCTGAAGAAGGCCTGGGAAGTAAACAAGAACTGGAAGAAGTAGCGCCAGGAACTGATTTCCTTTACGGTCAAAAAAGCGGGGTCATCACGGCCCCGCTTTTTTTTCCACAACTTTTCAGGAAAACGAAAACCGGCATCCTTCCCGAAGTAAAAAGATCTGTATCGCTATTTTAGCGTTTCAGCGATCCGGTCCAGTCCCTTGTCGATATTTGCCATGGATGTTGCGTAAGACAGCCGGAAATGGTTGTCCGAACCGAATGCTATCCCCGGCACCACAGCCACTTTAGCCTCGTTCAGCAGCATTTCAGCAAGGTCAAGGGATCCTTGAATCCGTCTGCCCTTGATGGTCTTTCCCTTGAAGGAGTAAAAATTCTGGAAAATATAAAACCCGCCCTCCGGCTCAACATAAGTCAGACCCGGTATCCCGTCCAGGCGTTTCATGATGTGCCGCCTTCGTTGATCAAACTCGGATGCCATGGCCTGCACGACGCTGTCCGGCGTTTTAAAAGCTTCGATGGCGGCCACCTGCGTCATGGTCGCGGGGTTCGATGTGGAATGAGACTGGAGGTTGTCGATCGCGGAAACGATTTCCTTGTTGTCCGACACGAGATAGCCGATACGCCAGCCTGTCATGGCATACGTTTTGGACACGCTGTTGACCACGATGGTCTGTGCTTTAACTTGCGGTGAGAAGGAAGCAATGGAAATATACTTTTTCCCATTGTAAATCGTTTTCTCGTAAATCTCGTCGGAAACAATGAGCAGATTGTGTTTCAATGCGATGTCCGCCAGTTTCCTCAGCGAATCTTCCGAAAGCACTGCGCCTGTCGGGTTCGAAGGCGAGTTCACGATCATGGCCTTTGTTTTTTTCGAGATCGATTTTTCAAGGATGTTGAAATCGATCTCGAAGTTCCTGGATTCGTCCAACTGCACAAAAACAGGAACGCCGTCGGCAATCCTCACCTGTTCCGCGTAGGATACCCAATACGGCGAGAAAAGGATCACTTCGTCGCCGGGATTCAATACGGCCATGAAAATATTGTAAAGCGAGTGTTTGCCGCCGCAGGAAATGATAACATTCGACGGTTCGTAGTCCAGCCCGTTTTCTTTCTTCAATTTCTCGGTTACTGCCGTTTTGAGTTCAGGTATTCCTGACGCCGCCGTGTACCGGGTCATGTTTGCCTTTATTGCGTTGATCCCGGCTTCTTTAATGTTTTCCGGCGTGTTAAAATCGGGCTCGCCCACACCGAAGCCGACAATATCGATTCCATTTTTAATCATCTGTTTCGCCTTTGCGTCGATTGCCAGTGTCGGCGAAGGCAAAACTTTTTTCAATCTGTCCGCAATCATGATAAAACCTCCAGCATATGATATGACGTTCGTCATACGATATTCTGCCGCGTCAACCGTCAATCCAGGGAACACACGAATGAGTTCCGAGGGGTGTCAGATCAGAATTTTGCTTAAGAAGTCTTTGGCCCTTTCCGTTTTTGGGTTCGAGAAAAAAGACTTGTCCGTGCCCCGCTCGATAATCTGCCCCTCGTCCATGAAGATGATTTCGTCGGCTACTTCCCGCGCGAATCCCATCTCATGGGTGACGACGGCCATGGTCATGCCCGATTTTGCCAAGTCGATCATGACGTCGAGCACTTCCTTGATCATTTCCGGATCGAGCGCCGAGGTTGGTTCGTCGAAGAGCATGATTTCCGGTTCCATGGCGAGCGCCCGGGCGATGGCTACACGCTGCTGCTGGCCGCCGGAGAGGTTGCCCGGGTATTTCTGCGCCTGCTCGGGAATCCCGACGCGCTCCAGGAGTTGAACCGCCTTTTCCTCGGCTTGCTTTTTAGGGATATTCTTGACCTTGATCGGGGCGATCGTGATATTGTCAATGACCTTCAAATGGGGATAG
Organism: Pseudomonadota bacterium; assembly: GCA_043805145.1. Lineage (GTDB taxonomy): Bacteria > Desulfobacterota > Syntrophia > Syntrophales > Fen-1087 > JAPLJM01. The sequence continues at coordinate 5,806 of JAZDIK010000133.1, read as the reverse complement.
AGTTCAAAACGCTGAAAGACCATCCCCATTTTCTGCCTTAGTTGCATGAGATTGGTGGACGGATCCTTGAGGGAGACGCCGTCCACAACGATATCCCCTTCCTGGAAGGGTTCAAGGCCGTTGAGGCTTTTAAGCAGCGTGCTCTTCCCAGACCCGGAGGGGCCGCAAATGACGACCACCTGGCCTTGATGGATTTCTTCGTTGATATTGTTGAGTACTCTGTGGGTTCCAAACCATTTGCTGACATTGATGATCTTGATCATTTGGCGGCACCTCTCTTGGCTTCCAGTTTCTTGCTGAATCGGCTCATAACAAAACAGAAAATGAAATAGACCAGGCCGATGAAGGCGTAGATTTCCAGGCTCTTCATCTCCCGGGCGTCGACGATGCTGGCCGACCGCAGAAATTCCTTGAGGCCGATGACATAGGCCAGAGAGGTATCCTGAAAGACGACGACCGTCTGCGTGATGAGGGAAGGGACCATATTGCGCATGGCCTGGGGCAGGATGATGTAACGCATGGTCTGGGCATAGGTGAATCCCGTCGAATATGCGGCCTGCTCCTGTCCCTTGGAGATGGACTGGATTCCGGCGCGGACGATTTCGGCGAAATAGGCGGCCTCGAAAACGACGAAGGCCACCGAGGCGGAAACGAAATCGCCCAAGGGTCTGCCGGCAATGATGGGAACGAGAAAATAGAACCAGAAAATAACGAGTAAAAGCGGAAGACTGCGGAAAAAATTCACGAAGATCGTTGCCGGATAGTAAATCAGTTTAATATGACTCAGCCGGGCCATGCCGACCAGCATGCCGAAGAAAAGCCCTCCGCTGATGGCCACCAAGGCCAGCTCGAAAGTCGTGAGCAGTCCCTTCATGAAGAAGGGCATGTTTTTGATGATGACGGTCCAGTCAAAGGCGCCCATAGATGATCTATCTCCTTCTTGTGATCAGCCCTGGTACGGCAAGGCGCTTCTCGATCAGGCCCATGATCAGGACCACCATGAGGGTAATGACCATGTAGGCTAAAGATGCCGCCGTGGTCGCCTCAATGCCGCGAAAGGTGTATGCCTCGATCTGCTGGCTCATGAATGTGGTTTCCAATACGCCGACCGTCATGGCCAGCGAGGTGTTCTTGAAGACGGTCAGACATTCCGTCGTCAAAGGGGGAATCATGATCCGAACGGCGAGCGGAATAATGATATACCGGTAAGTCTGTAGGTGCGTAAAACCGGTGCTCAGCGCCGCATAGTACTGATCGGTGGGGATGGACTGCATGCCGGCCCGGACCTGTTCGGCCACGCGGGACGAGGTGTAGAGGGAAAGACCGACGACCACCACCCAGAACTCGAAGTTCGGCAGTTCCCGGTATAAAAATCTTTCAATAAAACCGGGCAAGATGCTCGGCGCGGCAAAATACCAGAAAAAAAGTTGGACCAGGAGGGGAATATCGCGAAAAAATTCCGTGTAGGCGGTCGCAAAAAAACGGATGGGCTTCCAGGGGGTAATCCTCATGGTGCCGATAATGATGCCCAACGTCAGGGCAATGCACCAACTGATGAACCCGAGGCTGATCGTTGTCCAGATGCCCTGCAGCATCCAGCCTCCGTAGGGTTCGGTCCAGATCACGGACCAGTTGAAATTATAGGAAAGCATAAAAAGATCGCTCCTTCAGCGGATGAGGGGAAGGCCCGGAGGGCGCCGTCGTGTTGCCCTCCGGGCACTGCTTCCCACATACGAGATCGTCTCTTACGATGGCCAGGCCTGGAGCTTCAGGAGCGTCTTGAACTCGTCCGTCATGGGAATCGGCAGAGCGCCCTTGGGACCGAACCATTTGTCATAGAGCTTCATGTAGCGGCCGTCCTTGATCATTTCGATGATCTGGGCATTGATGAAATCCAGGAAAGCCGAATCGTTCTGCCGCACGATAAAAGCATAGGGATCGTAGGTGATCATTTCGCCGACGATTCTGTAATCATCGGGCTTGGGCGCCTTGGCCTTCAGGCCGCCCAGATGGGTTCCGTCGCCGCAGTAGGCATCGATAATCCCCTTTTCGAGCGCCAGCATACCTTGGGGGTGTCCCTGGTAAACGACGATCGTGGCCGCCGGCTTGATGATGCCCTTTGTGTTCAGTTCACGGATTGCGGCTTCATTGGTTGAACCCTGGGCCGCGCCGACCTTCTTGCCGGCCAGATCCTTGGCTGATTTGATTTTGCTGTTCTTCTTCACCAACAGCTGCGAGCCGGTCAGGAAGACGGTAATGGTGAAATCAACGGTTTCTTCACGGCCGATGGTGTGGGTGGTGGAGCCGCACTCCATGTCGATGGTGCCGTTGGCCACAAGCGGAATCCGGGTCTTGGGGTTGACGGTCTTGAGTTCCATCTTCAAGGGCTTGGAGAGCTTTTTCTCCAGGGCCGTCTTGAACTCGCCGGCCATGTCGATGCTGAATCCGACATGCTCGTTCTTCTCATTGAAAAAACCGAAGGGAATGGCCCCGTCTCTTACCCCGACGATGAATTCGCCCCGTTTGGCGATCGTTTCCAGGGTGCCCTCCGCAAAAGCGGAAGCGGTAAGACAGAAGAGAACCGCCAGAATGACGCCTGCCGTGTACAAAGATTTCCTCATGATCCCTCTCCTTTCATAAAATCTGACAAAGTTGATGAATTGACTGCCCGCCTGCAGCGCCATGGTTCCACGATCACCCTTCGAGGATTTCGGAACTGTGGACATAGAGCGCAGGAATGCCGCCTGTATGCAGAAAGAGAATCTGATCCTCTTTCTGAAAATAACCTTTCCGGATCAGATCGATCAAGCCTGCCATGGCCTTGCCTGTATAACAGGGGTCCAGCAGGATGCCCTCCGTTCGGGCCGTGAGCCGGATCGCTTCCGCCATTTCGGGTGTGGGCAGGGAGTAGCCGGGACCCAGATAGGCGTCGAAACAGTTCACGCCATCTCGCGGGATATCGGCGGAAACGCCAATATACGCGGTGACGCCCCTGACCAGACGATATACAAGATCTTCCTGTTCCCTTTTGTTGCGGACCACATTGATGCCGATGACCGGCAGCGGAGCGCGATTTGCGTAAAAACCCGCAACAAGCCCCGACTGCGTTCCACCGCTGCCGCTGGCGCAGACGATATAATCGAAGGTCAGGCTCAATTCAAAGCACTGGCTCAGGATCTCCTCGGCGCAGGCCACATATCCCAAGTCGCCTAAGGCATTGGATCCGCCGACCGGGATGATATAAGGTTTTCCGCCTGCCTTTTGGGTGTCGTCAGCCAGTCGTTGCATTTCCTGCATCATGTCGACGCCGCCGGGAACGACGCGGATCTCTTCGACGCCCAAGAGCCGAAAGAGGAAGATATTGCCGCCGGCGTCCGGCCGGTAGCTGCCGGCGACGCGCTCCTCCAGAATGAGTCTGCACTTCATCCCCTCCCGGACCGCGGCCGCCAGCGTCAAACGGCAATGGTTGGACTGCACGGCCCCTCCCGTGATCAGGGTGTCCGCACCCTGAGACAGCGCCTCAGCGACGAGGAATTCCAATTTTCTCGTTTTATTGCCCCCGGCGGTCAGACCGAGGAGATCATCCCTTTTCACATAGAGGGAAGGCCCGCCCAACATGGCGGAAAGCCTGGAGAGTTTTTCAATGGGGGTTTGTCCTTGGGTGTAACGTCTGCGCGGAAATTTTGCCAAATTCATAACGAATATCCTTTTGTCTGTGCGCCTCTAACAGACTTTTCCCACCCTGTCAACACCTTTCGCCCACCGGTCGGGGAAGTGAATTTTCATCAAAATTCTTTGCAGGATTCTTCGGGTCCTGCCGTGGGCGTCTCACCGGATAGGCGATTGATTACCGCTTTTCGATTTTCACTGCAGTTTCCACAGCCAGAAAGAAAGGGTCACCATCGAAAGCAGGGTGGAAACCATGATGTCCGATGACATCACACTCTTGTCGGCGCCCAGCTTGCTGGAAAGCAGGTAAGAGGAGAAGGCGGTCGGGCAGGAGAGGATGATGATCCCAACCTTGAAATCAAGACCCTTGATCCCGGCCTCCGTGAAAAGAAACCAACCCAACAGGACCATCAGGAAAAGTTTAATGAGGCAGGCATATGCCGTCGCCTTGTAATCCTTCTTGATCAATTCGAACGAGAGGTTGCCTCCCATGGCGATCAGGGCCAGGGGCAGCGCCAAGTCGGAGAGAAAGTGGAGGACATTGACGATAAAAGTCGGGAAGGGAATCCGGAAGTAGGAAAGAAGCAAGCCGGCCATGCAGGAGAGGATCACCGGGTTCACGACCAGGGCATTTCTTAGGTCGACGATCGACTTCCAATCCATGGAACCCTTCAACGGCCAGGTCAGGGCCAGTACGGCCAGGATGTTGATCATCGGGGTCATGAAGCCGATCAGTACGCTTCCCCGTTGCAATCCCTCATCGCCGTAGGCCGCCAGCAGGATCGGCAGGCCGATGTAGGTCATATTGCCCCAAAAGGAGCCCTGGGTGAAAGAGCCCACTTCCCGGGGAGGAAGATGCAGAAGTCGGGCCACCCCGTAGGCGCCCACCATACAGACGATGATCGTCAGATAGCAAGTCAGGATCAGGCGGGGGTTGAAGTTCAAATCGAAAGAGGAGGTGCCGATCTTCCAGACAAGCAGAGACGGAACCGCAACAAAATAAGCCATTTGGCTAATCTTGTTAAGAAAGATCTTGTCGACAAAATTGATCCGCCGGATCCCGTATCCCAAAGCGATGATCAAAAAGACGGGTAGAACGACGTTCAGAAAAACCATGGCCGGGGCCTACCGCTGCTTGCTCAGAAAAGAAAGTACATCCCCTTGCCTACGCATATTCTTTTCCATGCCTTTCTTCCTGCCATCCCATTTCTGGTCTGAAAATGGGGGATAAAACAAAGAAAATCATACAAGAGCACTTCCCGATTCGGATATCTTTGGTTTGTCCGTTTCCATGAATCTCAGTGTCTCCATGGGATGGTTTCAAGCTCCGAATTTTTCCAGTCTGCGGGCGTGGGCGAGGGCCAGTCCCATGAGGTATACCATCGGCATTCTTCCCAGACCGCCCGCGATGCAGTCTCTTTCGCCGAATCGATCCACCCGGTCCGGCCGGCAGGTGGCCGATGACAGGAGCACGGGCAGGGGATGCCAACTGTGAGAGGCGAGAGCGGCCGGCGTGGAATGATCCCCCGTAACGACAAGGACGTTGGGTTGGAGTTCCAAAACCGCGGGAATCAGCTTGTCCACTTCTTCAATCACGGCGACCTTCGCGTCAAAATTCCCGTCTTCACCCCTGGAATCCGTGGGTTTAACATGAAGGAAGAAGAAATCGTGTTGATCGTAATGGTCGCGAAGCGCGATAAACTCTTCCTGAATGGACGAGGGCTGCGGGCCGATCACCATTCCCAGTAGACGAGCGATGCCGCGGTACATGGGATAACCGGCGATGGCCAGGGCGTTCAGACCATACCGTTCCTCCAGGGTAGGGTAGCGCCGGTACCGGGAATATCCTCGAAGCAGTATCATATTGGCCTGTTCTTCGTCGGAAAGAATTTCCCCGGCTTTATGGATCAGTTCCTGAAGAAGGGCTGCCGTTTCCTCCGCTTCCGGAACCAGGGCTTTCGGGGAGAATGGGAGAAGCCCTGCTTGCTGGGGATCGGTTTCAAGGATTTCCTCCCGGAGGCCGTCCCCCCTCAGGGTTAGAAGGGCGCGATGCTCCCGAACCGGTTCAAAGATGATCTCTATGTCTGAAAGCTTTTTGATGTTTTCCTGGAGCTTCCGGCAGATTCGCTTGTTGGTC
>JAZDIK010000132.1:0-95955 GCA_043805145.1 Pseudomonadota bacterium | reverse complement strand
AAAGGTAAGCCTTCAATGATCTTGACCAATCCTCCATTTGGTTCTGGTCATGATATACGCATTAAGGAACTTACATTGCTTCAGAACTTTAAAACAGGACGTAATTGGGTTTTTGACGAAGATAGTAATAAAATTAATTATAGTGATTCATTAAATACCACTCAGGGAGTTGCACCAGAAATTCTTTTTGCGGAAAGGTGCATTGAATGGGTAAAGCCAGGAGGAGTTATAGGCATAGTAATGGCTAAGGGGCAACTCGATAATCGTGAGGCCCTTGCTATGCGTCGACTTATCTTTGATCAATGTCAAGTTCTTGCTGTTGTGAATTTGCATGAAGATACCTTTGAACCATTTGTAGGCTCAAAGGCGTCAGTTATTTTTATGCGAAAGAAAGGAAATCTGAGCCGACAGAGTGGTGATTATAGAATTTTTATGGCTGTTTCAAATAAAGTTGGACAAACAAGTCGTGGTGAGCCAAATTTCAAACGCGACATAGAAGGGAAACCTTTAATTCGTAATAATGCCTTTGTCTTAGATGAAGACTTATCCGAGATCTCAGAATCCTATCATCAATTCTTGAGCGATAAACTTACTGAGAGTGGATACAGGTTTTCAATAATGCGATCACAAATAAATGCTGGTTCACTTTCTCTGAACCCCATTCAATATTTGCCAGCACATAATGCTGCGTTACAATATGTTCTTTCATTAGGCGAAAAAGAAGATTTTGAGTTATCAACATTGGGTAGTATTGCGACCGTATTTAATGGGCCACGTTTTAAACGGCCATATGCTGATAAGGGCGTGACCACCGGCGAAACGATTCGCAAATATTTTACTGGTACCGCTTTAACTCAATTGAATAGTGAAAATATTAAATATCTGGACAGCAATAATGCCAATAAACAAACAAAGGGACATCTTAATTCATTAACAATTTATAGAGGATATATCTTAATTAGCGATTCCGGTACACTTGGTAGGGTGAGTTACGCATTGAAACAACATGATGGACATGTCGCCACTAATAATTTAATTAGAGTGATTATTAAAGATGAATATTTACGCGGTTATGTTTATCAATTTCTAAAAAGCGATGTGGGACAAAAATTGATGTTAAAGAACGCTTATGGAACCAACCAAGAACATCTTGAGCCGGATGTTATTGCTGAAGTTCCAATTCCAATTCCCAGAGATAAAAAATTAATTGAGAAAATCGGTCGGACAGTTTTAAGATCAATAGAAGAATTGGAAAAGTCGATTGAAAATGCTCAATCTGCTGAAGAATCTCTAAATCAAGTAATCGGAATCACTCATTAATAGTTAATTTTAAGTTTTACCTAAAAACTGTTATATATTAAATTTCGGATACTCCCTATGCAGCAGAACGCATTATTCTATCCCCACATCGGACTCCATAATCCATCATGGATAAAGGCGATGGCATTGTTTTACGACAATATCTATCGCATTGTTCCTAACAATGTAATTCCTGACGACTCTGAAGAGCTGCAAGCACTGATAGAAGAAGGGTCGATCGGCAGAATGATTGACCCTGCCAACTACTCCAAGAAAACGTCAGAAGAGTTCCTTTCCAAGATTGGCTCTTGGAATGCCGCTGCTCTTACCTATGACGATGACGACGAAAATCTGATATCAAGGCTACACAATGAGAAGACTGATGAGCGTGTTCGCGAACTTTTTCGGGAGGCGGGATTTAAGGAAGACAATGATTGGATGTATGTTCCAACGGCTATAGCTTCGAACTTCATGCTCTTTATGGCCAACCAAATAGCATCACAAAATCGGCTATCTCTCATAACTGGCGATTGGGGGGCGTGGACAGGGACAAGCTATTTTGGCGTTGATGGGCAGATAGACGAATTTATTACAAATATCGGGCAAGACAGTTTTGGGGATGAGTACGCCGAGAGCTTTGGTCTCTTTGGGCTCATTTTGAGCGAGCTAATGCCTATAAATATTTCCGAAATACCATCTGAAGAAATTCTTAATTTTCGCGAGAAGCGCCGTGATGAAATATTGCAGTTTCGGACATGCATGTACGATCTGCGGGAAGAACTTGCCAAGCTTGAGTCACAGGAAATCAAAATCGACACAATACGAGATAAAGCGAAGCAACTGATACGTGCACAAGATCAGTACAAAGCCAGCGCGGACATCCTAAAGGCCAAGGGGTGGTTTGGGGTTTCGCTAATGGGCTTCCCAGCTCCAATGATATTTGGGCAACTATTCTCCATTCCGTCAGCCTCCACTGTCGCACTAGTGGCTGCAGGGCTTGCTATCGGCGGTCTTTTTAATATTCAAAATACGAAGGAGGAGCTCAAAAAGTTGAATGAGAAAAATCCGGCTTCGTTCTTAGTTGAGATGCGCAGATCGTTCAAAGGATATACACGAGCAAGAGGTGGTGGCGATATTAACTTCCATGCTTTCAATTGCATGGAAGAGTACGTGAATGATTAAGTGCAAATCTAACAAAGTGAATTTTAAGTATCGTGTTACTATTATAGAATTATTAATATTAATAAGTGGCGGGAAAATTTGATTTTCATCATAATTTGCTATAACTAATTATATTATTTAGGGTTACTGATATATAGTTAATTTTAAGTATTCCATAAAAATTAATTTTTGACCATATAAACGTTATACGGAAGAAGTAAATGCCGAATCCACTTCTCACTCGCGATCAACGCGAAAAGCTATTTCGACCCCTCTTCACGAAGATTAAGTCAGACCTGGAGAATGCGTCATGCGGCGATCTTCAAGTCTTGTGGGCACTCCGAAGAAAAATAGCAAAAGAACTGGTTTATTTGGAGAGAGGTACGCCGGCAGAGCGAAGAAAATTGCAAAACCAAAAATATTCCGAACAAAACGGACTCTGTGCAATATGCGGCGAGAAGCTGCCTGAGCGTGGAGGGGAATTGGATCGATTTGAAGCATTTGGGGGATACACTACCGAAAATACACGAATGGTTTGCCATGATTGCCATGTGGCAGATCAAAAGAAAAAAAACTATACCTAACGGCCAAGCATTTACAACTTTCATCCGGTATTCAATAAATAATTTAGCACCTCCAATGTCAACAGCTGTATTTGACCCTCAGATTATCGACCGCACCGGAATCATCTCTCCTGAGGCTGGTAGACGTATCAATCTGCCTCTGACTCCTTGTCTTTGCGTTTCCTTTTGGGCAGAAGGTGTTCCCCCATCTCGCTGATTCGACCTGCAACTTTCGCGATGAGATCAAGACTGACCCCTTCGGGAATCTTGCCGTCTTTGGCATAGCCGGCGAGATAGGCGTCGGATGATGTTTCGAGGCCAAGCCGCGCGGCGACCATGTAAGAGACTGACTCCGCCTCCACCTCAATGGCGTCGTGCGTGAGACCGATTCGGCAGGGCCACCAGTGGTCTTCATCGGTTCCAAGGTGGCCGAGCAGTATGTGGCCGATCTCGTGGCAGAGCACGGCATAGGATTCAGCCTCGCTCAGTTTGTCGTGCAGAACAATCCGCATTTTGTATTTGGCGGTATCGTAAAGGCGGGTTGTAACGAAGCCTCCGTGAGTTGTGGAAAGCGTTTTGGAATCGACGAGGATGCACAGGCGTTCAGCATTCTCCAATGTTCTATAAAGGAGATCAGGATCGAAATCGCCGGTGGCCTTGGCGAAGTTCTTCAGGTGTTCAGGAATGTCTTTACCTTCCGTCTGATCGAGGTCGAAGACAAGCATGACCGGGTGCATGGGCGCCAATATGAGCATTGGACGAGCATCCTCTTTGACCCGCCGTCCGAAACGGCTTTTCCAGTCGCGTGCAGTGGCATAGTAGGAGCAGCTTGGGTTCTGCACCCTTACGAGCAGGTTGTTATAGGGGGCATAGTCCCGGAATTTCGCGGAGAATGCGAGAGCTTCTTTGAAAGCGTTGGAGTCGCGGTAGAGGAGGCTCTTCCGGAACAATTCATCCAGCGTCGATTTTTCCTGTGGTGTGGGTTTGGTTCCTTCGCGAAGGGCGGCAAGGATGTTCTTGTCGTTCAGCGTCGTCTTGAGATACTCGCGCAGGTAGGTTGAGATTGTTTTATCGTCGCGCATCTCCGCGATGACCTGGCCATAGACGTGGCGCACGTACCAGCCGATTTCCCGCTCCAGTTCGCGAAGGAGTTCCTCTGCAACCGGTTGGCGGTGACGCTCCAGGATCTTCTTGATCGCTTCCTTCGCCTGGACGATGACTTCCGTGGACTCGGGTGGCTTCGGGAATAATTCAAGTTGATTAGACATGGCCGGACTCCTTTGGAGTTGAATAGCCTGGCTTCTTCCGGTATGTTAGGTTGATATTTGCTTTCGCCGTTTACCGCCTGGTTACTCGGAGGTGCCACTGTATTTCAGGAGGGCATGTATTTTCTCTTGATCGAAAAAAATCACGGTTCGTCTGATGGATTAAGGATCTCTTTTTTGATCAACATTGTTCCGATATCCGAGCGTAGCTGCTGCTTATCGTCAAATAAATCAATGTAGTACATGGAACAGGTGTGAGAATAGTCATCCGGGAGAGTGATTGATTTCTCGTATGACCGGCTGATTCCCTTCTGTTCGTTATCAGATCGAGGATATACCAGTATGCTGCGGTGTCCGCCGAAATGAAGATTGTATGCGTACATCTGCCTCAGATCATCATCTGTTGGAAGCCCGTTACTCGGAATTTTCCATTTCGTATCCAGAATCACTCGTTGCCGTGTGTTATCCTGATCAAATTCGGCGACTATGTCTGGGCGGATATTTTTCGCTGCCCAGAATCGTTTTGATGTTTGGCCATTGACCCGTAATTTACGGTCGGCAAAAGCCGCTTGTGCACGGCTGAGCTGCACGAGAATAAAACGTTCAAAAAGTTTGTTCATGTCAAACAAGATCGCTACCACATGTTCATGACCACCGCGTAAGTCAGGAGAGTAGTTGAGGATTATCAGCCTCGCCATTTGAATTGCCTTGCGATAGCGGTCTGTACTCCGGTCGATATTCAATCGTTCAAAGGTCTCCGATGTTATTCGGGATTCTGACGCAGACTCGAAAGCCAAACTGAGAGATTTAGCCCGAGCAACAAGCGCCGATTGTATAGCAAGCCGTTCAACGATACCTAACGCGCATTTCAGGATACGATTGAAGACATTGTCCCGGTCATAGATCGGATGAGCCGTGTACATCCGCTCTCGATGTAGGAGGTTACGGCTAATCTGCTGCCGGAAAAGAATCCGCCCCTTCAACTTGTTTAAGTTAGCCTCCGTTGTTCGGTACTTCTTAACCAGCCCCGCGTAGACCAGCTGCGTGACTTCCCCAAGAAAGGCCTCGATATACAAATCGATGAGTGGAGATCTTCGAAGGTGCAGGTCAGCTTCAGGTGCGGCCTCGATAGATAGGAACCCTGCCTGCCGTAGCATATTGAGTAAAGCACGCTGCCATTTTCCCTTGTCTACAACCGCGCCCCTTTCAGCTTTGGGAAGAATCTCAATCGCGAGGTCACCAACTTGGATCACGCCGACGAAACTGGAAAAATGAAGACGTTGGTGTCCTACCTTGAAAAAGGTGCAACCATGCCGATCATTATACCGGACAAGAGCATCAAAATGTCTGGTAGCAAATCCTTGTTGACCTATAACCAGCGTGTCATGTTCAAATACTTGCATAGATCGACACGAAATCCTCTTCTTTGAGATCGGCCACATCTGCAAAACTGTAGACTTCCTTGTCGTCTAGTTCATCGACGCTCCAGGTCCCAACACCGAAAGGCGTTTTTTCAGCCTTTCTAATTACGAATCGTTCCCCCAACACCATGCCGACCTTGCCCGGGTTGCCATAGAAATATTCCCGAAGCAGCGGGATAACTTTGTTTGCGAAGATGATACGGAGATCACTAAGATTCTTGATTTCCATGAAGTATGCATGTCCGATGCAGTGGTCGTGATCCAGAAGTTGCTCGATCCGCGCATTAATCACGTTGAACAATTGCTTCAAGTCCACCTTTAGTCCATCCGGCGCCGGGACGAGACTACAATCCGGCTGCATTTCCACAAACGTAAAGCGCCGCCGTAAGGCCGTGTCCAGAGCCTCAATGCTGCGATCCGCTGTGTTCATTGTTCCAACTATGTAAAGATTTTGAGGGACCCCGAATTCTTCACGAGAATAAGGAAGGACCGTCTTCAGTTCGTTGTCTGCTCCGAGACGCTTGTCATCTTCAATGAGCGTAATCAGCTCACCGAAGATACTGGCCACGTTGCCGCGGTTAATCTCATCAATGAACAGAGCATAGTCTTTGGAAGGATTCAAAATTGCCTCTCTGACAATTTCCTTGAAGACACCGTCGCGGATTTCGTAGGCCATTTGGCCATCTTCACAATTCTCCATCTGGGGTTTGATGCCTTCAATGAAATCCTCGTAGCTGAATGACTGGTGGAATGTTGTGAAACGAAATCGGTGGAAAGGATTATCAATCTCATGGATCGGATGTTTATAATCTTCAAGCATCTTCTTTAATTCCGGCACTTCGGTTTCGACGAGATTCACATCAATCGACCATGTCGAGGCATCGTCCTTCCAGAAAATCAGTGGCTCGATTCGGTTGGTGTATTTCACGTTCGGGCAATCAGCTTTGGTATGTGTCTGTAGGGTGGACCAGAGCATGGCGCGGGGATTGTGGTTTGCTGATTTAAGCCTTCGTGCCTCTATGAGCGGGTGTGACAAGATCTGTGTGACAGTGCCGCGCCGGTCCTTTGCATCCAGCAAAGCAAGAGCAACAACCTCCCACCATGCCAGGTCGTGCACCAGCTTGGCAGCCCTTTCTTCAGGCGTCATTGAAGCCTTTTGGTCCATGAATCGCTTCATGTAATCTGTACGCAAGGTGTATGTCTTCCCAGTGCCGGGCGGCCCATAGAGAATAATGTTGTGAGCGGGAAGAGGTGGTGGCGGAAAATTATCCTTGTCATTGTCAGGAGGAAGATCGATGCCGATTTGCTCCCGCAATTTCTGAACATAGTCCGGGTACTTCGTAATATCGGTTAGCGTTTTCAACACGATCTTGGAATCACCAGCCGACCAGTTCCCGGACTTTACCCATTTCACTTTACGCAGATTTTTATAGGTGTCCCTCGACTCATCGCGCTCGTATGGACCGTCTACGATCCCGTATCCGATGTATGTCTTTCGCCCTTTTTTCGCGATTAAGATGTCACCGGGTTTCAAGACATTGGTAAACTCCCATGCTCCTTTTGCATCGTTAGATGGCTTTATCTTTAAATCTTTGGCTTTTTTAATAGCCTGTTCAATATCAGCTTGACTCTTGAAATCCCGTAGATCTTGTAATTCATCAAATCCGATAAGCATGATGCTCTTTTCTTGGCATTCTTCCCAATATTTAGCTTTGCGACCTGGTGCATATAGCCAGTAATGTCGATCCTTATCCATCGCGGGTAACAGATTTTCAATAGCGTGAAACTGCTGTGCAGTTATCTTAAAATTCGTGCCCTGTTTACCGATGGGTAAGTCTTTCAGGTCTTTGTGTTTCACCACAACCTCCTTGCCTATTGGCGCATTATAGAAAGCGCGGTCAATCTTCAATTCGACGCCAGTAATTGGTTCACCACTTGTATTGCCTTTCTTCCAATATGCGGCCTCCTCGGTGTCCTCGGTCAATTGCCTGACCTCACTGATTACAGTGGCGAGAGCGTAGGCACCTGAGTCCGGCTCGGACTGCCAGATTACCACCCGATCATTTATTTGAATGATTTTCTTGTGTTGTTTGACTTGCCATGTGCGAAGGACTCCATCACGCAGAGCGCCAGCAAGATCGTATAAATCAGGGTTCGCTTGAAACAACCAGTATCTTACGTCAGGCGGCTCGTATGCCTTAAGAGACAACGCAGGCCATGTAATTCCCGGCATCTTAACTTCCACATGCTTTTGAAGGGCTCTGTATGATGCCCAATCAGTAACGTTCACCTCTATGCCGTTACGCTCCAGATAGGCACAATTTTTTGAATCGAGTGCGAAATAGGAGTCGGGTCGCATCCAGAACATGCCCATTGTCAGATTCGCAATGCCCACCTGGCGTATTTTAAGACAACGTACAAACAGATCCGGAGGCAATTCTTCCGGCGGCTTCTTTACAATTGCTTCAGCAAAATCCCAGAGGGTATCGATTGAATCCTTCTCGCGGGTAGGCTCAAACGAAAAAAACCACGATTTCTGAGGATTCATAATGGGCAAACCTGTCAAGTCACTTGGTAATGGAGACAACAACCCCATTTTCGTTTTAATCACCTTCAGGATACCAAACCGATATTCAGCACGTACCTTGCGATTGAATGTCGCAAAGAATGTGAATGGATCGATGATCTTAAGAGGGAATTCTTGCCCGTTTATATCCCTGTCATTTAGATTGCCAACAGAATACCCTTGGTCTTGAGCTGTCCTGAGAATTGCAATCAGTTCAGGCTGCTTTTGACGCCAGTCAAGAAGCTTTCCGGCTAATTCGAGATAGATCGGCATCCACGAAAATGAAGATTCATTCATTGATATGTTCCTCCAGTGCGATCCTTAACATTATACTACAACAGAATACAACATGTTATGCCTATTGCGCTTAACGATCAACCGTCCGGATTGTAGCGCTAACGGATTGTGGTATGATAAGGATTCGATGGCGTCTGCTTCAATGGAAATGGAATCGGTCATCAGATAGCCTTTCTGCCGTATGGTGAACGAAATTTCTCATAGATAACTTTTTTTGCCAAGATAGCGGAATGGCACCGCCCCCATAAAAAGCTCCAGCAATCTGTCCGCAAATCGCACCTGTAGTGTCTGCATCATCACCAAGATTGACTGCCAGTAGGCACCCTTCTTCAAAGCTATGTCCATGGTAAAAAGCCCAAAGGGCTGCTTCAAGGGATTGAACGACATAGCCAGTCCCTCGAATATCCGGTGGGTTTTTGAGCTTGTATGAGCCTGTCGCGACTTCGGCGATTGCCGGGACGAGCGGTTTTTTCTGCCAGTAGCCGGGGGCAGGGGAGTAGTGGTTGGACAGAAGCACCTCTTTGCATTCGCCATGGAGAGCGCCGACGATTAAGGCGCCCAGATAGCGGCAGGCGTCGATGGCGGCCGGTGCACCGTGGGTTGTTCTGGAACTCTCACCTGATTTCTCAATAGCCTCTAGAGGATCTTTTGCAAAGAACATGGGTACGGGGGCAAGACGCATGAGGGAGCCGTTCCCGGCGCTGTAGGGATCTGTTGGGCCGCTGAAGGGATTACTGGTTTTCTGGAAGGCGGAGAGGGCCGTCCTAGTCGTGTTGCCTATGTCGAAGCAGGTTCCCGTGCTGCTCAGATGGCCTTCCTTCCACCAGCGGACGTATCGTTCCAACTGGTCTTTCGGGTCGAAGCCCCGGCATTCAATTAGACTCTCGGCGAGGCAAAGGGCCATAGATGTGTCGTCGGTCCATTGGCCGGCCTTGAGATTGAAGGGGCCGCCACCGACCATGTCTGTGATAGGTGCGAAGCTCCCAGGCTGCTTGAACTCCAGAGTCGTGCCGAGGGCGTCGCCGACGGCGAGACCGAGGAGGCAGCCTCGATATCGTTCGATTTTTTTTACGCTGTTTGTCATGCCGCCGTTATTGACCCTTCTGCCAGTTGAGAACCATCCTGATTTGAGCAGGCATCTCGGGGGATGGCCAATTCGTTTTCGGATCATAAAAACGAAGCTCTTGGATCTTTTCCAGGACATTTTTTCCATCGGCAATACCATGACGAACCAGCCAGCAGCCGACAACCGTTCCCGTTCTTCCTCGGCCTCCCCAGCAATGGACATAGACGGAGCGGTTTTCATCAAGTGAGACGTCAATCCGATCGATGATTCGGGTCATGAGTTCAGGGGAGGGAATATCGAGATCAAGGATGGGCATCCTGTGGCAGGTGACAGGGAAGGTGCCGTTAGCCATTCGCTTGAGTTCCGGCTCGTAATCCGCAAACGGCAGGCCGTCATGATCCCGTTCGTTTGGCTCCATGAGATTGATGACGCATCGAATCCCGCAGTTCAGGAGACCCTGGAGTTTCTGCTCCATCAGGTCCCTGTGCCGGTCACCGGGATAATAGCCCGCCAGGAACTTGCCGGGGACGACCCAGTAGCTACGGTCAAATGGGGTTTTGTGAATTGGCGTCATACTCCATTAGAGAGCCGCGAACAGCCGGTACCACTTCAATCAAATTAAATCTTCGAAACTGCTGGTGACATCTCTGTAACCTGTCGGCAGCGTGATAGGAGCCATATTGGTGTTGATTCCACCTTGAGCCGTTTGCCAAACAGTCCAAGGGGGACATTACCAAACGTATACTTATCGAAGGCATCTTGCCAGGCAGCATCATCCATGAAAGATCCGCGAATTCCCTCATCCCCTGTAAAGCCGAGATAGACAAGTACCACAGGAATGCCTAGAGAGGCGAGCTTCCAAGCAAATGCAAGGCGATTGGCAAGCTGGTAGCGGGACTTATGTGTTATGAGCACTCGGTTATCGATATGTTGCCAACCCGCACATGCCTCTTTAATTGCAGCAGCGATACGTTCATGATTCTGGCGACTGTTGGTAGAAGCATTTACCGCAATTGGCTTCCCAGCCTTACCAAGCTCCCACCGGTTGGCCTTGGCCTCGACTAGTACAAGACCAGATTGACCCTCTATCTCACAGACAGCGGCGATATCCCAGTTGGGGGTGTTCGCGCCCGCCTTGTGGCAGAGCCACCAATCCTTAAGGGCATCCCAAGCAGGCTTCTTCTCAGGGAGCCAAGATGGTCCGAACCTCTCCAGACGTGCCTCCAGCGGTGAGTTGATACCTTTAGGCATGAAAGCATCTTTATACGGAAAGCTGACAGTGCAGGGGGCAAGAAACTGCTCGAACTCCGTCAGGAATGTTTCATGTCCAGTCCAATCGAGCACATGCTTTCGACTCCCCCGATGAAGTTTTTCCATATATCCCTCCAAGATCGTAGAATATGTTTATCGATTAATGGCCTATCCAAGAATCAACGGTGTGACAACAATTCCTTATACCTTATCTTCAAAATCTCCTGGAAAAGTGCTTTTTTGCCTCTTATCATGTCTTCATTAACCGGTATGACAAACTCCTTATTCCGGTTTAAGTTATATGGAGCATAGCAAATATTATAGAAAATGTCCCTAATGGCATTAACTTTCTCGTCATCAAAAACCGTAAATAAGGCAATAGAGTTTGGCTCAGAGCTTTTCTCTAACCGATAAGCTCTTCTACCTTGAATCCTGATGTTGATATAATCTTCTTTATAGTCGATGCTTTTGTCGTCGGCATCGATGAGACTATAAAGCTCCTTCGCGGCCTTAAGCGTCCAAGGTGCTTTTTCACTCCATACTGACTCATCGACTGTTGTTGTCTTCTCACTATCGTGTGGGCTGGAATGGAGATTGATAATGTTTGAAAAGCTTAAAATGTATTCTTTGTTAACTTCCAACAAGTTTGCCTGAATAAAGATCATCGGCAGATGCATGCCCAGTGTATGGAGGAGATTATAATACCTGCCTTCAAGTGATTCTGCAACCAATACAGCGTAATTAAATGTTCGGTGCCCCTTTCGTTCCATATTGTCCCAGTATTCAAGGGCCGTGATAATATGAGCCGCATCAATTTCTCCAAGCATAACCTCTACCTCATACGAAAGATCATATATAAGATCTTGCAGAGTAATATGAAATCGCCCGTTCGATGCTTCCCGTTTTTCTCCTTTACCCAGCGTCGGATAGTTGCATAACCCAAGACTGCTTGGATTTTCATATAGCATGTCTTGTAACCAGTGCTCATCCTTGCCGGCGTCACGCATGAAGACTTTCTTCCCTATTTGGACCTCATTATTTTTGATTTTCACAGACATTGTTTTGTTCCTTCCTGATGAAAATTCTTATTGTTTACCTATCCCCTCTTCAAAAATATGCGCTGTCCAGTAATCAGCCCAGTGGACAAGTAGAGTCAGGGGTTCCTCCTTGTGGGCGATGATCTTGTTGTCTTCGATATACTGGCCATCATGATAGGCAATGGCCTGGGCTTCCGCATCCGAGAGGGGAATATACTTTGTCACAAGGTACAGGCTGCGGACGGCCAGTCCCATTGCCACAACATCAGGGTTTATCTTAAATCGTATACCCCGGTTCTTGACCAGCCATTCATTGTCATTCGGCAGATATAACGGTTTGCCCGGCATCCCCAGTTTCCCCAAATCGTGAAACAGGCCGACGATGACGCAGCTCTCTTCCGGTATCGCCGGGGCGAGAAATTCCCGGAAGCGTAAAAGGGTTTCCGCCACCCCGACGCTGTGCTTCAGGAGGCCCTGTTCTTCTGACAGGTGAAACCGGGTGCTCGCCGGAGAGGTGAGCCAGGTGGTCTCACCCTCCAGCAAGGCGATGAAGCGGTCAAAGTCTTCCTTCCGGTCAATGACCTTCTGTTTCAATGCTTCATAACGATCTAATAATTCCATTTCTAAACCTCGTTGCTTATTGATTTGCCCGGTACGCCCTTCTCCTGGAAACCGGTGACATATGGCCGGCCTTTTCTGTTTCCGTGATCTGGAAGAATGCCATATGAATCACTGTTTGGTCATGCACCAGGGCGGAGCCGACGATCTTCTTGCCCTCATAGCGATAGTCTGAACCGTACCCGACTGAATCGTATTTATGTTCTTCGCACTGAAGAATATTCTGCAGAAATAGCGCGGCCCTTTCTCGGGAAGGTTCTTTCCCCTTCACCGGTGCATACAGGATGGCATCCATAACGTAACTATTGATGAGTTTCGGAGACAAAATTCTGAAGGCCGACAGGTTGGATAATACATCCAGGCCGGCCACCTCACCATTGATCATGACCAGTAGTCCTTTTTGTTCCGGCACAAGCGTAAAATGCTCAAGATATGCATCCAAGTCCTCTTTCTTGGCCTCGTGAATGTCTCTCATAGCAACTGTGGGAGAATGAACCTTGGCCGCAACGGACTGGGCATGGATCTGCTCCCAAACCGCACCCTGGTCCGAATCATATCCCCGCTTGTTCTTTACGGATCGGCTGACGGATTCATTTTTAACTCCCCGGGCATGGGCGGACATGATATATCCTGATTCTTCAAAGTGACTGGAGCGGTATGACCACCGGCCCTGCTCCGTGCAGCTCACGGGAATGATTGTTTCCGACCTTTCTCTGAGCAGGATGGTGGTGTTGAGCACACGGTTCTGCTTAGCTCCGGACAGCTCTTCACCGTCGAGGAGCAGAACAGGCTTGTCCCCCTGATTGATGACCCTCAGTTGCGGTACCTGGCCTCCCTCTGTTACCTCGCTAACCGTGAGGATGTGGTTCTCCATTGCCTCCTTCATGGTTAGGTAATCCGGTCCGGAACCATTTGTACTGATCATAGGGATGACAGCCACGTGTTTGTGGATCTGAATCTCCCCGAATTTTATCTTTTCAAATTGTTCGCTAATAATTGGTTCCATTTCTTTATCTCCTTTCACAATCTCATTGGTTTTATTTGCTTTTCAGCTCGATCACTTTCTATCCGAATGAGTTTCTTGTCTCTGGTAAGCTATCTCCTTATTTTGATAAGAGAGCCTCGGGTGAATCCAAATTTATTCGCAAAAATTCCTCAAAGTATGTTCGCGCATCCGGATCATACCCCGCACACATATTCATAATTATCTGTTCATGAAGCGGCCCTTTACACCAAACTGAATACCATTTCAGTTGCTTAAAGACGCCCCTTTCCTCCGGGTATCCCCCGTAGCGGAGCCACCCCATCAGCATGATTGCCTTGGTCTCATCATCATCTTTGGAGAATTTCACCATCTCTTCCAATGCCATTCACCTGCCTTTCTTATTTTTATCCTAATGTTATTGATCTTCTCTCCTTCTTTTGTATTGATTTTAAGGGATTGTTGCTGATAATAATAGGGCTCAACGACAAGGGTAGGTCGCATTATTTATGAACTATAAAAATAAATGAATACGGGAGGATACAGACGATGAGCCGTGACCGGAACACGCAGACGAAATTGATCCGCCTGGGCCAGATCCTCAGAGCCTTCATGGAGAAGGAAAAGGTCTCCAGCACCTGGTTGAGTCAGCATTTCCAGACGACCCCCCGGACGATCCAGCGGGACCTTTTGCTATTGAAGGAATCCGGCTTCCCCCTGCATGAAGTTCAGAAAGGGATTCATGAGATGAGCAAGGATCTGGTGAAGAACCTTGAGGTCTTTGACGACACGGAACTTGCCCTGGTGGTGGCCCTGAAGAACATCGTGGGGCAGTTGGGCCAGCCCTTTAAGGAGGCAGCCGACGGCGTCCTGGACCGTCTGTATGATTGTATGACGACCATGCCGGTCTTTGTTAAGATTGACGATGCCATCCCATTGGACAGCACCCTGCTGAACAAGATAGTCCGGGCCATACGGGAGAGGAAACAGGTCAGTTTCCAGTATACCGCTGATAAAGGCGCTCATCCCGTCAGCATGGAACCCTACCGGGTCGTCTATTTCAGCGGCTTCTGGTATCTCATCGGGAATGAGCCCGCCACGGGTATCCTCAAGCGTTATGCTCTCGACAGGATCACGGATTTCCGGCTGTCAAAAAACTGTTTCAAAGGTATTCCAAAGGATCTGGACGCCATCCTTCACAGCAGCGCCAATATCTGGTTTGCCGGAGAGATGAACCTGGAGGTCAATGTTCTCATCGATGCCCAGGTCAGTCATTACTTCAAGCGACGGAAGATGTTCCCGACTCAGGAGATCAAAGAGGAAAGGCCCGACGGGTCGCTGGTGGTCACCTTTCGGGTGGGGCGCTACGAGGCAATCAAGAACATTCTTAAATCCTGGATTCCCAACATCGTGATCCTGGCACCGGAAGAATTCAGAAAGGACCTGCTGAAGGACGTGAAGGGGTGGGTGAAGCGGCAGGAGAATGTAGTATAACTCGTTTGGTGCTCATCTCTTTCTTGGGGATTAAAACATGAATACGATCGATCTCGGTCAATATGAGCACATCGTTTTTTTCACCGGCGCAGGGATGTCGGCTGAGAGCGGCGTTCCCACCTACAGGGGGAGCGGTGGTGTCTGGAACCAGTATCGTTGGGAGGAGTATGCCTGCCAGGAAGCCTTTAATGCCGATCCGGGAAAGGTTCTGAAATTTCATGAATTGAGACGGGCAGCGGTCCTTGCCTGTAATCCTCACGCCGGGCATTTTGCAATCGCTGCTCTGGAAAAGAAGCACCCGCGGCTTACTGTGGTTACGCAGAACATCGATGGGATGCATCAGCGGGCGGGCAACCGGAATGTCATCGATCTGCACGGAAGCCTCTGGCGCTTGCGGTGCCCCAATGATGGCATAACAGAGGACATAGGTGAAAAATATAAAAGCTATAAATGTGAAAAATGCGGGGGGTGGCTAAGACCAGATATTATATGGTTTGGGGATATGCTCGACCAAGGTGTGATGAGCAAAGCCATAGAAACGATCCAGCGCTGCAACCTTTTTATAAGTATAGGGACTTCCGGTGTTGTCTATCCGGCGGCGGGTTTTCCACACTTGGCAAAAGAGAACAACGCCCACTGCATTGAGATCAATCCTGAACCGAACGAAATGTCATACCTCTATGACCAGGCGATTCGGGATATGGCTGGTAAAGCACTACCGGGACTCTTTGGATAGGGGATCGTCTATCCGAAGTGCAAGCATTTATATCTTTAGAGATTCAGCAGCCAAAAACCCGCACGTTTCAAACTCGTATCCAATGATCGGGCTCAATCATTCCGCCTGCCGCTTTGAATTTATGCCCGTTACCGAACATGGTCAGATGTCGAGAAATCTTGGAATCGGCAATGCTATGGAGTTTCCTGGTCAGGCGGTTCGCCGGCTCTCTCCATAAGTCTTTGACATGATGATTCCAGCGGACCCAGTTTGTTTTGAATCACATCCCATACAATTGGCAAATTGATACCAAAATACTCATGAACGAGAATGTTGCGTAACCCTGTAATCTTTCGCCAATCGATCTCCGGTTCATCCTTTTGTATCTGCACAGGCAGTTTTCCTGCTGCCTCTCCAATGATCTCAAGATTCCGGATGATGGCGTCCTGGGTTTTTCGGTCCTTCTTGAATGCCTCTTCGTCTTGGTCCGCCAAATAGGTTCGGATTTGGTGGATGGCTTCTAAAATATCATCGAGATAGAGCCGGAAATCCCTAAGCATAGGAGACCTCGCGGGTGATAATTGGCTTGAGACGGGGTTTTAAGGAATCAGCCAAGACGAGGTCTACGGGCCTTCCAAGTTTATCTTCGAGGAAGAACTTCAGGTCCATATATTGATCGAATGTGGGATGAGTCAGTTCGACCAGAATGTCGACATCGCTCTTGTCACTGGCGGAACCACGAAGGACAGATCCGAACAAGCCGATACGTTTCACCGAAAACCGTACTTCGATGTCTTTTCTGTGCTGTTTGAGGAAATCGAGAATCTCATCGCTTGTCAGCATAATTTGCCTCATTCCGCATATAAAGATAGATCTGTCATTTTTAATAATATTGCATACTTTTCAAGATCAGTCAATAAACACCTAAACACATAAATTCATTCTCTGGCTTGTTTCCGGACACTCGAAAAGAACCCAATCCCGAATTCAAGGCAGGTTATTGTTTTTTGATCACTCGGTTACTGCATCAAGCTTTTTTAACACAGGATCATTCGCCAAGAAGATATTGGTGGTTTCAGTCTCATCATCAAAAATGAGGACTGCCGATCCGGATTCAAGTTTGTCTTTTACATGCCTGAAGATTGTCTCAGGAGAAACTTCCCTCTCGCCATAGTCCGTGCCATCTCTGGAAATAAATTCATTTATAACGCCTTGCAGGGCTTTAGCACTGAGCTTATTGACTGGAATTTTATGAATAGTCATTCAAACTTATCCCACGTTTCATTGTTTTACCAATTACTCGGACCCGTTTATGACTGTGATCTGGTCATTCAGGGTCCAGAAATCATAGATGTAGCCAATCCCGAATATCCCCAGCGTGCACAGGTAGATGATGCCGCTTATCCACTTCCCCATGTAAATCCGGTGTATTCCCAAAAGGCCCAGAAAGGTAAGCAGTATCCAGGCAACCGAATAATTGATTCTTCCTAAACGAAATCGGATGTCTGCTTGGCGATTCAAAGAAGGGATCAGGAAAAGATCGATCAACCAACCGATGCCTAAAAGACCGAGTGTGAAAAAATAGATCGTCCCGGAAATCGGCTTGCCAAAATAGAAGCGATGCGATCCGGTGAAACCGAAGATCCAGAGGACGTAACCAATCGTGAGGCTGTGAGTTTTATCCTGTTGTTGCATCCGGTATCAATTGCCTCCATTTCCTGAAATGCCGCAGATCTATTGAACCTCCCCTTCCGCTTCCACGCCGGCAATAAAATACGCCAACGCCAAGTCTATCATCCTGAGAAAGTATTCAAAATCCCTCTCGGCGGCCTTATACTGCTGCAGGGGCATGTAATCCGACACCTCAGCATAAAAAGAATCAAGCAGATCTTTATGTCCCTGTTTCGCCTCAGGGTCGTCACTTTCCAAAGACGTTTTAAGAAAAATGGCGGATTGCCTTATCCCGTGAAGCGCCTTGATCTTTTCTATCTGCTGATATGCATCCAGGTTGTGCATGGTCTTTCAGAGTGTTAGTTTCTCCAAGTCTTTCCCTTTGTGACTTCAGACAGATCCCGAAGCGGCAAGATCATTTCAAGGTCCTTTTCAAAGGATGCCCGATCAACATATAAAATTGCCTTCCAGCCTCTTTGCCTTGCCCTATCCACATGTCCCGGATCATCGTCAATGAACAGTATTTTATCCGGCGCTTTATTTAACAACCGGGCGACATCATCAAAGAGACTGACATCCCGCTTGCCCTTTCCAAGATTATAGCTGTTGAAAATATGATCAAACCATTTATAAAAATCGAACTGCTCATTCAACCTATCCAGCATATCCGTCTGATCGCTGAGGATGCCTACAATGATATTATTGGATTTCAGCTTCTTTACCAACTCGATCATCCAGTCTCTCAATACGAACCGGGAGAAGATTTCGGCCATAAGATCAACGTCATCTCCGATAATGCCTGTTTTCTCTTTCAGTAATATCCAGAATGCTTTCTGGGGAGATTTGCCCAAAACATAGCCGGAGGCATAAATGGCGTCGAAAGCTGCTTGAATAAACTCGTTCTCATCAAGATCGTTTGCTCTTGCGATAGCCGTGAGACCTTGCTTGAAACCTTCTTCAGCGATCACGCCGCCAAAATCAAACAAGACTACATCAATTCTATGATTACCCTTTATGATATTATCCATTATAGCCTTTAATGCGATTGTGAGAAAAACGCAGACTCCTGCGCTTTTGGAACGGATTATTGCATCATTTTAATATCTTAATAAAGCTGGCATGGGCAACCCACTTCCAACCTTCATTTGTCTCATGGAAGACACTGAGTCTGCACGAAGATTTTGGCAAAGTCGGTTTTCCTTCAATCAACTCTTCAGCGGATACGACATAGGACACAACCAATACGGATTCGCTCATGGTTATATGGAATTTGCTCAGGGAATAATTGCCAAGATTGAGCCCCTTAAGCAGTTGTATTTCCTGACTCTGATTTCTTGCTCCATCGTGATGGACGGACTGAAAGGCAGGATGAATCATGTTTTCGAGTTTATCCCAGCTTTTCTCCTTTATAGCAGCAAACAACTCTGTAACCAGGGTTTCACCTATGCTCAATTGCATGACGATCTCCTTTCATAAAAGATTCAAAATCACAGCCTCCTGTGCTTTTCCCGTTTATCGGCTATGTTTCCACCTTCGATATTGATGCCTGAACCGTATTAATCTCCTCCATGAGCTCTTCCTTTGTAATGATCCCTTTGCGCTCCAGCAGATTGACAAGGGCTTCAGATGCAATGATTTCGGATACGAGTGCCTCTCTGAATGTCAACAGTTCTTTCGGGTCGAGTTGTTGGGCCATACTAATCCTCACTATTCATAATATTTGATGCTTTTACCTTTTTCCATAATGACCTGACAATGACCATTGAAGCGTCATCAATATGAAGGTCGGGATTTCCTGATTCTGATCTGCATGATTCAAGCAGCTCTTCATTGCCAGCCCACAGGCCAAAATTCTCACGGATGTCGTGGCCCAGGGACATATGGAGGTCGATTATATTCACTTCATCCATATAGGCCAACATGAATTCCTCATTCAGGCTCATGTTCGCATGGAGGGCTTCGACGGCTTCAGCGACTGTTTTCGGGTATGGATGATCATGGGAGCTCATTTTGGTTCTGCCTCATCAGCAAAAAAGGTCTGTTCAAGCAGGTTCATGGTGGCCTGGTAAATCTTCGGGTCTTTCCTTCCCCTGGGGCCTGCAACATTCAAAACCCTCAGTTCGTGGCTCTGGAGCCATTTATTGACGTTCTGCGCGGCTTCCTGAACAGTTAACAGGCCCAGGTCGATATGGAGGTATGGTTTTTTGTGCTCTTCGGCAAGAAATTCCGTTAATGCCGACCCGCCGGTGAGAAAGCCATGTGCAACGATCAGGGTGCCGTCCGAGTCCAGGACATTCTTTTCCGTTCGCTTGGAATAGTCCGGTGTGGGCATTTCCTGGAGCTGATATTTCTCCGGAAGCGTCCCGTTCTCGGTCTTTCTCCCTTTTGGCAGCCAGCCGCCATGGGGAATATCATGCTTGATGGCGAAGTCAAGGGCTGCCCTGTCGGCTCCCGTCTGGCCGCCGGAGATGATTTTCTGAATCATCGCTTTATCGCCCCGGATTGGATTTCAGATCCAAATACCCGAGCCACTTCAACCTTGAAAAGGTCTAACAGGTTCCGTGATTGCTCATCGGTTAAGCTGTCCGTGAAGACCGCTAACAGGTTTTCATAATACCATTTCTGCTGCTGCTTGGGACGATTGAACCGGCCCCATATACCTTCACCATTTCTTTCGAGGTCCTCCCTGATAGCCCTGATGTTATCCAACTTGTCTGCAAGGACAAGGATGGCGGCGTCCTCAGACAGAGTTTTCAGCATCCCTATGGTATGTTTTTTCCGGTTCTCCCATGTATCTGATTTGTCCGGCTCTGAAGCCGCTTTAACAAGATCCGCAACTGCTGATCCGAATATATCTTTGATTTGTTCAAATGTAACCGTTGTGTCCTCAATCGTGTCATGAAGGATGCCTGCAATTACGACATGATCGGGACAGCAATATTCGATGAGGATTTTGGCGACACCGAGCGGATGAATAATATAAGGAATCTTCGTCCCTTTTCTGTATTGCCCCGCATGGGCCTTTGTCGAAAATTCAATTGCTTTGAAAATCACTGGAATGCCTTATTTGCCGACTCTCTTTACAGTCCTATCATCCCCAGAATATGCCTGTCCTGTCATTGTCGAGGCCCTTCAGCATATCCTCAAAATCAGCACTCGGTTCTACCAGATCATACAGATGCCATCTTGAGTTCCGATCCATGAAATATAATGCCCATTTTTTGGTTTTAAGATCAAAACGAAATTGGGCTATGGGAGTCTCTGTCCACACAGAAGGATTCATGTGATAAGGCCTGGTTTCAATGATGGACACCTTATCCCCTATGATTTTATAGAAGAGTCTGACCTGGTCGCGGGCATGGATGGGTATTTTGCGGTCACAATATTCGGTGACTTTGTTTTCGATGAGTTTCTTAGTGAATTCGGGGAGAGGCATTGTTTTTTACATTCAATTTATTTCAGTGAACCTGCTTTTTTCATAAATTCCGGATTTTTCTCAAGCTCCTGGGCAATATCTTGAATCTCTTTTTGTACTGCCGGTGAAAAGGAATTGAATGCACCTTCTGTCCCGGAGGTTTTCATTGCATCAACATGACGGGTAGCATTTGCACCGCTTTCCTGCATGATCATGAGCACCACTTTTTCAAGTCTCTTTTGGATATTCGGAGGAAATTGCGAAAGATTCTGTTCTGCCTGTAATGCCCCGTGATTTTTTGACGCATAATCCGCACGCGCTGCAGGATCAGCAAAGAAGTTTCTCAGCATGGACATGGCTGCTTCATGCGTCTTGTCTTGAGCAATGGCATTGTTCGCTAAAAAGACGAATGCGAAGATCGCCACTCCCAATATCATTAAACGTTTCATCTTCATAAGGTCCCTGCTCTTTACAATTCAAGAATTCAGATCATCCCTCAATACGGCAGACGCTTTAAAGGTAACGACCTTTCTCGCGGCAATGATCAGATCTTTGCCAGTCTGAGGGTTCCTGCCTTTTCGTGCTTTCTTGGAATTGACCGACCATCTTCCGAATCCGGAGATCAAGACATCATTGCCTTTCTCAAGTTCGGATTTGATGATCTCAAAGAAGCTCTCCATAATGCTGATGCATTTATTCTTTGGCAGTCCAGTGTGTTCATAGAGCGTGTTGACGATTCCGCTTTTGGTTATGGCCATGGTGTTTTACCTCTTGGATGTTATTGATAGGGGAAATCTACAACATCTATAAGAGAATACCCCGGATCAGATACCGGGGTATTCTCTTATAGATTTATTGAACTATTTCTTTTTGGGAGCCTGTTTTGCGATGATCAGGTCTTTGATTTTGTCATAAGTGGCGCCGGGAATGATCTTCTTCGATTTCAACTGGTCCTTGCCCGTGTAGGGGCGCCCCTTAATTATCTTCTCGGAATAAGCGTCACCGATACCGGGAAGCGCCGAGAGTTCTGCCTTTGTTGCTGTGTTGATGTCGATCAGTTCTGCCTTTGCGGGCGGTGCTGCCGCCGGCTTTGCTGCCGGTGCCGGTTTTGCCGGGGCTTTGGGATCGGCAGCAAAAGAAAGGGATGCTGCAAATACAAATGCCAGTGTGAGAATGACGATTCTTAACCATGTTGATTTTTTCATCAGACTTGACCTCCTTTGTTTTGGTTGTTGTTTTACTTTACACCTTGCGGCACTGATTTCTCAATATCAAGAATTTCCTGTCTCACAACATCCGGAACAGTCATATTTCTGTTTTATCCCATTTTCCATTCTGATAATATATGCGCCCTTTCAGTTCGTTTTTCTGTGACCTAAATTCTCCTCGTTTACCCTGATGGTTTTTATGCATTACTGTTTTTTTTGGGAATATGGCTATTTGTTGTACTGAAAAATCATCATGGTTTAGTTTCACGGTAACAAGATAATCGAAATCTCCGTTGTTTATTTTTGGTTCTGATAGTGTCGTTTCCTTTATTTGGAATTTTTCCCCTGTTTCCTTATGTATCGCATCAAAACCTTTTTGACCAATGGGTAAGTCTATGTTGAGATTCAATGCTTCAGCAACATAATGCTCGATGAATTCCGAAAATATTTTTTTACCGTGTTTATTGCCTGCCCTTTTTCTTATATAATCAATTTCTTCTAATTTATCTCGCACTTGTGCTATCTCTTTCATATATTGCAATGCTTTTAATTGTTTAGTGGTCAATTCGGTGGATATTATCATTCTTTCAACCTTTCTATGCTCCCGCAGTCGAATAGACTGGTTTTTCTTGATACTGCTATTCTCACCGCACCTTTAGTCGTTTCTTGAAATCCCTCGGCCTCTCATAATTCGATAATGACCAGATTCCCCTCTTAGCTGACTTTGCTTCCAACTCCGCCCGCATAAACTGTGACCGATAGGGTTCCTTCAGATATTCAACATAGGCTTCCGCATATCCTTCCCTGACCATCTCCAGATTGATATTGCGGTCGCTGAGCCATACCATGCACACCATTCGCCTGTACTTATCAATGTCGATGATGTCCAGCCTGACTTGCATCCCCATGATTCTGCTTCTCAGTGCCTTCCATGATTCCTCTCCATAAGGTTGCCCCGGTTTGTTGACACGACGTGTTCGTTGATTGATTTTTGGCGTCTCAGGTGCATCCATGCCATACAGTCGGACTGTGAGTTTTGTTCGATCCGGCGTGGTGACATGAATTGAATCGCCGTCAGATACTTTGGTGACTGTCCCGGTGACGGTGCGGATAGCGGCGTGGGTTATTGGCAGGATGAGAAAGGTTGATAATCCTGCAAGCAGGAGCAGGATAAAGATAGCTCTAATGGAAAACGGTTTTATGCGCATATTTCTAAAAATAATCGTTTTTCATGGACATTTGATCCTGCGTGTTATCTACTAATGCTCAGCAGGATTCATTCATTTAGACTGAAATTACGAATCGAAACAACGTAACAGAAAACCCACCGGCTGCTAAAGTCGCCATGTTTCTGTCATCAGGTGAAGTGATAAGCGTTCTCTAAAAGGTTACTTTTTTATCAAGCCAGTTAACCCTACAAGAAAGATTGTCGTTAATATCCATCCTGCAAAGATATGGAAGATTAAATAGATGCGCAATACTTCACCCAAGGTAACGTATCGAAACCATTTATCTCCTTTGCTCGCATTTGGTAACCAATATTTCTTCATATTGAGATCGATAACAGGAATAAACGCGTCTACGGAATAAATAAATGCATCTAAAACCGAATTAAACTTAGGGTAATCAGGTGACAGCACCTCTTTTTCATTTACAGTTCCGTGTGCCAAATAAGTTACAATTTTCGAGGGTGTCATGAGTTCGTAATAATTACCTAATCCAAAGCATATCCAGCCTATCACAATGAATGCAAACATCCAGTAAAGTGCGTGGAAGGGCTTATAACCATAACCGATGGTCCAACCAAGAAAGCGATGCCAGAATATTCCCAAACATGACTTTTGGGCAATCAACAACGTATCTTTGTTTTTTTCAATGAAAACTTTCTTTGCGTCCTCTTCTCTGCCCTCTTTCATATACACAAGGGCCAACTGTTCATAGGATTGAGGATAAAAGCGGTCCGCGGGTTGTAATCTTATCCACCTTATTCTTGCCTCAATATCTATATCTTTCAAAGAGTGACTATCAAATTCGTCGAATACCAATCCCTTTAGCCAAAGATTATTTTGGGACGGCCAACTCTTTATATCATCCCAAATCACGCCAATCTTGGCATAGCGTAAGTCGAGGGTCGTCAATTCAGGCGATTCAAGACCAATCCATATCAAGTGTCTTGAAATTCTTGCGTGTGTTAGTCCAACTTTACCACTCATCTTAGCAAACCGGAATGAGCATTTTTCTTTAATTTCAATATTTTCGAGCAGTAATGCTTGCTTGTCAATTCTTTCCTCTGAGAAATTCCCTTTTGAACAAATTAGATCTTTTTCAATAACGGAATTCATCAAACTGATTTCTCCGACGGATTGAAAGCCATTACGTAGATAAATACCTCCACTTACTTTTAAACCTTCTGCAGAGATAGTTCTTCCGCTTTGATTAATGAATCGGCTATGATCACATTCAAAATTCCCCTCAACTCTTGCCATTGCTAAATTAATTTCACCAAGCGACTCGACATTACGGAGAAACAAGTTACCCTCGATATCATTGCCTGATAAAAATAGTGAATGCCCGTCATTATTTAATAATTTTGCATCATCAAAATTAGCATCTAAACCAATTTTAGCTTTAGCCATGTGTAAGCCACCAATCACTTCAGCATGATCAAAGTCAATTCCACCGTCAATCTTCGCTCCATCTGCGATCAGACCAAAGGCTGACTTTGTTTTTTTAAAATGAGCGCCTATGCATTCTAAACGACCGTTTATGGTTGCCGAGCGTAAATCAACCATTTCTTCGGCCCGAAAATTTTCATTCATTAAGACGTTACCTCTGATGACCACGGATTGAGCCATAAACGCGTCTGGTAATTCTACATCAAAAATATGTGAATCTGCACATTCAAGATTGCCTCCAATAAATGAACCGTTTAGTTGAATGGTACCAGCTGATTTAAACCCATCATTCAATAAGATGCTTCCTTCTATCCTTAAATGATCAGCGGTTATGGTTTGTTTGTTTTTATTGATCAGATAGCTACCATTGAGGTCCAAGTTCCCCTTGATAGTTGCGTTTATTAAACCGATTCTCCCATTAATATTACAGTTCTGTAAGATCAGACTGCCAGTTACGTTAGCGGCACCCGCCTCAATCGAACCAGTGTGGGAATGCGTTATTATTATATCCTGCATCTCCGCCTGTCTTGAGTAAACACCTTCAGGAATGAAACAATGATCAAGAATTATAGGAAATGGTATTCTAAGATTTGACAAATTGATTCTACCCTCAATACGTGCCCCTATAACAGCAATGCCCTGATGATCTATGAGAGATGCAACTTGTAAGTTCCTACAAAGCCAAGTAATAAGTGATGCTCTGAGAATTCGTTCAGGACCCCACTTGTTAGCTTTGGCGGGATCATTATCTCCTCCCGTAGCGTAATCTGCAGGATGTGAGCGTGCGAAGGCACTTAAAAATTTCACTTCTGCATCTGTAAGTTTGCCAAATTCTTTTGTGGCTAAATCT
Organism: Pseudomonadota bacterium; assembly: GCA_043805145.1. Classification (GTDB taxonomy): domain Bacteria; phylum Desulfobacterota; class Syntrophia; order Syntrophales; family Fen-1087; genus JAPLJM01. Next base: position 70,401 of record JAZDIK010000132.1, on the reverse strand, counting down.
ACCAACTTATTTTCTTGCTCAGTCATGAAGCCACCTATAAACAAATAGTGCCCCCTCGCTAACGGAGCCGCAGATTAACAAATGAAAGGAGCAGGGCTAAGCTCTTCTCCCAAAAGAAAATGACCAAAGGACCAAAGGACCAATAAATCTATTTAGCAGAACGCACCGGGAGTACCCGGGAGTCGAGTATGTTCGAACGGGGAAACCAACCCTGGGAGCCATTGACGAAATGGAATAGGGCAGCATCGGACCCGCGCGTATCAGATGCCCAGGGAGTAGGAAAAGTAATACTAATCAATTCCGTTAAATGGACATCATATCCGCATTCAGCCTTATAAGTTGCAGTCGTATCATACAACCCCGCCAATTCACCCTGCGTTGGCATTCGCCAGTCCGTAAAACCGCCCCTGTAATAATTCTCACAATATAACTTGGCATCTGCCCAGTTAATATTTGCCCCGTTGTCCTCCGCAGCCCACATCAGGTTCGTACTCGTGTCCAAAACCGTTCCGTTGTCATAGGCGATGAAACGGCCGTCCCTGGCGGTTTCCACGGCGGGTATGTTGCTATGACAATGCTTACATTTCAGGGCATCTTTCTTAACCTCTTCCAGGCAAAAGGGACATATCCTTGTCTCGGTAATTAGGTCGCTATGGCAATGCTTGCATTTCAGGGCATCTTTCTTAACCTCTTCGCAGCAAAATGGACATGTCTTTGTCTCAGTTGACCGACATGACATGGTATCCTCCTTTGATCCTCCAATAAAGTATATACTTGGCAATTCTCTACAAAGATGATTATTCACCAATGATAGCGATTGCTATCTTTTGACTTTTCAAAACCTGGATATTGAACCCAACCCAATTTTATACGGTTATTTTTACTCTTATAGGTGTTTAAGTATCCTTTGCGCGCCATGACAGCAATAACATCGTCAACTTTTGCGGAAAATTGTTGGCGTGGTATTCCTCGTGTTACAATGTCCCAGTGTTTCAGGATAAAGGTAGGCATCTGTTCTCGAACACATGAATTGTTCGGTCGCTCATTGAGTATTTCAATGATGGCTCTTCCGAGAACATCTGATTTGACACCGAGTGCTTCCCTAATAGTAACAGGTATGCCCTTGGAAGTTTTTTCAGTATGTGCCTGAAAGTCCGCTCCTTCATCTACTTCTGATAGTTCAGTTAAATCATCCTTACTTAAATCGTCATTTTCTTCCATGCGCTCTCCGCCATTATTTTCAGATAAAGCGGATGTGCACTCCTCATGATCATCAAGTGCAACAGAATCATCAACGGTAATGGGAGTAATGCTCATTCTATCAAGCAAAGACCACAGAGGCGCAAGTGCGGTATCATGTGATCCATAGTAGCAGCTTCCCCTAATACGCGAAAACTGCCAACCGCAACGCTCCAGCTTTCTCTGCCTTTCAGCATCAGCCATATGCGCTTCCATGCCATGCCAATAGTCACCATCACATTCGACTGCAAGCTGTGCCCTTTTTCCTTGAATAACTAAATCAATAAATTTGTCGGCAAATTTAAATTGTGGAATGACCCTAAAGCCTCGGCCAGCAATATCTAGTGCGACATCAACTTCAAACCAGCTATCAAAAGGAGAAGGCGGTCTTTCTATCTGCCTGTTTGCCCGAAGTGCCTTAGCCTGCAAATCATCTAGATCAATGCCTAGAATCGGGGGGGGCTTCAAAGTAGTGAAATGTTCCAGAAGTCTGCGGCGGAAACATTGATTGCTGAGATGATTTGACGTTACTGAATGAAACAGCCACATTTGGTCTCGGGCGCGGCTAGCCGCTACATTAAATCGGCGCCGATCTGCTTCCTGATTCAAGGTGCCAATCCTTTCATTAGGCGCAGCTACCATGCTTAAAAAAATGACATCACGTTCGTCACCCTGAAAATGATAAGGATTACCACATATTAGACGGCGCCTTTCCATTTCTTCTACTCCTATTCTTGAAAGGAGCATTTCTTCAATTAAATAAGCTTGAGATTCACCTTGTAGGACGATAACTCCCATGGTCATGGCTCGATATCTTTCGTCTCTGCAACATTTCTCAACCGTGTCAGCAACTGCCTCTGCTTCGGGACGGTTGATGACCCGTTGACCAGAACCCTCACGATAGCCTGATGGAATATGAACACTCTTAAGGGGCTCTAATCTCTCTGGTGGATATTGACGGAGCGGGATGAGGGGACCGCTAGTATAACAAAGATCATTGCTGAATTGGATAATCTCGGGCATGCAACGGAAGTGCTCACGCAAGCTGACTCTCTTACTGAATCTGATGGAGCCATGTGCAAAAAGACTGCTTTCAACATCGAACGAGTCTGCGTATTTAAAATCATACAGATAGTCTCGCATCAATCTATGAACCTGGCCCCTTTCAATTCCAACAGCTTCGGGGCTGATTTGTTTCTCGTCTCCAACAATAAGAATTCTCTTGCCAAGATAAAGAAGGGGTAATCCTTCGGGGCCACACTGGGAAGCCTCGTCGATAATGATAACATCGAATATTCCTGGGGCAGGTTTTACGGTTTCATATACTCTGTGAAGTGGCATGATCCAAGCTGGCACGGCATCTCGACATTCACTGAGATGTGTCTGAGCGTCTCGACGATGTTTATGAGCATGTTTGCCCGTTCCTTTGCCATATTTCCTGATAGCCAGTTGCCATGCCATGAGGTGTCGACGATGATCTTCTCGCATCCGAGAAAAGCAGAAACTCCAAGCTAATGCTGCCGATAACTGGGCCAAGCTTCCACGGATGTCTTCTTCAAGCCGAAGAGAATGACGCTCCAAGCTTTCTGCATCAGTATTGTAATATTCATTGAGCCAACTTCTTGCCTTAGACCAATGCCAGGCACTCTGAAAGCTTTTTAGGTAATTTGCCCATTTCTGTTTCTCGGTACTATGAGACAGGCTATTGTAGAGCTTTGGAGCACTTTTCTTTAGCTTGTCGAGGATTTGTTTCTTTGATTTTAATCTTTCTGCTTTAATTTTTAACTCTCGTATATGCTCGATAGTTTGTAAATAAGATTCAATGTTTCTGTTTATATACGCATTTATAACTTCTGTACAAATTGGATGCGCATTTATTTTTGCGGTCAATGCATTTATGTCCGAATGTATGCGGTCAAGCTGACCATGGATGGCCTGAAGATCAAAATAGCTTATAACAGTGTGGCAGGCTTCAATGAGTCTGTGAAGTGAGGCAGTATCTTCCCATAAAGGAATGCTCATCCCCTTTATTTTGTTTATATGTTGCATAACATCGTTTCTTAGATCATAAAGGGAAACAATACTCTCAAGAGATTCATTTAGTTCCTTAATTTCTGCAATCTGCAACTGAAAGGGACCACTGTATCTACCTGCCTTCCCAGACCAGAGAGACCAAATATAATCAAGAGTCTGTTGCATGCTCAAGTAAGATATTAATTTTTCTATATACTCTGCGTTGTTGCAGTCTGCGCCATCTATCTTGACTCTTCCAATGAACTCGCCATGCTCGCGTATGATCTTTGATTTAAAAACCCACACACCCGTTCCTTTACCAGCTTTAAAATGAGGTAAAACTGCCTTGGCATCATAAAGGAGTTTTTGTCGATTAAAACTTCTATCTATGTTTACCTGCAGTGAAAATATTTCTGGTTGAATATTATCTATTTTTTTTACATTTTTTATTGAAAGCTTGAGCAGTTCTCTCCACGGGCTGTCTTTATCGGTTAAAACTTCATGCAAAGACTTTGGTATCCAGTTCATACTCCTCTTAATTATGCTTTCCAGTGAGGACGTGAATGGCGAGAGACTATTAATTAGTTGTTCAATATCATCTTTGTTTGAGTGAAGAAGCGAACGCCCTTCTAGAGTATTCAGATGTTCGGTATTAACAGAAACTATTTTCTGAAGTTCTTTCTCTGATTGGAACAGATTGCCTAGTTCGATTACATTGGGTAAATCTTTGTCCGGGTCGGGAATATACAGTGTGAGTTGTTTTTCAGTATCTGGATCAAATTCAATAACGTAATTTGATAGGTTAGCAATTTCCTCTTGAGTCAAGGGTTGTGGTACGTTAGGAGGAATCTTATCTTCAAACCATACAAATGTTATTTCGTGCTGCTTTATTGAGCGGGCTATTTGAGATGCTGTTCCATAATAAGCGCCGTCTGCGATATTATGCTTATATGTTTCAGCCTCGCGTAATGACATCAGTTTTGTATCTGTTTCCGCCTTTGCTTCCCTATATCGCCTGATGTCTGCTGTAAGGTGGGTTATAATCTGATTTGATTGAATTTGATCCCTTTGGTCAACTCTCGCGAGAATACTGGACACACTCTTTTCAAGGGATTCTTTTTCTTCGGTACCGCTGCCTAGAAGGTTTATACAGAGGGGCTTAATTGCATCAGGAAGTTTTTCATGAAGAACCTTTAGGGCTCGTGGAGTTTTTGCTGTTACTAGAACACGTTTTCCAGATGCCAGTAGATGGCAAATTAAATTTGCTATGGTGTGAGACTTTCCCGTTCCCGGCGGCCCCTGTACAAGGACACCTCTTTGGTGATCAAGTGTTCTGATGATAAGGCGTTGCTCATCGTTTGCATAAAGTGGAAAATAGATCTCACCAGGTTGTGCGAGATGATCTCCTTCTTGGGGCTCCTTATCCTTACCCCCATCCTTCGATCCACCGTCTCCTGCATCCAGACTTTCGCATAAGTCAAGAAACTCGTGCGGGATTGAGTTCCCAGCTTCAATTTCTTTTTTTATGTGGATGAGAAGATTCTCAAGGTCTCGCATGGAACGTCTGCGAAGAATAATGGCAGGGGCAAATTCAACGATCGGTTTGTTGGAAGGGGGATCATTTTTTGGTTTTAAATGATCAGCCTGATATTGTCCTTGACCGCTATCTGCAAGCGAATTAGCGACCGCGGTTAAGAAGGGATCTATTGCTGCACGATCCCATAAATTATCATGTAATGACTTGCAGCCATCCTCACAAATTTTTCGCATGTGTAGGGGTTGGTCTTCTATATCGAGCATGTCAAGCTCAATAAAAATCCCATCACTATCTTCTGCTTGCCTAACAGTAAATTTTCCTAAATGGGGTTCAAATTCAAGAGATGCCTTGGCAGCAATGATATGCCGACGTGACGTATGGCCGGTAGGTGTAAGCCAAGTTAATAGTCCGATGCCAAAGATAAACTCGAATTGTTCCCCTAATTTTTGCTGTTCCTGGTATATGCGAAAGAGTTGTGCATAAACATTTTGAACTGAAAGATATCGCATGTATTGTTCTTGCCAAGGTAGCCACTTATTCTCCAGATAAGATTCCCATTCAGTTTGTACATCTGGATAGTCTTTTATGCTTACTCTATCAATGTCTTTGAACATCTCGCCGGTTTCCAGATCCTGTTCTTCCTTCTCCACTGATATAGTTTCATATAGATCTGGGATATCATTCTTGTTGTTTAGCGTTTCGCGGTTGACCCACGGTTTTATTTTGTCTGGTATCTTTGGGAGTGACGGTTCACTAAATTTTCTGACTTCCATCCAGCAATTATCGCCATGCTCGTCTTCTTCTCCCCATGCTCGAGTGTAACAATGCTTCGGTTCCTTTGGAATTTCATGTAACCAAAGAATACGTTGATACTCGTCAAGATCCCGCGTAATTTTAGTACCCGTTTTCGTTAGGGCTATTAAGTATTCGACAAGACGGATAGTTTTTTCAGTCGATTCCATGGTGTTATATATCAAAATATGATCGAGGCATATTTCAGTAAATGAATCCCTTTGAGTTTAAAATAAGGAAACCCCGCTCTCTTCTGGAGACACGGGGTTTCAGTATTCAGTCCATGGCACCCTCATGCAAGGTTATAGACCTTATGTTGCAATCACTGGTTCACATACGGCGCCCTAATTATCATAATTTACAAAGAAATGCGAATGAAAAACAAGGCTTATTGGGGTAAAGCTGGGGGCAGGCTGCCGGTCGATGCATGGGGGGCAATTATCGCACATTATGAACGGCATTCAATAAACTTAGCCAGACGACGACAGTATTGACTCGTATTTGCAGCCGATCCTTTAGATATGTGATGAATAGCCAAAATTACTGTTACTGGTTGAAATAAAAAAAGCCGTCCCGCCGGAGAATGAGACGGCTCAACGAGCTTGCCTTGAGATGGCACGTTGTTTGTCTACTTTACTGCGTCTTTCAGACCCTTCCCAGCTTTAAACACGGGAACCTTCTTTGCGGCTATTTTAATGACCTCACCGGTCTGGGGGTTCCTGCCTTTGCGGGCCTTTCTCTTGCTGATACCAAATGTACCAAAACCCACAAGTGTAACAGCATCCCCTTTCTTGAGTGCTTTCTGGATTGCCGCCAGTATCGCGCCTACTGCCAGTTCCGCTTCTTTCTTGCTGCACGTAACCTTTGCCACTTCATCGATCAATTGCGCTTTGTTCATTAATCACCTCCTGTTATTTATTTTAACCATATAGATGGCTCAACTATACATTCTCGCTTGCCACAAATCAATCCGAATCACGCTGATAACCACAGGTTGTCGTTGAGAGTCTTGAACTTTTAATCACAAAAGGAATTCGCGGACTTTAGGAAGTAAGAGATTTCTTGCAAGGATTCAAAAACCGAATGATCCGAGAAAAGGGGCTCCCGACAGGGTAAGCCAGGCGACAGCTGCGTAACGGGCCAGCTTACCGGCAAAGACAAGCGCAGCGAAGCGGCCCAGGTCAATGCGGAGGATGCCGGCAGCGAGGCAGAGGGGATCGCCGATGAAAGGCAGCCAGGAAAACAGCAGCGACCAGAGGCCGTAGCGCCCGTACAGGCGCTCTGCTGTTGCCTGAGCCGCCGCGTCGATCCGCAGAATCCGGCGGATAAGGAAAGGGCCGCCATAGAGCCCGATGGCCCAGGTCGTGCAGGCTCCCAGGAGGTTCCCTACGGAGGCCACAGCCACCGTCGCCACCGGGTCATATTCCCCCAGGAGCATCACGATCAGGAGCCACTCTGACCCCAGGGGAAGGAGTGTCGAGGCGAGGAAACTCAGGATGAAGAGGGCCGGGTAACCCGGGATGGCGAAGAGGGACTCCATGGGGTGGAAGATAGCCGACGAGGGCTTCATTGTCAAAAGCTTTGCGCCCGAACCCTACCGCGTCCCAAGATCCTCGTTTGCGCCCAAGGTCAAAATCTCTACCTTTCCATTGGTTATCAATAGGGCCTATCTTGATCAAATATCGATGAAGGCGAGTATCTGTTTACCTACAAACAAACGGCAGATAATAATTGGAGCTATCGAAGATTATCGATTGAAATGCTGATCACTTACTAACCTGGAGCTGGATTCATTGGCGATCCAGTGTATGCCGTCGTTAGCCCCATTTCATTCGAGGTCTATACATGAGCTATGTGACACCCCGCCTTTCTTCGCGGTTTATAGCAGAGCATTTTACTTGTCCGCTTGCGACAATTTTTATTTTACAGATATTCCCGCAATAAATCATGGGAATTTTTATCCTCGACGTAAGGGTTTAAAAACATCTCAAAAGGGATGTCAGATTTGAAATTACGAATCAAAGAACGTCGCACTTGTTCTATTTCTTTTTTGGTCATTCCATGTGCTGTGCCATATATTTTCCAGTTTATATCTATAATATCTTGAAAACCAAGTGCCTCTAAATTTTCATCTGCATATCCGAAACCTAAAAAGAATATTCTTTTGTATTGCTTGATTAGTTCGTGTATCCTGCTTTGCAGTTGATTATCTGACCGTTCTTCACCTACCACATGAATTCCGCTTGATAGACTCTTAAATGTTTCAAAATCAGCGACGGTCTCTCCGTAATCTATTTCTGTGTTTAATCTCAATCCAGATATCGGTTCCTGAATAAACTGCGCACATTGGCCATACACATGTATTATGGGAAATGGAAGATAATCCTTAAGAGTCCTCTCGAATTTTCCCCGCTGCTGCCAGAAATTATGTTGAAAGCTACTAAATAAGAAATGTTCCAAAGACCTGTCGTAGTTAAATGTAATAAAGGCAATCTGATTTTCTGGGAACTTTTTGTAATCATCTGGTCCATTAAATGTTGATATCATTCTATTGAAAAGTAAACGATACCAATCCTGTTTCTTGAAAGGTTCTTCCATCTGATCAAGAAATGTACTTTGCATCTCTCTTTGCACTATACAAATTGTGATTGCTATTTTCCCGTAGTATTTAAATGATGGGTTAAAGGCCAGATATTTGTCGATAGATGTAACAGGAGCTTTTGCGAAGTGTTCTATAAAATCTTTTGCTCCTCTTAGGTGTTCATTTTTATCACGTTCTCTTAGAGGGCTCATATTGATAATGCCCGAGAAGATCATAAGGAAGTTATTAATTATCTCGGTTCTTAATTCCGTCCCTAATGGGTAACCGTAAGGTTTACTTGCACCAGCACCCAAAATAAATAAAGTAGGAACATCAATCATCTTAAAAACCTATCAATCGTTCAAGCAATTAGGATAATTCTTTGTCGCGTTGGCGCTTTTTTTAAATTCAAGCATCACAAATATTATATAATGAAATGTCGCAATTTAAACAAAAAATGTCAATTAAAGAGTTCAGGAAGCAGCTCATACACCCGATCACCAGAAAAATCACGCTCCGCAAATTGTACCTTCCAACCCGCTATCATCAAATAACCAGATATGATCTCAGTGTTTTCTTTATCTAAACCACATTCCCAGTTCAAGCCGCATTTCCCGGATATGGTTTTATGGTATGTTTATCCCAAATGTCCTTCGTGATATTCAGCTCTATCATGGTTTGTGATAACGGCTGACCCCCGTTCCAGTAATGATATTTTGGGTCAGCATTGAAGGGAATAATGATGGTTCCGGTAGGGTCAATGTAAGGGCCGTCTTCTTGGGGCATGTTATTGATTTCCCTTTTTCTTGATTTTATCAGCAATGCTCTGGCTATAGGTATATTGAAAATGCCGGCCAAGGTCAAGAAACGTTCTTTTGCGGGATAGCGGCGCGATCTCCTGCCGTTCCCGGTAAACGGCGCCAATGTCAAAAAAGCATCTTCTATGGCGCGGAACCAATCGCCATCGGGGAAGGAACAGGGTGAATGTTTTTCGTTGCAAATCTAGCGAAGATGGTATGGTTTTCAAATCGCCAGCTTGATACCCGGTTGCACAAATATTGGGATTACCCCATAATGTGAGTGATTCCTGAGAGAGGGGCTCCATCCATGCAAAAAGTTATATTTCTTGTTGATATGAATGCCTTCTTTATAAGTTGTGAAATGACAAGGAATGATTCTCTTGTCGGAGTATCAGCTGCTGTTGCCGGTGATCCGAAGAAGCGTTCAGGCATCATTCTTGCGGCAAACTATGAGGCAAGGGCATGCGGGGTCAAGACTGCCATGGTTCTTCATGAAGCCTTGAAACTTTGCCCTAAAATAGTCCTGGTGCCGCCGGATCATCATTTCTATGAGCAGAAATCACAAGAGGTCATGGACCTACTGTCAAAATACACACCGCTTCTGGAACAGAACAGCATTGATGAGGCGTGGCTTGATATGACAGGGTGTGAAGGACTTTTTGGCAAACCTGTTGAGGCTGCAAAGCGTATAATGGATGAAATCAAAGACAGCCTCGGTCTTTGGTGCTCAGTCGGAATCGCTGAAAACAAGTTCCTTGCCAAAATGGCGGCTGAAATGAAGAAGCCCCTGGGCATCACCGAACTATGGGAACATGATATTCCCATAAAGCTCTGGCCGCTTCCCGTGAAAGAAATGTATGGCATTGGTGGTAAAACCGCTGAAAAGCTGAACCGCATGGGAATACAGACGATAGGTGAGCTTGCGAGGGTTGATATAAACCTCATTGTCAAAACATTCGGGAAAGGTGGAAACGAAATTCATCTGCATGCAAATGGGATTGACAACTCCCCGGTTGTCGCTCGTATGGCTGATGATATGAAGTCAATCGGACGATCAACAACACTGCCGGAAGATGTATTCGACATTGAGAAAGCGAAGCTGGTTCTAATGGAGCTTGCCGATGATATTGGCGTGACTGCAAGAAGGCATGACAAAAAAGGTCGCACGGTACATATCACCCTGAAATATTCTGATTTTCAGGTAGTCACAAGGCAGGCAACCATTCCTGCAACCTGTACCACCAAGGAAATATACCAGGCCGGTTGCAGTCTGCTTGAGCAACATTGGAACAATTTCCATTCGGTAAGACTGATCGGAATAAGCCTCTCAGGATTTCATGAAGACTGCCCTTCGGGTCAATTGTCACTTTTTGATCAAATGGAAGACAAGGTGAAGAGCGATAAACACGAACGAATCGACAAGGCTATGGACAAAATAAGAAACAAGCACGGTTCTGAAAAAATAACCTTTGCCGCCTTGGTTAAGAAATAGCCGGTTGCGGGGTGCTTGCTGAAAGCCTTAGGCTCAATCATTTCATTACCGTAGTAGATTTCAAATGCAAACCGTGATAATCAGAACCATAAATAAAAAAGTCGTTGAGAGTTCCATCCTGTATATATCATACTGGAGGGAAATTAGTCTTGCCTACCAAATACCCTGTATCCTATAAAAGAGCGGGGTATTTTTTTTATTACGAAGGAGGCGAATGGTGTTATTCAAAAAATGCACAGGATGCAAACGTGAATTTACAAAGGAAGAATTAGAAAAGATAAAGTCAAAACAAAGGGCATCAAAAGAGAAACGGAAGAAGAACGCCTGCCCAGACTGCGATAAGCAATTAAAAACATATGATGAAAGTAGATTTCAGAAAAAATGGTATGGATATTTAAATAATGATAAAAGGATAATCGACCATTTGGTTCTGGTCGAATTTAAATATTACATAGATAAAGACGATAATGATTCTTTCGAAATAAATGTCCCTCTCCTAAATTTAGTATTTGAAACCGAAGACTTTTCCGAAGCGATAAATATTCCCGACGAAAATATTTCGATCTACCTAAAAGATAAATATGAAAAAGCATACGATGGTGAGCATAAATTTTTAACAATAGCATCCAAAAATGAAACTATCACTGAAAAGCAAAATGTTACAGCTTGGTGGTAATGAAAAGGCGGACGTTAAGGGGGAGGGGCAATGGAATTCGTGGCTCTGGACTTCGAGACGGCAAATGCAGATATGTCCTCAATCTGCCAGCTTGGACTTGTGCTCTTCAAAGATGGTTCGATTCAGGAAGAATGGAAGACTTATATTGATCCAGAGGACTTCTTTGATGAGATCAATGTTTCGATCCACGGAATTGATGAGACCACAGTAAGGGGTGCTCCGAAACTTCGGGATATTGCAAATCGTATATGGAGCTACCTGGATGGACGAATTGCAGTTTGCCACACCCACTTTGACCGAGTGGCAATTCATCAAGCCTGTGTAAAGTATGACCTGCGTGTGCCAACATGCACATGGCTCGACTCCGCCCGCGTGACCCGAAGAACATGGGAACAATTCGCGCACCGTGGGTATGGCCTCGCAAATGTGTGCGCCACTATAGGATATCAATTTGCACAACATGATGCCCTTGAGGATGCAAAAGCAGCAGCACAAATTCTTCTTGCCGCTATTGAAAAGACAGGGGTGGACTTGCAGGAATGGCTACAGCGTGTCGAACAACCTCTCGGTTTTCCAGATCATTCCTATAAAATTTCCAAAGACGGCAATCCAGAGGGTGCTCTATACGGCGAAACGCTGGTTTTCACAGGAGCCCTTCAAATATCACGACGAATGGCTGCTGATATGGCAGCAAAGATCGGTTGCACGGTTGCTGACGGGATTAATAAGAAGACTTCAATTCTTGTCGTAGGAGATCAAGACGTTAAGAAGCTTGCGGGCCATGAAAAAAGCTCGAAACACAGAAAAGCCGAGAAGCTAATAGCGGAGGGGCGCCTTATAAGGATTCTTCGGGAGAGCGACTTTAAAGAATTGGTATTATTAACAGAAAGAAAATAAGGTCATCTAAAGGAGATACTCCATGGAACTTAAAGAGTTTGTTAAGGTCACGTTAGAGCAAATTGTTGAAGGGGCGGCCCTGGCTCAACAGAGTATAAAAGCGAAAAGTGGGATCGTAAATCCATCGAATATGTCATTTCAAAAAGATGGTGCATGGAACAATTATAGTCATGCCATGCCACAGGAAGTTGTTTTTGATGTAGGTCTAACATCTTTAGACAAGAGTGGATCAACGGAAGGCATTGGAGTGTTCCTCGGCAGTATCAGTCTCGGGAAAAAGAATGATCTTGGGGCCGAACAGGTAGCGGTTACTAAAGTTCGGTTCACTGTACCACTGGTGTTGCCACCAGGAGATCGGTTAATATGAGCCTCATAACAGGCGTTGCACCGGATCGCCAATAAATCCGGCTCCCGGTGAACTCTGTGTTGCTCTCCTTCGATCCGTAATCATCACCTTCTATGATCATCCACCACCAAACATTAGGTAGGTGAACGAGAGAGAAGAACGTAAGACTCGGGTGAATCTGCTTTGGGAACGCTCATAGGCCGACGATGTTTTCCTTGATACTGTGAAGGAAGAGGGTAGGGGGCTTCGCCGGGGCTGAGCCAAAAAAAACCAACGCGCGAGGGGGAAGAATTTGTACTTGACAATAATAACGGATGTCGTTATTATCGACCCATGATCACGTCATTCCGATGCAGGGAAACTGAGAAAATATTCAGGGGAAAGTTTTCCGCAACCCTGCCGCAGGCGATTCAGAAGGCGGCGGCCAGGAAATTGGAAATAATTGACGCAGCCAGGGATCTGGAAGATTTAAGGATACCGCCCGGCAATCGGCTTGAGGCGCTGTTTGGCGATAGACGGGGGCAACACAGCATCCGCATCAACGAGCAGTGGCGCGTCTGCTTTGTTTGGCAAGATGGAAATGCAACCGATGTTGAAATTGTTGATTATCACTAAGGAGGGAGTATGAGCGGGAGAGACTTTCCTCCGGTGCATCCCGGAGAGATTTTACTGGAAGAGTTCTTAAAGCCGATGGGCATTAGTCAGTACCGCTTGGCCGAAAGCATCCACGTGCCGGCGAGACGGATCAACGAGATCGTGCTTGAAAAGCGCGGCATAACCGCGGATACCGCTTTGCGGCTGTCTCGTTTTTTCGGGAATTCCGCTCAATTTTGGATGAATCTTCAAACACGCTACGAGCTTGAATCAGCTCGCGAAGTATCGTCTGCCAACATCGAACGGGAAGTCCGGCCGCACGCAGCAGCGTAAAATGTGTGTGCGGGAAAGATTGACGAAAGCGCATGCCTCTTCATAGGATAATCCTGACTGCATCTTTCCATTTTACAGATTGTCGATATGCCGCTTGAGGCATGAGGGTGATGCTATAAGGAGAGAGGGAAGGGGGCTTCGTTCGGTATGCGATGTATTGGGGTGCGAAGCGGTGGATCGACGGCGTACCACAAGAAGAAGGTGGCCTATCCGTGGTAATAATCGTTGAAAATATTGCGGTTAAGTTCTCGATCCGGACGGCGGTTCAATTCCCCATATCCTTGCGTTAGAAGTGCGGTATCAGTATCAATCTCGTTTCAGTATCAATTAGATCATAATGATTACAGGTAGTTATAGCGGAGGGAGCGGGTTCGACTCCCGCCGCCTCCACCAAGAATCTCAATTATTTTAATAGCTTATATAGGTATTTTCTGCCGTAACTCATGCCGCAAGTTTCCGCATATCTTTTCACCATTATCAATTTTATCAAGGTTATCACGCCTGATTAATTCGCATCCGCGATTTTGCCCGGAGATGTTGTCTTGGCAGTCTTTTTGATTTTCAGAGACTGCGAAATCTTCTCAAGCATATCCTTTTCCCGGTTACTGTAAATGCCATCTGCCAATGCAATGCGCCGGACCAGCCCGATGGTTTCCAGCCGGTCAGCCTCCTTGGGGACAAGGATAGACATGGCTTTGATAGCCCTGTCTTTATCGATTTCCAGCAGTCTGGCCTGAGTTCTTACTATCCGCTTGAAGTTGACCGGTCTTATTTTTTGCAGGATCCTGTGGGTCTGTGCGATATCCAGGGCTATGGTATAATGCCGGCGACTGATTGTGGGCGTTGACCGCAGCATGGCAATAATCCCGCGGATAAGCCCCTCGGCAAACCCGCCTTCTTCCGGTGCGGGCAGCGGTTTTTCTAAGACCACGCTCTGCCCATCTTCAGCCGTTTGTCCCAAACGAGCATTCGCACCATCAACCGGCATGAAGAACGCGCGGATAAAATCGTTGTCATAAGCCATTTGAAATATCTGTTCCTGATAACGATCACGAGTATCACGGTAGTGGTTGAGCACGTTTTTGACATAATCTGAATAAATTCTTTCCATGGCTAAGAAAGGATTATTCGACGAAACGGGTTTCCGGTGCGCCCTTGCCTGCTCGACAAAAGGTTTGAAAGATTTGAAGAAAGGATTCATGTCGGATATCATATACCGTTGAACGCGCAATGGATGAATCCAGCGGATCAATTCACCGGATAGTTCCGTTGTCCACATCCTGATCCAGGGTCTCAGGAAAAACCCGTACATATTTTCATTCCACGCGGATACGGCATTGACGACCTGAAAATTATTCTCATCCTCCGTTCCGTTGCTCATGGCCGTGATGTCCTCCATTGTGCGTTCTTCAAATTTAGCGACGAAATCCCCTGCTTTGACATCTCCATCTATGACCATTTCATAGAGACCCGGGGGGAGATAATCGATCATATCGAAATGGCCGATAATTTTGTTATGTTCTTTTCTGGCTACGCTGGCCGAAACAAAAATGCCCAGATGCCCGATGTTTTCGTGAATGATATAAATAATGACCTGGCCAGTTTTCCTGAGCTCTTCGACGGAACCGTAAAGGCGGGGAATCCAGTTGAGAGCCTGCTGCGGCGGCGTAATATTATCGCCTCGGGAGGCAAAAACGAGAATCGGGCTTTCAATGTTCCGCATGTCAATCGTTTCACCCGGATGCAGTTCCAGCTTTCCCCTTTCCAGCTTGTTGCCCACAAACAGGTTGTTCACAATAAAGTGAATCTCCTGCTCGGACATCATGAAAAACCCGCCCCACCATTTTTCGAACTTCAAATACCTTTCCTCTTCCGTATCCACCTGCGCGTAGAGGTTATATTTTTTTGTCCAGAGCGTGTTTGCCGGGTTCAGGGACTCGAAATTAGCAACAAGATTGGCGCCGTCGAACTTGCCATTCCCCAGATCGCTCAGCAGCATGCTGCTCCATACCCCGCCCAAGAGCCCTCCTTTGTATCGCATGGGATTGGCGCCTTCGACGCCGGCCCAATAAGAAAGAGGGGCTCCGTTGAGAACCAGGGGTCCTGTAATATCCGGCCTGTCCGCACACAGAAGCGCTGCCGCCCATCCGGCCTGGCAATTGCCCATGATAACCGGGCTGTCGGAATAGGGATGCAGCTTGCAGATTTCTTCAATAAACTTTACTTCCGCATGCTCGACATCGGCCAGCGTCTGTCCGGAGAAAGGTTCCGCATAAAAAAGAATAAAGTAGACGGTGAATCCGTTGTCAAGAGCCATGCCTATTTCCGAATCCCGGCTGGAACCGCCGATTCCGGGACCATGACCGGCTCTCGGATCGATAATGACGATAGGCCGCTTCGGCAACTCGGGGTGTTTTATCGTTTTATGACGCCGTTCGCCGTCATGGGGAGGGGATTCCTTTTTCTGTCTCCGGTCCACGATACGAACCAAGGCATAGTTGACGGGCCGTGAAAAAGTGCGACCGTCAAGGATCATTTCGTAATTGAATACCAGAACAGGCGGTTGCCCGCTTCGCAGGTGTTCGATGTAGGTATTGCCGCGTTTTCGGAGGATATCCATGTATATGGCGGACCGTTGGGCGGCATCTACGCCGTATGCGAATACGTCATCGATCCATTTCCAGGCAGACTTCCCTTGTTTCGTCATATTCTCGGTTGCCATAAAAATCTCCATAGATATTGTCGGTTCATTGATCCGATGAAACCGGAATTCAGGGTGTATACACCGTCATTCAAGTATTCTGTAATCCTTGGCGGATTTGATGTCGTAATCGTCATTGAAACAAATCGCCATTCCCTCATCTGTCGATCTGATGATGTGGCCCGTAACGACGATGACGGTGGCGCTGTCGGGAGGGGTTTGTGTTTCAGGTTCCGAGAAATGAAGCAATATCTCCATTTTGACAGGAGATCCTTCCGGAAGAAGCCTTGCGCTTTTGATGAAGATTCCTCCTGCAGACAGGTTATGGGTTTCAAGAAGTATTTTCCCCCCGTTCTCCCCCGGTTTTAGAATTTCTATTCTGGCCGGCGCTGTGATATCAAATCTTTCAAATTTTCTCTTATCGTTCATGATCTCAATAATTGATCATTTTAATAGATGGAGAAGCGGCCGCTTCCTTCGGGAAAGCAGCCGCTTCGAATGATACGCCGGCATCTACCATGCAGGGTGCATCGGGCTCCCTTTCGTCATACGCTCCGGACTTACTTGTAGATGCCGCAGCAGATCAGCATGTCATCGGCCACTTTGAGAACGTAAGTGGTCTTGGGTTCTATTTTCTTCGTTGTGGGGTTGGACCAGCTATAGTCGACCCAGCCGCTGCCTTTCGTCTGAGCTACGTTCAGGAATTCTTTGACCATAAACATCCCGTTGTTGTCTTTCAATCCGATCATCTCCCTGCCGATGAGCGCTGGATTTGCGCCGTGTGACAGACACGTTCCCTTCATGTTGAACACGAAAACATAGAGGTCCTTGCTCGTATCGGTAAAGGGGCCGTCTTTCTTGTTGAACTCGGCAAAGGCCTTGGCCTGACCGTTCGCTTTCAGATACGCCGCCGCCTTATCCACCAGGGCGATGGCTTCCTTCTGCGTGGCCTTTGCGGCGGCGAAAGCGAAACCAGCAACCAATAAACATACCAAACTCAATAAAACGATCTTTTTCATTTTTTTCCCTCCCTCTCTGAAATTGGTTTTTTTACAGACCTACGGATCGATTCCTTCAGTCCTCCTAGACCGTATTTGTTTCCACTGCGAAGCCCGGGATCGGACGATCCCCGTCAACTTTAAATGCATATCCTCCTTCCTTCGGTTGCTTATGGTAACCGATGGCTTTCAGCGGTTTTCCGCCGACCACCTCAGCTCGCCGAATTTTTGTATTTTGCTGTGTCTCCTGCTGTTTCGTCTTGAACATGGACATGGCCGCCGTCAGTTCCTCCGAGATGGCGGCATTCTGCTGCGTATCGTGACTCATCTCGGCGATGGCCTTGTTGATCTGATCGATTCCCTGTGACTGTTCCCGCGAGGCGGCGGCAATCTCCCGCACAAGCTCGCTGACCTTCATGGCGCTGTCGGCAACCTGGTTGAACGATCCGTCGGTAACAACGACCAGTTCGGCGCCGCGCGTCACCTTCTTGGCGATGTCGTCAATCAGGGCAGATGTGTCTTTTGCCGATGCCGTGGCCCTCATGGCAAGGTTTCTCACCTCATCTGCGACGACGGCGAACCCCGCGCCGGCTTCTCCGGCGCGGGCGGCCTCTACCGCAGCATTGAGGGCCAGAAGATTGGTCTGAAAGGCAATCTCGTCGATATTCTTGATAATCTTCTTGGTCTGTTCGCTGGCCGTGGCGATTTCCTTGATGGACACCGTCAGTTCCTTCATGAGGTTGCGGGCCTCCCCGGTGGCGTGACTGGCGGCGGACATCAGCTTGTCGGCTTCGGACGTGCTTTCCGCATTATGCTTCGTCATGGAGGAAAGCTCATCCACGGAAGCGGACGTCTCCTCAATGGACGATGCCTGGGACGAAGCCGAATCCGACAATTGCCTTGAAATAATCATGGCCTGGCCGACAGCGTCGCCCACCTTGACGCGCATGGCATTGACGGCCTCGGCCAACTCTCCGACTTCATCCTTCGATGTGACATCGATGTCATGGGTCAAATCCCCCTCGGCGACCTCGCTGATGACGCCGATCGTTTCAACGATCGGCCGGGTAACCATATGCGTTACAATAAGGCTGACCAGAATTGAAAGGACAATGGCAACGACCAGGACAATGGCAAAGATCGTGATGACCAGAGTGGCGGCTTTCTGGGAAGAAACATATTCCTCTTCGCTGAGCTTTCTTTCGAGTTGCAGGAGCGCCTTGAGTGTCTGATTCAAGTTCGTGTATTTTTCCTCAGCGTTGCTCATGAACATTGTCGCCGCATTGATGTCCGCCGCGACCATCTCGATTACGCCTACGGCCGCGGCCTGGTACTCCGTAATCTGACCAAGCGCCTTCTGATAAATTTTCTTTTCTTCCTGCAGCAAACTGTCATCCTTGAGAATTTTCTGAACAAGCGCGATGTTCTTGCTGATGATCAGCTTCTGCGCACTGGCCAATTCATCCACTTTTTTCGTATCGAATTTGGCGTTCATCCAGGTAACCGATTTATAGAGGTTGGCATGGACATTCGTAATATCCTCGGCGATCTCCGCGCTGTGCTGATATCCCAGGAACCGCTTGTTGAAGATATCGTCCAGTGCGGTTTTCTGGTTCGCGATTCCGAAGTACGATACGATGGACATCGCGATGAGAAACAGGAGTACCACGATCGGTGCAAACATCATCTTTACGGATAATTTCAGATTCCCCATAATATTCATTTTCGCTCTCCCCTCCTCGATATTCATTTCCCTCCGAAGGATGTCCCCCAGGGTCATTGATGAAGCAGGCCGCTATCATGATGAGCAATATATATGCCAACAGCAGATCGCTTCCTGAACTTTCCTTCCCGCAGAAGGAGGCATGATCCCTGAGCGGTCTGGTGCATGGCAATCGGGCAGGAGCCGGTCGTTAGTCCGGGAAACTGGAAGGGCGGCAATATTATGACGGATGGTCAATTTAATGTCGACGGGAAGCGGCAGATTGACCACATCTTCACGCCCGGATTCTTTCGGGCGGCTTGAAAAGCAGAACAAATTGTTCAAAAAGATCTCTCTGGAAGTGATGCATCATCTCTTCGCGCATCAATTTCAGGGCGTCGAAGGGCGCCATCTTTTTCCGATAAGGCCGGTCCGATGTCAGGGCATCATAGACGTCGGCAATGGCGCAGATTCGCGCGTAAACATGAATGTCATTGCCGCGAAGCCCCTTGGGGTAGCCTGTGCCGTCAACGCGTTCGTGGTGCTGCAGGACGATGATTTTGGATTCATCTGTCAACTGCCGCGTTTCATGCAATAATTTGAATCCGAGAGGTGGATGGCGGCGCATTTCGCTCATCTCCTTGTCGTCGAGCTTGCCGGGTTTGTTGATAATATGGTTGTCAATGCCGACCTTCCCGAGATCATGCAGGAAAAAACCGGCGCCCAGCGCATGAATGTCATGATTTTTTGCATCCTTAAAAAGCGCTTTGGCCAACGCCACCGCCAGGATGCCCACACTGACGGAGTGGGTGTACGTATAATGATCATGTGAGGTGATGTTGAGCAGGTAATGTAGCGTTTGTTCTTCCTTGAGAATCAGATTGACAATCTCTGAGATTCCTTTTTTTGCTTCACGGATGTTTTCGGCAGTCGGATCATCGAGCAGGTTTTTCATCAGTGCAACGGACTCCTGCCGGATCGTCGCCGCTTTCCGCTCGGGTGGCGCCTGCGTATCGCGAATTGCCGCCTTTAACGCGTCCGGAACAACCTTTCGGACGGCTTCACTTTTTTCCCTGTTTTGGTGTGCATCGGCTTGAGGCGTTTCCCGTTCCATGTTCTCAAACCGAGCAGGATCAACTTTAATCTCGCTAACTTTCAGAGCTTTGATCTTTTCGATATCGGCGTCCGATTTGACGATAAACTGATTTTTCAGAAAAGGGTGTTCATGCCAGGAGAGGGGCAGGATCACGTACATTCCTTTTTTTATATCGGTTATTTTTATACTTTCGTGTCGTTGTTCTTTCATGTCGTTCGGCCTCTGAACTTTATGCAATCGAGATGCCTGTTATTCTTTCAGGAGGATGTTGGCATAAATATTTCATGGCATGGAAATCGAGATAAATCGTTTACGAGATGATTCCGTCCATCATCTTAAAAAGGTAAATCATGAATGACGGCTTCGAAAAAAGCCCGGATGCTTAAATTGCGCTGCATCTGCGGAGCTTTTTCATACACAGCCGTCGAACCTTGACATTTTTCGGACTATTCGCGAGTCCATTAGGAATGAAATGGACAGAAATCATAAAGCAAATCGGCGTTCCGATGGCGCCTTGATTAAAAACGAAAGTCCCGTCCAATATCATCAGATGCCTGTCGCTTCCATTCTTGACGCCGTACCCCATGCCGTCATCGGGATGGAAAATCGCACAATCATTTTTGCCAATTCCGCCGTCCATTCCGTCTTCGGCTGGCATGCGGACGAACTTATCGGAAAGAACACGCGGATTCTTTACTGCAATGATGAGGGTTACGAAGAAATTGGGCGCAATTTCTATTCCATGCTTGTCGGGCAGCGGATATTCCGCCAGGAATTTGCCTGCCGGCGCAGGGACGGGAAAGATATCCTCTGTATGGTCAGCGCCTTGCGGATCGGCGACGATTTGAAGGATAAAAGGATTGTCGTTACCTACGAAGATATCAGCGAACAAAAACGAGCGGAGATGGCTGTGGCCAGAAGCCAGGAGGAATTGGCCATTCTCGTGCAGAAACGAACCCTCGAACTCCAGAGAACGTACGCGGAACTCGCCCGCGAGATGGCGATGCATGCAGCCGAAGCGGCTTCCCGAAAAGAAACAGAACGACGGTTGTCGGATATTATTGAATTCTTCCCGGACGCAACGCTTGCGATCGATCGGGAAGGAAAGGTCATCATCTGGAACCAGGCTATTGAAGAGATGACTGGCGTCAAGGCCGAAGATATGCTTGGCAAAGGCGACTATGAGTACGCCTTGCCGTTTTACGGAGTCCGCAGACCGATCCTGGTCGATCTGGTTTTCAGGTCCGATGAGGACATCCGAAAAAACTATCTTTTCATCAGGAAGGAACATGACATTCTCCTGACAGAGACGGACGTTCCGATGGTAAAAGGGAAAAGAAGCATTCTCTCGGGAAAGGCCGGGCCTCTGTACGATAGCGAAGGTCGGGTTGTGGGCGCGATTGAATCGATCCACGATGTGACCGAACGCCGGCAGTCCGAAGAGGCGCTGAAGGCCTCGGAAGAGCGTTATCGCATGTTCATCAATGGCACCGACGACATGGTATTTATGAAAGACGAACAACGGCGGTACGTTTTTGTGAACCGTGCCATGGCTAACTTTTTTGAAAAAGATGTAAGCGATATTATCGGGAAAACAGATTTCCAGTTGATGCCCGAAGATGCGGCCCGGATGTGTCAGGATACGGATGAGCGGGCGCTCAAGGCGGACGGCGTCTTGGTCGCCGAAGAAGGCTGGGGGGAAAGAACCTTCGAGTCGAGAAAGTTCAGCATCAAACTGATGGACGAAAAAGTCGGCATCGGCGCCTTCATCCGTGAGACGACCCTGCAAAAGCGGCTCGAAATGCAACTGATGCAGGCGCAAAAAATGGAGGCCATCGGGACACTTGCCGGGGGAATCGCCCATGATTTCAACAATCTCCTCATGGGGATTCAGGGCCATGCGTCGTTGATGCTGATGGGTATGGATGCGGTCCACCCCCACCATGGAAGGCTCCACGGGATTCAGGATCAGGTTCAGAGCGGGGCGAACCTGACCCGTCAATTGCTTGGCTTTGCCAGGGGCGGACGTTATGAAATCAAGCCCACCGACATCAATCAGCTGATCCGCAAGACGTCCTCCATGTTTGGCCGGACAAAAAAGGAAATCTTCATTCAGGAAAATTATGATGATGATATATGGACCGTCAATGTGGACCAGGCACAGATGGAACAGGTCTTTCTGAATCTTTATGTCAATGCCTGGCAGGCCATGCCGGCCGGCGGCTGCATTTATCTCGAGACTGAAAATATTGTCATTCCCCGGAGCACTCACGAATCATTTCCAACACGGGCCGGAAATTACGTTAAAATACTCGTGAAAGACACGGGCATCGGAATGGATGACCATACGCGCCGGCGGATTTTTGAACCTTTTTTTACGACAAAAGAGATGGGACGCGGAACCGGTCTCGGCCTGGCCACGGTTTACGGCATCATTAAGGGGCATGGCGGCTTTATCGATGTATTCAGCGAAGAGGGCAAGGGAACATGCTTTGTGGTTTATCTTCCTGCCGTCAATGGGAAGGCCGTCCCTGATGTCAAAAAGGAAGGCGACATCCTGAAAGGCCGTGGGACGATTCTGCTCGTGGACGATGAAGCGGTCGTTGTCGCTGTGACCAGGGACATCCTCGAGGCGCTGGGCTACTGTGTGCTGTCGGCCGCCAGCGGTCGTCAGGCCGTGCAAATATATGAAGAGGCGGCAGGTCGGATCGATCTAGTCATTCTGGACATGATCATGCCGGAAATGGGGGGCGGCGAAACATTTGATCGTCTGAAATCCATTGATCCCGAAATTAAAGTCATCCTTTCCAGTGGATACAGCCTGAACAGCCAGGCAAAGATGATTATGGACAAGGGCGTGCAGGCTTTTCTCCAGAAGCCATTTAGGATTGATCAGCTCTCACAGAAAGTCAGAAATGTCCTTGGCGAATGAACAACAGCAGGCAGCTTTATTTTCATTGAGGTGAGCGGTTTCATGGATGTGAAATTCATCAACCCCTTTCTACAGGGAACCCTGGAAGTCATTAACAAGATGGCCTTTATCGAACCCCGTCCGGGCAAAGCGTATCTGAAGGAAAACAGTATAGCCGGCGGAGACGTATCAGGCATCATCGGAATTACCGGCGATGCTATCGGCACGCTGGCCGTCAGTTTCAGCGAAACCTGCATCTGCGACATCTGCAGCCGGTTGCTGGGCGAATTGCACAAAGCGGTCAATCAGGATGTTTTCGACGCCGTCGGTGAAATTACAAACATGATCTCAGGCGTGGCCAGAACGCATATGGAGAAAGAAGGAATGGCTGTTTATGCGGCTATTCCTTCCGTGGTTTACGGTAAAAATCATACGATCAATCATATCCTCGACAGTCCCAGCATCGTGATCCCCTTTTCCACGGATCAGGGGGCTTTTGTGGTGGATGTCTGTATCAAGAAGACAACGGCGGAGATGATGCGGGCAGAAAATTACCAGGTCGTCAACCGCAAGACGGCAACTGACAAAGAAACATCGGAGACAACGCAGGGCGGTCGGTCTGATGAGACAGGCGCCGCGGCCGTCATGGACAAAATGACCTTTCTAAAGAAGAAACTCAAGGATGTTGTGATGCTCCGCGATGACATGGCCAGGCAGCTTGCCGAGAAACCCTTCATGGAAATCTCAAAAAGGAAGACGTTGAAAAAACGGATTCCATTGCTCGATGCCCAGATCAAGCGCTTGAAACTGGACATTTCGGCCATGGATGTGCTTTCCAGGATAAAGCAAGATGATCTGGATAATCCCAAACTGGTCAGGCATTACCAGCAATACGAGGTCAAGAAGCGCAGGCCCTGATAACCGTTGAAACCTTGCATGTGCGTCAAATATCCGTCTTGTAATAGTAAATTCTTGTCGCCTTCCGTTGATCGTTTTTTCCCCCGGCAGCCATCCCGTCTCTCATATTAATACAATATCAACAATTTACAATACGGATTGCTCTAAACAACAATTGGCACGTTGAATGCACGGAGAAGCAATTAAAGTTTGTCCGTGAATGACCCGACTATATCATCGGAATCTCTCGCATGGAAAAACACTTTTAAGGGCGGAAAAAATATCACAGACAGTCCGGACGAGGCGAAAATGTCAGCGACTGAAGAAAGGAGCTACACGGATGGAAGAAGGATTGACGACTGGAGGGGGATCAAAATCAACAGAAAACCGGGACGGAAAATATCTGACATTCACCCTTGCCGGAGAAGAGTATGGGATCAGCATTCTGAAGGTGAAGGAAATCATCGGACTGATGGCGATCACGATGGTGCCCCAGACGCCTGGTTATGTCAAGGGCGTTATCAACCTGCGGGGCAAGGTCATTCCTGTCGTGGACCTGCGGCTTAAATTCGGGATGCCGGTCATGGAGTACAGTGAACGAACCTGCATCATTGTCGTGGAGATCAGAGTGGACGCGTCCAGCATCCTCATCGGCATTGTAGTCGACGCCGTATCCGAAGTTTTGAATATCAAGGCGGGCGAAATCGAAGAAACGCCGAACTTCGGCAGTAGGCTGCAAACCGACTATATCTTGGGTATGGCGAAAGCCGGGGAAGGTATAAAAATTCTCCTGGACATTGACCGGGTTCTGCGTGCGGAGGAACTGGAACCCATAAGCATGGCCGCATAACTATAAAATAAGGGGAAGCCAAAGATGAAGTCAGAGTTAAAAATTAAGACAAAATCAATTCTTTTATTATCTGCTTTTGCACTGACCTTTTTGACAGCCGCCCTTTTCATAATAATGACCGTACAAACCAAAATTATTACGATAGCACATGAAAAGTTGAAGGCAGATTTGGCAATGGGCAAAGCACTGTTGAATGCTCAATATCCCGGCGAATGGTCCATAAGGGAGGGGAAACTGTTCAAAGCTGAGACACTGATGAATGATAATTTATCCCTTGTGGATATGATTGGCGAACTGACATCTGATACCGTAACAATTTTTCAAGGTGATACGCGTATCTCAACCAATGTAATCACTGCCCAGGGAACTCGGGCCGTTGGAACGAAAGCAGCTCAAAACGTAATCGATGCGACTCTGAGTAAAGGACAGACATACATTGGCAAAGCAAATGTTGTAGGAACCTGGAATCAAACGGCATATGAGCCGATAAGAGATAGTCAGGGCAACATTATCGGAATGTTTTATGTAGGTGTGCCAAACACCAAATATGATGCGTTGACTAAAGATATCACGATCAGGGTTGCTGTATCAACGGGAATTGGTCTTCTAATTGTTTTTGTCTTCGGAATATTTATAATCAATTCCATTATTAAACCGATAAACAATGTTATTACAGGCCTTACCGATGGGTCTGATCGAGTTGCTGCATCTGCTTCTCAGGTCTCATTGGCAAGCCAGTCGCTGGCGGAAGGCGCCTCGGAACAGGCCTCCGCGATCGAGGAGACCTCCTCTTCCCTCGAAGAAATGTCGTCCATGACACGCCAGAATGCCGACAACGCCAATCACGCGAACAGCCTGATGGGCGAAACGAAAAAAACGGTGGAACGCGCTAATGGGTCGATGAAACAGTTGACGCTATCCATGAAGGAAATCTCCACGGCCAGCGAGGAAACATCCAAAATAGTCAAAACCATCGACGAAATCGCATTCCAGACGAACCTTCTGGCGCTAAATGCCGCTGTTGAGGCGGCCCGCGCCGGAGAGGCGGGCGCCGGGTTTGCTGTGGTGGCCGAAGAGGTTCGGAACTTGGCTATGCGCGCGGCCGAAGCAGCAAAAAATACGTCCGTGTTGATCGAGGGGACTGTCAAAAAAATCAGGGAAGGATCGGGTCTCGTCGAAAAAACCAACAGCGAATTTGTCGAGGTATCGCGTAGTGCCGGCAGTGCTGCAGATCTGGTCGGGGAAATCTCTGCTGCCTCCAGCGAGCAGGCCCAGGGGATCTCCCAGATCAGCAAGGCCATAACTGAGATGGACAAGGTTGTGCAGCAAAATGCGGCCAGCGCCGAAGAATCGGCATCAGCGTCTGAACAGATGAACGCGCAGGCGCTGAATATGAAAGGTGTCATCCAGACGCTCAGCCAGCTCGTTGGGGGGAACGATAATGGGAAAGCTGTAATCAGCGCGAAGACATTGTTTTCAGGCCGAAAACGCGGGCAGGATGTAAAAGGCCGTGAAAAGGCCGTCATCAAGGCAGAATCAGCCGGCAGTCGCCGCCAGGTTGTGCGGTGTGAGGCGGGCCGGCGGCGACAGCGGGTCGTTCGTCCAGATGAAGTGATTCCCATGGACGAAAATGATTTTAAAGATTTCTAAGCCGGGCCGGCCTTTCGATCTACGATAGCTATCTGGATTCTGCAAAAAATCTGGAAATCCTGCCGGTCGAACAATGGGCAATTCACGCCCCCGTGGGGCGTTTTATCGTTTGGTAACTTACCTGAAGTGACTCAGAAGGGGGGGGAATGGCAGGTCTTCTTGGCATTGCTGAATTACAGCCCGACATGGTTCTGGCGGGGGATCTGCGGGCTTATAACGGCCGCTTGCTCCTGCCGAAAGGGGTCTGTCTGCTGGCGAAGCATATCAAGATTATGAAGATGTGGGGTGTTGTAGAGGCACATGTCAAGAATGCATCTTCCCTGCACCAACGTTCCGCAGACAATGCAAGAAGGCCCGAAGCCGGTCTGAGTCTGGCGCAGCAACAGGTGCGCGGCCGTTTTTGTTGCGCTTCTCTGGATCACCCGGCGATATCGGAGCTCTATCAGTGCGCCGTCGAACGCTTTGCCGGAAACGAACCGCTAGAACCCTCGGCAACCACTGCAATGAAGGTGCCGGCAAAGGAAAAGAAGCGCGGATTTACCGTCGCCGGTGCACCCAACGCTGGATTCGTCAATGGCGGCTTGTCTTGGGATAAACTCTCCCTTCCCACCCTGCCGAACATCTTTATCAAAATCAATGAAACGATCATGAATCCTCGCAGCTCTGCCTGTGAAATTGCCGATGTTATCAGCAAGGACACCAGCCTGACCGCACGTCTTTTAAAAGTGGCTAATAGCGCTTTTTACGGGTTTCCCGTTCCGATTGATTCGATCCAGCGCGCCGTTACCATCATCGGTGCAAAACAGCTCACGACGCTGAGCTACGCAATAAACATTATGGATGCCTTTAAGAATATTCCCGCAGATATTGTCGATATGATGTCCTTTTGGCGACACAGCATCGCTTGTGGCATTTGTGCCCGTATCCTGGCAGGTTACAAGAGCATTCAGAACACGGAAAGGCTGTTTGTTGCAGGACTTCTCCATGATATCGGTCGGTTGCTTCTGTATCAGTATGCCTCGGCCGATATGGGGCGTCTGCTCGTTCAGGCCAGGTTGGACGGCAGCCTCTTGTACAAGTTGGAATATGAAAACATGAATTGTGATCACACGACCGTGGGAGGGTGTCTCGTCAAGAAATGGAAGCTGCCGGCGATGCTGGAAGATATCGTCAGTTTTCACCACGCTCCCCAGAAATCCCAGAACGGCATAGAAACAACGATCGTTCATATCTCCGATATCATGACCAATGCAATGGGCGTCGGGTCCAGCGGTGAAGCCTTCGTTCCGCCGCTTGACATTCCGGCATGGGAGAAACTTGGCTTGTCGGAGCATACGCTGACATCCACCATCCGGCAGATGGATCAACAGATGAACGATGTTATTAAGATATTCTTCCCTGATGAAAAAACGACCAGACAATATCATTGAATACTTGGAAAGCCGCATCCGGTATTTGGAAGAGGGGCAGCGCTTTGTCATCGATGCCCTGGATCTGGCGGCCTCGCTGGGCGACTTTCAGTCCGCCGTCAATCACCTGAGAAACCCGGCCTTGATTCTAAAAGAAACAAACGCACGCATCAATCAGCTGTTATCCCTTGATACCTCGGCCTTCTATCTGGTCGATGAAAGCAACCAGGAATTTCGTTTGGCCCGGTTTGATACGCACCCCGGTCGCGAGTGCATCGAACAGGAAGTCGATGTCCTGATCGAGAATGGAACATTCGCCTGGGCGTTGCGTGAAAAGCGCCCGGTTATCGTTTCGTCTCAAGAAAACGCGAAACAGATTCTCCTGCATGTCATGACGACCAACGCAAGAATCAGGGGGATGTTTGCCGGGCTGTTCAGTCATCACCATCCGCCGATTTCCGACATTTCTCTTTCCCTGCTGTCGATCATTCTGCTCAACAGCGCCAACACGTTGGAAAGTTACGAGTTGCAGAAGATGAAGGAGGATGTTCGCCGGAATCTTGAAAAGGAAAAGAATTACAAAATCCTCTTTGAATCGTCGCCTGACGGGATCGAGGTGCTGGACACGCGCGGCATGATAGTCGAATGTAATAAAACCCAGCAGGACCTCGTCGGTCATGAACATGACGCCATGATCGGCTGTCACACGACCCGCTTTTTTTCTTCTGATGCGAAAAGGCGGTTTGAGGAATCCTATACGCTGCTGAAGGAGACAGGTCGCCTGGAGGGCGAGATAGAACTGGTTCACCGAAGCGAGACAGCCCTTCCGATTTGGCGGAAGGCGCGGGCGATCTATGATGAAAAGGGTCTTTTCGTGGGGGCGGTTATCAATAACCGTGACATTTCCGCCCGTAAGAAGGCGGAGGAGGAAAACAGGATGCTTCAGGCCCGCCTTCAGCGGGCCCAGAAAATGGAAGCCTTGGGTGTCCTGGCCGGCGGCGTGGCCCATGACCTCAACAATATTCTGGGAGGACTTGTCAGTTATCCGGACTTGCTCCTCATGCAGCTTCCCGAGGGAAATTCCCTGAGAAAGCCGATCATGACCATTCAGAAATCGGGTGAAAAAGCCGCTGCCGTCGTTCAGGATCTGCTGACGCTGGCCAGACGGGGCGTTATGAATGTGGAATTGGCCAATCTCAACGACATCCTATCAGACTATCTGAGCAGTCCGGAGTTTGAACAGTTGAAATCCTGTCATCCCGAGGTCGCCTTCGAAATACGACTGGAGAAGAACCTCTGCAACATGATGGCCTCGCCGGTGCATTTGTTTAAGAGTATCGCGAATCTTATTACGAACGCAGTGGAAGCCATCCCACGAAAGGGACGCGTCGTCATAACGACGCAAAATCGGTATGTCGATACGCCAATCAGGGGGTTTGAACATATCCGTGAGGGGGAGTATGTTTCGCTCATTGTGGCCGACGATGGTGTGGGTATCTCAGAGGCCGATGCTGACCGAATCTTCGAACCATTTTACACGAAGAAAGTAATGGGACGCAGCGGCACCGGCCTGGGCATGGCGGTTGTCTGGGGTACTGTGAAGGATCACGAAGGCTATATTGATGTGCAGAGCCGCGAAGGCGAGGGGGCGACCATTACAATCTGTTTCCCGGCGACGCGTCAGGAGCTGAGCCGGACGCCTTCCCCGACCATCGACGAGTATATGGGCCATGGCGAAACCATCCTTGTCGTGGATGATCTGGAAGAACAGTGCGAGATTGCCTCCGGCATGCTGAAAAAGCTGGGCTATCGCGTTGCGGTTGCCGCCAGCGGTGAAGAGGCTGTCACTTATGTCAGGCAGCGTCCCGTCGATCTGTTGGTCATCGATATGATCATGGCGCCGGGCATAGACGGGCTGGACACCTACAAACGCATTCTCAAGGATTATCCCTTGCAAAAAGCCATCATCGTCAGTGGTTTTTCCGAATCCAAACGTGTTCGGGAAGCCCGTAAACTTGGGATTAGCGCCTATGTAAAAAAGCCGTATCTGATTGAAAATATAGGCATTGCTGTGCGCGATGCCTTGAAGTGAGTCGAGAGGGCTTTATTCGTATCGTCGAAACATACGACAAGGCAAAACATGATCACGTCATGGAAGGTGAGACTTGCCCATGAATCGAAAAATCCTGGTTGTGGACGACGAGAAATCCATTCGCGACCTCTTTGTGTCCGCTTTCAGCGACGACGGATATGATGTGCACTTGGCGGAAAACGGCGAAGCGGCGCTGGATATCCTTGCCGAGCAGGAGATTGAACTGATCTTTCTCGATCTGAAGCTCTTTGGCATGAACGGGATCGAAATCTGCCGGCAGATCCGGAAGAACAGACCTATTGCCATTATTTATGCCATTACCGGATGGTCAGGCCTTTTTGAAATCGAAGAATGCCGAGAGGCCGGCTTCGACGATTATTTCAAAAAGCCCGTTTCACTGGAGATGCTGTTCAAATCGGTGGAAGACGCATTTGAAAAGCTGGATCGCTGGAGGCGGCGTTATCCTGTCGCATAAGACTTGCCGACTGGATAGCGACCAGGTTGCCGACTCCTTCTCCCGGTGGGGGTGGATGAAAGGATGAAGTGAGGAGGGAATTCTTGGCTCGTTACGATTGCGTCATCTTCAGAGCAGGCAAAAAGCTCTGAAAGGACAGGTGCGATGCACTATAAGACAATCATTCCGACAATCTTGCTCGTCTCGATGTTGGCCGGCGGCCGACCGGCGACCCTCTTTGCCCTGACGGCCCAGGAAATGCTGGCGCTTAAAAAAGCCGGCGTCGGTGATGAAACGATTCGAATGATGATGCAGCAGGAGGAGGACGGAAAAAAACAGACGTCAGGCAATGCCATGGGCAAGCGCGAAATCCGTGATAGCCAGGGCGATGTCTCCATCGAATATTCAACGGGCCGCAACGCGCCGTCTGCTGGTGCGGACACGCAGCAGCAACAGGTGGACAAGGCATGGGAAATGCTGCGGCATCTGATTGTCGATACGAGAAAGACAAACTGAGCGGCGCTATCGAAAAGCAGTCCGATCTGAAAACGCCTGACTGACGAGATTCTTGACCCTTTCGATGATCTTCTCATAATAGAGGCTGTTGCGCTGGACATAGACGTGCATTTGTGTCCGTTCGAAGATCACGCCGCCGTGATCGATGAACGCCTGGAACTGATCCGGTGAACCGAACCGCTGGAAGAAGAGTTCCCCCCAATGGTTGCTGTAGATTACGCAGAAGTCGTCGATATCCATCACGTGCCCGGGTTTTTCGAAGTTGAC
Source organism: Pseudomonadota bacterium (assembly GCA_043805145.1). Taxonomy (GTDB): domain Bacteria; phylum Desulfobacterota; class Syntrophia; order Syntrophales; family Fen-1087; genus JAPLJM01. The sequence continues at coordinate 39,558 of JAZDIK010000132.1, read as the reverse complement.
GACAATGAGCATTGTTGTCACTTTTTCCGTTTCGAGAAAGTGATCAAAATCGGCGCCCGTAATATCAAAAACACTGAATATTTCCCGTATCCGTTTTGCCAGGTTGTTGATTTCCTGGAGGGTAATCGGCGTAGGATTGGGTGTCATACGGACGTTTGACGAATTATAGAGGTCGTTCCAAGCAAGATAGGCAATGCAATAGACGATATCCGCACTGGCCACGACAGGTTTTGACGGTTCGCCCACGGCAGACACATGCCATAATTTCTTATCGTTAACGAACAGGAGGGTCGGAAGGTTCGGATTAAAGAGGGGCTTGTGAATAATGTTGATTTTGCCGCGTTTCCTTTCGAGACACACAGCCAACTTCCTGCCGATGATGGTCATATCCTGGCGCGTGATCCCGCTTATGACATCTTGCTTGTGAGCCATAATCCCTTTATAGATATTCAACAGGAGACTAAAAATTTTCTCCCCGAATTCCAGTTGCTCCAATAGTGGCCAGCCGGCAAAGTCATTCAGCCGATAAATCTGTTCCCTATTGAGAGGGTAAGTCTGGAAAATTTCCTTTGCAAGGGTCTCTTTAAGGGTCAGTTTCTTCGCGTGAAAATGGAGATCATAGCGCAAATAGCTGCATTGCATGATAAACTCAAATTTTTCGGGATGAACTCTCCGGCTGTATTGGAGAATGGCATTGAGCGTAAAGACGCTCGGATCGTGAAAGACGAGGTTTTGCGTCTGATCAAGGATTGAATTGCGGAAGCGGTTGCAAAGGAGATCCTCTTCCGGGGATACCAGAAGCATATCGAGCAGGAGCATCTTCATGACCGATTTCAGGGGATGGGTCAGTGCCTTGTTGAACTGCCAGAGCGAGGCGCCGAAATATTCATCATGATTGATAGTCGCCGGTGCTCCCATATCGATGCAGTCGTAATCAGCAAAAACGTCATTTGCGTACTGGGCGGAAAAAGCGTGATAATCAACAGATTCATCAGGATCAAAACAGACCCACCAGAGCGGAATCTTCCCGCTGATCAGGATGGAGGTTCGGTAAAATTCCTCTTTCAGGACATTTCGTTGGGCGCTTCCCGAACTCTCTTCGTTCGTAACGCCGAAGTTTGAATTTTGGATATCTTCTAGATCGCAAATAAAGAAATAGACGGGAATTTTCAGATTGGTATCCATCCAGTCCTTGATGAGGTTGATTTTCTGCAAGAGGTGAGCTCTGGCGCTTTCGTCGAAATCAGCATGATTGATACAAACCCAGATATCGCAATCCGAATGAGCCGTCTGGCTGATCGTGCCGACGCTTCCGATGGTGTAGAGTCCCTGTATCAATGAAACCTGCGTTGAGGGCTTGAGCAGCGATCCACTTTTCCTGATATTGAACAGCGCCTTGAAGGAGGGCTCTCGCTTAATGAGCGCCTGATCCGTTGAAGCGCCGAAGACGGCAATGGCCCTTTTCAGATTCGGCACGTAACTGGGAACGGCAGGATCATTGACGCTCAACATCCAGGGAAGGAGATGAAGGATGGATTCCGCGTCTTTTGGGGCCAATTTGAGAAAAATGTTCTTTCTAAAATGGTTATAGGTTAAATAAATCTTCTTATTGTGGATGAATGTCTTTTGCAGCATAGAGATGGTTTACCTGGCGCGATCACAAATGCACGACGTGGAACAAATTTTCATTTTTACATGTGATTCCGATATTCTCAAGCGGCTGGACTCATCATGGTTTGTCCCAGACGGCCGAGATCGTCTGATTGTTCCCGATATGATCAAATAGCAGATCAGTGAGAACTCGAAATACGTTATGCAAAATCTGAACCTTATTGTTATTTTATCGTTACCCGGTATTCCAAAATTACCATTGACATGCGAAGTGGATCTGCCTATACTTCTTGCGCATAATATTGTAATTAAACATAAAAGACATCATTACGAAAGAAAGTGCAGAGCGGCGCATACAGCGCCTGATAATTGATGGGGGAACAAATGACATGACAAAACGCACAGCGTTGCCGAGATCCGACGACCGCTATCGGGACATACTGGAAAACATTGCCGAGGGCTACTTTGAAGTGGACCTATCCGGGAATTTCACTTTCCTGAATCCGTCCATGGCGAAGATTCTGGGCTATAACCAAAAAGACCTCATCGGTGTGAACTACAAGAATTATATCAGTGAAGAAAATATCAGGAGTATTTTGCAGGCATTCAAGAGGGCCTACCGTGCGGGAGGTTCAGCCGTTTTGTTTGACGGACAGCATCTCCGGAAGGACGGATCGGCGGTGGAGATCGAAACATCCGTGGCGCTGCTGAAAGACGGGCAGGGGATGCCGAGTGGGTTTCGGGGTATTATCCGGGATATCACAGAGCGCAAAAGGCTGGAGCGGGAACTGATTCAGATGCACAAGATGGAGGCGATCGGGACGCTGGCCGGTGGCATTGCACATGATTTCAATAATCTCTTGATGGGAATTCAAGGTTTTGCCTCTCTGATGCGTGGCGATCTGGAACCGGATCATCCACATTATAAAAAGCTCTTGCAGATTGAGGAGCAGGTCCGCAGGGGCGCGGAATTAACGCAGCAGTTGCTTGGATTTGCACGGGAAGGGCAGTATGAAGTGAAACTGGTCGACCTTGCCGACATCCTCAAACGAACCGCGGCCATGTTCGGCCGAACGAAGAAAGAAATAACAATTCACAGGAACACCGACAAGGCATTATGGCATGTCGAGGCGGATCAGGGGCAGATCGAGCAAGTCCTTCTGGGAATCTATCTCAACGCCTGGCAGGCCATGCCGGGCGGCGGAACCTTGACGCTGGAGGCACATAACACGGTACTGGAAGAGGGGGAGAGCTTTCCCTTTGAGGTGCAGCCAGGTCCCTACGTTCGCCTGTCGATCCGGGATACGGGCATCGGTATGGACGAAAAGACCCGGGATCGGGTTTTCGAACCATTTTTCACGACAAAGGAAATGAGCCGTGGAGCAGGGCTGGGGCTGGCGTCGGCCTATGGGATTATCAAAAGTCACGGCGGGTTTATCAGCGTCACCAGCAAAGTGGGGGAGGGACGACCTTCGATCTTTATCTGCCCGCCTCCCGGAAAAAAGCGGCGCCAGTGACGGTGCATCTGGAATCAGCCGTCCCAGGCCGGGAAACCATCCTGCTCATCGACGACGAAGAAATCATTATTGACGTGAGTCATGAAATTCTCGAGTCTCTAGGGTACCGCGTATGGACGGCCCGGACAGGGCAAGAGGCGATTGATCTGTACAAATCCCGGAAGAACGAGATCGACCTGGTCATCCTTGATATGATCATGCCCGGCATGAGCGGGGGGGATACTTTTGATCGTCTGAAGACGATCAATACCGAGGTTAAAGTGATTCTTTCAACCGGTTACAGTCTGACCGGCCAGGCTAGGGAAATCATGGCGCGCGGCTGCCGCGGGTTTATTCAGAAGCCCTATAAAATCGAAACGCTTTCGCAGAAGGTCCGGGAGGTGCTTGAAGCGCCGGAATCGGCGTAAGAAGATTCATTCTGCTGGACGGATTCCCGCCGCCGGTTAAACTACCCGGCTAATAACTTGCCGAAGATAGCCGCCGAAAAGCTTTTTGCCGGAACGGCCTTCGAGCGCTCATCCTTGGCCAGAGCCTGCAGGGCGAAGCCGATCATGAAATCTTTACGTAGACGGTGCCGAGGCGCAGAGTGGTAGCGGCAGAAGATGCGGCTTTTCCATATCGGATGTTGCCCAGATATGCCGAGTCTGCCAAGCTTATCAGGCGCATGACGATCTCCTGGGCGATTTTTTTCTTTGTTGCCTCTCTCTTCTCGTAGGAAGATTCCGGATCATCCAAGATCTTCAGGCCGGCAGGATCAAACCCCAGGCTGACCTTTCCGAGTGTTTCCGCGAATATGTAATCCACCTTTTGCCGGTCTTCTCCTGAAATCGTTTGCATGGGTGACAAGACTCCATTGATAAGTCGTCCGCTTGGTCCTTTCAGGCGTGCGTTCACAACTCTTTGGACGACACCTCGTTCCATTCCATGAGATTGAAACGTTTCAATTTTTCGACGAGGGTCGTCCGGTTCAGATTGAGGAGTTTCGCCGCCCGGTTTTTAACGCCATGGCTTTTTCGCAGCGCCTGAACAAGCAGATTTTTTTCAAGCCGGCAGACCATTTCATTGAAATCCAAACCATCTGCCGTCAGATCCAGGGGCGTGGAGATGGATTCCGTGTTTTTTTTCTGAAAAAGTTTTGGGGGCAGATCACCGGCATCGATTTCCCCTCCCTCCTCCTTCATGACGACGATCATTTCAATCAGGTTCTCCAGTTCCCTGACGTTTCCGGGCCAGGAGTAGCTTATAAAATATCGAATCGCCTCAGGGGATATCCGGGTGATATTTTTTTTCTTGAGTTTGTTGAATTTTGTCAGAAAATGGTTAGCTAAAATGGCGATATCCGGTCCCCGTTCCCGCAGTGGCGGCAGCATCAAGGGAATGACATTGATCCGGTAGAAAAGATCTTCACGGAACTTTCTTTCCGCGACAGCTTTTTCCAGGTTCTGGTTCGTCGCGGCAATGACCCGGACATCGATGTGAATCGTTTTGACTCCGCCGATGCGTTCGAACTCCTTTTCCTGGATGACCCGGAGCATTTTGACCTGCAGCGCGGGGCTCATGTCGCCGATTTCGTCGAGAAAGATCGTTCCGCCCTGTGCAAGTTCGAATCGGCCGATCCGGGTCCGAATAGCGCCGGTAAAGGACCCTTTTTCGTGTCCAAATAATTCGCTTTCCAAGAGTTCTTCCGGGATGGCGCCGCAATTGACGGGAACAAGCGGTTGGTTCTTCCGATCGCTGTTGAAATGGATGGCCCTTGCAACCAGTTCCTTGCCGGTTCCACTTTCGCCATGGATTAAAATCGTACTGTCTGAGGCGGAGACTTTCTCAATAGCGTCGAAAATTTTCTTCACCGGATCGCTGTAGCCGATCATCTTGCCGAAATCATAGCGCTCTTTGAGATTACTCTTCAGTATGATATTTTCTTCCTTGAGTTTGACAAATGAAAGCGCCCGGGAGACCGTTAATTTGACGAGATCATCTTTCAAGGGCTTGGTGATATAGTCGAAAGCGCCCATTTTCATGGCGTCAACAGCGGTTCCCACCGTTGCATATCCGGTAATCATAATGACCACATTGTCCGGATTCATTTCCTTGGCAAACTTGAGCAACTCCAAGCCGTCGACCTGGGGCATTCTCAAATCCGTAATGATAAGATCGTACCTTTCTTCGATCAGGTCGTTCATGGCCTGCCTGCCGTCGCTAACGGCCTTCACATGGTAATCACTCTGCAACAGCATTTCGGCCAGGTTCTCACGGCTCAGATCATTGTCTTCGGCAATCAGAATCTTTGCATTTTTCATCGGTCATCCTCGGATTTTTTGGGATCCGGCTTTTACGAACCGGAAACGATGATCCGGCCTTTTATACGGCAGGTGCAACAAAAAAACAACAAGAAACCATGACGCTCCGTCAATAATTTATCGTTATTCAGTTGCCCTGAGACAGAAACAAAACATGGCGTCAAGACCATGACAGGCCAGACGGCTTCTAAAGCGCATAGCAACAGGATTGATCGGCTGAAATATGACCGGTAACCTGAAAAACGTGCACCATCTGGCACGGAAATTGATAGACCTATGCGTTGTATAATGGCCGTCCGCTTTTTTCTCGTCGCATTCAGAAGGTTATGTGCGAAAAATTGGGGTCCTATGTTTGGTTCCGAGCTCCGAGATATTGATTTTGAAAGAATCAGCCGCCTTGTCCATAATCATTGCGGGATCAATCTCCATGACGGCAAAAAGGAACTCGTCAAAGCACGGCTGAACAAACGATTGCGGGAGGGAGACTTCAAGTCTTTCGGAGACTATTATCGTTACGTCATTACTGCTGAAGGCACGGATGAATTGGTCACCATGATCGACTCTCTGTCGACCAATGTGACGTTTTTTTTCAGGGAAGAAAGCCACTTTGTCAAACTACGACAGATATTGCCTGCCATGCTGAAAACGCCGGCCAAGGGCGGCCGACCTGGTAGACTCAGGATATGGAGTGCCGGCTACTCCACAGGCGAGGAGCCCTATTCCCTGGCAATGACGACGCGTGAATGCGCAATGGACAAGCCGGTTGATATCGCTATCACGGCAACCGATATCTCCACGCGGGTTCTGCATGCCGCGGCCAGGGGAGTTTATCAACAGGACAAACTCAAGAACGTTTCCCAGGGGGTATTAAAGAAATATTTCCAGTCGGGTTGCGGGCGTTGGGAAGGTCACTGTCGCATCAAGAAAGAAATCCGGGAGATGGTCCGGTTCCTGAGGTTCAACCTGATGGAGACGCCACCGTCGGATTTTATTTTTGATATCATTTTTTGCCGGAATGTCATGATCTATTTTGATAAGACAACCCAGGCGGCGCTGGTCAACCGATTTCATAACTGTCTCGACAAGGGCGGTTATTTTTTTGTCGGGCACTCGGAGAGCCTGACGGGACTGGATCACAATTTTAAATATATTGAACCGAGCATTTATCATAAAATAACTGCCTGAGTGTCTATGAGTGATATTATTGTTGGGATTTCGGATCTGAAGGTGAGCAATAATCCGGAGGATAACCTGATTACCTATGCCCTTGGATCCTGCATCAGCGTCGCTGTTTACGATCCGAGGATCAAGGTGGGCGGGCTTCTGCATTTCATGCTTCCCGAATCCTCTCTGGATGCCGATAGGGCGAGGACAAATCCGGCCATGTTCGCTGATACGGGGATTACACTCTTATTCAAATCCTGCTATGCCCTCGGTGCCGAGAAAAAAAGAATGACCGTGAAGGTTGCAGGCGGAGCCAGCATTCTGGACGATACAAATTATTTTCGGATCGGTCAGAAAAATATCACCGCCATGAGAAAGATATTCTGGCGAAACAATGTCATGGTTGACGGCGAAGATACGGGCAGAAACTGTAACCGGACAGTCAGAATAGACCTTTCAACGGGAAAATGTCTGGTCAAGAGTTCGGAAGGCACGGTGAAGGAACTCTGATGATCGACAGCATACTCAGATCCATTGATAAGATTCCGGCTTTTCCGGCAACGATCCAGAAAGTGATCGAACTGCTTCATGACGAAGACTATGCCGTCAACGATGTGGTGAGCGTCATCAAATACGACCAGGCAGTAACGGCCAACATCCTGAAAATAAGCAACTCGGCATATTTCGGTGTCCGTCAGAAAATCAGGACCATTCAGGACGCCGTTATTTATCTAGGGCAACAGCAGTTGATCCGGGCCGTCCAGACTGCCGGTATCTCAAAATTCTTCCGGAAAGGCGGGCAGGGATATGTCGTGCAATCCAGGGATTTATGGGAACATTCCGTTGCAGTTGCCCTGATGTCGCAGATTCTTTCCCGCAAGCTTCTATCGAGGGAAGATCCTGTCCTGTACACGGCAGCGCTGCTGCATGACGTGGGGAAGATCATCATGGGGGAATATGTCCATGAATCCTATGAGCAGATCACATCTCGCGTAAAGAATCGGAAATGCTCATTTCTGGAGGCGGAAGAGGCGATCCTTGGCATCAATCATGCCGAGCTCGGGGGGCAGATTGCCGCCCGCTGGAATTTTCCGGCGGAAATCAGGGATGCGATCGCCTTTCATCATCGGCCGGACCTGCTGATGGCGGCATCCAACAACAATGCCTGGCTGGTTTATCTTTCAGATCAGGCATGCCTGATGTACGGCATTGACGGTGGGGTCGATGCGTTGGCTTATCAGGGCATCGAGGAAGTGATGCGGCATTTCAATCTGAGGGCTGTCGATCTGGAGAAGAGCTTCATCACCCTCCACGATGAGCTGGCGATAGCAAAAGATTTCATAGACATCATGTAGCTTTGCGATGAGGGGATTATGTCGTTCAATGTGTTGATTGTAGATGATTCGGGGGCCATGCGGGCGGTCATCAGGAAGATCATCACCATCTCGGGCTTTAAGATGAATCAGTGTTTTGAAGCCGCAAACGGATGTGAAGCCCTGGGACAACTAAAGCAGAATTGGGTGGATGTGATCATTTCCGATATTAACATGCCGGAAATGAATGGATTGGACCTGTTGAAGGCGTTGCGACAGGATCCGCTTTATCAGAATATTCCGGTGATTATCGTATCGACGGAGGGAAGCCTGGAGCGGATGGAAGAGGTTCGGCAAGGAGGAGCAAGGGGGTTTATCAAGAAACCCTTTTTGCCGGAAGATATCAGAGGCGTTCTTCATGACGTGATGGGAGTGGGAGCCAATGGCGAATATCAGGAAGATCAAAGAAATGCTGATGAAGGCGATTTTTGAAGTGTTTGAAAGAGGGTTCTTTGTCTTTGCCGAACCGGTTCAAGAATCAACCGAGGATTATCGGATAAGGGCGAGGATCGGATTCAGCGGGCCCATGAAAGGCGACATGCAGATTTCCATGTCCGAAAACCTGGCGAAAGTCATGGCAAAAAATATGCTGAGCCTTGGCGACGACCAGGTGACGGATCAGGTCATTGCGGACTGCGTTAAAGAATGTCTCAATATGATCTGTGGCAGTTTTGTGCGCAAGGTCGATCCCGACCATGTATTTCACCTGACGATTCCAAGCTTTGATCTGACTTCAGACCGCTCCGACGATATAGATGCACAATCCGACTCGTCCCTCAGATTGGTCTTTGATACGGAGAGAGGGAATTTTGAGGTTAAAATGACGGCGCCTAGCTGTCTATAGCAATGGTATTTCATCGGATATGAATGGAAATGGTGTTCCGCCGATTGATTTTTATCTGTTTCCCGGTCATATCTATTTAAGCCATGAACCCGCTCTGGTATCGACAGTGGTCGGTTCCTGCGTGGCCGTTTCGCTGTGGGACAGCAAGAAAGGGTATGGTGGGGGGATGGCCCATTACCTGTATCCCTTCACGGGGGATCGTTACCGGGCGACGGCTCAATACGGTAATGTGGCGATCAAATATCTGGTGACGATGTTTCTTGATCTTGGCGTTTCGGAGAAAAACCTGAGGGCGCAGATTTTTGGTGGGGCTTTGATGGCCCCTGCTGATTGTATGAGAATTGCCAAGGAAAACGTTCAGATGGCGAGGAAAATCCTCAGAAGCCATCGTATCAGCATCGTTTCCGAAGATACGGGGGGAAATATGGGGCGAAAGATTGTTTATCATACGCAAAGGAACGAGGCCGTCGTTTATAAGGTCAACACTCTGCGCCAGGGGGACTGGTATCCCTACATTCATGAAGGAAGATGACCGTGAAGAAAATCAGGGTGCTCATTGTTGACGATTCTGCCGTAGTCAGAAAGATATTTTCGGAGGAACTCTCGAAATATTCCGATATTGAGATCATCGGGACAGCCCCGGATCCCTTTGTGGCAAGGGACAAGATTGTTGCCATGCACCCGGATGTCATCACCCTGGATATAGAAATGCCCCGCATGGATGGATTGACCTTTCTGCGGAAGTTGATGAAGTATTATCCCCTGCCGACGATTATCGTAAGTTCCTTGACGCCGAAGGGAGGAAAATTGACGCTTGAAGCCATGGAGATCGGCGCGGTGGATGTGATTGCCAAACCGGGCGGTTCTTATACCGTCGGCAATATGAGCGCGCAACTGGCGGATAAGATCCGGGCAGCGTCGTTTGCAAGGATCGTCAAAAAAGATTTAGATAGTCCTGAAGCGGGTCGCCCTCCGTTGAAAGCGTTGGCTCAGACGTCCTACAAGGTCATCGCCATCGGCGCATCGACAGGTGGGACGGAGGCACTCAAGAACGTGCTTACAAAACTGCCGGCCAATTCGCCGGGGATTGTTATCGTCCAGCACATGCCTGCAAACTTTACCGCTGCTTTTGCGGACCGCCTGAATTCACTGTGTCAAATAACCGTTAAAGAGGCCATGGATAACGATTCGGTCGTTACCGGGCTGGCATTGCTTGCTCCGGGGAATTTTCATATGATCCTGAGGCGGAGCGGCGCCAGATATTATGTCGAAGTGAAAACCGGTCCGATGGTGCATCATCAGCGTCCTGCCGTTGATATCCTCTTCAAGTCAGCGGCGAAATACGCCGGTGCCAATGCCATCGGCGTCATCCTGACCGGCATGGGCGCCGACGGCGCAGAAGGGCTTCTGGAGATGAAAAACGCGGGTGCCGAAACCATTGCTCAGGATGAAAATTCCTGTGTGGTCTTCGGCATGCCGAAGGAAGCCATCAAGCTGGGTGCGGCCGACAAGATTTTGCCCCTGGATAGAATTCCCGCAGAAATGATGAGGATGGTGTGATAGATGAACGGCAGCGCCTTGAACAAATCGATTGATGCCCTTGCTTCTGACCTTGTTTTTCTCAATGTCAGGGAAATAGACATTCCCTCATCAGGAAAATTTATGAACCGCCTGGAAGCGATCGTTAAAGCGGCGGAACCCTTAAAGATGAGTGCGGTGACCCATGTGGCTGCAGGCTTGAACCATATCTTGGAAAAGATTGTCTTGAATAACCTGCAGGATCAGGAGCTGGGTTTCAGTACCTTTGAAAAGGGGATTGCGCTGATGCAGGAGATCAGTGAAAATTACGATCGCATCGGGGATTATAATGGAGATGTTCAGCCTTTTCTTGAAGCCGTTGCATCCGTGACCGGGGTTGTTGTTTCCGCTGATCCCGTCTGTGAGGATGATGTCCCGGAACCCGTGTTGACGTCCGAGGAAAGCGTGCAAATCCAGGATGTATCTCTGGTAAAGGATTTTATTTCAGAAGGGCTTGAATATATAGATGAAATAGAAGTCAATATTCTCAATCTTGAACAGAACCCGGATAATAAGGATACGATCAATACGATCTTCAGACCCTTTCATTCCATTAAGGGTGTAGCCAGCTTTCTCAACCTGGAGAGAATACGCGACCTGGCCCACAATCTCGAAAACTTGCTGGACAAGGCCAGAAACATGGAGCTGCGCATCACCCCGCCCCTGATCGATGTCGTCCTGGACGGCGCCGACGCCTTGAAGGCGATGATTCTGCAACTGAAGGATCAGATTGAAAATCTGCCGGTCAAACCCCTTGACGTGGATCTTTCCGTTCTCGTGCAGCGGATTCGGGCGGCGGAAAAAAGCGATAAAGAGGCGCTTCCGAACCGGAAGCTCGGTGAGATCTTGGTCGATGATGGTCTTGTTACAGAGGATGACGTGAATCTGGCGATCAAGGCGGCGCAAACACCCCCCATGAAGAAAATCGGCGAAGTTTTGATCGAAGAGCGTAAGGTCACGCCGAAGCAGGTATCGCAGGCGCTGAGAAAACAGACGGAACAAACAACGGATGCGTCCACTTTGCGTGTTGATGTCCACAAACTGGATGACCTGATCGACATGGTCGGAGAACTTGTGATCACACAGTCCATGATTCAGGAGGATCTCACACAACAGGTCAATGCCGATAAAAACCTGATGCGGGATATTGCACTTTTTTTCCGCATTACATCAAGCCTGCAGCGGACATCCATGAGTCTCAGGATGATTCCGATCAAGCAGACCTTTCAGCGCATGTCCAGGCTGATCAGGGATCTGGCGAAAAACGCCGGGAAGACCGTCGTTGTTGAAATATATGGAGAAGAAACGGAAATCGACCGCAATATGGTGGATGAAATTTACAACCCGCTGGTCCATATGGTCCGGAATTCCGTAGATCACGGGCTCGAAACGCCGGAAGAGCGGATCAATGCAGGCAAGCCCGAAAAAGGACTCATCATCCTCCGGGCCTATCATCGCGGGGGAAACATCGTCATCGAGATCACCGACGACGGTCGGGGATTGAACAAACAGAAGATCATCGATAAAGCCTTGAGAAAGGGTCTGATCTCCAATACAGAGAATTTGTCCGACCAGGATATCTTCAAGATGATTCTGATGCCCGGCCTTTCAACAGCGGAAAAAGTCACGGACGTTTCCGGTCGCGGCGTGGGTATGGACGTCGTCAAGCAGGCGGTGGAAAAACTGCGAGGCAAGATCGATATTGAAAGCGCGCAGGGGAAAGGAACCACGCTCAGCACAAGCTTCCCGTTGACGCTGGCGATCATTGACGGCATGATGGTGAAGATCGGTCAGGAAATCTACGTCATTCCAACCATGGCCATCCGCCAGGCGCTGCGGCCTGCCAAAGCGCATCATACTGTCGTGGCGAGCAAAGGGGAAACCATCAATGTGATGGGTAATCTGCTGCCATTGGTGAGATTATATGATCTATTTGGGATTGAACCTTTGAAAAAAGACCCATGGGAAGCCATTATCGTTGTTGTAGAAGGTGAAAACCGGGCCAAATGCCTGCTGGTTGACGAAATTATCGGTAAGGCCGAAGTCGTGATTAAGAGCCTTGGTGCCGGCCTGAAGCATATAAAAGGAGTGTCCGGGGGGGCGATTCTGGGAGATGGCCGTATCGGGCTGATTCTGGATCCCGAAGGGCTCTTCGAGTTGAGTGAAGGAAAATCATAGGGGGTGCGTATGGATCAGCATATCAAAATACTGGTGGTAGATGATTTTGCAACCATGAGAAAAGTCGTTAGAAACCTGTTGAAGCAGGTCGGATATGAAAATATCGTAGAGGCTGAAGACGGGGTGACGGCGCTGAAAGCCTTGAAGTCTCAGAAAATCGATTTTATCATTTCAGACTGGAATATGCCGAACATGACGGGCCTGGAGCTGCTGAAAGCGGTGCGTGCTGATGAAGACTTGAATGCAACGCCTTTTCTGATGGTGACTGCAGAGGCCCTGCAGGATAATGTGATCGCAGCGGTCAAGGCAGGTGTCAGCAATTATATTGTCAAGCCGTTTACGGCGGAGGTATTAAATGAAAAGATCAAGAAAATTATTGAGAAATTAGGGTAATGAGGTGCGGAAAGGAGCGGTTATGGACGTAAAAATTATCAATCCCTTTTTGGAGGGGACCATCAGCGTCCTGAAGACGATGGCCATGATGGAACCTGTTGCCGGCAAACCCTATTTGAAAAGGGACAATCAGGCTAAAGGCGACGTGTCCGGAATCATCGGCTTTACGGGCTCGGCCCGCGGTTCTCTGGCTATCAGCTTCAGCAAGGCCGCCATTCTCAGAATCGTTACCAATATGCTGGGTGAGAATTACAGCGACATTAATGGCGAGATTCGGGATGCCGTTGGGGAAATTACCAATATGATTTCGGGTGTTGCCAGAAAAAACCTCGAATCTCAGGGATTAAATATTCAAGCGGCCATTCCGACGATTGTCTCCGGCGAGAACCATGCGATTCTTCATATCTTGGGCGGTCCCAGCATTATCATTCCTTTTCAAACGGAAGTCGGACCGTTTTATGTCGACGTCTGCATGAACGTACAAGGATAGTGCAAGCGATGACAAGAGATTATAACGGCATGAAAACATCACAGATGACGGGTAGGTGTATTATTCTGTCTTGCTGCGTTCCCGTAGAAGTTCTCTTTCCGTTTCAAAGACGAACCGGATGATACGGTCCCGGATTCCGTCATCGGTCATCCGGAAAGAAACGGCAATGAAATAGCCGCTCGTCTGCCGCTGGGTCTTAACCACTTCCCCATAGATATAGAACGCTGTCGGCTTATACAAATTCAGCATCATTTTGATTTCTAAAAGATCGCCGAGAGAAAAGCCCTGCTGGGACGAAAAGCTCATACCGTTGCCGCTGATGGTTACAAATTTAAATGGAAGAGCATGAAAGCCTTCAGACCGAAGCGTCAGAGACTGAATGATCCTGTCCAGCTTTGCGTTCAGAATGCTGACCCATTCCAGTTGTGGATGATTTTGAATAGGCGGCATCTGATGAAAATCAGCTAAAACCACTTCTCCCGATATTCTTGATTTCACCAATTGTCTTTCTTCCTCAGCCACAAGACGAAATTCAATGGGGATGTAAACATCAACGCGTGAAAAATCCCTGCGATTTTGATGGCTGTAAATAGATTCCATGGACGGCTCGACGATTCCCAATTGATTTTGATAATAGTGCATTTCTGGCAGTGATGATAGAGCAAAAACAGTGCCACATGTCATTCGTCAGGATTTAAGTGTCTTGCCTGCGGAGCTATTTCCGCACCTGTTGTTTTTGGCTCATTCTTTGACCTTTTTACGAGTTCGTCAATCATGAAGTTTTCCCTATCGGCGTCGTGGCGAACCGGATTCATCCACGCCGGAGCAAAGGATCGAACCGCGAATATTTCTTATTCTTGTCCTCTCCGCTGATTTGGAGGGATCATGACGAGATGATCGTTGCCATGAAATCCCTGATAGAGCTTGGCAAGGTGGTACATTCATTGCAGTCTGACCGAGGAATGAGAAGCGCCATTTGATTGGAAAGGCAACGTCAAGATGAAGCCGGCTCAGACAAGGGTCATTAAATCGGAAGAGATAAAGTTCGTTACTCAATCCGGAAAATCGATTTCAAAACCAAGCCGCTACCTCAGAGACGGCAAGGACAAAGCATTGACGGGCTCTGCTCTGAATCTTCTGAAAGAGACCTATGCAAAGAAAATACAGATTGCAGAGCGAGAGGGCCATCAGAAAGGGTTGTCTGAAGGCATTCGCGAGGGCAGGGAACTGCAAAGAACAGAAACCCTGCAGAGCATCCAGGTTCTGAGTGCCTTGATCCATGATCTCTCAGAAATAAAGAAGAATATACTTGAAGCCGCCGAGGGGCAGATTCTAAAACTGGTTCTGGCCGTTGCAGAGAAGGTGATTCATATGGAGACGACAACGAACCGCGACGTCGTCCACAATGTGCTCAAGGCTGCGATGAAAAGCATTGTGGACCGCGAAAATATGAAGATCCGCGTCCATCCACAGGATTTTAAATATATGCTGGAGATCAAGTCGGACTTCCTGAAAAACTTTGACGGCATAACAAACCTTGTCTTTGAGGAAGACGCGTCGATCACAAGGGGCGGTGCTATTGTCGAAACCATGTTTGGTGAGATTGATGCACGCGTGGATCAGCAGTACAATGAAATTAAGTCAGCAATGATGACGGCCCATCGCGACGGATGATCAGGGGAATGAATCAATTTGATGATTAACGAGTTCGTGATAAGTCTGGATGCTGTGTTGATGAGCTACATCCTTTGTCGTTACAGTGTACGCTCAAGTACGCCTTGCTTGCATTGGGACACGACTCTGTCACGTTCCCATGCGCCTTGCCTGCGGACCTTTTTATATCGCCATCGAATTTCTTCAGTTTTTCAACTTTTTACGAGCCCATCATGATTGAGTGGCGTATGGTCAATCTCGCAAAATACCAACGTGTTCTGGAGCAGATAACCCCCATCCGGGTTCATGGCAAAGTCAACGAAATCATTGGCCTGGTTGTAGTCGGGCACGGACCGGTGGCTTCCATTGGTGAAATATGCGGCATTTTCCCGGCGAACTCGGAAACACCCTTTCCGGCTGAAGTCGTCGGATTTAAAAAAGGCATGGTGCTGCTGATGCCCTTGCAAAGTATTCAGGGACTTGGCCCGGGATGTAAAATAATCTCTCTCGGTTGCAAGGCAAGTGCGAAGGTGGGAAAAAATCTGCTCGGCAGGGTCATCGACGGCCTCGGGAATCCGATCGACAACAAGGGGCCCATAGAATATGAGAATGAGTATCCCATTTATGCCGACCCTATCAACCCTCTCAATCGCAGGCGCATCGAAGAGCCTATGGATCTCGGTGTTCGGGCGCTGAACGGGATTCTCTGTTGCGGGAAAGGGCAGAGAATGGGCATTTTCTCCGGGTCGGGCGTCGGCAAAAGCATTCTGCTTGGCATGATTGCCAGAAATACTAACGCGGATGTCAATGTCATCGGGTTGATCGGTGAGAGAGGGAGGGAGGTTCGGGAGTTTCTCGAGAAGAACCTTGGAGAAGAGGGGTTGTCGCGGTCTGTAGTGGTGGTGGCGGGATCGGACATGCATCCCCTGATCCGCATGCGTGCTGCTTACATGGCGACCTCCATATCTGAGTATTTTCGTGATCTGGGTAAAGACGTGCTGCTCATGGTTGATTCTCTCACGAGATTTGCCATGGCACAACGTGAAATCGGTCTTTCCGTCGGTGAACCTCCCACGACGAAAGGCTATACGCCTTCGGTCTTCAGTCTTTTGCCGAAATTACTGGAGCGCTCAGGAAATCTTGAGAATTATGGAAGCATTACAGGGCTTTATACCATTCTTGTCGAAGGCGATGATTTTAATGAACCCATCTCGGATTCCGCAAGATCCATCCTTGACGGCCATGTCTCTCTGACAAGAGAACTTGCCAATAAAAATCACTATCCGGCAATTAACGTCCTGAACAGCATCAGCCGGGTCATGATTGACATTGTTGATGAAGAACACAGACGGTTGGCGGGGAAAATCGTCAATATTCTTGCCACATACAAGAAGGCGGAGGATCTGATCAATATCGGGGCTTATGTCCATGGCAGCAATGCGGAGATTGATTATGCCATTACCATGATTGATCGCATCAATCGCTTCCTGAGGCAGGATATTAATGAAAAGATAGATTTTCAAAAGAGCAAGGTTGAATTGCGGGCCCTTTTTAATTCATCCTCACAGGAAACGGCCCGCCAATGATTTGTTGAGGGATTGAACGCGTGGCGAAAAAAGCAAAGATCGATCTTCTCGATGTCGGTATCAACGAAGAAAACAGGGCGTCCTCCCAGAACGATAGTGCCATGGATACTGGCAATGATGAAGCTCGCGATGATAAAAAACCTTCCTGGATTCATGCCTGGACCAGTCGCTTGAAGGCCGGCCGGCAAAAGATCCTGTTGATCCTTATCGTAACCGTCCTGTTCGTTGCGATTGCCGGAGGATCGATGTGGCTCTATCATGTCAGAGGAGAAAAGGCGCCCGTTTCCACCCAGCATGACGCTCAGAAAACGGTCAATCAAACCGGAGAGAGAGTGGCCTTGTTCGATCATTTTATTGTTGATGTCCGGGATAAAAAAGGAAATATCAGGATAGCCCTCTGCGATATCGCCGTTGAGTTGGAGCATCCCCGGGCTGCAGGCGCTGCGGGCGAACAGGTCGAAGTCAGAAATGTCATCTATGCCGTTTTAAAAAGGGAGACAATCGTTGACAGGCTATTACCGGAGGGAAGGGAACTTATTAAAATCCAGCTTAAAAATGAACTTGACCGCCTGCTGGGCGTAAAGACCGTAAAAAATGTTTATATTACACGATTTGAAGTGATATAAACACGGGAAGGCATGGCTTTAGATTTCCGGAATGAGGTGTTATGAACATGAATGAAAAAGACGTCTACAGGTATCTGGAAGAAACGTTTGTCGCCACATTCTTGGATGAACTGATTCCGGGAATTTTTCATAATTTTGCAAATCCTCTGAATGGAATCATGGGGCGGTCAAAATTGATGCAACGGCGTCTGATTGATTTTATTGAAAAAATCATGCTGCACAACCCCGACATACAGAAGGAAATGGATGAGAGCGGCAAGAAGTTGATATCCGATATCAACGCGATCGCTCATGAATCGGAGAAATTTTACGACCTTTTTCGTGTCTCCACAGGAAAGTTTCATGCGATCGGCGCCTACAATATGGATCGCTTGAATCTGTCCAGTCTGATTGAAACGGAAATGGGCTTCGCGGATTTCTACCTGGATTTTAAGCATAATGTAAAGAAGGACGTTCGGCTCGATCATGAAATGCCTGACATATCTGGAATTGCGGCCTTTTATTCAATGGCCCTTTGGACGTTGATCAGGCAGTCCATAAAAAATATCCATGATGCAAATGATCAAACCTTCATGATTGCAACAGATCATGACGATCAATGGGCATCCGTAACGATAAACAATATCGGCGGCATGTTATTGCAGGGGGTGCAGGACGCATTGTCCGACGTGATGATCGAAGGTGGCAAGCTTCCGGACATTCCTTATGAACAGAAGGATCTTTTTTATGCGCTGCTGTTATTGAAAAAGAGCAGTGCAGGGGTTGAAATCACGCACGACAAGGATGCGAAAACACTGACCGTCAAAATCCCTCATCATCTTAATAAAAGAGGTTGAATAAGTAATTGATCTCATTGCTTCATGTTCAATTCATCGTCGAGGTTGTCTTTTTTGGCGCTATTTTGTTTCTGTTCTGGCGGCTAAAAAGAGACATTGAAAAATATCGTCCATTTGCCGATGGTTCCATCATGGACCGTCTCAACAAGATCATGACCGATTCGCAGGAATTCACCAATGGATTTGTAACACAGATCGAAGAAAATAAACATGCGTTGTACAAGCTGGCCCGTCAACTGGATGAAAAGGAGAAGAGACTCGCCGTGCTGCTCGATAAAGCGGAGGCAGCCATGAAGCAGGCAGGTTCCCGGCGAAGGGACTCGGAAACGGTTTTAATCGAGAAGCGCTATGATGACGTCATTGACCTGGTCCGGCAGGGCATAAATCGGGAGGAAGTGTCGAAACAATCGGGTTTCACCGAAGATGAAATCACGCTTATCATTGAACTTGCACGAGCCAGGGCGGGGCAACCGTTCTGACATTTAGAGCCCGTCCGTAAATAAACATCACAAGCTCGCATCTCGTCTTCACGCCACCTTAGACCGTGCCTCAATCGTAGAATCCTCGATGTAGTAGCGTTGCCACGCCTACGGTTTTGCACAATCGCCCCGGCCAAATCCGGCATAAATCCGAACGCGACCTCTTGCAATGTTATTTACGGGCGGGCTCTGAATCGAGAGATTTCCGTGCCTGAGAAACCGCAACCGCCGATCTCTTTTTAACATTCCGATATAATTCAGAGAAATCCAAGATGACGCTCTGCAAAAATAAAATAAAAAACAGTTAAAGTTCTGTCCCGATTCAACCGATATAATGATCGTAATGGATTAATGCAATCAGGGGGTGTCAAGGATGACGATCTCGGCCTATCAGGTAGATAATGTAATCAAGGCGTACAGCAAGCAGAACAAAGCAAGCTTGCGTTTTGATAGCCCGCAGCAGACCATGGCACAGGATCAATACAGGGACGTTGTGACGCTCTCCAGCAGTGAGGATATTAAGGCCGACGCGTATAAAAAAATATCCTACAGCCTGCTGGATATCCTTCTGAAAGACAAGTGATAACATGCCGGCAGGCACCGGCGCTGCGATGGCGGCCATGCGTGCTGTCCCAAAGACCCTTATTCCATCTTCCCAGATTTCGGTAAACGATCGTCAAGAAGCGATTGAGGTCATATGATAGCGTGTGCAAAAATGGAGGAAATGCCGAGACTGAACAAAAGAATACTTGTTGTGGATGATTATCCTCCGGCCAGGGAGTTGATTCGTGAGGCCTTGAGTCAATCCGGTTCCTATGAAATCAGTGAAGCCGGAAATGGCATCGAGGCGCTGGATAAAATCAGTCGTGGTCCCTTCGATCTCGTGATCAGTGATGTGATGATGCCGGTCATGGGGGGCATGGAACTCCTTAACCGGCTCAGGGATATCAATCCGGATACCGCCGTCATCATGATTACCGCGAAACCGGCTATGGATCTGACGGTATCGGCGATGAAAAAGGGCGCTGTTGATTTCCTGAAGAAGCCCTTTAATATTGATGATCTGTTATTCAAAGTTCATATTTGCCTCGATGAAAAGACCCTGAGAGAGCGTGTTTGTCCCGCAGCAGGCGCCACAGAAATTCAGCTCAATGATAAAACACGGGAATTATCTGTACATGGACACATCTACGATTCTTTCGAAAAAATTGAAGACGATCATGACCATATTTTCAAAAAGATCGTCGATCTGTCCCTGAACGTTGTCGAAGGAGAGGAATGTTCCCTGCTTTTGTATGACGAAGATGAAGGCGTATTCGACCCCAAGATTATCAGAAGCCATGATGACGAAGACTATGTCGGAAGAACCATTCCGGCTCTCAAGCAGATCTTTGACGAGGTTGCAGCGAAGAAAGAGGCCTTGATGGTCCATTCGTCCGAACATCCCCAGATCGCTCCATCCCTGATCTGTGCACCGCTTATGATCCGTAGCAATATTTTCGGCATTCTGTGCATCCGCAAGAAAGCCAATCGTGAATTATTTACCGCAAAAGACCTGCAATATGTTGTCAGTCTGACAAAGCGGGCTTCTTTGAATCTCGAAAACAGAATCCTGTATGAAAGCGTCTACAACAATGTCCTTGACACATTCAAGGCTCTGATCGCCTCCGTGCAGCTACGCGATCATTACACGGAAGAGCATTGCTTCCGGGTGACCGAACTAGCCATAAAAATCGCCGAGAACATGAATTGCAGCAAGAAAGATATTGAATCGGTCAAAATTGCCGGCATGCTGCATGATGTGGGGAAAATTGCCATACCGGATGCTGTCCTGTTGAAGCCCGACCGGTTGACCTTTGAGGAGTTCAGGGTTATCAAAACGCATCCGGACGTCGGCGAACGCATCCTGAGGCCGGTTCTATTGTTCGACCAGGAAAGGGATATTATCCTGCATCATCATGAACGCTGGGATGGCAAGGGGTACCCGACAGGATTGGCAGGTGTGGACATTCCTGTGCTCTCGCGCATTCTGAGCGTGGCGGATTCTTTTGATGCCATGACCAATAATCGCCCCTACCGCTCTGCGATGAGTATAGCCGATGCCGTTGTCGAGATTGAAAAAAACAGAAATGCTCAGTTCGATGGACAAATTGCCGACGTTTGTTTAGGGATACTCTAATCAGGCGAAAAAAATCTGCAACAAACAATCTTTGGTTCCGCCGCGGGATCATCATCCGGATGTCGCTGAACATCCCGCCCGCCTTCATTTACAGATCCGAAATCGCCTGCCGCTGTTAAAAAAAGAGTGACATGAAAGCGCCGTGTCAATATAATACAAAAATATCTTAATATCTTTGCAGGAGCAGCGATCATGAAGAACGTCAGGCCCGGACTGGGTGTTGAGTTCATGTATTATGCCGATTATGCCAAAGATAATATCCGCATCATGCGCTCTGTGATTTATGACGCGCTGGATAGAAAATTGGTCTTATCCCAGGCCCAGCCAACTGTTCTGGCATCCAGTCTCAAGAAAGAAATTATAGTGACCTATCTGACAAGGGAGCAGGGCAAGACCGCCAGATTTGGGTTTTCGGCAATCATTGTTGATTTCATGGATCATTATGAACTCGCTTCAAAGGAGCGGGTTCCCGCAATTGTGATTGAACGGACGGGCGCTCAAGAACGCTTCAATATCCGTCTTAATTTTCGCCTTAAAGTGCCGTTCCGCAGTAGCCTGATGCTCACTATGGGAAATGAGGCATTGAATCTGATTGATATTTCAGTCGGCGGCGGAAAGTTCAGTTGTACAAACGCTGTATCGTTAATCCCGCATAGCCGGATAAAATTAACGGTGAGTTTCGACGGGCAGCGGCACAATCTTGAGGCGGAAGTACTGAGGGTCTGGTCTCCTGAAAATCAACACACTCACAACGATCTGCAGTTTGCGACCGTAAAATTTTTACATGCCGGCAATGAAGTTGAATATTTCCTTGGAAAAGAAATCTTCCGAATCGAAAGACAGTTGCTGGCGGAATGCAAGGAACCCGCGTAGGCGATACAGCTGCACCATAGGGTGAACGTCACCCTTCCTTTTTTTCCAGCGTTTGTGCAAAGCCCTTATGATATCTTGGCCCGTTCATAATGGCGGGTGACATGATCGATGTAACTTCTTGTTTCCAATGGCATCTGTGCAGGTCTTTTCTCAAGGTTTCCCATCCCCCAGTTATAGGCCGCCAGCATCATGTTGATATTCCCCTCATATCGGTCCGCCAGCATTTTCAGATAGCGGGTACCCGCCCAAATGTTTTCCACCGGGTCGTAGGCGTTTTGCACGCCAAGTTCCCTGGCCGTTGCCGGCATCAGTTGCATCAATCCCATTGCGCCCTTGGGTGAAGTGCTGTTCGGATTGAAATTGCTTTCGACCGCAATGACACTTCTGACCAGAGCAGGATCAACGCCAAAAGCCTCCGACGCTCGGTTGATGATGGATTCATAATTCCCGTTATCGTTAAAACCGCCATGAATTCCCTCTGTGTGACGCTTGCTTGACGCTTCTTTGCCCGGTGGGATTAAGTGGTCCAGCACAGACGCAAGAGGGATGTCCTTCTCGTCTTTAACATCCGATGAGAAGGCGCGCATCAGACGGCTGTTCATCCGGCAATGGACCGCTTCGATGATTTTCATCAAATCTGCCTTGGACAAAAACGGCAACTGAATGAAGGATTCATCTGTATCTTTAGTCGCGGTTTTCACTAGGATTTTATTGAATTCAGAATCGCCTGATATATTTTCAGGACGATTCTTAACCTGTATGGTTGCGATGATTTTTTGAATCGGAACGGAGCGAATTCCTTCGATCGACATGGCTGTCCTCAAAAATATTTCTACAACGGAATGTAACAATTTTCGTGCCATAGAAGACGACGTGTTACATTACTCAAAGATAGAGCAGAGATTGATTTCTGGCATTTTTGTTTCAAATAGGCATGATTTACGCATGAAAATTCAGCCGGGATGACTTTCAGCATGTATTCAGGGAGATTTTCATGCAGGGGAGCATTAAACGAGATGAGGCGGGCAATATCGTAAAAAAGCTGAAGGATTGCCGTATCCAGCTCCAGAAGGAAAATATTTATTCATGCTTGTTGGCCTTCCGGGATGTTCTCGAAAAAATGGGCAAAACCAGAATGCTGCCGGCCGATGAAAAGCAACTGCATCAGGAGATCAATGTTTTTCAGGCGGATCTCGCAGCCTCCAAGTCTTTTCGCAATCTCTACGGTCCGGTTACATTCAAGGATGATGATATTGAAACCGCCCTTGATTTCATGAAGCAGCTTATCCAGATCAAAGAGGAAGAGATTTTGGCAGTGATGGATGATAGTCGGAAGGATGAAGACTCCGAAAACGTCGGGCAGGATAGCATGCAGCAACGTATCGATAAAATCATGATCCATGTTGAGAGGGAGGATGCTTCAGCGGCGAGGAAAGTGGCGAAGCAGGATGAAGAAGCGGCCGATGCACTGATTGAAATGTACAATGCAACAGGGATTGAATGCAGGAAAGATCATGATTTTGAAAAGGCCATCAAGATATTCAAGAAGGCCCTGATTATCCGGACTGACGATGAAGGCCTCTATTACAATCTGGCGAGAGTTCATATCGATGCAGAAGACTGGAGATCAGCTAGAAATGCGATGCAGGAGGCGCTAAAAATCAATCATGATTTTCCGGAGGGAATACAGCTCATGGCTTTCATCGATAAAAATATGCCATTATCAGAAAAAACGGGGGATGGATGAAGCCAATGCAGAATCATGGAAATGATGCAAGATGAGTAACGTCACAACCATCGGGACAAACGATCTTCAGATGCTGTTTCGGGAGGGAGAGCGTTTTTTCAACGAAGATGACGTCGATAAGGCAAGAATGTGTTTTGAGAGCATTATTGCTTGCGACCCGCTGAATTATGAAGTTCTCAACAACTTGGGAGTGATTCAGTTCCGGGAAGGTGATCCCCAGAGAGCCATTCCTTATTTTCACAAAGCCCTGCAAATTCATGCCGGTTATGAGGATGCCTTGGAAAATCTTGCCGTCTGCTTAATGAAAACGGGTGACTATACAGGGGCGGTAAAGATATATGAAAAAATTTTATTCGGCGATGGTCATAGGCCGGAAACACTGATTTCAATCATCGATTGCCATCTGCAGGCCGGTGAATTCACAACAGCCAGAACGTATTTGAACAGACTTGCCGTTTTGTATGGTCATCAGGAAAATATCAGGGATGTTGCAAAAAAACTGGCTTATGATCTCCGGAACGCCTTGCAATCAGGGAAATACCCTCTGGAAGACATAGTGAAATACCATATCGATTGCGGACAATTAGCCGCCGCACGCGATCTTTTGATCCCGGCATTGCGGGACAACAAAGGCCTGGGAAATCTGAAGGAGTTGCTTATAACGAAAGAAAAACTTCAGCGATTGCCCATCGCCATCCTGTCGGCGGCTGATCTGTTGGAAAAGAATCCTGAGCGAAAACTGAGATGGGGCGATCACTGGTTCAGTAAAGAACTGGCGGGGGCCCTTTCTGCTGCAGGCGCCGTCATTACATCGAAAGACCCGAAGGTCTTGATCCATCTACACGGCATCCCGCTCGCTAAATTGGATGGGGCAACCCATAACATCATCTGGATTCACAGCCATCCGGATATGGTCACAGCCCAATCTCTTTCTTTTTACGATCACATCTTCTGTCTTTCTCCCGCTTTTCTTGGAAAAATCCGTAATATGGGAAGGAAAGGCGATCTTTTGATCGGCGGCACAGCCAAAACACCCCGGCCTGTCGTCGATCACTTTTTACATGAGATCGTCTTTGTAGCCAACGGTAAACAGGGAAAAGGTAGGAAAATCATTCATGATCTCCTTTCGCTGGGTGAAAAATGGATTGACCGTCTCGAAGTCTGGGGCGAGGGTTGGGAAGGGATCCTTCCAAAACATTGTATCAAGGGGATCTATTTCGACAACAATAAACTTCCCGAACTGTACGCATCGTCAAGAGTCGTATTGAACGATCATCATGAGGACATGCGCCGTGAAGGGTTCCTCAATCCCAGAATTCTGGACGTCATGGCCTCGGGCGGCCTAGTGATCTCCGATGCCCTTACCGGTGCGGAAGAAATATTTGGAGAAGCCCTGCTGACGTATACGACGCCGTCGGAACTGGACGTAATTCTTCATCGACTGTTTGATGATCATGCCTTTAGGAAGCATATGCGCGATTTGGGAATTGACGCGGTTAAAGCCTATACCTTCTCAATCGTCGCGCAAAAAATCATCGGCCACATCGTCGCCATAGATGAGGAGGATTTTGAAAAAAGGGCTAAAAATCATTACATGAAGACCGTGTGGGCTCCGGTAAAGGGAAAACTGGACACCGATCGTATCAGACGTTTGAAGGAAGTTACCGCAGAGCAGTGTGAAGGCAAGACATTGGATGTTGGATGTGCCAACGGAGATTCGACCGCCATTATGAAAAGGCACAATCCTGCCCTTGATTTAACCGGTTTGGAGCTGACCGATTGGGGGTATCGGGCAGCGGTCAAAAGCCATGCCGACATGACATTTATCCAAGGAGATGCAGGGAAACTTCCTTTCCCCGATCAATCTTTTGATACAGTCGTACTTGACCATATCATAGAGCATGAAAACGATCCCGTCCCTCTCATTCTTGAAGCAAAGCGTGTGGCGCGAAAGCGGGTGGTGATCGGTATCCCGATCATGCACCTAAACGATCCCGATCATAAGATTGCCTGGCGCGTCGACGACTTCAGAAATCTTCTCTTTGGTTTCTTCTCCAGATTTTCCATTCGCGGAATGAGGGAACCGGACGGTGTGGAAGTACAGGAAATCTCGAAATGGAATTTTGTGGTCGGGACGGGTTGCCTGGATAAGGATGACAGAAAGGAAATCCCGTTGCATGCCCCCCTTGCTCTTCATCTTGGGTGTGGCCGGCAGCGCCTGAAAGGGTTTTTGAATATCGATATGATTCCATCCCCGGCTGTCGATCTTCTCTGCGACAGTCGCCGGCTTCCCATTGCTGCAGGCGCCGTTTCAAGAATTGAAACGTATCATATGATCGAGCATCTTCCGCGCCACGACTTCCTTGAGGCGCTTTTCGAATGGAATCGCGTTCTTGAGGAGGGCGGTGTCCTGGTTATTGAGTGTCCGGACTTTGATGCGACCGTTAAGGAATATATTGAAGGAAAAAAATTCCGGATCAATAATATCTTCGGCCTCCAGAGACATCCGGGCGACTATCATCTGTTTGGCTATACCTTTAATGACTTGGCGGAAATGCTTCAAGGAATAGGGTTCCGGAAAATCCGGCAAGAGACGCCGACGGATTACCATGCACCGGATGAACCGTCGCTGAGAATCTCGGCAGTCAAGGTCCATGCCGTGCCGCGGCTCGCGGACATACAAGGATTTTCGATTCAGCATGCCCGGCAGATCTATGCAAAAGCGATAGAGGCGGATCGAAATCTCAAAATGAAAGACATGGCATCTTCACCTGCAGGTCCCATCAAGCTCGATATTTGCGGGGGAGAATTTCCCTATGGAAACGGATTTCTCAATGTCGACATACGACCATTGCCGCATGTAGATATTGTAGCCGATGTTTCCAAAGGGCTTCAGTTTGCCGACCATGCGGTTGATGAAATATTGAGTTGCGGGACACTGGAACATTTTTATATCCCTACCGTCATAGAAATTCTAAAAGAGATGCGGCGCATTCTGAAACCGGGTGGCAGGCTGACAGTGGGTGTGCCCAATATGACGGCCATCCTTGACGCCTTTCATCGGGGTGAGATGGATTTTCAGCTTTTTAACCAGTATATCTATGGCTCCGTTCAGGAAGACGGCAATCCCTATAATGTCCATCGCAGCCTCTGGGATGCCGACCGTATGATCCAGGCCATGAGCAAGGCAGGGTTTATCCGCGTGTCAGAAGAGCCTTACGACCTTCCGTTTCATATGCCGCAGTATATGCTTAAGGTTGTCGGAATTGCTTGATCATCCGATGTGTTGATCAAATAGAGCGGTTATGAAGAAAAAATCAGATAGAGGTAAGGATGCGCAGAAGGCTCATGTTAACAAGACGCCAATCATCTCCCTTTGCATGATCGTGAAAAACGAAGAAAGCTGTCTTGGCCGCTGCCTGAAAAGCATCCGGGATTACGTCGACGAGATCATTGTTGTCGACACGGGCTCAACGGATCAGAGCATCGAGATTGCCGAGAGTTACGGCGCCCGAATCTACCATCACGCCTGGGAAAATGACTTCAGCAAACACAGAAACCAGTCTCTCTCCTATGCGACGGGCGACTGGATATTCCAACTGGATGCCGACGAAGAGTTGTTTGCGGAAGATGGCCGCATACTGCAGGAGATCGCCCGGACAGGTAAGGCCGATTACTATCATTGCCGCTTTTATGACATAAAAAAAGACGGATCCATCCACGGAACCTTCTACCTGAACCGGCTTTTCCGCAATGGCATGGGGATGTGCTACGAACGAAAGGTTCACAACCAGCTCCGGCCCCAAGGTCGGGGGGCGTATAGTTCGCTCAGGATCCGGCATTACGGGTATGATTTGAGCCAGGAACAGATGGAAGCAAAGCATATCCGGACGACCACGCTTTTGAAAGAGATGCTTGCGAATGATCCGGAAGATGTTTACAGCATCTATCAGCTCTCTTCCTCTTATTCCATGCACCGTGAATTTGACAAGGCCGTCGCCTATGGTGAAAAGGCGCTGGAACTCATGCGCCGGAAGCGGCTGAAAAACAGTTATTTTTTAACTGTATTCCATACGGTGGCCCATGGATATTACACGACGGGACATGTTGCCGACGCGGAACGCACCTGCCTGGCAGCTCTCGATTTTTTCCCCATGCATCTGGATATGTGCCAACTCCTCGCCGATATCTATTTCCGCAGGCAGTCTTTCGATCAGTACAGAGCGATAGCCCAACGTTACCTGAGTATTTACGAAGAGGTTGAGAAGGATCCCGCCATTGTCGGAGGATTTTTCTGCCACAGCTTCACCAGGCGTCATGAAATCTACTTCGGATTGGCCTGCGTCGATTTTCTTGAAAAGAATTTCGAGGCGGCGGACGCCTTTTTTCAAAAGTCTTTTGAAGATGACGGCAGACGCATGGAACGGGCAGACAGCATCTGTCGCTTTTATCTTGAACAGCGAATGGATGAAAAAGCGGTGCAATGGCTGAACAGGGCTTATCAGACTGGACTTCAGAACGGGAGCAGCCCGGCTGTTCTTGCAGACCGAAACGACCTTTATTTGAAAATCGCCGGGAATATGTTTCAGCAGGGGGATATGAAATCTGCATCAGACTGCCTTCAAAAAGCTCAGGATGCTTTTCTTGCTCGAGACGAACAGCTTGAAAAGAGGATATTGCAGATACAAATCTGCTGGAAGGCCGAAGCAATGGATGACTTGATCCGACACCTTGAATCGCTCATAGCGCTGCTCGGCATGAATGGCCGCTACACCGTCCAATCTGTTGACGACCTGGGACGGATTATCTATGATGTCGCTGAAACGCTCTGTCGCCACCGGCAGTGGGCTTTTGCCGAAACAGCACTACGACTTGCCGTTCAGATCTCTCCTGCTGCTTTCGATCACGGAAAATTCAACTGCCTCCTCCATACATAATCCGCCAAAGAAGCCATTATTTTCTTCAAAGACTTTATAAGGCATCTAAGATCGAACAGATTCTCACATAGGAGTGTGCGTCTCCAATAGGTTGATATGCTCCTCCTGTCCGGTTTTCGATATTTATGTATGGTTGAAGCCGCATAATTTACCTTTGATTGCTGGTTTTGTAATCGGGTTTTCCGCAAAGTATTGAAGCGCACGCTTCATATCGTCAAGCAGGAGATCGGCGAGATCCCGGCTGAAACCGTGGCGTACCACTACGCGTTGAACGGTCAGATCCTGCCTGTTTTGCGGCATTGTATATGCGGGGACCTGCCATCCGCGATATCGAAGCCGATCGGCAAAATCAAAAAGAGTAAATCCGGTTTCTATGTCTTTTTTGATACGCCAGCAAAATACCGGTATGTCGGCGCCTCGCGTTATGCATTCGAAGGGGCCTAATTTGTCAATCCGTTCCGCAAGGTAGACAGCAACATCCTGACAGGACTGCTGAATTTTCCGGTAACCTTCTTTGCCGAGTCTAAGGAAGTTGTAATACTGCGCGATGATTTGTCCCCCCGGCCGTGAGAAATTGATGGCAAATGTTGGCATTTGACCTCCGAGATAATTGACGGAAAAAATGAGATCTTCCGGCAAATCTTCCTTTTCACGCCAGACAACCCAGCCTACACCAAGCGGTGCAAGACCGTATTTGTGACCTGACGCATTGATCGATTTAACGTGCGGTAATCGAAAATCCCATTCGATTTCCGGCTGTATGAAAGGAGTGATGAAACCGCCGCTTGCCGCATCAACATGGATGGGAACATCAAGTCCCGTATCCTGATGGAGCTTGTCGAGCGCATCATTTATTTCCTTAACCGGTTCGTATTCACCCGTAAAGGTTACACCCATAATGGCAACGACGCCAATCGTGTTTTCATCACATCGCCTGATTACCTCTTCCGCATTGATGCAGAAACGGTTCCCCTCCATTGGAATCAACCGTTCTTCTATATCCCAGTATCTGGCGAATTTGTGCCAGCACACCTGAACATCGACACCCATCACGATATTGGGCTTGTCCGTTGGCTTTCCCAGAGCTTGCATCTTCTCCCGCCACTTCCATTTCAGTGCCATACCGCCAAGCATGCAGGCCTCACTCGATCCCGTCGTGGAGCATCCTATGGTATTTGCGGCTTCCGGTGAATTCCACAAGTCTGACAGCATATGCACGCACCGGGATTCGATCTCCGCAGTTTGAGGGTATTCATCCTTGTCAATCATATTCTTATCGTAGGTATCAGCCATGATCTGACGTATTTCCGGCTCTACCCATGTGCCGCAGAAGGTTGCCAGATTAAGCCGCGAGTTTCCGTCGAGCATCAATTCATCATGAACTACACTGTAAACGTGGCGCGGATCATGCTCATGATCGGGGATCTTGTATTTCGGCATGCTGACCGACAGATCGACTGCTGCGTACACATCATCGAGCCGATCCTCTATTACGTCGTTTTTTTCATGTAAAGGCATAAAAAGTCCTCCTTTCGTTTATCCGCATAGCATTTAACAGGTTACTGTTTCCATTCCGGTTTCTTTATTTTATTGATCCATATTGGAAGACTTACAAATATGACCATCCCGGCGGTGACCAGTCCGACATAAAGCACAGGATTACAGACAGGAAGTTGAACCGGGGGAAAGAAACCAACAATAAATGAGAAACAGACCCCCAGCAATCCAACACCGGCAATAAACCATACGCCGAAGAGTCCCCCCGGAACCTTATAGGAACGGGGCAGGTCGGGCCGTGTATAACGCAGTTTTATCGCCGAGGCATACATCAGAATGTACATGATCAGATACGGCGTGATCGTCATGACTGAGAGAACGAAAAAGACGACGCTTACATTATCGATGAAAAGATATAACGAGGCCAGCAAAGAAACAATAATTGCCTGTATGAACAGGATGTTTATCTGCATACCGTTTTTGTTTGTCTTAGCCATAAAAGGCGGGAGCTCACCCTGTTTGGCCGTTTCCAGAAGGCCTCGACTGGGACCGCCCACCCATGACAAGACGCCTCCTATAGTGCCGAATGCAACCAGCAACCCTATTACAGGAGTGAAAAAACCTAAATGGAACTTGTCCAGAATTAGTTCGAATGCCTGCATCAAACCGGCTGTAAGACTTATCTGATCAGCCGGCACCACTGCAGCCACAGAGAGTGACCCCAGGGTAAAGAGACAAAAAATAATTACAGCAGCCAGAAACATGGACTCAGGAAACTGCCTGGCGGGATTTTTCATTTCATTTGCATGTACGGCATGAACTTCTACACCCGCAAACAGCAGGATAATTCCTGCAAGAAAGGCTACGCTGCCAAATCCCGTAACATGAGGGAAAAGACGTGCATGGGGTGCTTCCCCTGCCGCCCTTTCAACGGCTATAACGGCGACGTTCGGTTCCATAAACTGCAGCGTATTGCCCTGATCAAACCATAACATGCCCAGAACAATGATCAGAATTCCCGGCAGCACCGTACCGAACAGTACGCCATACTTTGTCACAGAACTTGCCAGATTTGTCCCTTTCAGTGTAATAAAAGTTGCAGTCCAGTAAGCGATGAGAATAACCGCACCTGTATAAATTCCACTGTCAGCAAGGTCCGGTTTCATAAAAAGGTAAGCCAGCGCGCCGGCGCCGAAAGCCAGAACTGTCGGATACCATACAATGTTCTGAACCCATTGCAGCCAGATAGCCGTAAAGCCCCAGCGTGAGCCGAAAGCTTCTTTAACCCAGATATAAACACCACCTCCTTGCTTGCTGAATGCTCCGCCAAGCTCGGCAGATACAAGAGAAGCAGGCACCAGAAACATTATTGCAGCAAAGAGTATGTAAAAAATCATGGAGAGCCCTTCTTTGGCCATCATCGGCAACCCTCGCAAACTGACAACCGCCGCAACCGTCATCATGGTCAATGTAAATACAGTCATCCCTTTTTGGTTTTTTCCGCTCATGACATTTCCTTTGTAACTTTTTGCGTTCGTACCCGCTTTCATAAGATGGGGATTTCAAATCCCTTCCTTTGAGAAAGTTTGTCTTGAAGTCTGTCGGTTAAGCCCGCAATTATACTTGCAATTCCTGTTGTTCGCCTTGCTGCTTTTTCACCTTCGGCGCCTTCTTGAACGTCGCCCCCACTTGCCGGATCGGAGGCATTTCAACCTCCTTCCCGGTCAGCAGTTCTTCCACGGTGAAAAGTTGAACCTTCGGATACTTCCGCCTCCATAATGAGGACTCATAGAAACCCGCCGTGACCGCTTCCGTTTTCATGGCGGAAGTGGTGTCCTGCATCGAGATAAGAACCCCGATCGCCGCTTTTTCCCGTTCCAGAACCCCTTTCAGATCACGGACGTGCGCGGCGCCGGTTTTTCCGGCTTTTACCGACAGGATTACGCTTTCAAAGCTCCCCGTCTTGTCGCCCTGGAAGATGATCCGCCCGTCAATACCCTTGTCCGCTCCCTTTTTTTGCTCGACGGGCCGCGCCCCTACAAGGCCAAGCGCCCACCATTGGAATTGATACGGATCCGAGGCCGCCAGCACCGCCGCGTCCGGCACGCTCGTCGGTTCGCCCACAACATGGAAAGAACGTTTTATCGCCCCTCCATATTCCGCTGGTGCTTCCGCCGCCTTCAGAGCTTCGCCTTTCCCCGACGGTGTGGCGCGAACAACGTGATCGATACCAAAGGAATCCTTCAGGCGTTGCTTGATGAGCGTTATTGCAAGGTGCGTGATGTCTATCCCGATCCACGGACGGCCCAGCGCTTGCGCGGCGGCAATGGTGGTCCCACAGCCGCAGAAGGGGTCAAGGACAACGCCGCCTTCCGGGCATGAGCTGCGAATGATCCGATCCAGAAGGGCAACTGGTTTCTGGGTTGGATAGCCGAGTCGCTCGGCAGCCTGAGCTTGCACCGGACGAATATCGATCCACACATCTCCGACAGGATTCCCCTCTTGTTCATCAAGGTAGCGCTTCAGCGCGGGAACGCTGCCCGGTTTGCCTTGAACAACAAGACCGCTCTCATAGGCTTTCTGCATCCGATCCTTCGTCCACCGCCAGACGCGGGTCACGCCGAGAAACTCGTATGTCAGGTTTGGCCTGTTTTTGTTCGGATTAGTAAGATCGGCAAGGCGATAACGTCTTCCGGTGTCCGGTTCTGTGAAGCGATAGAATTTCGTCAGATACTCAGGATCATGTTCCGTATAGGAAGGGTTCCATGACGCTTTTGCGCTTTTCGTAAACCGTAAAATCACATCGTGATTTCTGGCAAAGCGGGTGAAGGCTAACCCCTTCGCATTCGTTCGCTGCCAGATAATTTCGTTGCCGAAGTTCCCCGGCTCGAACACGGCGTCCATAAGTATCTTCAGATAATGGCTGGCCGTCGGGTCACAGTGAAGGTATATGTTCGCGGTCGGCTTCATGACGCGCCGGAGTTCTACAAGACGCGGGGCCATCATTACCAGATAGGCCAGCATATCGCATTCACCCAGGAAGGTCCGAAACGCCTGAAGGCAATCTGCCACACGCCCGCCTGCTGTCACGATCTCTGCAAAGATGGATTCGGATTCCTGATTCCATGTCCATGTATCCGTGAAAGCCTGAATCTGGCTTGCGGCTTGGCTCCCATTTTTTTCCGCGAACAGGACGTTGTAGTTCGCATTGGAGTTGAAAGGCGGGTCGAGATAAACAAGGTCGACGGTCTCGTCCTTCACATAGCGTCGTAGGATGTCCAGGTTGTCACCATAGTAGAGTTGGTTCTTCGAAGTTTCCGTCATGACGTCCCCCCCCTTCTAAGTAATCAAGTCCTTCCCGGACGGGACCGCTGATCCGCAGCGGGGAGCCCTGTCGTCGGCTCCAAACCACTCCGGAATAAGCCACTGATATCATAATTATCGAGAAAATAACATCAATGATTACACGTTGCAAATTGCTCACGTCATCAGCTTACGTGCCGCAAGGTTCATAGACGAAAGCACCGATCCGGCAAGAAAAGAAACCATTAAAGTTATTCTTCCCCGCTGCCGATAATGGTGTCAAAGGAAAAAATGCGGGAGGAGGTGAAAGGAGCGGCAGAGGTGATCGGGCAGTCAAAATGATGGATCCGATCGAAAAATAAACTTATCAAAGAATATTGGCATGGATGCCAAGATTAAAAAATAAATCAAGGAGGATACAGACATGGGATTCAGAGTTCAAAACAACATCGCGGCAATGAATGCGCAGAGAAATCTGCAGATTTCGGACAGTGGTCTTTCCAAATCATTGGAAAGGCTTTCTTCCGGTTACCGGATCAATTCAGCCAAGGATGACGCCGCTGGATTGGCCATTTCTCAGGGCTTCCGGGCTGATATCGCCTCGGTCAAAGTTGCACAGAGAAACATTTCGGAAGCAAACGCCCTTTTGCAGACGGCTGAAGGAGCGATGAGCAGCGTGGGTGACATTCTTACCCGTATGAAGGAACTGGCGACCCAGGCCGCATCGGCCAACGCAGGCACGGATATCACCAAGGTCAATGCGGAATACAACACGCTGGTCCTGGAAATCGATCGTATTGCCGACTCGACAAAATATGCCGGCGTTCAGCTCACAAACGGCAATTTCACCGCGGGCAATACAAGCACAACCTGGGCATCAGTCGACAATATTTATGACGTAAATGTCACCAATGCCACAGCAGGCAATTATACGGTTACGCACTCCAATTTAGACGGCACTCTGACTTTGACGAACGCCGCGGGAACCGTTAGTGAAACAAAGACGATCACTGACGCCACCGCTCAGACGGTTAACTTCGGCACCTTCGGCATCAGTTTCAAGACAACGGCTAACGTTGATCAGGATACACTTCTTGATGCATTGGCAGCGGCCACTCCTCTCGTTGTTGCCGCCGGAGCAAATTCCAAGGATTTCCAGATCGGCTACAAAAATGACGGTTACTCCAAGATGGGCGTTGCGATTGACTCAATTACCTCAACTGCTCTTGGCGTCTCGGCAGATAACATCAATACCATCGCGAATGCGCAGACTGCGTTGACAACCATCGACAGTGCGGTGAGCGCTCTGGCTACCTCTCGTTCCGAAGTGGGATCGTATCAGAACCGGCTGGCTTACGCGGCAAGCAACCTGGCCATCACCCTGGAAAATTTCAGTGCAGCGGAATCGGCCATCCGTGACGTGGATATGGCAGCTGAAATGACAAGCTTTACGAAGAACCAGATTCTCGTACAGGCCGGTACGGCCATGCTGGCCCAGGCCAACGCTGCCCCGCAGCAGATCCTCTCATTATTCAAATAACCAAACCCTTAAACCCCCTCCGGCTAAAAAACCCCGCGTCATCCGATGCGGGGTTTTTTTGGCAGAACATTTGCAGAACCCATCATTATCTTAAAGTTTCCGGAAGATTTTTCCGATATTAGTAGTGCGACTCCGGCAGAATCTTCATGAGCGCAAAGGAGAGACTAATATGTCCACAAGCACCAGCCTGATCAGTGGCCTTTCCAGTGGAATCGACTGGCAGACGATGATTACACAGCTCATTGCGGTCGACCATCAAAGAGTGGATCTGGTGTCGACCAAGAAGACGAACGACGAAAAGAAGCTGGCGGAGTGGCAGTCGCTCAACACGAAGCTCCTTTCCCTCAAGAGTGCGGCGGGAAAACTAAAAACCGGCAATGATTTTGCATTGTACAAAACGGCCATGACGACCGATAGTATCACGGTAAAGGCATCCGACTTGTTGTCGGTTAAGACCGGGACGACAGCTTCCGTCGGTTCGTACACCCTGAAGGTCAACAATCTTGCTACGGCGCAGAAGGTGTCTTCCGGCGCCTTCACAAGTTTATCCACTGCGCTCGGCGCCGCTTACGCCGGCGATATGCTTATCAACGGCACAGTGATCAGCATTGCCTCAACGGATACGCTGACCAACGTAAAAGATAAGATCAACAACGCCAATTCCGGCGCCAGTCCGGCGGGCGTCGCGGCCGGCATCATCAGCTATGGAGCGGGCGATTACCGGCTTATCCTGACCAGCGGTTCAACGGGCGTCGCCGGCATAGGCTTGCTGAACGGCGGGGCCTCAGATATCCTCAATACGTTTGGTTTTACAGACACCAGCCGGACCGTAAAAAACCATCTGAGTGGCGGGGACCGGACGGATCGTTTCAGCAGCACCGCAGTTTCCATACAGTCGCTCCTCGGACTGACAAGCAGCCGGACGTCCGAAGCCGGAGATGTCGTCATCAACGGTCAGGCGGTGGATGCCATCGACTTCAGCACGGATACACTGAGCAGCCTTCAGACCAAGTTTGCCGCCGCCGGATTGACCGCATCCATTACCACAGAAACGGAAAACGGCAAGACCTGCTACAGGTTGATGGTCGCAGGAGCGTCCAATACCTATAGCGATAAAAACAACATCCTCGAAACGCTGGGCTTTATCAAAGGAGGCGTTTCGGATGTGTACGGCGTGACCGGGGACACAGCGAATACCTCCGCCGGATCGCTCATTACTTCGGATACGCTGCTCAAGGACATTGACGGATATACCGGTTATTCGAGTACGGACTATGTTCATCTCGAAGGCACGGATACAAACGGCATCGGTGTTAGCGATGATACGCTTATCCTGTCGGACACGACGACCGTCGGAGATCTTCTGAGCAAGATTCAATCCGTGTTCGGCGATGTAACCGCATCCATTACGGGAGCCGGAAAGCTGACGATCGTAGACAACACGACGGGGACAAGCCCGCTTGCGGTTAAGATCGGCATGAAAAACAGCGGGGGCGGCGATGACAATACCATGAAATTCGATGCTGACGGCGACCTGGGGAGCGCCATATCCGTCCGGCAACGGCAACTCGTCGCCGGGGCGGATGCATCCCTTACGGTGGACGGTGTGACCGTCACACGTTCCGGCAATACCATCAGCGATATCCTGCCCGGCGTAACCCTTGATTTACTCAAAGCGGATGCCGGTACGATGGTCAATCTCAATATCGGCCGGGACATCGACGCCCTGATGACAAAAATCAATGCGTTCGTTACGAGTTACAATAATATCGCTTCGTATATCAGCGCACAGACCTCTTATGACGCCACAAAACAGACTGCCGGCGGAGTTCTCTTTGCGGATGGGACGCTCGCATCCGTCAAATCGGATCTGACGTCGATCCTCGTAAGGAATGTCTGGGGCGTTGCCTCCGATTATTCGACCCTGGGACTTGTCGGCGTCAGTGTGGGCCGGGATGGACAGCTCGTTGTTGACGACAGCAAGCTGCGCGGCTATCTGAGCACTAATTTCAACGACGTGCAGAATCTCTTTACCGCCACTGGAACGACCAGTACAGGGACGCTGGCCTATGTTTCCCACAGCATCGAGACGAAAGAGGGCGAATACACCGTTCATATCGAGACGGCAGCCGCGCGAAGCACGTCGACGCCGTCGGACAACACCGGCCTGGGCGGAGATGAAACGCTCACGATTACAGAGGGGGGCAACGCGGCAACGGTCAGTCTGACAGACGGCATGACCATGACCCAGATTGTCAACGCCGTCAACAGCGAGCTGTCAACGACTTATACGCAGATTCTTGCCGGCGGGGAGCAGCTTTACGCCGATTCCGGACAAGCTGCGAAGATCACAGGCTCCACCAAGTGGGACAGCGTTTACGACAGCACAGGCCAGTCCGCCAATCTGGTCAACGGGGACGTCATCACATTCTCGGGGGCGACCCGAAGCGGTGTCGGCGTCACCGGTTCCTACACGATTTCCGATGTTGCCGTCGATTCCGTCCAGGGTTTGCTTTCTGCCGTAGAGGCGGCATTCGCCAACCAGGTCACTGCGGCGGTTGACGCCACCGGGCGCATCCTCATCACCGACAAAACTCCGGGGGCCAGCGGAGTCGCCCTGACGTTCAACTTTGAGCAAGCCCACGACCTCGATTTGGGAACGGTTCTGACCACTCATACCGGCGGCCAGAAAGGGCGCTATGCCTTGGGTATAACGGCCTCTGCAGATTCGGGAAATCACCTGGTTCTGACCCATGACAGTTACGGTTCCGCATACAGCTTTACCATCCACCAGCAAAACAATTTGCTCTGGGCCGGCGGCGACCAGGCGGTCAACAACGGCGCGGATGTATCGGGGACCATCAACGGCGACGCGGCTATAGGTGTGGGGCAAATTCTGACGGGGAATGTTGATGAAACAAATGTCAACGGTCTGGTGGTCAAATATACGGGGTCGACCGGCGGGGCGGACGCGGGAACGATAAAACTTTCCTTCGGCGTAGCCGAGTTGTACGATCGCATACTTTACCATATTACCGATTCCTTGGATGGTTATGTATCCTTCAAACAGCAGTCTCTTCAGAACAACATCAAGGAGTTTCAAACGCAGATTGGTGACATGGAGGCGCGGCTGGAGCGCAAAAGGGAGCAGTTGATCAACCGTTACGTACAGATGGAGCTTGCTCTGCAAAAGATACAGAGCCAGAGCAACTGGCTGACGGGGCAGCTCGACTCGGCATCCAATGCCTGGTGGAATAACGAATAGTTCGTTTCATGCGACAATGAGGAGCTTGACTTGATTATCTTTTTAAACGGGAAGGTGTAATTTATGTATGAAAATGCCGTAAAATCCTATCAGCAGGTGAATTTCATTACAGCGAATCCGGCCAAACTGATTCTGATGTGTTATGAGGGCGCCATCTGCAGCTTGAAGCTGGCGCGTGAGAGCTATGCTGCAAAAGAGTATGAAGTCAAGGGAAAAGCGCTTCAGAAAACTCTCGATATCATTCACGAACTGAATGCATCCCTCGACATGCAAAAAGGGGGAAAGATCGCTGTCAATTTGCGGTCTTTGTATGCGTATATGACCCAGGCGCTTGTCGAAGCCGACCTCAAGAAGAATCTTTCGGTATTTGATGACGTAATACGAATGCTCATGGAACTGGAATCCGCATGGCAGGAGATATCATGCGGCTCTTACGGAAACGCGACCCCCATACCTCAGGGGATGCCGAAAGTTGCCGGGGAATCCGCCGTAATCGGACGGGCATGGAGCGCGTGATCAGAGATGACGAATCCTGTAAACGAAATCCATCATATCCTCAAACAGAAGTTAGAGGCTTGCAACGATTTCCTGTCGGCCACCAACCTCCTTGAAGAGGCATTGGAAAAGGAAGAGATGACGACAGTGGACCGTCTGATCGGACGCCGTGAGGAATTGATGAGGGTGATCGAGAGTATTGATCGCCGGCTCGGTCGTTATCAACGTGAATATCCGTTCGATCGCACACCGCCGGCCGCGAAAGTCTCCGAGGATATTAACAGGGTATTGAAACAAATCATATCTGTAAATCAGGAGTGCAATGCCGTTGCAGCAGGCAGGTATGAGAGCTTGAAGGAAGACCTAATGATCATCCGTCAGAAAGAAGCGGGTTTCCATGGATATTCACGCGCGACACGGATGCGGAAGTTTCTCGATATCCGGACGTAAATTCAAGTTTCTTTGCAGAATGTCGATAAGATGATTAAAGAAGGAAATGGAAGGAGGTGATCAATAATGAATGTCAGCAGTGTAGAGGCGAGCAACGCGATGGCGGGCGCTGTGGGCCCCGTAAACGTGCCGCGACAGGAACCTTGCCGGCATGACCAGGAAGCAGGAAATGCTGCTGTCAGCGTTGAGAAGGTAAAACAGATGATCAGCGAGATGCAGAGCCAGATCGACATGATGAACATCAGTTTGAAGTTTTCAACCTATGGAGAGCGCGGTGAGAAAATTGCTGTTGTCGTCGCGGACAAGGAGACCGGTGAGGTGATCCGTGAAATCCCCTCAAAAGAAATCCAGAATTTGTACGCGAAAATGAGCGAGCTGGCGGGCATGATCTTCAATAAAAAGGCATAAGGCTCCCCTGAAATCATCGCACTGCATCAAAACCCCCTCTGTGTCAGATCGGTGCGGCAATAGAGGCGAGGTTACCCCCTCCCTCCATACCTTTGCATCCCTCTAGCAAATCCATCTCGACAGTGGTGCGGTTACTGATGATATCATGCTGGATTGGATATGCAGGGTCATTTAGAATCACCTGATTGGCTGTTCTATTGGCAACATTGATCAGAATCGGGGCTCTGAGATTTGCC
>JAZDIK010000131.1:0-3140 GCA_043805145.1 Pseudomonadota bacterium | reverse complement strand
GCCCGGCCTTTTCCATAAACCAATCCCGCGCCCGATGGGCGTTGGTCATCGTCTCCTGCGTAGTAAAGGTCTTGGAGGCGATCATGAACAAAGTCGTCTCCGACGAAAGGCCTTTAAGAGTCTCGGCGATATGCGTGCCATCCACATTGGATACGAAGTGGGGCCGCATCCGGGGTTGCCAATAGGGCCGGAGCGCTTCCGTCACCATCACGGGTCCCAGGTCGGAACCGCCGATGCCGATGTTCACGATGTCCGTGATGGGTTGGCCCGTATATCCCTGCCAGGCGCCCGAGAGTATCTGCACCGAAAATTCCTCCATCTGTCGCAGCACTTTCTCAACATCGGGCATAACATCCCGACCTTCCAGATAAATCGGCCGGTCGGAACTGTTCCTCAGGGCCACATGGAGTACGGCACGCTTTTCCGTGGCGTTGATCTGGTCTCCGGAAAACATTTTTTCTATAGCGTCGGAAAGTTGAACTTCTGCGGCCAGGGCGAGCAGCAGGGCCAGCGTTTCCTCGGTGATAATGTTTTTGGAATAATCAACGAGGATATCCTCCAGGCGCAAGGTATACTTGGCAAATCGCTCCCCGTCCTCCCGGAACAGATCTTTCATATGCCTGTTTTTCATGATCTTGTAGTGTGCCCGCAGTTTTTTCCAGGCCGCTGTCCGGGTGGGATTGGTTTGTTTGAGCATCCTGTTCTCCCTTTATTTTTCGATCACTTCCCAATGTCCGCCTTTGGCCGGACCGATGCGGTGGAGGCGCCCCCGCCGGCGTAGCCTCATAATCTGCTTTTCTACACCTCGTGTGGTCATGCCCAACGCTGCTGCCAGTTCGGGAATAGTCATCCCCGGTCTATCGAAAAGGAATATTTGCATTTTACTCCCTCACACCTCCCCCGCCGTCACGACCACATCAAAATTAACACCCAGTTCCTCGAAATGCCGGCGGCCGCAGCGGATCTTTTCCGCTTCCGCGTTACGCAGTTTTTCAAAGTCTTTGGTGCCTTTTGTTTCCCGCACCAGGTATAAAGCCGTATCGTCATGCTTCAGGATGGCCCAGTCGGGATTGTATTCCCCGATGGGCGTTTCTACCTTAAACCAGCCGGGCAGCTTGACGAAGAGCTTGATGTCTTCCCGCCTGTCCAGTTCTTCGGCAAACTTCCGCTCAATCTCGGAATCGTAAACCACGGCGTCATAGACCGACTTCTTTACCTCCAGGCGGTTCGTCAGGTAGCTGATGATCTCCTTATCCTCGAAGAGCCGCATGCTGTATTCCTGATCCGAAATCTTCTCGTATTTTATGCCGTCGATCATCAGCCGGTGCAGTTCCCTTTTAAGAATGCCGACCACGGCGTCCATAAAGCGCTGGGGATTGACGGCGAATTCAGCAAGGCGGCCCGCTTCGATCAGGATATGGGCAATGGTGGAGCGCGTCAACTCCGTTTCCTTCTGGATGTAGGCGATAATGTCGGGCAGCACGCCGGCAAAGGCAATGTCTGTAATCGAACTGCGGATCTCCGCGGTATCGATGCCCTTATAGGCCGCATTGAGGAGGGCCTCCCGGTAGGAAATGCGGACCGGTTCGATCTTTTCCATCTTACGGATGGCTTCAACGGTGCGGGCGGTCAAGACCTCCGTGGAATATTCCACGGAATAGGTGGTCTTCAGCTTGATGCGGTCCCAGAGTGTTTCGAAATCCTTATCCAGAAAAACCTGTTTGTTGATCCGCAAGGGCCGCTCATCTTCGTCCCTCTTGATATGCCGTTCCACGCGCCAGGATTCCATGACCTCCAGCACCTTGGGTTCCACATCCTGGAACTCCTCGCCAATTGAAAAAACGAATCCCGGTCCCGGTTTGAAGGCAGAAGTTATGCGGCCCTCGCCGTCGAGGTAGCCCTTTTCGCGAGCGGCATTCCAGATCTTTTCAGAAGCCTCTCTCCCCAGCAACGATTCTTCCCCGTCCACGACGCGCACAATCCGGGCAAAGCCGGTTATCGGAATCTTCCCAAAGGTGACGCCGCAATCCTCCTCGTATTCCCTTTGAAGCGTCCGGGCAAAGTCTTCATAGCTTTCATTGGCGACGACGGTCAGCTTGTTGAGGTTTTCATCAAAGACCCGCTCGCCGTTCTGATTGACGGGCAGCCGCAGTCCCCGGCCGATTTCCTGGCGTTTCTTCAGGACGGAAGCCGTCTCGTTCAGGGTGCAAATCTGGAAGACATTGGGGTTGTCCCATCCCTCCCGCAGGGCGGAATGGCTGAAGATGAAGCGTAACGGTTCGTCCAGGGAAAGAAGCTGCTCTTTGTTGCGCATGATCTTGGTGTAGGTGTCCTCATCGGCCTCGGAGTTACCCCGCGTATCCTTCAGGACGCCCTTCTTGTCCTGGGAGAAGTAGCCGTCATGAAGCTTATCGACCGGGTAAGACAAAAGGCCCCGGAAACGTTCCTGGGCGATCAGTTCATTGTAGTGCTCCTCAAACCATTGGGCGAACTTACCCTTGACGGGCTTTCCTCCTTCATCATAGGCTCGGTAGTTGGCCACCCGGTCGATGAAGAACAGGGACAGGACCTTGATCCCCTTGTCCTTACACTGAAGTTCCTTTTCCAGGTGTTTGCGGATGGTGTTTCTGATCTGAACCTTCATCAGGTCTTCCCGGATGCCGCCCTGTTCCTCGCCGAGGCGCAGGATTCTCCCGTTCCCGAATCCGACGAATTCGCTGCCCGGCTCGGCGCTGATCTCCGCGACGACGTAGCCGTCCCGGTAGGCTTCCCGCTCGTTGGATATGATAAATAAATCGGCACCCTGTTTCACCTTGACGGTCTTTTCCCGGACGCCGCCGGGCTTGTTTTCATGGATGACGACCTTGGCGGAGATTCCCTTGGTATTGTCCACTTCCACCAGTTTGGCATAAGCGGCATTGAAGGTGTTGGCGCCTTTCGCCTCCGCCACAACGATCTGTTTCACCAGCCGCATCTCATAGGCCTTGATGGGGTCCAGTTTGTAGACGTGATTATAGAGGTTGCGGTGCGTTGCCGAATAACGCAGGGTGCAGAGGGGATTCAGGGTCTTGATGGCCTCCTGGGCCTTGGGCGTATTATCGACGCTCTGGGGTTCGTCAATGATCACGATAGGGTTGGTG
>JAZDIK010000130.1:0-21444 GCA_043805145.1 Pseudomonadota bacterium | reverse complement strand
CGACCCCGCCGCTGGCGGCTGCGCTTCGCTTGGTTTTTGGCACGTCAACATGCAATAAATTGCAGTTGCCGCGACCAAAAACGGCGGCTCAACAGCCGACGTTCTGTGTAATACGATAAGGAAAGAGAATGTTTGAAGAATTGGAGAGGATCAACGAACGGCCCGAACCGTTCCAGTTTTACACCGCAAGCGATTTATGGACCGATGAACATACATCAAAGCAGATGCTCTCGTTCCACCTCAACGGGAAAATATAGGGACACTTCCCGTATTATTGCACGTAGAAACGTAGAGAAACGGGGTCGGACTCTATTTCAACGGGGAGAAAAAATGACTGATAAAAAACGGCTTTACTATCTCGACAATCTCAAGGTTTTCCTGATAATTCTGGTTATCACGCATCACGTCGGACAGGCATACGGGTCAACGGGTGGAAGTTGGTTTTATTCATACCCGGGTGAACGAGTAAAACTGTTGGGGCTTTTCTTCGGGTTCAATGCATCATTTTTCATGGGGCTGTTCTTCTTCATATCAGGATACTTCTTTCCTCCATCATTTGACCGCCA
The DNA here is from genome assembly GCA_043805145.1 of Pseudomonadota bacterium. Lineage (GTDB taxonomy): Bacteria > Desulfobacterota > Syntrophia > Syntrophales > Fen-1087 > JAPLJM01. The sequence continues at coordinate 20,878 of JAZDIK010000130.1, read as the reverse complement.
TGGAGCTCATAAATTTATTACCGACAAGCTTATCCGATTCGGTATTCCACTCATCTTTGCAGCTTTCTTCATGATCCCCATTATTGAGTATGTAAAATATCTGAATTATACGAACTACATCGGTTTTACGGATTTCTATGTCCGGCACTGGCTCACATTCGCCCCGGATACAGCACTCCGTAGCGGTGCTTTCAACTTTGGGCATTTGTGGTTTATCGAACATCTGCTCGTTTACTCCATTTTCTATGCCGTAATAAGAACAGTGATGCAAAGATTCGTACCGTCCACATCAATTGCCACTACCCGGCAAGCTAATTTATGCGTAATCATTTTCTATGTTTTGGTCCTCGGGGTCATCACTCATCTCCTGCGAACAACGTGGGGTTTCCCCACCGATCGATGGATCGCATTTCTCGGATTCATACAGATGGAGCCAGCACACATTCCACAGTATCTGTCCCTATTCATTTTTGGTATTCTTGCCTACAGGTGGTCTTTTTTAGATTCAATCACTACGTCCCGTAATATACTCTGGCTTGTGCCCGGCATAGGCATCTTTTTGATAACTATAGTCCAGCTATACAGCATGGGCCACCAGGCTGCATTCTTCATGTGGGAATACAAAGAAGCGCTTCTCTGTGTTGGGGTCTGTATCGGACTTCTTGCTCTTTTCAAGACTTTTTTTAATCGGACGGGACGAGTTATGCAAATTCTCTCGGATAACGCATTTGGTGCATACATCTTCCATGTGCCGTTAGTGGTTGCGCTCCAGTACGCATTTGATCCTGTACAAACGGGAGCCTTTACTCTTTTTGTTGTCGTATCGTTTCTGTCAATACCCGGATCATTCCTTATATCGATCCTTGTAAGGCACATCCCCGGGATGAAGCGGATCTTGTAACAAATAAGCTTGCAGAACAAGCCAGCAACGGTAACATTGCATTTTTCCTTTGTTAATCTGTAATCCCGTCAGGCGAGAGGAGTTATTGACTCGGTAGGTGAAATAAACCAGATCGGAAGGGCACTGCCGAAAAAAAGAGAAAAACTCTTGACACTACCGACCGCCATTCATCATCGGCGCGATTGTCAGCTCCTGACTGATTGAAGGGCTCAGGAAGTCTTCGTGGCCCGGATGAACCGCAATTGTCCGACGCAAAGGGCTCACCTGACAGCATCGGGAATTTTTCTATCGGGGGATTTATGTTGACACAGAGAAAATTTATCTTTAGTCTTTCGTCCAAATGATGGTTCTGAAGGAAAGACCAACTCCATGAAAGACAAGCTCATGACGGCGGCGGAAGCGGCGACACTGATCGAAGACGGCATGCATCTCGGCGTGGGTGCCGGAATGACCATGAACCCCATGCCGGTGGTGCGGGAACTCATTAAAAAAGGGATCAAGGGTCTTACCCTCACGCCGGTTTTGACCGGCGGGTATGTGGCCGATCTGCTCATCGGCGCCGGGTGCGTGGAAACGGCCCAGTTTCCACAGATCGTCCTGGACGAATTCGGACTGGCGCCTAATTTTCGCAGAAAGGTCGAACGGGGTGAATTAAATCTGCTGGAAACTATCTGACCGGGCTTGCTGCTGGGACTCCAGGCTGGGGTCCATAACCTGCCGTTCATCCCCGTCTTCGGTTTTCTGGATTCCGATTACCTGCGCATCCGGCCGGATTTGAAAATGCTCAAAGATCCCTACACGGGGATCGAGTACGTCGTCGTCCCCCCGATCATGCCCGATTGGGCTGTTATTCATGCGACCAAAGGCGACCGCAACGGCGGCATTACAACGCTAAGCGACCGCAATGACCGCCTGCTCGCAATGGCGTCGCGCAAAACCATCGCCGTTGTCGAAGAACTCGTCGAACCCGATCAGGTTCTGCCGGGTCTGCATGAAATCTATTGCGCCCCGGTCCATATCGACGTTGTTGTCGTGGCTCCCGGCGGGGCTCATCCGACGGGCTGCCCCGGACACTACGACATCGATGCCGCCCACATGACCGCTTACGTAACGGCCGCAAAAGACGAGTCGTCCTTCCGCCGGTATCTGGAAACCTACATCCTGGCACCGAATGATCACACAGAATATCTTGCGCAAGTGGGGTTCAAAACCAATGGAAAATAAGATAGTACATCCCTCCGAACGCATGATCGGCGCGATCGCCCGCTTGCTGAAAAACGGCGAGCGCGTCGCCACGGGCACCCTGTCGCCCATACCGGCCGCCGGCTGTTTTCTGGCCAAATACACCCATGCACCGGAACTGAACCTGCTCATCTACGGGGACCCAGAAAACCGCCTGTCGGAAGGGTTTCACGAGCTCTTCGGCCTGGCCCAGCAGGGGAAAATCGATGTTTTTTTTCTGTCGGGCATTCAAATCGACCAGCGGGGCAGCGTCAATCTTTCCGTTTTAGGCGACTACCGGAAGCCGAGTGTGAGGCTCCCCGGCGGGGCCGGCTCCTCCATGCTCTATGCCATGAGCGGACGGACCATCCTGTTTACGAACAATCATAACCGGAAGCTGTTTGTGCCCAAGGCTGATTTTGTCAATGCCACGGGGTTCGACGAGACGGGCATAACGCCCTGGCGCCGGGGCGGCCTGAGCCATGTGGTGACGCCGCTTTGCGTCATGACCTTTGACCTCAGCCGCAAACAGATTATTCTGGATTATCTCTTCCCGGGCGTCACCGTCGCTCAGGTCGTGGAAAATACCGGCTTTGATCTGGCCGTCGCAGGCAGAGACATCCAGACTATCGATCCGCTGAGCGAAAACGATCTGGCAACCCTCCGGGGGCCGGTGCAGGCGAAAATGAAACAGACCTACCCGCTGTTCGCCCGGACAATCTGGGGGGCTTAGACACCATCGGAGCAAAGACACTTGTGACCAACTTTCTGCCCGTCTTCTTCATCCTCTACTGCAGTGTCCTCATTTCAAAATTTGAACCTGCGTTTGGCATCGAAGTTCCTGTCTTGAAAGGACGCAGCCGTGCCACTTAAAAAAGCGAAAAATATTTAACGTTATCTGCATTGAATTGAGAGTTTTAACATTTGCCGTCCCCCGTTCTTGCGTGAGGAGGTGTTATGGGCGCCACCCTTGAAAAGTACTTTAATCTGAGAAAAAACGGCACAAACGTCAAAACAGAAATCCTTGCGGGGATTGCCACCTTTTTGACTATGGCCTATATCATCATCGTCAATCCGGCAATTTTGTCGAATGCGGGCATGCCTTTTTCCGGAGTTCTTTTCGCAACGGTTCTCGTTTGCGCCTTCAGTTCGATTGCGATGGGTCTGTACGCCAATCTGCCTTACAGCGTCGCGCCGGGAATGGGCATCAACGCTTTTTTTACGTTCAGTCTCGTGGTGGGAATGGGTATAAGGTGGCAGACGGCGCTCGGCGCCGTATTTATTTCCGGTATAATTTTTATGCTCTTATCGGTAACGAATGTCCGGACTGAAATAGTGAAAGCCATTCCCAGTTCGCTGCGGCGCGGGCTTGCCGCCGGGATCGGAATTTTTTTGTCGCTTATCGGATTTAAAAGCGTTGATTTTATCGTGTCGAATAAAGCGACGCTGGTTGCCTTTGGCGGTTTGAACCCGTCCGTAATTCTGTTTCTCATCGGGTTCATCCTCACATCGGTTTTGGCGGTTAAGAAAGTGCGGGGCGCGCTCACGATCGGAATTCTTTTTACTTCGGCTTTAGCTTTAATGACTTCGCTCATCGGAACATCGGCGGGCTGGTTGCCCCAACCGATTGTGATGATGCCGACAGGCATATTTTCTTTACCAAGTCTTGACGTTTTGTTTAAGTTGGACATTCTCGGCGCATTAAAATGGGGAATGATTCTGCCTGTTTTTTCATTGCTTTTCGTCGACATGTTCGATTCGATCGGAACGCTTGTGGGTGTGGCCGAAGTGGCGGGGTTCATCGACGAAGACGGTGAACCGATAAACGTCGGCAAGGCGCTTTTGGTGGACGCGTTTTCCACAACCATTTCAGGACTGTTCGGAACTTCTTCCGGAACGGTTTATGTCGAGTCCGCAGCCGGGATAAAAGAAGGCGGGAGGACCGGATTAACGGCGGTTGTGACGGGGCTTCTTTTCCTGCCGTTCATGTTTCTATCTCCCTTTCTTTCGTTTATTCCAGCGGTAGCCACAGCCCCCGTTCTGGTTCTGGTGGGCGTTTTCATGACACAGCCACTCATGGATATTAACTGGAAAAACTTTGAGGAGGCCATTCCCGCATTCCTGTCATTTGTATTGACCCCTCTCACCTTCAGCATCACCCAGGGAGTTATCTGGGGGTTTTTGACCTATACGATTACCAAGATTTTTCTTGGAAAGGCAAAAGAGGTTCACTGGATGCTTTACGTTATCGATGTTTTTGCAATTATTTCTCTACTTTCACCAATCTTTGAACGGTAATAGCGTCAGTCTATACATAACGTTATAATATATCGCTCATATCTTCACCTGATCTCTAGATAGAGCATCAGGCTTTGACACCAATCAAGGTCAAGTGTCTGATCGTGGCCCAACCTTCCTTGCCGTTGCCGAATTTTACGTAAACCCAAACGTCTGAAGGCGTCCGCGATTTCCGAACCTTGCTTCTGAGGGCCGGACCTTGCAGTATTTCACCCGTCGTCCCGGCAGGAATGTAAAGCTTTCCCCTACCGTTGAGCTGACGAAGGGCAACAATCGTTTTATCGGTTTTTATTCGTTCCCCCTTTTCGATAAACTTGTAATACCGACGGGGCACATAGTCGTCGCCCGCATCCACGGACCGATATACGACGCCGGCGGGAGGGGCGTTTTTTATCCTTACCCAGGCTGCGGCTTCGTAGACCCACATCTGGTTGTCATCGTCGAACTTGTCAAACAGCATGACGTGCTTGTTTTTCGAATTGAGAATGTCTCCCGGCAGGAGAAGTTCCCGGGGGATTTTTATCGAGATGCCTGGAAATGTCTTTGTTGAGTACCTGCTAATTCCCCAACTGCGGGAGACCAGACCGGAGCAATCAAGGCCGGCAAAGTCTTCGCGCATACAGAGATTGCTGCCGCACCGCTTCTTGTAATTTCCAGCGATCACGCCTTTTTTCACTTTTTTTACAAATTTGTCCGTGGAATCGAAGCCACCCCAGTTGTACGGAACCCCTCTGTACTGTTTCCCGGGAGTCAAGAGATTATAGTCTTTCCTCGCATTTTTCTTTGTACAGAACCATGTGAGATTTGCATACCTTGATGCGTTCGCGATAACCTCATCTCTCGCAAGGACCTCAGCATGACCAGAAACCGTCAAGAAAAAAAGGCATGCGGAAACCATTACCATGAACGATACACTTCTGCTGGTCATAATTTGCCCCATTTTACGATTTTTACCCCTGATGGCGCCGTTTGAAGTTGATAAAAGGACCCTTTTTTATCGACAATGATCTTTTTGTAGACGATGGTGTAGCAACTGTTCGGCAACTCCACGCTCTGGACAAGCCTGCCGTTACCTTGGTACCGCCTGATTTCGACGTGAACAACGCCATTTGCACCAATTCTTTGGGTTTCCAGATATATGATACCTTTTTCGTCCTGGTCAAGGAAAAATACTGAACCGAAAGTATCCGTTGTCTCTATCGGAAATTCATTCAACAAGTTCCCTCGTTTGTCATGCATGTGGAGCCGGAAACGTTTAACGCTCTCCTTGGTCAGCGTGAACCAGTGTGTCCCGGAACTGTTGGGAGCACCGCGTCGTTCGCTCTTGATCTGCGCCTCTTCGGAAAGAACGCTATTATTCCTTCCGATGCCTTCGCAGATTCGAAAGGTTTTCCCTTGAGATTTCACATGGAGATTTCCATCGCCATCGATACGCATCCACTGGCCATATCCCTCGTAAAGGGTTATTGTCCGGGTGATTGGATACGTCTCTACCGGTATTCCGGAAAGGGTGTATTGATAGACAGTTTCACCGTCCAGAAAGTAATAGTGTTCTTTATAGACAACAAACGCGTATCCTGGGAGATCCTTGCCAACACTCCCCTGAAAAACGCCCTCTCCATTGAATACCTTGATATTTCTCTTTATCGAATCAAAAATGTGGATGTACCCGTCATCGTCTATCATGAATGTCCGCGGTCCGACAATTTCGCCTTCCGCGGGAATCGCAAGGCCGAATTTGCCGGCGTTAGCCCCCCATTCGACGGATATGATGAGCTTCTCCCGGTAGTCGAGAAAGTCATCTTTTCTGCAGCCAAGTAGAGATAGTGCGACAATCAGCACAAGGATGTGAAAAAATCTGCTTGAGAGTAATTTCAACGGCAATGCTCAGAGAGAACTGTTATGAAGAGGATATTCATCCTTCCCGTACTTTATCTCCGGTTCATGATGCTTCACTGATACTGACAAGAGCTTGCTTTTGCGTAGCGGGATGATATGAAAAGCGATATTTTATGTCAAGGTGATTTTATTATTTGCGGGAAAATTTAATTGACATACAAATGGAATTTTCCTATATTTTCCCCGCCAGGAAGCAATACCTTATCAAATGTCAATGTCACGGGCTTTGACGAGACGGGCATAACGCTCTGGCACCGGGGCGACCTGAGCCATCTTTTCGCCAGGACAACCCGGGGGGGCTGAAACACCATCGGAGCAAAGACACTTGTGACCCTATTTCTGCTCGCCTTCTTCACGATTTACGGCAGTGCTCATTTCTACGTCTTCAGCAGAATCAAGGCGGCCTTTCCGCTGATATCGACCGTCCACCAGGCCGGGCTGATCATCCTGATGGCGTTCATGATCCTGGCGCCGGTCCTGGTCCGCGTATCGGAGCGTTACGGTTATGAATCCACGGCCTGCCTGCTGTCCTACATCGGATATATTTGGATGGGCGTTCTGTTTCTCGTCTTTGCCATGTCCATCCTCCTTGACGCGTACCGCCTGCTGATATATTTCGCGGGCCAGTTCACCGGAAAGAACCTGTCTTCGCTGATTCCGCCCTCCCCTTATCTGTTTGTCATTCCGTTGCTCGTCTCCTTAGCTATCAACGCTTACGGCTATTTTGAGGCAAAAAACATCCGTGCCGAACAGGTCACGATTCGAACCTCCAAAATCTCCCCGGAGGTCGGCAGGCTAAGGATCGTCCAGATTTCCGACGTCCACATCGGCATGATCATTCGGGAAAAGCGTCTGGAAAAAATCGTGGCAGCCGTCAAACAGGCCAAACCGGATCTTCTCGTTTCCACGGGGGATCTACTCGATGGACAGATCGACAACATCACTTCCGCCGCCGATCTGCTCAGAAATATACAGCCTAAATATGGAAAGTTCGCCACAACCGGCAATCATGAGTTTTTCGCGGGCATTGAACAGGCGCTGGAATTTCATCGACAGGCGGGATTCATCGTGCTGCGCGGGGAAGCCGTGACGCTGGCCGGACTGATCAGTATCGCCGGTGTGGATGATCCGACGGGAGCGAGTTTTGGCCTTTATAAAGATGTCTCTGAAAAAAGGCTGCTTGCAAAACTTCCGAAAGAAACCTTCACCATGCTCATCAAGCATAGACCGCTGATAGACCCGCAAAGCCTCGGGCTTTTCGACCTGCAGCTTTCCGGGCATACCCACCGGGGGCAGATCTATCCGTTTGTCCTGCTCACAAGGGTTGTCTTTCCATACCATTCCGGTTATCATGAGCTGCCGAAGGGTTCCCGTCTGTATGTGAACCGGGGCGCAGGGACCTGGGGGCCGCCGATCCGCTTTCTCGCGCCTCCGGAGGTTGCTGTGATTGATCTCATTTATAAAGATTAAATCTGGGGGTTGATATGAACCGCAGAGACTTTTTAAAATCAGCCGTGATCACCGGCGCGGCTCTGACCGTCCCCATCGGTCTTGACCCAATCCTTGCCGCTCTCGTCGCTGCCGAAAAAACGGATCTGGCCGTTGCCAGCGGGACGCCGCCGGCCAAGATCACCCGTGCCGCCATTGACGCTCTGGGCGGCATGAAAAGATTCGTTTCCCAGGGCGACGTGGTGGTTGTCAAGCCCAATATCGGCTGGGACCGGACGCCTGAATACGCCGCCAATACCAATCCCGAGGTGGTCGCCACTGTCGTCGGGCTTTGTCTGGAAGCGGGCGCGAAAAGGGTCAAGGTTTTTGATCATCCTGTCAGCGATCCGCGGCGGACTTATAAACAGAGCGGCATTGCCGATGCGGCTGCCGCGGCAGGCGCCGCCGTCTCCTTTGTCGACGACCGGAAATTCAGGGATATGCAGATCAACGGCCATTCGCTCAAATCATGGCCCCTGTACACCGAGGTTTTCGAGGCCGACAAAGTCATCAATGTCCCCATCGCCAAGACACACGGGCTTTCGAAACTGACACTGGGAATGAAGAACTGGATGGGCGTAATGGGCGGCTCGCGCGGACGCATTCACCAGCGCGTTGATGAAAGCATCGTGGACCTGGCAATGTTCATCAAGCCCGCACTGACGATTCTCGACGCCGTCCGGATCCTGACGGACAACGGCCCCCAGGGAGGAAGCCTGGCGGACGTGAGGCAGCTCGATATGGTTATTGCCGGAACGGACGCTGTGACGGTGGACGCCTTCGGGGCCACACTCTTCGGCATGAAACCGGCAGAACTGGGCTGTGTCCGCATCGGCCATCAGCGCCGGCTGGGCAGCATGGACCTGGAGAGAATGAAAATCAAAAGAATCACTGTGTGAGCACTTTGCATAACCGCTGAAAAATGGTTCGCAAGCGACGAATCAAAGATTTTTCGACTTTCCAGAAATTAGACTGATTTATTGATTCCAAACATATTTGAGCATTATCAAGGGGGACATGACGAAGTCGTGTCCCCCTCAACGACGAAGCCATTTTTCAAAGGTCTCATGCTGTATATGCTTAAAAACGCCCGACGCTCTTCACAGGCATTTTTCCTGCTTCTTTTCCTCTGGCTCTTCCTGCTGACGGAATCCCGTGGGGAAAACGAACTGGGCTACCCGGTCAAGATGTTCCTTGAGGCCGATCCGCTTATTTTTATCGCGACCACCCTGTCCACGCATGCGCTTAATACGCATTTCCTGCTCAGCTTGCTCATCATTATCGCAACGGCCGTTTTGGGCCGGGTGTTTTGCGGCTGGGTCTGTCCGCTGGGGACCCTGCACAACATGGCGGGTTCTCTGAAGCGAAAGCGCGGGGTCGCCAGGTCCTATAATCTGTATCACTGGAAATACATTATTCTGGTTTTCCTGCTCGTTTCATCGGTCTTGACGCTCCAGCTTTCCGGCATCATGGACCCGCTTGCCCTGCTCATCCGGTCTCTATCCCTTGCAATTTATCCTCTGTTCCAGTCTGCCACGGCCGGCGTCTTTAATACCGTCTATGCCTGGCATTTGCCGGTTATCACGGATTTCTCCGAATTGATCCACGGGATGCTGAAAAAGACTGTCCTGTCTTTTCGTCAGCCATACTTTAACCAGGCGGTTTTCACCGGTCTTTTCTTCTTCGGCATCCTGGCCCTGAACCTCGTCGAGCGCCGCTTCTGGTGCAAATTTCTCTGCCCGCTCGGCGCTCTGCTCGGACTCTTTTCCAGACACGCAATCCTGAATCGCACCGTCAGTGAAGGCTGCGACGGCTGCGGCGTCTGCCACCGGGAGTGCCAGGGCGGCGCTGCACCGGATAAAAAAGAAAAGTGGCTCAAGTCGGAATGCATGGCCTGTATGAACTGCGACGATCTTTGTCCCCGGAACGCGATTCGCTTCGGTTCTTCCGGAAAACCGGCAGGAGCGGCGTTCGATATCGGGAAGCGGCGCGTCATCGGCTCCATTTTTGCCGGTCTGATTGCCGTTCCGCTGTTGAGGATTTCACCGTTGAAAAAGGCCGGCGCCGCGGACCCCCGGCTGATCCGTCCGCCCGGCTCGCTTGACGAAAAGGCGTTTTTACAACGCTGTATCAAATGCGGAGAGTGCATGAAGGTTTGCATCACGGGCGGATTGCAGCCCACACTGCTGGAAGCGGATATCGAGGGGATCTGGTCGCCGGTTCTGGTTCCCCGGATCGGCTACTGCGAATACCGCTGCACCCTCTGCGGACAGGTCTGCCCGACCGGCGCAATTAAAAAGCTTACGCTGAACGAAAAGGCGAATGTCCGGATCGGCCTCGCCATGGTCGACAAGGGACGCTGTCTGCCCTTCGCCCATTCGACCCCCTGTATCGTCTGCGAAGAAGTCTGCCCGACCCCGAAAAAGGCAATCTGGTTTGAAGAAGTGCATGTCCGGAACCGGGACGACAAAGCATTGATTCTCAAGCAGCCCCATGTGGATCTGGAGCTCTGTATCGGCTGCGGTATCTGTGAGGCAAAATGCCCCGTCCTCGGCCAGCCCGCCATCGCCGTCACCAGCATCGGCGAATCCCGGGCAAAGGACAACCAGCTACTTTTGCCGTGAAGCGCAGGTTGGAGAACAAAAAACGAGCCGGAAGGGAGCTATAAAGGTTTATGAGCGACTATAACGTATTGATTATCGGCTCCGGACCCGCCGGTCTGTTTGCCGCGATCCGTCTTGAACGCCTGGGGATCGGCAACATCGCCATCGTCGACCGGCGCCCCTATCCTGCCGGAGGACTGCTCAACGACGGCAAGTTGAATTTCGACTATCGCATTGGCATCGATCTGGACGAACTTCAGATCGATCGCGATACGGCGGAAACCCTGATGGCGGAGATCAAGGAGATTCTGATCCGTTTTCCTCGATGCAAACAGGTCACCGTTGTCGATGATAACAAAGAGATCGAAGCGCTCAGGAACATCGCCCGGGAACACGGCGCCCAGTTCATCGCGCCAGAACAGTGGCACTGGGGGACGGACAATGGCAAAGCGGTTGTTGATTATTTAAGAAGTTTTCTGAAAAAAACAGACTTTCTACTTGGAACAGCAGTATCGAAGATTGAGAAGAACGCCTGCGGGGGATATCGTCTGTTCTGCAGCCAGAATCGAAAAAGGGTTCGCCATACCGCCGTAGCGGTCATGGTTGCCCCGGGACGCTGCGGCGCCTACTGGTTCCGGGATGTGGCAACGGAATTAGGCATTCGCCACAATTTCGGCCCGATCGATGTGGGCATCCGCCTTGAATTAAACAGAAAACTTTACGATACCCTGACCGATATCGTTTACGATCCGAAATTTATTTTCCGTACGCAGCGCCACGGGGACAAGGTCAGGACCTTCTGCACCAACCCGGGCGGCCGGGTGCGGGAGGAAAACTACCTCAACTTCAAGCTTGTAAACGGCGACGCCCTCTCCGGCCGGAAAACGGAAAATACGAATTTTGCCTTGATCAACACGGTTGCGTTAACAGAACCCTTTTCCGATACGACCGAGTTCGGGCAGATGATCGCCAGACAATTTTTTCTTCTGGGCGGCGGCAAGCCCATCGTGCAGCGAATCGGAGATTTCAGAGAGGGAAGACGAAGTTCCATATCGACATTCAACAGCGTCACGCGTCATTTCGGGCAATGCAGGGCGACCTATCAGGCCGTTCCGGGGGATATTACGCTCGGGATGCCGGCCCGCATTATCGACAATCTATGGGAATCCCTGAAAAATCTCGATAAGATTGTGCCCGGCATTCTTCACCCGTCCACACTGTTGTATGCACCAGAAATCAAGTTCTTCGACACGCACTTTCCCACGGACTGCAATCTCGAAACGAACATTGAGGGAATCTTTGTGGCCGGCGACGGGACCGGAAAGAGCCGCGGCATTGTGGGCGCCGGCATTTCAGGGATCCTCGCAGCGAAAGGAATCGCCCGGAAATACTTCAATGCCCACGTGGCATGACCCTCTGATCCTTCAAGAGATTTGCATATCCGATGTAAAATGGTTCACAAGCAATGGATGTCGTATCTCATGAAGCGTATCTCGTATTACATGCGCTTCACAGATCACGAATAACGCTTCTCTGCAGAATAGATTTCCCGAGCCGGCGACCGTTTTGCGGATATCCTGCGCACATTGCCATGACCGATTACAGCTCGACCTGCCACTTTTTCGTCTTCCATCGCTGGTGGATCCAGAACCACTGATCCGGATATTCCCGGACGACATCTTCCACAACCTTGGTGAAACGCTGTGTATTCTCCATCAGATCCCTCTCATAGTCCCCGCTTTGGGATACCTCCACCAGGGGCTTCAGGATTAACTTGTACTTTCCCGATTTCTGCCGCGCCATAAACATTGGGAGGACCGGCGCCCCGGACCGCAGGGCCAGGACGGCAAGCCCCACACCTGTACATGCAGGGCGGCCAAAGAAATCGACAAAAACCCCCTCCCGGGCAGCAACATTCTGATCGCTCAGGATCGCAATGGCGTGGTTCTCCTTGAGCAGGGTCATGATCCGTTTGCCGGAGCCCCCTTTCGGGATCAGTTCATTGCCGTTCATTGTCCGTACATGTTCGACTATGTTATCGAGGACGGGGCTGTCGAGCGGACGATAGACAATATAGGGGATCTCGGGAAACTTGAGGAGCAGGGGAACGGTTACAGGCATCAATTCCCAGTTGCCGAAATGGGCAATAATCGTGAGAAGTCCCTTGCCCTGGGCGATCCCCGCTTCAAAATGCTCCAGACCTTCCATTTCGACCCATTCATGCAGGTTCTCCCGGTTGATAGACGGAATACTGAAGAACTCCGCCGCTGTAATGGCTAGATTCCGATAGACTCCCTTGGCGATCCTGATCAGTTCCTCCATATCTTTTTCCGGAAAAGCGCAACGGAGGTTATGCAGAGCAATGAGCCGATGCTTCGTTGCTGCATGATAGCAGAGCATCAGGAGGAACTTGAATAAAAGTTTGCGGATGGACATCGGAACGCACTGGAAACAAAACAGGATGATACCCGTTGCTCTCGTCTTTTCTACGGGCATGAAATCCTCAGTGCTACCGAAGGACAGTGGAAAACCATCGATTCAGTTCCTTTTTCTTTTATTTTGAGTCGAGTAGGCCGGTTTATCCAGATTTCTATCATTCATATCATAATTCTATGAGGAAATAACATTATAATTACAGGTTCAAGCCCTGCACCTTCGTGGAGATCGACAGTTTGTGAATAGCAGGGGGTAAACATGAACCGGATGAACCAGATTTCAGACTTGGCAAAGCTATATAGGGCCTCAAGGCGCACACAGGGGGCGCTTATGGATGAACCTTTTCCGCAATTCTGGCCCAGGTGTCACGCAGCGTCACGGTCCGGTTGAATACCAGTGAATCAGCTTTGGAATCGACGGCATCCACACAGAAATATCCCATTCGCTCAAACTGGAACACGTCTCCCGGCGCGGCACCCGCCAGGCTTGGCTCCAACCTGCAGGACTTGAGAATTTCAAAGGATTCCGGGTTTAGATGATCCACATACTCGGACGCAGTTGCCAGCGGATCGGCAACCCGGAAAAGACGGTCACAAAGGCGCACTTCCGCCGGAATGCCATGATCCGCCGAAACCCAGTGAATGGTGGCGTCCACCTTCCTGCCGTCAGGAGCAAATCCGCTATGCGTTTCGGGGTCATAGGTACAGTGCAACTCGATCACCGCTCCGGTTTCTGGATTTCTTACGACATTAACACATTTGATAAAGTAGCCGTATCGCAGGCGGACTTCTCTGCCTGGGGCCAGCCGGAAGAATTTTTTGGGCGGGTTCTCCATGAAGTCATCCTGCTCGATATACAGCACACGCGAGAAGGGCACCTTCCGGGAGCCCATTTCTGGATTCTTGGGGTGATAGGGGCAATCAAACGCCTCCACCCGGCCTTCCGGGTAATTGTCGATCACCACGCGCAGAGGACGCAGCACAGCCAGCACGCGCCGCGCCTTTTCGTTCAGGTTTTCCCGAACGCAGTTTTCCAGCAGGGCCACATCGACCAGACTGTCATTTTTGGCCACGCCGATCCGCTCGCAAAAGTCGCGGATTGCTTCGGGCGGATAACCCCGTCTGCGCATTCCCGACAAAGTTGGCATGCGCGGATCGTCCCAGCCGCTGACAATCCTGTTTTCCACAAGCTCGACCAGCCTGCGTTTGCTAAGAACCGTGTAACTCAGATTGAGACGTGCAAATTCGATCTGCTGGGGACGACCTTTTATCCTCAAGGCTTCCAGAAACCAGTCATAAAGCGGTCGATTGTTTTCAAATTCGAGGGTGCAGATCGAATGGGTGATCTTCTCGATGGAATCCGACAGGCAATGGGCAAAATCGTACATGGGATAGATGCACCACTGATCGCCGGTGCGATAGTGCGACTCCTTTTTGATCCGGTACATGATCGGGTCCCGCATGGTTATATTCGGAGACGCCATGTCGATTTTGGCGCGCAGGACGCAGCTCCCCTCTTCGAACTCGCCGGCCCGCATGCGTTTGAACAGATCCAGGTTTTCCTCCACGGACCGGTTGCGATAGGGACTTTCCCTGCCCGGTTCCGTGAACGAGCCCCGGTACTCCCGCATTTCGTCCGTACTCAGGTTGCAGACGAAGGCCTTGCCCATCCTGATGAGCTGCAGGGCATGCTGGTAAAGTTGTTCATAGTAATCGGAGGCGTAATACAGGCGGTCTTCCCAGTCAAAGCCCAGCCATTTCACGTCGCGGATGATCGCCTCCACATATTCCACGCTTTCGCCGGTCGGATCCGTGTCGTCCATGCGCAGGTTGCACGTACCGCCGTACTGGGCGGCGATGCCGAAATTGAGGCAGACGGACTTGGCGTGCCCGACATGGGGATAGCCGTTGGGCTCCGGCGGAAAGCGCGTGGCGACGCGCCCCTGATGTTTTTTGGTTCTCAGATCTTCGTCGATAATATTCCTGATGAAATCAGAGGGAGGCGATGCACTGTTTTCAACCATATCCGTATTCCTTTCTGCGGCTGCTGATCGATCCAATGGGCGCATATCTAGCATACTTTAACGCATTAATCCGCCATTTTTTCATAATGAGAGGCCGATAACGATTTTCATCGTATGATCTATACTAAAATGATATTCTCTATTATTCGTTGACTCATTCATATCCCTGCATTAATATAAACAATATGGAGCGCTATAATTGAAAGGAATAAGAAAAGGCCTTGGACATAAAGAAAAATTGTAGGAATATTTCTTCGTTCATGATCGTCGCGGCGGCTGTGTCTCTGGTGATTGCCGCCTGTTCCTGCGATGGAGATAAATCTCTGAGCAGGGTCCGGAAGGCCGGGTACATCACCATTGCCACGAGCGCGGGATATTCACCTTTCAGCTTCTATAACGATAAAAAGGAATTGGTCGGTTTCGACGTCGATGTCGCCGGGGAAGTGGCCAAACGACTGGGGGTTGACCTGAAGATCGTCGATACGCCATGGGAAGGCATTATCGACGGGCTGAACGCACGACGCTACGACGGCATCCTGGGGAGCATGTCCGTTACGGAGACGCGCCGTACTGTGGTGAGCTTTTCGATGCCTTACTATTATTCACGAACGCGGGTCATGGTACAGTCGGATTCATCATTCAAGGACCACGCCGAGCTTAAAGACAAGACCATCGGCATTGCTGCCGGAACAACCTTTGAGAGAGACGCCGGGAGCATAGGGGCAAAGAACGTTCGCCGATACGCCGATAACGACGGGGCCCTGCTCGGGCTCGATAAAGGAGAGGTCGATGCGGTCATCACCGACGAAATTGTGAGCATGTACACAGTCAACAAAAAGAAGCTCCGCATCAAAAGCCTGGGGGGGCCTCTGGGCGAAGAACAAATTGCCGCCGCCTTCCGCAAGGAGGATAAAGCCCTGCTTGCAGAGGTGAATCATACGCTGCAAGCGATGCAGAAAGATGGCGCCCTGCGCCGCCTGATGGAGAAAATGGTCAGGGTAGGATATTAGATTTTTCGATCAGGAGCTAAAAAACTTTCCGGCGATCCAAAAGAGGGCCATCCCGGCGATCACCGTTCCGGCCAGAGAGCGGGTTCTCCAGGCAAAGAAGAAAGTGGGGATGGAAACCAGCAGAGCCGGCTGAAAAATGTCCAGATGACGGGGTTCGCCAGTCGTCACCAGCGCCGGCAGGATCAGGGCGCTCAGAACGGCGACGGGAATGAAATCCAGCCATTGCCTCAGCCATTCGGGCAACGGGCGTCGCGAAAGCAGAATCAGAGGCACCAACCGCGGCAGATAGGTTACCATCCCCATGCCCAGCACCAGCAGTAGATAATCCGTCTTCATGACATCCCCCCGCTTTCGCTTGCCCTTCCCTTCCACTTTCGCAGTAAGACGCCGATCGTCGCCGCCGACACGGTTGCCGTGACAATATAGGCATTGCCCGGAAACAGCAGAGAGAAAGCGACGGCCAGTGAACCGGCAATGAGTGCCACCACGACATAAATACCGCCACGGACCTGAAGGACCAGCAGACAGATGAACATGGCCGGCAGAGCATAATTGATTCCGAATGCTCCGGCGGGGATGAACTGTCCGCCATAGCCGCCAATAATTGTACTGACGATCCAGGCCAGGTTGGCCGTATGATTTAAAACGAGCGCCCGGCGCCAGTCCCAAGTCTGCTCCCGGAAGCGGGTCATGTTGAGGGCAAAGCTCTCATCGGTGACGCCGTAAGCGTACAGCGAGAGCCAACCCGCGTTCAGGCGCTGGAGATGGACGGCCAACGATGAACTCATGAGCAAATGGCGGAGATTGACCGTGAAGGTGGTCAAAATGATCGGAATCGCTGCAGCGCCGCTGCTGATCATGGATACGGCGATAAACTGGGCGCTCCCGGCAAAGACCAGAAGCGACATCAGACCAATTTCCGCCGGAGAAAGACCGGCTTTCTGAGCCAGGACGCCAAAGGCCAGTCCGATGGGCGCGTAACCGAGGCAGATGGGCCAGGCCACGATTATGCCGTCTTTGATTACCGTCCAGCGGTTTTCTCTGTCTCGATCAGATGCAGGCGGCGACTTCTTTCCGCAATCCATTGATATTTCTCCCATATCAGGACATATACTGATTATCTCGTCTCCTTCCCCCTCTAAAGAAGAGAAACCTCAAAGAAGTCGAGTTTCCCCTTCAGGGCCATTTCTACCTGTCCTCTGTGGACAACGCTGAAACGCAGACAGACGCCGCAATCGGAACTGAGCTGGCGGGGAACGGGGATCAGTTTGCAGGGGATATTTTCGGCCTTGATGATTTTTTCCGCCCGCAGGGCATGGCTGACGGATTCAAAGAGGACGACGCCGAAGGGGTCTTCCCGGGTCATAAGCGCTGTCTGGTCCTTTCAGAAAGTCAGCCTTTGAGGAGCTGCCGCAGGGCCTCGGCGGCCAGATCGATATGCTCTTCCGTATTGAAGAAGCCAAAGCTGAAGCGCACGGTTCCCTGTGGAAAGGTTCCGATGGTTCGATGGGCGGCCGGAGCGCAGTGAAGGCCTGGACGGCACATGATGCCCCACTGCTCATCAAGATAAAGGGCTGCATCGGATGAAATAATATCCCGGAGATTGAACGAAATCAAGGAAATTCGGGGCTGCGCCGTCAGGGGACCATAAACGGTAATGTCCCCGCTAAGATCATGCAGGTGATTCAGAAACCGCCGGGTCAATGTTTCTTCCTTCTCCCGCACCGCCTCCACGCCCTGTTCCAGAATGAAAGCCACCCCGGCGCATAGCCCGGCAAGGCCGATGGTATTGGGCGTGCCGCATTCATACTTGTCGGGCATAAAGTCGGGCTGCTCCTCGAATTCCGAACGGCTCCCCGTTCCGCCCCTCATGAGGGGCACAATCTTTTCATCGAGACCCTTCCGGATGTAGAGACCGCCTGTGCCTTGGGGACCGTAAAGGGATTTATGCCCCGTAAAGGCCAGCAGATCCACGCCCATCGCCTCCACATCGATGGGCAGCGCCCCTGCTGTCTGGGCCGCATCGACGCAAAGAACTATATCCGCCCGTTCGCGGGTCAGGGCACCGATTTCCTGAACCGGCATGATCGTTCCCGTAACATTCGAGGCGTGGGTCAGAACGACGGCCCGGGTATTCGTCCGGAAAGCGGCACGGATATCGTCAGGGTCCAGATCGCCCCGCTCGGAGCATGGGACAACCGACAGGTCGACCCCCCGGGATGCGAGAAAACGCAGCGGTCGCATGACGGCGTTATGCTCCATGCCCGTCGTGATCACATGATCCCCCGGCTTTAGCAGACCGATCAGGGCGATATTAAGGGCCTCCGTGGCATTTTTAGTGAAGACGATCCGGAGGGGATCATTGATATTGAAAAAACGCGACAGGACTTCCCGGGTCTCATGAACGACACGGCCGGCCTCGATGGAAAGCCTGTGACCGGAACGGCCGGGCGATCCGCCGATTTCGCGCTGATAGCGCATCATGGCATCCAGCGTCGCCTGCGGCTTGGGATAGGATGTGGCGGCATTATCCAGATAGACCACCTCCATGATTGAATCCTCCTTATGATCAAGGGCTCAGGAAATATGGGGATACGACTGCGTCATGTCCCCATATTAAATATTGAAGGGACCCTGCCCGTCAAACAGCGTTTTTATGCCATAGTTGCCCGGATGATCGTATCCTGGCCTTCCTGGCGAACGTCAGTCTTCAATCCCCGCCGGGCGGCCATACGCAGGACATTTTCCCGGGAGACCTCATTGTCTACAAGGATTTCCAGATCGGTGTTCCCCTCCTGAACGGCCCGATCAACGAGAACAACCGGCTGGGGACACGAAAGCCCTCTGGCGTCGATACGTTTTGTCGTCATTATCATTCTCCTTCAAAGATTTCAAATTTGATAAACCTGTAAAAAGTCGAAAGACTGTTGAATCGTGGAGGGCTTCGTAAAAAGCTCCGCAGGCAAGGCGCGCAAATTCTGAGGAGTGAGGCGTACTTGGTCGTACGCCGCAACGACGAAGAATGCAGCGCAACGCAGCATCCGGACTTTTTACGAAGCCGTCATATTTATCCCCGGTCCCGTTGCGTCAGGCCGACAACCGCACAAAAGACGAACCCCAGGACAACTGCCGGCGGCGCAAAGGCAGTGATGCCCTTGGGCGAACTGGCCAAGGCGAAATTGTGGGCCACGGCAGCACCGATGATCATGCCCAGTACGAAGATCCCCGCATCCATGTCGCCTTCCCCGGACAGGAAAAGCTGCCGCCCCGGACACCCCCCGGCAAGCACGAAGGCCAGGCCCGACAAGGCCATGCCTAGAAAATTCCAGAGATGATCCGTATGGGCGATGGGCTGGCCCTCAAATCCCGGATTGAATTGGCCGAGGACGACATTCATCCCAAAAGCAAAAATCAGCAGTGCTGCCACGCCGCTGATGAGATGAAAGTCCCTGATGAGCATAACGTCCCGTAAGGCACCCATCGTGCAAAAACGGCTGCGTTGGGCCAGGCCGCCGATGATGAGACCAGCCGCCAGGCTGATCCAGATCGGGGCGTGTTGGGATCCAGGACCTTTCTGGCTGAAAAAAATGGGGCCGCCCGGACTGAAGGAGACCTTAAAAATTAACAGCAGAAAGAGGCCGATCACGAAGGCCGGGAAGATCCAGCCGCTTAGAGGCTTCTGTGGATAGGAACGGCCGAGACTGTAGCCGCGCTTCAGGAACTGGATGCCGATAAAGATACCCGCCGCCAGCCCAAGGAGTCCGGAAATTGCATTTCCATCGCCACCGGCCAGCCGCAGGAGGGCACGCCAGGGACAGCCCAGAAAGACCAGGGCGCCGATCATGGCAAATATCCCCAGAAAGAAGCGGATCAGGGGCGCTGAACCGCCGCGGGGCTTGTATTCGCCGGCGATGAGGGCGGCGATTAAGGCACCGAGGACGAATCCCATAATCTCCGGACGCAGATACTGGACCACATCCGCCCGGTGCAGGCCCAGCGCCCCGGCGATATCTCGCTCCATACAGGCGACACAGATGCCCATATTGGCGGGATTGCCCAAGTACTGGAGCATGGCCGCCCCGATACCGATCAGGGCACCAACAACAATGATGCCCGTGCGCGAAGAAAAAATATTCCGCATAAATCAGAACCTCCCTTGTCATATTTCCCGCGTTGCTATCATAAAGAAGACGTGGAAATCCAATTCATATTATTAATAATTGCATAGCAACCATTAAGATATGGAATATCAGCAGGCCCGGTCAAATTGATGACCATTATTGCATTGACACACAAGACCGTTCTATTTAAGAATACAATTCATTTTCATTCTTGGACATGTAAGGAGAATAAAAAACATGCCTGCCCTTGACGATCAAATTGATGATCTCTTCGAAACCTATTTCTATCATGTCACAACACCGGAAATGTGGGAGCAAATCAAAAATGAAGGCCTGAAGCCTGACAAGGATGGAATCATCCGCGCCCTCACGACCAATTGTCGGGATATCGTGGATCATTACGCGACACGGCATTTTGGCGCCGCGGAGATTGTGGTCATCCGGTTCAACCCATGCAACCTGGGAATATATCCCCAGAGAGACGCAGATGCCTGCTCACCACCGGCCGACGGCTATATCAAGGAGATCCGGGCAAAAATTATCGGCCCGCTTCTATTGGAAAAAGAGAGCGAAAGAAAAATCGAGCATCACATAAATATGGGCGCGCCCCCCGATCCATAAGCAGATCATTGTTCATCTCATTAAAAATCATTGAACAACTCGTTAAAAATCAGGCCGACGAGGACAGATATGCCTGAAAGCCATCCCGCCTACTGTAGTTAAGATAATTCATTGATTCATACACTTACAGAATATCATGTCATGGTCTTTCATCCTGGCACGCTTCCCGCATTAGTAAAAGTCAAACAAAACAAACAAACTCCCAAGGAGGCAATGATCATGAAAAAGACAATCGGAACAATGATAGTGGCGGCAGC
>JAZDIK010000129.1:0-23904 GCA_043805145.1 Pseudomonadota bacterium | reverse complement strand
ATCATTCATGCAATCGTTGAAAATATTGAGACAACCTACCGTGAAATTATTATGGGTAAAGGGACAATTCACTATTTTCTTAATTGGAAATGGCGAAAAAATGGCTAACCCGCCGCTAGAGCCGATCGCAGCCCGCTTGGCTGCTCCATCTCAGCTTTTCGTTATGCGTCACGGAATGCTTAATGGCATTTGTCATGCGATGGCCGCACTCAGCCACGAGCAGGCATAAACTTACATGATAAGGAGAGAACATGGAGACTAGAAATGTATCGAACATCCTGAGGCGCTCGGCGCTCGTCCTCGGTCTCATTGTGCTTGGGCCAATTTTCGCCAACGGAGCCAAAGGGCAGACGATTGTCGATGAGTGGGCGAGCATCAAGGTGCCGCCAGCACCGGAGCTCAAGCCGGTCAAGATCAATGCGAAGGAGACCGCCCTGCTCGTCCTGGATATCGTCAAACAGATCTGCGGCCCTCGAGCCCGCTGCGTGGCTTCTGTTCCCAAAATTCAGCACCTGCTCGCACAGGCTCGGGAAAAAAGGGTTCTGGTCGTCTACAGTCTCGCCGGTCAGTCGCTGACCGACATCCTTCCGGAGGTGACCCCGCGTGCCGAAGAGGCGTCAGTCTCGTCGGGACCGGACAAATTTCTTAACACCGACTTGGATAAGATCCTGAAGGAAAAGGGGATCAAGACGGTGATCGTGGTCGGAACTTCAGCGGAGGGTGCGGTTCTTAACACGGCTTCCGGGGCTGCACAGCGGGGATTTAAGGTGATCGTCCCCGTGGACGGCATGTCCTCAAACAATCCTTACGCCGAGCAATATACCGCATGGCATCTGGCCAACGCGCCGAGGATAGGAGTTCAGACTACACTGACGAGATTCGACCTGATTGAATTCTAGCCGCAGATCGAGAGCGGGTCACCTTGTCTGAACTGCGCTGGATTTTCAATCCATTTGCCGGGTAGCGTACCCGAAAATCCTTACGCAGACCTCTTCGGCGGGGTGTAGCTGTCACAATGTCTGCCTTGAGTCTTACGCAGCCAAGGAGTAGCCCATGCAGTCCGCAATGACCGAACGGGGACATAGGTAACAGATTGTTCTGGGTACATAAAAGAATGAAGCGACCATTCCCCCTGAGAAGGATCTTCCTGCCCAGCAGGAACGATTTGATATTTTCCGGGAAGATTTCTGTGAACTGCTTATCGGAAGATTCATCGAAGAGGACATGAAGATCGAGGATGTGATCAAGCGTGTGCCGGTACGACAGACCATCGTTGAATGCGGTAATCCTCGGACACGAAGAAAAGTGTCACCTATGTCCCTGGAATAAAGTGTAACCCCTGTACCCGGATCATACCGTGCAAACAGCTAACCACTGCATGAACCGGATCGGCAACAAAAGGCGTTGCCTCCTGGTTATGCTGGCGTTAGGTCCATAGAAGCAGCGAAAGACAGAGAGGCAGGTCATTATTCCTGACAGATCAAGAAGTGATGGAATAATAAGAATCTGTTCCCTGTCAAGTGTTCGCTGGTGAAAGGAGGCGATATGTAATATAAGACGTTAAAGACAAAAAAAGGGAGGGGGTGAAAAATAAAGATAATCGAGGAATCATGGAGTTGTAAGGTGTCGTATATTGTAACCCTCACACCATAGCATCATATTGGTGCAAAGGAGGAAAAGCCATGTGGATTCTAAGACTTAACATGACCGATGCCAATTATCGCCTGGAGGAACTGCCTCCGGCATACAAAAACCTCGCCGGCCGGGCCATGACATCAATGCTGGTCTCCGATGAGGTGCCGCCACTCTGCCATCCATTAGGCCCGCACAACAAACTCGTATTTTCGCCGGGAATCGTAACGGGCACTGCCGCACCGACTTCATCCCGCATCTCGGTCGGAGCAAAATCACCGCTCACGGGCGGCATCAAGGAGTCCAATGCGGGTTCTTCCTGGGGATCGGGCCTCGCGAGAATGCGGATCAGGGCTCTGGTGGTTGAAGGTCAACCCAGGGACAAAAAGTTTCGGGGAGCCTGCGTCACCTGGGATGCCGCCCAGGAAAAACCGAAAGTAGAATTCTTCGATGCCGCCGAATACGCCGGAAAGGACCTCTATAAGGTATATCCTAAGATCTACGAAAAGTTCGGCAAAGGAATCTCTGTGGCCGGCTTCGGCATGGCGGCAGAGCACGGATACGGCAACGCAGGTATCGCATTCAACGACATGGCAAAGCATCCCAGCAGGTATTCGGGCCGGGGAGGTCTGGGCTCCGTAATGGCCAGCAAAGCCCTCAAGTTCATCGTGCTCAATCCGACCGGCGCCCCGGGCGTCAGCATTGCCGACAAGGTCCTCTTCGACGAAGGCCGTAAAAAACTGCTCGAAGCATTGCAGACCCATGACATTACAAAGCCTAAAGGCGCCCTCAACACTTATGGAACGGCCGTTCTCGTCAACATATTGAATGAAGCCGGAGGCCTGCCGACCCGTAACTTCTCCAGCGGACGTTTTGAAGGCGCGGCAAAGATCGCCGGGGAAGCAATCTTCGAAGGCAACAAGCAGCGCCTGGGCAAGGAAGTCTACAACCATGCCTGCAGTCCCGGTTGCACCATCCAGTGTTCCAATACCTGGTATAATGTCGATGGCACGGAACGCACCTCGTGTGTGGAGTACGAGTCCGCCTGGGCTCTGGGGGCCAACTGCGGGATTGACAGCCTGGACGAGATTGCCACCATGATACAGCTCTGCAACGCGTACGGACTGGATACCATAGAAACCGGGGCAACGATCGGCGTTGCAATGGAAGCAGGCGTCATTCCCTTCGGAGACAGCAAAGGCGTCATCAGATTGATTGAGGAAATGGGCAAGGGCTCATCGCTCGGTCGCACCTTGGGTGGCGGCACCGGGTTCGCCGGTAAGGCGTATGGCGTCGTTCGCGTGCCGGCAGTGAAAGGCCAGGGCATGCCCGCATACGAACCGCGTGCGGTGAAAGGGATGGGCATCACCTACGCCACCAGTACGATGGGGGCGGATCATACCTCAGGATACACCATCGCGCCGGAAATTCTCGGGGTGATGGGCAAGCAGGATCCTCTGTCAACGGAAGGCAAGGCGGCTTTGAGCCGGGCTTTCCAGGCCACCACGGCAGCCATCGATTCCACGGGCCACTGTCTGTTTATCGCTTTTGCCATACTCGATATCGCCAGCGGTTACCAGGGGATGATCGACGAGTGCAACGGCGTCCTCGGCACAAAGTGGACAGCAGATGATTTATACGCCTACGGTGTAGCGGTTATGAAGAAGGAGCGGGCGTTTAACGAAGCCGCTGGCATCTGCAACGAAGCGGACCGCATCCCTGAGTTCATGAAAATTGAACCATTGCCCCCCCACAACCACGTCTTCGATATTCCGGACAGCGCCCTCGATTCGGTGCATGGAGAAATGTAAACGCTTTAGAAAGCTGGGCAGGGCGCCTTTGCTCTGTCCGGCTTTTCCATCTGTAGGACCTATGCAGATCACTTTGAGAGTATATGCAACATTGTGCCGTTACGTTCCCGGGGCTGTCGCTGGGCTTCCGCTTGATATTGACTTGGCCGACGGCGCCACCGTGGCGGACTTGATCGAAAAGATGGATATTCCCGCAAGAGAAGTCAAGGTGGCCTTCGTCAACGGAAGGAGGCAATCACCGGATTGGGTTCTGAACCAGGGAGATGAAGCGGGCATTTTCCCTCCGGTCGGCGGGGGATAGCTCATGGAAAATATAAACGTCGACGTCTGGCTATATGGTGATCTGGCGCGTTTCGCAGGAGAGTCTTCTCAGGGAAGTTTCGCCAATTTGCAAATGAACCTTCCGCCGGGAGCAACAGTGGGAGACCTGCTGACGAAATTGCGGATGGCAACAGAGGAACGGGGTTTCACGTTCATCAATGGAAACCTGAGCGCCATGCCGGGAATCCAGACGGATATGAAACATGAACTGAAAAGCGGAGACCGAGTTGCGTTTTTCCATCTGCAGAGTATGTGGCCATTCCAATACAGACACGGCGTTTCCGTCACGGAAGAGATCCATGAAGCATTGCACGGGCAAAATATTAAGGCTCTGCACCACACCTATAAAAAGTAATCCATCATGTACCCTCCCGCGCTGACACAGGATGAACGGTTGCGCTATGCCCGCACGATGATCCTCCCGGAGGTGGGTGAGCAAGGACAGCGCAGATTGAAGGCCGCGTCGGTCCTTCTCGTCGGCGCCGGGGGGCTCGGCTCGTCCGTGGCGATGCACCTCGCAACGGCAGGCGTCGGCCGCATCGGTATCGTCGATCCTGAGACGGTGGACCCATCAAACCTTCAGCGGCAGATCATCCATGATACGGGGATGATTGGCAGGCTCAAGGTAGAATCCGCAAGCGAGAAGATGTTTCGCCTCAATCCGCACGTCCGCGTCGAGATCCGCGCCGATCTCTTCAACGCCAGCAATGCAGATGAGATTTCCGCCAATTATGAAATTCTTGTTGATGGAACAGACAATTTCCGCACGCGATACCTGATCAACAACCTCTGCGTGCGTACCGGTAAGACATACGTCTATGGAGCCCTCTATCGATTTGAGGGACAGGTAAGTGTCTTCGACGCGCGAAAGGGGCCGTGCTACAGATGCCTGTTTCCCGAACAGCCTTCGGCGGATTTCGTCGTCAATTCAGAAGAAACGGGTATCTTCAGCGCATTGCCGGGTATCGTGGGGACGATACAGGCGTCCGAGGTTCTCAAACTGATCCTCGGCATCGGCTCTCCTCTTTTGGGAAGGCTGTTGCTGTACGATGCATTGCATATGAGCTTTCGGGAGGTCCTGTTTTCGAAGGATCCCGATTGCGCGATATGTGGTGGGAGCCACACATGACCCGCTTCGGTGACCATGAGAAACGCAGCAACAGGCTAAGCCTGATCTTCCATTCCATTGCTCAGGAATGACGAAAAAAATGCTCAATTTTAAGCCTTGTTGATGTTCACAAGCGGATCACCGACGGCTACCTTGTCCCCTGCGGAAACGTGCAGGTCCGTCACCTTGCCGGCCACGTCCGCAGTGACGTTATTGAGCATTTTCATGGCTTCCAAAACAAGCAGAACCTGCCCAACCGCCACGTCCTCGCCTTCCGTGACGCAGACCTCGTTGATCGTGCCCGCGATCTGGGATCTCACATCTCCTGCTTTGGCTGCTGCCTCGATTTCCTTGAGGGACATGACGGCTTTTTTCCTGGCGGGACCGTCTTCCTGGTCCATTTCGGTGATGATCGGCTCCGGATGGTGATCGATAATCAGATAGGTTGCCGCATCGCCGGTTTTGGTCCGACGTTGCGAACCGATTTCGATGGAATGCAGCCGTCCGGAAACACCCGGCACTTCGAATTTTTCTCCCAGGCTGAAGCCGCCCTTCCGGAACCAGATTTTGGGCGATAGCACCCATGTTTTTCCGTATTTTGCTTCAAATTTGAAGAAATCCACGGCATCGTTGGGATGCTGCAGGTAGAGCACCAGTTCGTCATCGGTCACAGCCCGCCCCAGACGATGTTCCAGGACCTTTCTTTCCACATCGATATCGATATCTTCGATCTTCTGATAGCAGGTATCGCATTCAACGATTTCCTTCCATCCCGGCCCGAAAACAGCGGCGTAGATCTCGTCGGCCGGACGGTAGAAGGGGAATTCGCCGTAACGGCCCAGCAGCAGATTCTTCAAATCGTCGCTAACATCTTTATAACGGGCCCCTTTTAAGACATTGTTGACGGCCGTGGTCCAGAGAATCTGGGAACCCGGCGTGACGCTCCACCAGTTCCCCAGATCGAGCTGCACCCTGGGCAGCTCTTTCTGCAGGATTTCGGGCATGCGCTGCAGGAAATCCCCTTTAACGGCCTGCTCAAAGCTGGATCCGGTCGCACCGCCCGGCAGCTTGTGGATCTGCACAGAGGGATCAAAACCCAGAAACTGGGATTCAAAATCCCGGTAATACTCCCTTTCCGGCCTCAGGACGTTGGAAGTTTCGATAACAGCCTGGCGATCGATCCCGGCGGCATGATAGCCGTAATCATTGAGAAGATCCAAGACGGTCAAGAGCGGGGGAGGACCGTAAAATCCCGTAAAGGCGTGATCGCTGGCATCGGCAATCTTCGCCCCTTTGCGGATAGCCTCGACCACGCGTCCGATATCAGCGCCATCGGTGTTGTGGCCGTGATAATGGATGATCAGATCGGGATATTTCTGCAGAATCGCCTCGACAAGTTCGCCGATCCGTCGGGGCGTTCCCAATCCGCCGTGATTCTTTATGCATAGAAGAATGTCTTTCCCGGTCACGTCCAGAATCTGGCCGACCCTCCCGACGTAGAAGTCATTCGTGTGTTCCTTGCCTGTGGAAAAACAGATGGACGGCTCCAGGATCCGACCCGCTTTCTTGACTTCCTCAAAGACCGGAATCATGTTGGGGATGTAGTTCAGAAAATCAAAGACCCGCCATACGTGCACATAGCGGGCGAAGCTCTGTACCGTCGCCCGGACGACATTTTCCGGATAGGGCCGGTACCCGAACAGATTGATCCCACGGCAAAGCGTCTGGAACAGCGTATCCGGCATCGCTTGGCTGAGCACGTCCAATTTTTCCAGGGGATTGATCTGTTTGCGCAGCATATCCACATGGACACTGGCCCCGCCGGTGATTTCAATGGAAAAATAGCCCGCATTATTGCGCGGCTTGGCGGCAAGGAGCTGCGTGTGGGGCATAATCCGGTTTTTAAAGTCCGACTGGGAGAGGTCTCTTTCCGTGTTGGTTAAGAAGTAACCCTTCTGCATCCGGATCTTGTCAAGGATATAATGCACTCCTTTGTCGGTTAACTCCCTGGGCGTAATTCTTTCATTCATAAGGTGTGATGACCTGTTCATAATGGTTCGATCCTGTTCCTCTTTATCTATCCTTGATAATCTATCCTGATGTTGTTCCATAGCGCCCTTCGCTACCCGGTGTTGCTCGCCTGCCTGCCTCCTTTAATAGGCATAAGGATTAACTTTTTTCGTATGTATTTCCGCAATGAGCTTTGCCAGTTTCGCCACTTCGCGTTCCGGCTCCGGATAATTGAAAATCCCCGGGTGTGTTTCGAGGTATCCCGTGTCAAATCGGCCCGCCTGAAAGTCGGGCTCGTCGCAGATTGACACATAGAAGGGAATGGTCGTCTTTGGACCGACGATAACAAATCCATTCAAAGCCCGTTTCAAACGCTGCAGGGTCTGCTCCCAGTTAAAGCCTCGGATCGTCATCTTGACGAGCAGGGAATCATAATCCATCGGAATTTTATATCCCTGATACACCGCTCCGTCGAGCCTGACGCCCGGCCCGCCGGGCGACTGATAAACGACAACGCGTTTTCCGCCTTCAGGCATAAAATTGTTTTTGGGGTCTTCGGCGTTGATTCTGACCTGAACGGCTTTGCCCAGCAGAGTCACACGATTTTTCGGAATGTTGAGCGCCCGCCCCTCGGCAATCCAGATCTGTTGCCGGACAATATCAACCCCGGTGAGTTCCTCCGTCACCGTATGCTCCACCTGCAGGCGCGTATTCATTTCCATGAACCAGAACGCATTCGTCTTCGAATCGACAAGAAATTCAACCGTACCGGCATTGATGTATCCCGTTTCCCGCGCTGCCTTGATCGCGCAATCGTACATGGCCGTCAACACATCCTCCGGCAGATCGGCAGGCGCAATTTCGAGGAGTTTTTGATGCCGTCGTTGTATTGAACAGTCCCGGGAACCCAGATGAATTGTGTTACCGTGATGATCCGCCAGGATCTGGATCTCCACGTGACGGGGCGACTCGATGAATTTCTCCATATAGATATTTTCATCGTTGAACGCCGACAGGGCCTCCGACCTGGCCAGGGGCAACTGTACAATCAGGTCCGCCTCATCGATTACCTTGCGAATGCCTCGTCCGCCCCCTCCTGAAGAAGCCTTCAGCATGACGGGATAACCATATTTATTGGCAAAGGCAAAAGCCTCATTAAGTCCCGCGCTTCCCCGGACCAGATCGCCCGTGCCGGGAACAGAGGGAATGCCGACCCTATCGACGATCTTTCGCGCCACCACCTTGTTGCCCATATCCCGGATAGCCTGCGGCGGGGGACCGATAAAGGTAATGCCTGCTTTCCGACAGGCCTCGGAAAAATCGGCGTTCTCGGCAAGAAATCCGTAACCCGGATGAATCGCATCCGCGCCCGCTTTCCGGGCCGCCCAGATAATTTTATCGATATCCAGATAATCCCTGCGCGGACCGTCGCCAATCATGATGGCATCATTTGCCAGCCGGACATAATAGGCTTCCCGATCCGGCTTCTCGTAAATAACAACCGCATCGAGTCCAAGCTCCTGAACCGTTCGCATGATCCTAAGGGCAATTTCACCCCGGTTTGCAATCAAGACTTTCTTAATTTTTCTCACCTTCACGCCCATTTTGACCTTCCCGTTTCATCCTGACAAATCAAGTTAATATGCCGCATTGCAACTGATCCTTCATCGCCATGGCGGCGTAAGCAAAAGTACGCATCATCCCCCAGGACTCGCGCATCTTGCCATAGGAATATTTACAAAGGCCGCTCCAGCTTCAACAAGGGTTCCAAGAAGATATTTCTTGCAAGGTCATCAATCCTGTCCGCTGAATCGAGCTATTTGGATTGCACAACCGGTGACGGCAGTTTTGGCGGTTTACGAATTGCACCCCGACAATACGTTGCTTGTATACTCATAACAAACGATTATGTCAACCAGATTGTGGGATTCTGTCATTTAGAATTGTCTTGACTTTGAAAGAGCGGTTAGGCTAAACAGCACGTCCACGTAATAAAGTGCAGCTGCTGCATAAAAAGGAGCATCCATGGCAAAATATGACTCGAAATCGTTAAGGAATGTGGCCATTATCGGACATGGCGGCACCGGAAAGACGTCGCTTTGTGAATCATTTCTTTATATTACCGGAAAATCGGACAGACTGGGCCGCGTGGATGATGGAACCTCCAGCATGGATTATGAACCGGAAGAACAGAAGCGGCGCATCTCTATCAGCGCTGCGACAAATTATTTTGACTGGGATAAGCACAAAATCAATATCATCGACACGCCCGGCGATTCCAACTTTGCCTATGACACCAAAAGCTGCCTTCGGATTACCGACAGCGCGCTTGTTGTGATTGACGGGGTTGGCGGGGTCGAATTTCAGACCCAGAAGGTCTGGGAATATGCAGATGAATTCAATCTGCCACGGATCATCTATATCAACCGGATGGACCGGGAGCGGGCTGATTTTTTCAAAACGATGGACAGTGTCAAGGAAAAACTCGGGAAGAAGGCGACGGCCCTGTTCCTTCCCCTTGGCAAAGAAGATCATTTCAAGGGGGTTGTGGACCTGTTGTCCATGAAAGCATATACCTTCGACGATCCCAAAGGGAGCTATAAGACCATTGATATTCCTGGTGATATGACCGGTCAAGCCAAATCTTACCGGGAAACGATGGTGGAAGATATTGCGGAATGTGACGAAGCACTCATGGATAAATATCTGGAGAGTGGCGAGCTCTCTATGGAAGAGATCAAGGACGGCCTCCGCAAGGGCGTTATTTCCGGCACCCTGCTGCCGGTGATCTGCGGTTCCGCAACAAAAAATATCGGTTTGGCTCCCCTGATGGATATGATCGTGCAGTATATGCCTTCGCCGGCAGATCGCGGTCCCGTACAGGGCAAGAAACCTGGGACGGACAACGCGGAAGAACGTCTGCCGGAAGAAACGGCGCCTTTTTCCGCCATGGTTTTCAAGACCATTGCCGACCCTTATGCCGGACGCCTGACTCTCTTCAGGGTCTACTCCGGAACCCTCAGCACCGAAGGCGCCATCTATAATTCATCGCGAAAAATTCATGAACGGTTCAGCAGCACTTTCTTCCTGGAGGGGAAAAACCAGAAACCGGCAGAATCCCTGGTTCCGGGCGATATCGCCGCAGTGGCCAAGCTGAAGGAAACAGCGACGGGCGACACGATCTGTAATGAAAAAGCACCTATCATCTTCGAGAAATTAGCCCCTCTACCGACGATCATGTCCTTTGCCATCGAACCCAAATCCCGCGGCGACGAGGAAAAAATCGTTTCCTCCACTCAGCGGCTGACCGAGGAAGACCCTACACTGACCTTCCACAGAAATGATCAGACCAAGGAAATGATCCTGTCCGGCATGGGACAAATTCACATTGAAGTGGCCGTCGAAAAAATGAAACGGAAATTCGGGGTAGAGGTCAACCTGAACATTCCAAAGGTGCCTTATAAGGAAACTCTCAAGGGAAAAACCAATGTGCAGGGACGTTACAAGAAACAATCGGGCGGCCGGGGACAGTTCGGCGACTGCTGGCTGGATATTGAACCCCTGCCCAGGGGCAGCGGCTTTGAATTTGTCGACAAGATCGTGGGCGGCGTCATTCCCGGGCAGTACCGTCCCGCCGTGGAAAAGGGAATCGTCGAGGCCATGGAAGAAGGCGTTTTGGCGGGTTATCCCATGGTGGACATTAAAGTCTCACTGGTCGATGGTTCCTATCATACAGTCGATTCATCAGAAATGGCCTTCAAGATTGCAGGCTCTATGGGATTTAAAAAGGGTGTGCTGGCCTGTCAGCCGACGCTGCTGGAGCCCATTGTCAATATAGATATCGAAATCCCCGATGAATACCTGGGAGATGTCATAGGCGATCTGAACAGCCGGCGGGGTCGCGTTCAAGGTATGGATACCAAAGGGACCAACCAGATCGTCAAGGGCCAGGTGCCCCTGGCCGAAATACTCAAGTATGCGCCGGACCTTCGCTCCATGACAAGCGGCAGGGGAACCTTTACTTACAGCCACTCCCATTACGAGGAAGTGCCGCCTTTCATTACGGATAAAATCATTGCGACGTATAAGGCCAAAAGGGAAGAAGCTTGATGCAATCGTCTCATCTCGAGAGAGGGGCACCGGACAATGATCAAAGCCGGCGTCATTACCGTCAGCGATAAGGGTTCAGCGGGTAAACGGGAAGATCAGAGCGGCCCGGAAGTTGCGAGAATTCTGAAAACCATCGGGATTGAAGTCGCCCGTCGAGCCATCATCCCCGATGAAATCCATCAGATTCGGAACACTCTTGTTGACTTCGCCGATAACCAGAAGGTCGACCTGATTGTCACCACGGGAGGCACCGGCGTCGCACCACGGGATGTGACACCGGAGGCAACACTGGACGTCATCGACAAAGCAGTCCCCGGAATGGCGGAAGCCATGCGCCGGGAAAGCTATAAAAACACCCCCCATGCCGTTATCTCAAGGGCTGTCGTGGGCATCAGAGGCCAAACGCTGATCGTGAATCTGCCGGGTAGTCCCCGTAGCGTGCGTGAGAACCTTGTCGTCATTTTACCGGCCTTGCCCCATGCCATCGAGAAAATCAAGGGGGATCCACGGGAATGTGCTGCCTGAGAAATCGGATGGCCATTTTTCGATGGGCGCCGGACCAGTAGATTTTGCCGCAGTCCGGGCATCTTTGGAACGGACCGGAGGCGTGATAGACGTAATCAGGAACCAATCCTTCCACATCGTGCGTGCAAACCTTCTCCAGCAGAGCATTACAAAGTGCGCAACGCCGGTAGAATTGTTCCATGTCAATACGCAGGCCCGTTTTTTCAATGACTTCTGCCAGTTGTTCCCGGACATGGTCGTGTTCAACCACCACGAGACGACCGTTGAACTGCCGGCTAGCCATATCCCGCTTCCGTGTCAGGACGATCCGGTCCTCCCTTTGCGACCTTCTTAAAAAATCCCGGTTCACGTCTCCTCGATCAAAGCGGGTGTCATAACCGAGAATCCTGAGCCAACGCGCCAATGTTCCCAGATTGACATCGGTTGTAAATTTCAAGTCCGCCGATTTTATATCAGCCGCGGAATGGCGCTGAAATGAGTGGGCGGGCCCTAAGCGATCAATCATGGCGGATACGTTCGTTCAGGACGTTTATGGATCGGTTTCTGTCAGATTTCGATGATGGGGGTCTTCGATGATGGACGTTACGTCATTCGCTCTCAGGTCCCGTCTTAATTCCCGGATGGTTTTGTTCAATTTATTGATCGTCTGGCTGAGTCGGAAACGCTCGACAATCCCCATGAAACCGGCAAAAACGACGCCCGCAAGAAAAGTGACAAACAATAGAATATAAGTTTCTATGGTAATGCGATAGTCCAGATACTTCAGTGAGACAGGGACGGTGTTCTCCAAAGAAAAGGTAATGATAAAAAGCATGACGAGCATCACGATAATCGTGTAGACGATTTTCATCTCAATCCTCCCGCTGAAATTTCCGGAAACAGGGCAGGAGGTGGTCCCGGGTTGTTAAAAGATCTTCCGGAATCACGCGTATTTTTCCTACCGTGCTCATGAAGTTGGTATCCCCGCCCCATCGGGGAATCACATGGGCATGCAGATGATCGTCAATACCCGCACCGGCCGCCTTCCCGAGATTCATGCCGATGTTGAAACCGTGAGGCTGCATCGCTTCCTTCAATGACCTGACAGAGAGGTCAATTAACTCAAACATCTCTATCTTCTCTGATAGTTGAAGATCCTCAATCTCGCTCAGGTGCCGATAGGGAATAATCATGAGGTGACCGCTTATATAGGGATAGAGGTTCATCATCACGAATGCGGTTTTGCCCTCATGCAGGACAAAATCATCCCCCCGGATAGAATCCCGGCAGAAAACACATCCTTCCGGTTTCCCGCCTTTAATGTAAGTCATGCGCCAGGGCGCATAAATGGACTGCATTATTTCCTCCGTCCCGATGATCATGAAACCATCGCCTTCCGGCCTTAAACCGGGTGTTTCGTATCATGAAGCGCCTTAAAAAAACAAGATTTTTTTCAAAACGATGCCACGGGATTCATATGAGAACGTCAGGGGCTTGAACAAAAAACGGATCCATTTTGGTCCATCCGGTTTCCCTTTATCGCATATGCCTTGCTTCCCGAAATTGACAAGGCGTGGGGATCTTCTTTCCGGCCATCAGCGCGTAGCCAGTGTTCCCATCATTCACCCTGCCGTCGCGGCAACGATATGATCAGGCGTTCAAGGCTAAAAATAACCGTGTTATTATCTTTACGGCTTGCCTCTCAGATATTGAGACGGCCAGACAAGATCGGCTCTGAGCTTCCTCGCTGCTTCAAGAGGCCAATAAGGATTCCTCAGCATTTCTCGGCCAAGTAAAACGGCATCTGCCATGCCAGTGCTGATGATCTGTTCCGCCTGGGACGGCTCTGTGATACAACCGACTGCAGCAGTGGGGATCTTTGCTTCATTGCGCACAGCCGCCGCAAACGGTACCTGAAATCCAGGCCCGGCGGGGATTTTTGCATCGGAAACCAAGCCACCGGTCGAACAGTCTATCAGGTCTATCCCGATGTCCTTCAGCAGGCGGGCAAATTGTATGGTCTGCGGCAGATCCCAGCCCCCTTCTACCCAGTCGGTCGCTGAAACACGTACAAATACCGGCAAATTTTCCGGCCAGGCCTTCCTTACAGCTTCAGCTACCCGCAAAGGCAGCCGAACACGGTTGGCAAGGCTTCCGCCATATTCGTCGCTGCGTTTATTGGAAAGAGGCGAAAGAAATTGGTGGCATAAATAACCATGCGCCATATGAATCTCTACTACTTCATAACCCGCGACAAGGGCGCGTTTTGCCGCTGCAGCAAACTGGGAAACAACTTCATCCAAGTCCTTTGGGGTCATCTCTCGCGGCACGGGAAAGGATGGGGCAAAAGCTACTGGCGAAGGTCCCAACGTCTGCCAGGCACCTTCCTGTTCAGTCAAGGGTCTATCGCCCAACCAGGGAATCGCCACAGATGCTTTACGTCCCGCATGGGCAAGTTGTATTCCGGCAACCGCACCCTGTGCCTTGACAAAGGCTGTAATTCGCTTGAATGCTTCGGCATGTTTGTCCGACCAGATTCCAAGATCACCAGGAGAAATCCTACCTTCCGGCGCTACTGCCGTCGCTTCCTGAATAAGAAGCGCAGCGCCGCCGACAGCGCGAGTCCCGTAGTGAACAAAGTGCCAATCCGATGGAATGCCGCCCTCGCTGCAAAACATATCCATGGGGGGAAGAAAGATACGATTCCTGAATTCAATATCTCTGAGTTTTAATGGAGAAAATAATTTACTGGCCATGTTTCATTCTCCTTCCTTTTTGCTCTATCATATCATGCCGTAGGATAAAAAACACGAGGGAAAAGGAAAGAGGCGAGTTCGGACCAGGCTGTTCCCTGCATCCTTGAACCACAGGGGGATGGAAAAATCTTCAGGCGTAACTGGCGGGGGTTGAAGCAGAAAATATGCGAAGTTGATTCCTTGGCCTACCCGAAATGTCAGGGCGCCATGCGGAATCTCAGGTTAATCGAAGACGGACAGGTAATCCGGTCCATCATTTCACCAGACTATCAAATCAAAAGCACACATGAACCGGATGAACCTCAATTTTGTTGACGCCGGCCGGTTATTGTGTTTGAAATGGGACCAACAGAGGCATCTTGCCTCTCGTCGCAGCCGTCGGCGGTGGGTTACCGCGGGCAAACATAGAAAGGCGCCGCTCCAGGAAGGCTGGGGGCCGAATCCTGATAATAGAGGTATTTGTACGATGATCGAAGCGACACTGAACAAGCTGGCCGAACACATTCTCGGACTCGATGAGGCGTCCCTCGTCTCGCTCTGGGAGAAATACAAAATGCGGACGGAAAATTTTGAAATTTCAAAAGAATGGGAAAAGGCCGTGATCATCTTCTTTATCATCAATGCCGTCAGGGCCAAGAACCAGATGTTCAATGAAGAAATCCTGAAGCGACAGCAGCCGCAACCCGAACCTGAGCAGGCGGCAAGACGTCCTCGTGGGAAATCGAACCTGAGAAGAGTAAAATGACGACAGCCGCCGCAGCCCTTCAACGCATCGAAAGCCTCCGGTCCCTGATCCGATACCACAATCGCCGTTATTACCAGCTGGACGATCCGGATATTTCCGATCTTCAGTACGATCAACTGATGTGGGAACTGGCTGAACTGGAGCGGGCTTATCCCGATCTTGTTACACCGGATTCTCCAACCCAGCGCGTGGGCGCAACCCCTCTGGAAAAATTCGAGCCCTTTCGGCACGATACGCCCATGCTGAGTCTGGCCAACGCTTTTTCCGAGACGGATATCCGTGATTTTGACGGTCGGATCAAGCGCCTGCTGGGACGGACGGATGCGATCCGGTTTGTTGTGGAACCAAAACTGGACGGCGTGGCAGTGAATCTGGTCTATGAGCTGGGCGTCTTCACGACCGGATCCACCCGTGGGGATGGGGCCGTCGGGGAAGACGTCACGCAGAATCTGAGAACCATTCAGACACTTCCCCTGATGGTCGTCTCCGGAGAAGGCATCCCTACGGTTATTCCCGAACGCATGGAAATTCGCGGGGAAGTCTATATTGAGCGGGAGGCATTCAAAGGGCTCAACCGCCGCCGGCTTGAGAGCGGCGAACCACTCTTTGCCAATCCCCGGAATGCCGCCGCCGGTTCATTGCGTCAGCTCGATTCCCGGATCACAGCCCAAAGACCCCTCAACATCTTCTGCTACGCCGTCGGCCAGGTTCGGGGGCGCCGCTTCCAGAGCCAGCAGGATGCTCTGGATACTTTGAAGAATTGGGGCTTTCCGGTAAATCCTCAGATCCGCGAGGCTCTGAATATTGACGACTGCATTGCTTACTATCACCAGATGGACGCGCTTCGCGCCACCCTCCCCTATGAGATCGACGGCATCGTCATCAAGGTCGATGAAATGGACCTCCAGGAAGAGCTTGGCGCGGTATCCCGAAGTCCCCGATGGGCCGTCGCTTGTAAATTTGCCGCGACTCAGGAAACAACGGTCATTGAAGACATTCGGGTGCAGGTCGGCCGTACCGGTGTCCTCACCCCGGTTGCAATTCTGAAGCCCGTCCGGGTGGGCGGAGTCCTCGTCAGCCGGGCGACGCTGCACAATCAAGACGAAATCAACAAAAAGGACATCCGGATCGGCGATACGGTCATGGTACAGCGGGCCGGCGACGTGATTCCGGAAGTGGTCAAGGTCATCGAATCCAAGAGAACAGGGACGGAAAAACCATTTTTCATGCCGATAGTTTGTCCAGAGTGCGGCTCCGAGGTGGTACGATTGGACGGTGAAGCGGCGCACCGCTGCATCGGCATGGCCTCTCCCGCCCAGATCAGGGAGCGCATCCGGCATTTCGCATCCCGCAGCGCCATGGATATTGAGGGGCTGGGCGAAAAACTGGTGGCGCAACTCGTGGAATCAGCGCTCATACAAGATCCTGCCGATATCTTCTATTTGACCGCGGATCGCCTGATGGAGCTGGAACGCATGGCGGAAAAATCGGCAGCCAATCTGATGGCGGCTATTGAACGGTCAAAAAATCCGCCCATGGAAAAACTGATATTTGCCCTCGGAATCCGACATGTGGGCGAGCGGATGGCCCGCACCCTGGCCAAAGA
The DNA here is from genome assembly GCA_043805145.1 of Pseudomonadota bacterium. Taxonomy (GTDB): domain Bacteria; phylum Desulfobacterota; class Syntrophia; order Syntrophales; family Fen-1087; genus JAPLJM01. The sequence goes on along the minus strand of JAZDIK010000129.1, from coordinate 7,301 downwards.
ATTTAAATCATTGGAAAAGCTGGAGACAGCCGCTATGGACGATCTCTTAAACATTCGTGATATCGGCCCGGAAGTCTCTGCGAGTATCACCACATTTTTCCATGAACCGGCAAATATAAACGTCATAAAAAAATTGCAGCTTGCCGGCGTGAGGCCCCTGGAAGTGGAGGATATCCCACGGCCGGAGAGCGCAATTTCAGGGAAATCCTTTGTATTTACCGGAACACTGCTCCAAATGACCCGGAATCAGGCAAGGAAATGGGTGGAATCCCTCGGCGGCGTCTGGTCGGAATCGGTCACTAAAAAAACCGATTTTGTGGTCGCGGGCGAGGCGGCCGGATCAAAGCTCCAGAAAGCCCGGGCCGCCGGGATCACGATTCTTGATGAACAGGGTTTTCTGCAACTGATCGGAAAAACATGAGACGCGTGCATGTATTCATCTCGGGCAGGGTCCAGGGCGTGGCGTTCCGGCATTACACCGTGAAAACGGCTCTGTCCCTGAATCTGAAAGGCTGGGTCCAAAATCTTGACGACGGCCGCGTCGAAGCGGTTTTCGAGGGGAGCGATGCTCATGTGGACGCCTTGCTGGCCTGGTGCGGAAGAGGCCCTTCCTTGGCCCATGTGACCCATGTGGACATTCAGGAAGAGCCCTTTTCCGGTCAATACGAGGACTTCAAAATCAGGTACTGAATTCCCTCATCGTTTCGGCAAACCCATCCATGGCATTGACAATGGTTTTATCGTCCACGCAGTAGGCAATACGGAAGTGCCCCGGTCCGCCGAACCCGCTGCCCGGCACGGTCAGGATTTTTCTTTTCTGCAGGGCTCTGACAAATGCCACATCATCCGGAATCGGCGATTTTGGAAAAAGATAAAACGCCCCTTCGGGTTTATGGAATTCATAGCCGCAGGCGGCCAGACCATCACAGAGCAGGTCGCGCTTGCGTTTGTATTCCGATACATCCACGCGCATCCCCTGGATGTCGGCAATCACGCGCTGCATCAGGGCGGGCGCATTGACGAAACCCAGAATCCGGTTGCACAGAACCATGCCGCTGATGACCTCATCAATTTCAAAGATGTTCGGATTGACGGCGATGAATCCGATCCGTTCGCCCGGCAGGGAAAGGCTTTTGGAATAGGACGTCGCGATCATGCTGTCGGCGTATGCCTTCAGAATGCTCGGCACCTGGATGCCGTCATAGACGATCTCGCTATAGGGCTCGTCGGAAACAAGGTAGAGGGTCTTTCCGAGCGCCCGGCTCTTTTCCCGAAGCAGATCGGCCAGTTTTCGGATGGATGCATCGTCATATACCTTCCCGGTGGGATTGTTGGGCGAGTTGATCAAAACAATCTTGGTGTTTTCGTTGAGGGCGTCCGCCATCGCTTCCAGGTCAAGAGAAAAATCCTCCTTTGTTTTGACCGTTTTCAAGGTACCGCCCGCATTGTCGACATAAAAACGATACTCAACAAAAAAAGGCGCCGGCGTCAGGACCTCCTCTCCGGCGTCCAACAGTGTTTTCAGGATCACATTCAATGCGCCGCCGGCGCCGCAGGTCATCATGATGTGCTCTGCAGACAGTGCGACGTCATGTCCGCGGCCGAGGTAGGCCGCGACCGCCGCGCGGGTCTCCGGATAGCCGGCATTGGGCATGTAGGCGTGCCTGCCGGGTGTGTTTATCCCGCTGATTCGGCTCAGATGCTCCCTGAAAGACGTGGGCGGATCAATATTGGGGTTGCCCAGACTGAAATCAAAAACATGATCCTCTCCATACTGTTTCTTGAGGTTGACTCCTTCCTCGAACATCTTTCTGATCCAGGAAGACTGGCTGATGAATCCCTTTATTTTCTTCGATATGGCCATGACATGTTCCTTTGCGACGTATTTACCGCTCCCCCGCCGATGTGTTGTGCCGCTTACACAATCTATTGATAGTCTGAACAGGCTTTCAGAGGCATGTATAATCGATCTCTAACACAGCCGTCGCAAGCGGTCAATCCGGAATACTTGACATTTGCACCATCATCCCCTAAACTGAGAAAAAGTTGATGATGGAGATACCGGTTATGCCGATTTATGAATTCCAGTGTCAAAAATGCAAAAATGAATTTGAAGTGCTGTTCCGGTCGAGCGACGAGAGATTGACAATCGCCTGTCCGGCCTGCAAATCCAGAAAGACCCAGAAAATGATGTCCGCTTTTGCCGGCGGGAAATCAGGATGCAATTCCTGTGCGGCCACGAGTTGCAGTACGGGCTGAGGACACTGATTGCTGCGGCAGGTTGCCGCAATCCAGTCCATTGGCTTTTCCTCATGCGGGGCCATCTCTTTTATTTGATATTTTTCATTGCGAAAAATAACTCAATCCATTATAAGGAGCGGGCTTTTAATAGGACCTTTTGAAAGGAGTTTTCAGCATGAACATTCTGATTTTCGGACCCAACGGCAGCGGCAAGGGCACCCAGGGCGCCGTTGTGCAGAAGAAATTCGTCGTGCCCCACATTGAAACCGGCGTTATTTTCAGGGAAAACATCAAAAAAGGAACAGACCTGGGAAAACAGGCAAAAGGCTATATCGACCGCGGAGAGCTGGTTCCCGACGCAATCACGATCCCGATGATCCTGAACCGCCTGAAGGAAGATGATTGCAAAAAAGGATGGCTTCTCGATGGGTTTCCTCGCAATCTGGCCCAGGCCGAAGCCCTCTGGAGCGCCCTCGTGAAGGAAAAGATCAAACTGGACTACGTGATTGAGATCATCCTTGATCGCCAAACCTCCAAGAACCGCATCATGGGCCGGCGGCTCTGCGCCGTGGACAATAACCACCCGAACAATATTTACATCGATGCCATCAAGCCGGCCGAAAAAGACGGCAAGATGATCTGCCGGGTCTGCGGCTGCGAAACCCTGACGGCCCGCGCCGACGACCAGGACGAAGGCGCCATCGACAAGCGGCACAACATTTATTACGACACCAAGACCGGCACCCTGGCCGGCGTTAACTTCTTCAAGGAAAGGGTTAAAGTTATCAGCGTCGACGGCCTGCCCGGCGTCAAGGAAGTCGCTGAAGATCTTCAGAAGAAATTGGCATAAAATGAAAATGCCAGAAGGAATGTAAGAAGCCCTCCGGAGTATGGGAGGGCTTTTTAAGTTAATTTATGGAAAACATTCGCAATTTCAGCATTATCGCCCATATCGATCATGGTAAGTCAACGCTGGCGGACCGACTGATCCAATATACCGGCGTGGTCAGTGAGCGGAATTTCAAGGATCAGATCCTCGACAATATGGATATCGAACGGGAACGCGGGATTACCATCAAAAGCCAGGCGATCTGCCTTCCTTACAGGGCCCGCAATGGAATGACCTATACGCTCAATCTCATCGATACCCCGGGGCATGTGGATTTTTCCTATGAGGTCTCCCGGTCGCTCGCTTCCTGCGAAGGCGTTCTGCTCTTGATCGACGCGGCCCAGGGTGTTCAGGCCCAGACCCTTGCCAATCTTTACCTCGCGATGGAACACGATCTCGAGATCATCCCTGTGATCAACAAAATCGATCTGCCCGCTGCGGATGTGGAGCGCGTGATCGGTCAGATCAATGCGGAACTGGGGCTGGATGCGGACAGCCATTTGCAATGTTCCGCCAAGGAGGGCATCGGCATCGAGGAAATCCTTGAAGCCATTGCTGAGAGGATTCCGCCGCCGACAGGCGATCCGGATGCGCCGCTGGCGGCGTTGATTTTCGATGCAAATTACGATTCCTTCCGGGGCGCCGTGATCCATTGCCGGATCTTTGCGGGGCAGGTGAAACCCGGAGACGTCATTCGCCTGATGTTCAGCCAGGCCGCCTACAGGGTCGAAGAACTCGGTCACTTCCGCCTGACGCGGGAAAAACGCGATTGCCTTGCCGCGGGCGAGGTCGGCTATATTATCGCCGGCGTCAAGACCGTTTCCGATGTCCATACAGGGGATACCATCACGCTGGACAACCGGCCCTGCGAAAAGCCGCTGCCTGGCTTCAAGGAAGTCAAGCCTGTCGTTTTTGCATCCATTTATCCAATTGCCTCCGATGATTATGAAGACCTGGCGGACTCGCTGGAAAAATTCAAGCTCAACGACGCCTCCTTCATCTATCAGAAAGACTCCTCTGTCGCTCTGGGACAAGGCTTCCGCTGCGGATTCCTCGGGCTGCTGCATCTGGATATCGTCCAGGAAAGGCTGGAACGTGAATACGATCTGTCCATCATCCTGTCTGTACCCAGTGTCCGCTATCGCTTTACGATGAAAAACGGCACAGTGCTCGAAGTGGACAATCCCTCCCATTATCCGGACCCGGCCTCCATTGCAAAATCCGAGGAACCCTATATCCGGGCCACAATGATGATGCCGGAACGCTATCTTGGTTCTGTCATGAAGCTCTGCATGGATAAGCGGGGCACAAATTCCACGTTGACGTACATGGGACCGGGCCGTGTGGAGCTTCTCTATGAAATGCCGCTGGCCGAGGTGATCTATGATTTTTATGACCGGTTTAAATCAGCCACGCAGGGCTATGGCTCCTTCGATTACGACATCATCGATTATCGGGAGAGCAGCCTGGTCTTACTGGATATCCTTGTCAACGGAGAAAAGGTGGACGCTCTCTCCCAGATCGTGCACCGGGAGCGGGCCCGTGCCAGAGGTCTTCTGGCCTGCGAACGTCTGAAGGAGGAGATCCCGCGACAGATGTTTAAAATTGCCATCCAGGGCGTAATCGGTGGAGAAATCATCTCACGAACAACCATTTCCGCTTTCCGTAAGGACGTCACGGCAAAATGTTACGGCGGCGATATCACACGGAAGCGAAAACTGCTGGAAAAGCAGAAGAAGGGCAAGAAACGCATGAAGATGATCGGCTCGGTGAGCATCCCGCAGAGCGCTTTTTTATCTGTTTTAAGATCCGATACGGATTGATGCGCATGACTCAGCCCGGTTTATATATCCATGTCCCGTTCTGCGAAAAGAAATGCGCCTATTGCAATTTCTATTCTGTGACAACCCTTTCAGACATTCCGGAATATATTAAAGCTATACTTGAAGAAACATCTCTATATCAATATGATTTCGACTATTTCGACACGATTTATATTGGCGGCGGCACCCCTTCCCTGCTCTCCTGCACTGATTTATCGGAAATTCTGATACATGCACACAACATTTTCACCATTGCCTCTGACGCCGAAATAACGGTGGAGATGAACCCGGCCGACGCACATCCGCATTTCTTGACATCCTTGCGGCAGGCAGGCGTTAATCGCCTCAATATCGGCATCCAGTCATTTGACGAAAACATCTTGCAATTCCTGGACCGCCGTCACACACCGAAGCAGGCGTTACAGAGCATTGAGCAGGCCAGGGCAGCCGGCTTTAATAATATCGGTCTTGATCTGATCTACGGGATTCCGGATCAGTCCCTTTTATCCTGGAAGGGCGCTCTCTCACGGGCGCTGTCCTATGAACCGGAACATCTTTCCTGCTATCAGTTGAGCCTGGAAGACGACACCCCGCTCGGGCGCAGGTATCAGAAGGGTGAATTTGCGCTTCACGATGAGAATGGGCAAGTTGATTTTTTTATGACGACTGCGGATATCCTCGAAGATGCCGGTTATCTCCACTACGAAGTATCCAACTTTGCCCGGGCGGACCGATTCAAGTCCCGGCATAATCAAAAATACTGGCGCCATATCCCCTATCTGGGCATCGGCCCAGCCGCCCACTCCTTTTCCGGTCAAAGGCGTTGGTGGAACCATCGGTCAATAAAGCAATATCTACTGGACATCCTGGAGGGCAGGCGACCGGTTGAAGGCTCGGAGCAGTTAAACCTCTCTCAGAAAAGACTGGAAACCTGCTTCCTGGGTCTGCGGACAGGGGAAGGCATCCCCATGCAGTATTTTTCGGAACAACAGAATACCCCCCACACGGGAAAAATGAAGATCCTGGATGAACTGGTCCGGCAGGGATTGATTGTCATCCGAAATGGTTTTTTAAAACCAACGCGCAGGGGTCTGGCTGTGGCCGACCATCTGGCGCTGATCCTTTGATGCACAAACTGAGAACTTTGCATAACCGGTGAAAAATGGTTCGCAAGTGGCGAAGCTATTTTTCAAAAGTCTCAAACTGAATAAGGGAAATACCCTATGCTCAATAAACGCCTTTTTATTTTCACGCTGATTCTCACTATCCTTGTCCTGATGCTCCCTGAAGACTCAACGGCCCGATCGCGCCGCACCAGGGCTTCCGGGGAAAAATACCGGTCTGCCGTTGTTATGGATGCCGATACGGGGCGGATTTTATTCGCAGAAAATGCCGATCGGCGGGTGCCGCCGGCTTCTGTCACGAAAATCCTCTCGCTTTATCTGACCTATGAAGCCATCAGCGAGGGGAAAGTGCATCTTCAGGATAAAGTCAAAGTCAGCAAGAAAGCTTGGCGCACACAGGGTTCCCGAATGTTTCTCGAACCGAACAGCGAGCCGACGCTTGACGAATTGATCACGGGGATTTCCGTGGTGTCCGCCAATGACGCCTCGGTGGCTCTGGCCGAATACATCGGAGGAGATCTGGACAAGTTTGTGGACCGGATGAATGCAAAAGCCCGGCAACTAGGGATGCTTCACAGCCGCTTCAAAAATCCGCACGGCCTCCCCGCCAACGGACAGATGACGACGGCCCGGGATATGGCCATCCTTGCCCGCGAATATCTACGACGGTTTCCTCAATCCCTGCAAATTCATTCAATGCAATCCTATACCTATCATAACATTACGCAGTACAATCACAATCTGCTGCTCAAACGCTATCCCGGAACGGACGGCATCAAAACCGGATTCGTCCAAGCATCCGGCTATCACCTCGCGGCAACAGCTGTACAGGGGAACACCCGCCTGATTGTCGTGGTTTTAGGTTCACGAACGCCCGGCATCCGACTTAGAGAGACAATCCGACTTTTTGATGAAAATTTCAACAAGGTTCAGAAAGAGGCCGCCAAGAAAGGTTAAGCGCTTTGAGAACCGGCTTCAGGTTATGACGCCTTGGCCGTGCAGGAATCTGATGATATCAGCAAAGGTTTCAAAATAAACACAGCGATCCCCTTTACAGAGATACTTTTCGTAGAGGGTGGCCTTGGCGAAAACGAGATCGGCGTTCTTTGCCGGGCAAACATCGGAATAGCCGTCGCCGATATAGATGATCCGGTCATAGGACGGCCGGCATCGTTCTAGGATGGTCCGTTTGCAGTTGCCGCACCGACCGCAATCCTCGCTGGC
>JAZDIK010000128.1:0-2480 GCA_043805145.1 Pseudomonadota bacterium | reverse complement strand
GGATATGTTGTAACTAAACCCTGTAGAACATCATTGATGGTTGTGCCTTCTGATACCTGTTTTTCAAAGGTGAACCAGCCGGAGGATTTAGCCTCGATGACGGTGGCAATCCAGGACGGTAGCTTTAGTGTTATCTTAGGCATTGACTTTATCGTACCATTTCGGTAGTCCCTCTTCCATCTGTTCGGGTGTTAGTTACAGCTTACGGACCGATGATGAGTGAGCGTCTGTTAAGTCAGATCAAATCCTGCGGAAGCGCGAAAAAGCTGGAAGAAGCGTTCAGGTAACAAAAGTCAGTTTTGTTACCGACAATCTCAGCCAGTTCATGCCGGATTATGTCACCGATGGTCTCCGTTTATAATTCCCACATTACCGACAGTTTATTTTGTGTCTGGACGCATATTTCATCCCATATAGTCTTAAGTGGAGAATCGTCCCTGACTGCATACCTTCGGTCATTTTCCTGAGTTTTCTAATAACCTTTTCGCTAATCTGATTACACGCATTCAATTCGACCTTCGAGATAATTCTCGAAGTAGTTTTCGTTGGCTCAGGATACGGAAAGGAATCTTGTATGTCAAGGAGATTTTATCACAACCTGTTGTGTCGGGATGGGATTTGATTACGGTAGTGCGGAGATGGATGTGTAAATAACCTCAAAATGTGTGAAGGGGGGGTTGTTGATTTCGGTTGATTAGGCGAGCCCGACAGGTTTTTCGGGGAAATTCGGGCAGACTCCACCGGCACATCCCGATTCAACTTAGTGTTATGTCGTTATGTAAGCGCCCTAGGAGTAGTCGGGATCGCCGTAGATGGTATTGTTGGGGAAGACGGTATGAGAGGAGCCGCCCACAGCGTATTCACGGGCAGGCGGCGCCACAACTTGAGCCGATCACCATGCTCTCTTTTCATCCATAATCCTCAATTCTGACAACTGTCCACTGCTGAACAGTAGGCAGGTGAAAGCAGCAACACCCAATTAAAGCGATTGGGATCAGTTCGTCAGATGACCAACATCATCATAAAAGTGTGGCGGTTTCCAAAGCATCCGCCGGTGTCAGTATTTTTACCCCTTCCAAGACCTGACCGAACAGGTGGCCGAAATCGCGACGGTCGCCGGTGACAAAAATATCGACTTTCCCCTGGCGTGCCGCAGCAAGCGCAGGCGCGTCCTTCTGGGCCAAGGGCAACCCCGCCGCCCAGGTGACCCACTTGGGATGTGGTTCCGGAAGGATGTCAACCTGTTGCATCAACGTGGTCAAGTCGTCGAGTTTATCCGGCGCCTTTTTCTGAATATTCCTGACAGCCTCTTCATGGGTAAAGGCGGATGTGGAGAGAGAACATTTTCCCGCCGCCGCCAAACGGAACAGGCCCCGCGACAGGCCCTGGGCGCTGTAGGCTGCCGTGAAAATGACGTTCGCATCAAGAAACGGTTTCATTTTTTCAGGGCTTCATCGAGTATGGCCGCCTGTTCCGGCGTCATTCTGTCTTCTTCCAGGAATGATGCGATCCGTTCATCGCTATAGATCTCAATCGGATAGACGCCAACCTGCCTCAGGACAATAGCACCGTCACCCATTGTATCCACCAGAAGCGGAGTTTCGCCGCTGATGCCTGCCCGTTGCAGAATAGCCTTGGGTAACGAAAGCTGCCCCTTCTTTCCTATTTTGACCAATTGCATCTTTTTTCTCCAGGAAACACTTTTTCCGGAATTCCGGATTCTCGGTGATTATACCGATTGGGATGTCTCGCAGCAAGCAAATAATTCAGCAAATCATTACGTGCGGATTTTTCCTGAACGGCCCTTCCCGCTTCAGCCAACCCGGGAAGGGGAACGGAACATCGATATACAGAAGCGCCCCGCGGCAACCCGTGGGACGCTTCCCTCTGGAGGAATGGGGAGCCTCATCGACGCCCCCTTTTCGGTGACCCCCTTCTGTTCGGGGAGGAGGCCGATCACCGGATAGGGGCCGCCCTCGCCTTCGGGCCGGCCGAATACTTTGCTCTGACGGTCCTGGGGGTCGTCCTCCTGTCCAACCTGACCGGAACATCCCGAATCCGATCCCTGATCATGATGATGGCCGGCCTGATCCTTTCCACCGTGGGGATGGATCCGATCGGCGGTCTGGAACGCTTCTCTTTCGGCATCGAAACCGCCCAGGGAGGCATCAGCTTCATTGCCATCACCACCCTGAATCCTTGTTCATGCCTTCTCCTTGCGGGAAAAGATGCGACGATGCTCTACATACATGCATTTGTCCTGCACGAAAAGGATCCCCGCGCTCTCCGCCATCTCCCTGGCCGCCTCGCTTTTAATACCCAACTGGAGCCAGATGACATGGATGTCGCCCTTTTTCCTGCGCCGCTCCAGGGCTTCCTGGGCCACAGACGGAACCTCAGGGGAGGGACGAAAGACCTGAAGAACATCGATGTTTTCAGGGATATCATCGAGCCTGTGATAGACCGCCCGGCCCAGCATC
>JAZDIK010000127.1:0-46106 GCA_043805145.1 Pseudomonadota bacterium | reverse complement strand
ATCGAGGAACTGAAGAAGATTGAATTGATGGAAGGGAGAGCCTGAGGTCATGGAAACGAATAAATACAATCCGATCGAACTCATGGCGTCGGTTGCCTCGCGGTATCTCGAAGACGGAAAAGTAATTTTCGCCGGCACCGGCCTTGCGGTTGAGTTCCTTCATTTTCCGTATAGAGGAGTAAAAAAACTATGAGCAAGAAACCTATGAGCAAGAAACCTGAATTGAGTTCAAGGATGAGACGGATAAAAGAAGAGATACTCGACTCGCCGGTTTATGTGGACACCGAGCGTGTCCGTGTGCTTCTTGATTCTTATAAAGAAACAGACGGCTTGTCTCCGGCACAGAGAAGAGCAGCCTATTTTGAACGATATCTTGCGGAAAAGACCATATCTATTGATGATAATCCCATCGTCGGCGATTTCGGCAAGTATAAAGTCTCGGCAATGCCGTGGATAGAAATATCCTGTCGATGGATGACAAAAAATCTTGAAGGCCACCGCCTCCATAACACGATGGGTGAGTATGTTCTTGACGATAATGCCCGTCGGAACATCCGGGAAGCAGTCGAAGTGTGGGGAGATCGATGTGCTTATTCAAGGGCGCGTACACTTTTTGAAGAGGCCACGGGACTCGACTGGGCAACCTTGGGAAAGACAGGTATGTATATTGACGGCTGCGGACTTCCTCTTCCGTCGGTTATTTGTACCGAGCCGGCTCAAATGGCAGTCAAAGGGCTTCGATCGCAACTGGAAAAAATTGAAGCCAAGGAAAAAACTCTGCCTCCCATTGGAACCGTAGAAACGATAAAACAACGGGAATTGCTTAGGGCGATGCGCGTATCTTTAAATGCAGTAATTAACTGGTCTCATCGATACGCAGCCTTGGCTCGAGACATGGCGCGGAGCGAAAAAAATATTTCGAGAAAGAAAGAGCTATCCAGAATTGCGGAAATACTGGAGCGGGTACCCGAACACCCGGCACGGAGCTTTCACGAGGGGATTCAATCAACGTTGTTGATTTATATGGCTTCCGTAATTGAAATGTCATGTCCCGCGGGTTTGGCGATCGGTAATATTTCCAGACCGCTGAATCCCTTGTACCGTAAGGACAGGGACGAGGGAAAGATCACCGAAGATGAGGCAATAGAACTTATACAAGGCTTCTTTGCCAAGGTTATGGGGGCTACCATATATGCGTCAAATGTCTGGAGTACCGCCGGCCAAGGATTCAACGCCTGTCGGATCAGTATGGGCGGTTATACGGCAAAGGGAGATGACGGTACGACGGAGCTGGATTATTTACTGGTAGAGGCTCAAAGGCAAATGAAGGTCATTGAACCGGGGTTGGCATGCTTTTACACCGACAAGATGCCGGAGGAATTTTTACTCAAATGTATGGAGCTGCTGAGAGATTCCGGCTTGGGACAACCACAGTTTCACAATACGGATAAAACCATAGAACGTTGGCTCTACAATTGTCCCGGTGTTTCGCTAGAGGATGCACGCGAGCGGACGGTGCTTGGTTCATGCGTCGTAAGCGTGCTTGGGAACCTTACGAATCCCCCTTGGGAAGGGGCCTTCAATGTGGCAAAAATGCTGGAATTGGCCATGAATAACGGAGTCGATCCCTTCACCAGAAATAAGGTCGGACTTGAGACGGGAGACCCGGAAACCTTTGCTTCCTACCGGGAGCTTCACGAAGCGGTGCGAAAGCAGTTGGCTTACCTGCTGGAACAATGCCGGTTTTTTGATTCCACAGGATTCGCACTGCAGGCAGAAAGTCTTCCCCTAACATTCACATCGGCTGTGATTGACCAGTGTATAGAAACTGCTACCGATTTGAGTGAGGGCGGACAGCCCTATGGAGAGATGGGAACCATAATCATTGGAAATATCGATCTTGCCAATTCGCTGGCGGCAATAAAAAAGCTTGTTTACGATGATAAGGCCATATCCATGAGGCAGCTTAAAGAAGCGTTGGAGGCAGATTTTGAAGGTGGAGAGCATGCCTACATTCAAAACCTTTGCCTCCGGGCGCCGAAATACGGCAATGACGACCGTTATGTCGACGACATTGCGAGAGAGTGGTTTGACATTTTCTATGAGGAAGCAACTAAACAACCGGATTGCATGGGGAAACCATCCGTGCCGGAAGCATATTCGCATTCACTTCACTGGCATACGGGGGCACGAACAATGGCTTTGCCGAGCGGCAGAAAAAGCGGTCTCGCGTTGTGCGATGGAAGCGTTTCCGCCCAGGCAGGGACGGATGTTTTAGGTCCAACGGCTCTCGCGCGATCAGCTGCACGGGTGTTGGATACAGTTAAATATTCCTCGAACCATCTCAACATGAAATTTCATCCAGCGGTTTTTAAAGATGATGATGGAATGAGAAAAGTAATTGCCCTTGTCAAGTCCTATTTCGATTTAGGTGGATACCATATTCAGTTTAATTGTATTTCCAATGAAACGCTGGTGGATGCACAGCGTTATCCTGAGAGATACAAGAACTTGACCGTTCGCGTGGCCGGGTTCAGCGCCTATTTTGTAAGGCTTGACAAAGGAATACAGGATGAAATCATCAGAAGAACCATGTTAAATTTTCAGAATTAGCATCAGCCTCAGATCCGATGAGGGGCCGATAAGAAAGGTGTGTTTCCTGTCACTCATCTGCGATCGGGGGATGGGGATTTCCTAGCCGGTAATATTCAACCCGATTGAGGCGGAATTGGATTGCTGATGAGTATTGGCAATATGCTCTATAATGTACGCAGCATTTATTCCGGATGGAAGCAACAGGTCGTGTCGTCTGGGGGCGATGAAAATAATGGATGGCACTATATTTGATATTCAAAGCTTTTCTCTGAACGATGGTCCTGGAATTCGAACAACAGTTTTTCTCAAAGGATGTTCGCTCAACTGTCTCTGGTGCAGCAATCCCGAATCTCAGAGCATGAAAGAAGAACTTCTGTATTACAGGGAGCGGTGCGTTTCCTGCTGCAGTTGTGTGGAGGCCTGTCCCAATGGAGCGATTAGGGTAAACAAAAATGGAACTGTTGTATTTGACAGGACGGTATGTAAGGCCTGTGGCGCCTGCGTTCACATATGTCCATCTGAAGCGCGGGTAATTTCCGGAAGCCTTAAATCCGTTGAAGAAATTGTCCAAACTGCAGTGAGGGATAACCTGTTTTATAGAAATTCGGGGGGTGGAGTAACACTTTCCGGCGGTGAGCCGCTTTCTCAGGCTGAATTCGTCCGCGAGATCGCGAAAGAATTAAAAAAGCACGGCATTCACTGTGTTCTCGACACATCAGGAAATGCACCGTGGAAGAAGCTTGAATCAGTCTTGCACTTTATTGACCTCATATATTGGGATATAAAATGCATTAACGGGGAAAAACACGGAAAACTGACCGGTGTCACCAACGACCTGATCATTGAAAATCTTGAAAAGACACTTCGACTGGGGAAGAAGATTTTGGTTCGCTTTCCGCTGATTCCGGGCTGCAATGATTCGAGATCAGATATTGAGGAAACAGGAAACTTTCTTCGTGAACTGGGTATCGGACATATCGATGTGTTGCCCTACCACAACCTGGGCGTAAGCAAGTACAAGGCATTGGATAAAGCATATCACTTGGGCGCAACGAAGATCTATAAGCGGGAAGAGGTTGAAGAAATCAGCAAAATATTGAAAACGGAATATGGTTTATCTGTTAGTATTGTTTAAGAAACGACTGTGCCAGAAACTTTGTGTAATTGACTTTTCTTTTTCAGGACTTCCCGCCGCAATTCGCTGCTCTCTGGTTGTTACGGAACCAGGGATAGGTTTATGGCCGTGCCCGGCGAACCGAACAGCTGCACATATCCTTACATTGTCGATAGTGATCGTTGACTGGCGGACAGGAAGAGTTGCCACACCGGACAACGGACGGTACATAATACTACGAGAGCGAAGCCATCCTTCGCCTCCCCTATTCATTTTTCTCCTGTGAGAGAGCCCCGCCTACGGGAAGGTTCTTTCATTTTCTGCACGTTTTCAGCTCGTCAGGGGGGTAACGGAAATTATTCTCCGATGATCTTTACGAGCACTCTTTTCCGTCTCCTGCCGTCGAATTCACCGTAGAAAATCTGTTCCCAAGGACCAAAATCCAGCTTGCCGCCGGTGATGGCCACCACGACTTCCCGGCCTATAATCTGTCTTTTCAGATGGGCGTCGCCGTTGTCCTCACCCGTTCGATTGTGTCGGTATTTTGAAACAGGTTCATGCGGCGCAAGCCTTTCAAGCCAGTCCTCATAGTCCTGATGCAGTCCGGATTCGTCGTCGTTGATGAAAACAGATGCCGTGATGTGCATGGCATTGACCAGTGCCAGCCCCTCGGAGATGCCGCTTTCCGCCAGGCAGTGCTCGATCTGATCCGTAATGTTGACAAATCCTCTCCGTGTCGGAACATTGAACCACAGCTCTTTTCGGAAAGATTTCATAAGCGGTTCACCTCCATTTCCTCGCGACATTGTTGCCGCGGAAAAAATCAATGGAAAGCATATTTTGCCGGTTTCATCACATGCCAAAGCCCTATGGGGAAGTCAGAAACCGGTCGATAACAAGCGTCACTTCCTCGAAAAAATTTTCCAGTCGGACGTCCCGCCCGTGGACATCCGTTCCGATCATAACGAGGAACACTTCGATGACCGCTGAAAAAACGGACTCCAGCGTCATGACGGTTGTCCTTATTCTCGTATCTACCTTGTGTCGGTTGCTGTAGTCGTCCGCGCCCTGTTCGTTATAGCCGAAATCATCGATAATCAGGATGCGACGGATGGTATCGAGGCGTAGGTTCGTTTTGAGAAATTGCCAGAACTGCGGATCGGCCTTATGGACTCCGATATCCGCCGAGTTGGCGATGATGAAGGATGCTGCTTGTGGACTCAAGGCAGCTTCGATTACCGATTCTGCTTTTATCTTCCATTCACCGAGGAAGTTTATGATGACGCCGGTTGCCTCCGCATAATGATCCGTCGCGATGACGGTCCTGATGGAGGGAGCCGTGTCGATTCTGCGTAAAAGCGGTTTCCAGCGAGGATCGATGCGGGAATGGCTAAAGTAGCGATCGACGAAAGCAGCGACGGCATTGGTGAGCTTGAATTGCCGGCGGACAGACAGGTTCGGATGCAGCGTGGCGATGATCCTGTCGAGCAGCATCTTTTTATAGCCCAGGGTGGTGGTGCTGCTTGCCACCCATGTCGGATTGATGATTTTCTCCCAGAGAATATTCAGGCTGTCGATTCCGAAAGCCCGCAAGCCGCACGCTTCGAGTTGTTGCATCAGGAAATCGGGCTCGGCAAATAGAGGGGCTTCCAGGCTCAACGTCCCCGAATAGTCGAAAAGGATCATTTTTTCCGGTGACATGATCAAAAGGATTCCTTGAATCTTTCCCATTTGTAAGGGGGGATGACGCGAAGAGGCCTTTTCAGCGTGGATGCTCTTTCCCCTTTTGTTCCAGCGCGGCCTGAATGATATCATGGAGTTCCAGCGCGGCCTGGTTTGGATCGGGGGCGGCGCAGATAGCGGACACCACGGCGACACTATCGGCGCCGGCCCGGATGACATCCGCCGCGATGGAGGCATTGAGACCGCCGATGGCGACGAGCGGCCGGCGTGTTGTGGTCCGGATTTGGCTCAACCCTTCCAAGCCCCAGGGCCTTTTCGTATCTGTCTTTGTCGGCGTCTCGAAGATGGGGCTCACGCCCAGATAATCGACGTCAAGCGCCGCGGCCCGTTCCACATCTTCCCAGGTTTCCACGGAAAGGCCGATAATCGCACGTGGTCCCAGAAGCTTTCTTGCGATCTCACAGGGCATATCGCTCTGTCCGACGTGAACGCCGTCCGCACCGACGGCAAGAGCCACATCAATGCGGTCATTGATGATCAGAGAGGCCCGGAACGGGGTCATGATCGCCTTGATCCTCTGCGCTTCTTCCACAAAATCGCGGGTCGAAGCGTCCTTTTCGCGCAACTGGATGCAGGCCGCGCCGCCTCGCAGGGCCATAAAAACCACTTCCTCGACGGTTCTGTGCCCGCAAAGTGCGCGATCGGTTACCAGGTACAATCCGCGCATCTCAGCCATCCGTTCTGAGGCGGCGGGCGATATCGCCCTCGGACAGGCGGTAAAGGGTATCGATAAATCGGACCTGCAGACTCCCGGGGCCCGGGATATCTTGTGCGGCAATTTCGCCGGCGATGCCCATAACGGCCATGGCCTGGGCTGTCGCTTCGGCATGGTCGCCGTTGACGGCGACGAATGCGCCGCACAGGGCCGACGCGATGCATCCCATGGCCGTGACGCGCGTCATCATGGCGTGACCGTTCATGATCCGGGTGACATCGTTACCGCAAACGATATAATCGGTCTCCCCGCTGACACAGACGGCACACCCGTTGATGTTGCTCAGTTGACGGGCGACATCCACAGCGTCATGGGAGGCGGTTGTGCTGTCAACGCCTTTTGTTCTTGCCTTATCATCTAAAAGCGCCAGGATTTCCGAGGCGTTGCCACGGATGATCGCAGCGGAAACTTCCCGAAGAAGCTGCCTTGCCGTGCGCGTGCGATAGGCGGTCGCGCCTGCGCCCACGGGATCCAGGATGACAGGGACGTTTCTGTTTTTTGCCCGATAAGCGGCTCGGAACATCGCGCGGATCCAGGGATCGCTCAGCGTGCCGATATTGATGACGAGGGCGCCGGCGATGCCCACCATGTCTTCGACCTCATCCTCCGCGTGGGCCATGACCGGCGATGCCCCGATTGCCAGCAATGCGTTGGCCGAGTTGTTCATCGCCACATAATTGGTGATGTTGTGGACAACCGGAGAGGTTTTGCGGATGTCCCCGATGGACGACCATATCCGTGATGCGGTAAGCTTCATGTGTCATATCTCCTTAATTCTGCCAGGAGGTCAAATTTCAATTTCCAACCCGTCTGCGGCCAGATCAATCTTCAGATGATGACCAGCGGCGTGTATCTTCAGGTAATCGCAGGTTTCGACGAGAAACTGCTCAAGTCTTTCATCACTATAGGTATGTTCGCTGTGGAACAGGCAGAGATGCCTGACATCCGCCCGGACGGCCAGTTCCACGGCGGAGAGGTTGCTGGAATGCCCCCAGTTTTCCTTCATATCCAAGGCATCCAGCAAGGTATATTGGGCGTCAAAAATGAGCAGATCCGCCTTGTGGAAAAAATCAATGAATGCGTATTCGTCGGCTTCCGCCTCTTTTTTATGTTCTGCATCGGTTGAATAGACGATGATTTTCCCGTCTTTTTCAAACCGGTATCCATAAGAATTCCCCGGATGATTCTGCTTGATGTTGCGCACACTGTAGCCGGCCACTTCGCATGTTTGATCCGGTTCCAGGGTATGAAACAGGATTTCCGCTTTCATGGCGTGCAGGGGAACGGGAAAAAACGGGGTATTCTGCTGGTCTGTAAACGCCTGTTGTAAATATTGGTGACAGCCGTAAATGTGGATCTGGTGACCGGGGAGATAGGCAGGCGTAAAGAAAGGGAATCCCTGAATGTGATCCCAGTGCAGGTGGGACATGAAAATATGGAAAATGGGCGCCGGACGACTTTGCTGCGCCTGCCGGCATTTCATAAAAGCGCTTCCAAAATTCCTAAGACCGGTGCCGGCGTCGCAGAGAACATATTCCACCTGCGGTTTGAGTTCGATGCAGGGCGTGCTGCATCCGTATGTGCCGCTGACGGCAAAGGGAAGATGCTCCCGGATGAAACGATCAATGGCTTCATCCGTTTCCAGCCGGTGCGACCGCGATGCCTTGACCGCTTTGAAGATCTTTGCCCGGATCATTCGGGTATCCATGGCGGAAGGCAACGAACCACGCGACCCCCAAAACTGAACGATCATGATAGACTCCCTGGAGATGATAATTCGATAAAATATTACTTTTCAACAACTTACATTTAGCAGGCCCACGTTTATGAGTCAAGAAATTATTAACAAGAAACATTTTTCCGGAGTCTGGGTAATTAAGGAACAGGTCTGAAGGTGAACAAATCTTCAAGCATGAGGTTCTGTTGACATGTGATGCAATGTCGAAGCATGAAACACAATGCAGCATCTGAACTGTTTGAGAAGTTGTCTTTTTTATTTGTTGAAAATGTGATATAGAGAAGCAGTCGCTTGGCTTGGGAACATCCAGAGAGCTATGTAAGATCGTTTTTAAACAACGATTTAAGATTTTCGATAACATTGAAGTGATACAGATGCGCTCCGTCATGACAAGATGCGGAGGTATCAAGGGGTCGTCAAATGACTAGGGCAATGATTTCAGGAGAGTCTATGAGCTTGCAGTTCTGTCCCAATCTCTTATCCCGCAATCGTCACCTGCAGTCAATCATTGCCACTACGCGCGTACGAAACAATGGTCCGAATGCCATGATGACTGCGGCGCAGGAGATGATTGTCGACGGAGGCAATGGCACCCGTCTGCAGGGCTATCATTCCGTGCACCTCGGTCAGCCGGGCAAGGCGCTGATCATCCTGATTCATGGCTGGGAGGGAAGCTCCGAATCGGCCTATGTCCAATCGTCGGGCAAGTATCTCTTTGGAAAAGGATATGACGTCTTCCGGCTGAACCTGCGCGATCATGGCGAGAGCCACCACTTGAATGAAGGGCTTTTTCATGGTGCTCTCATTGACGAAACTGTCGAGGCCGTCAGCAATATTTGTCGCCTTGCGAATGGTTTGCCGGTGTATCTAGTCGGATTTTCCCTGGGGGGTAATTTTAGCCTGCGGGTTGCCCTGCGGCAATCGCTCTGCCGGATTGCCAACCTTAAGCATGTCTTTGCGATCAGTCCCCCTCTGGATCCATACAAAGCCACCCGACGTATCGATGAGAGCCTGCCCTTTTACCGTTACTATTTTTTAAAAAAATGGAAGCGGTCGCTGCGCAAAAAACAGGCCCTGTTTCCGGATAGATACAATTTTAACGGCATCCTGCACCTGCAGACCTGCCTCGGTCTGACGATTGCCATCATGCCCTGGTATCCGGAATATTCAGACTACCGCCTTTACTTTAATGAATATGCCCTACTCAATGACGCTTTCAAGAATCTGTCCATGCCTGTGACGATTGTCACTGCTGAAGACGACCCCTTTATCCCGGTGGGTGATTTCCGGCGCTTGGAGAAGAATCCCAATCTGCAGCTTTTGATTCAACGTTACGGCGGCCATTGCGGTTTTCTGGATTTTTTCCCCTATGACTGCTGGTACGACCGGCTGATCGACCGTACGATAGAAAAGGACATGGCCGAAACGCGATGATCTTATCGGTGTTGCGATTTATTTCTTGATGCCTGCCTGCTCACGCTGCTAACTGTCTCAAGCCCATAACGGGCTGATGCCGGAATGACGTGGGCAAAACGGGTTCTTATGGGTTTTACAACATGCCGCAAGACGCTATTCTCAGGGCGGAACCACATGACGCCCTATGTTGGAATCGTCTTTGATCGCCATGAAGAATTTGGGCTGGACGGCTTCCTGACCTTTGTGCACGTAGACCGACATGGCCCCTCCCTGCACCATGGGATTGTTGTCGATGCCGTGGATCCGAAGGAAATCAGGCTTCAGGAGATGGTAAAGTCCCTGCAACCGGGTGCATCGCTTCAGGGATGATCTGATTCCCGGCTAGATATACAGATACCATTGAAATAAATGGTATTTTAGCTTATCTCATCATCCTCGAAAATGTGGTCCAGCTACCCCATTATCTTCTTGACAAGGTCCATGCAAGATTATATAGATCACGCGCTTTGTCGGGAAAGCGGCATTTATGTGAATAGAAAGACCTTCTACCATCAACAAATATCCAACCATGACTGACAGATTGCGCGCCAGATCATATACCGACACACCTGCATCTTCCTTTAGGAATATTATCCTGAGCATTGACAACATCTGTACTAAATTTAATCGCCCCCTGACATGCCGGAAAGAGCTTTTCTTCGAGCTCCTTATCATTTTGCGTGTTCCTTAAATTTTAGAATTTTTTTTCAAGAACTGCATACAGTAGAAAACACGCGGAGAATCGATCGCAAGAATTGACACTTGGTGAGTGCTGGAATCATGAAGGAGGAAATGATGGAAAAAATATCACAGAAACTGGTCAAGGCGAGAAAAGATTACTATGCCGGCGCCCCGATTACCAAATTCGGCGAGCGGAAGGCTGATTTTTCAACGATGGGCCGGAAGATCAAGAGTCAGTTCAAGAATCTTCGAGAAGTCGTCTGTGTCGAGGCCTGCCGAACGCCCTATGGTGTTTTCGGCGGCGCATTGAAGAGTTTCGACGCCCCGCAACTGGGCGCGCTGGCAATCAAGGAATGCCTGCGCAGAACGGGCGGCAAGGTGAAAGGCGAGGATGTGGATTATGTCATCATGGGCCAGGTGGTGCCGGCGGGCTGCGGTCAGGTTCCGAGCCGTCAAGCTACCCTGCTGGCCGGGTTGCCCGAAAGCGTCCCGTCCATCACCGTTAACAAGGTCTGTTCCTCGGGCATCAAGACGATTGATCTTGCGGTTCAGATGATTCAAACCGGCAGGGCCGAAATCGTCATCGCCGGCGGTCAGGAAAGCATGAGCAATTGCCCTTACGGGCTTCCCGACATGCGTTGGGGGAACCGCATGGGGCTTCCCAATGGCCGCGTGGTGGACCTGATGGTCTATGACGGGCTCTGGGATGCCTTCTATAACCGGCACATGGCCATTCACGGGTCAGAAGTGGCCGATGAATTCGGCTACACGCGGCAGGACCAGGACGAGTGGGCTTATCAGTCCCAGATTCGGGCCGTCGAGGCCATGAAGGCGGGGCGGCTGGACGACGAGATATTTGCCGTTGAGATTCAAAAAGGGAAGGAAACGGTGATCTTCGACAAGGATGAGGGCCCCCGACCTGCCACGACCATAGATCTCCTGGCCAAACTGCCTCCGGTCTTCAACCATAAGAGCACCGTTACCGGCCAAGCGGGCAGCGTCACGGCCGGCAACGCTCCGGGCGTCAATGATGGCGGCGATGTCTGTCTGCTGATGAGCCGCGAAATGGCGGACAAACTGGGCATGAAATTCATCTTCACGATTCTGGATTATGCTGAAGTCTCTCAACCGACGAAAGACATCGCAACGGTGCCCGGTCTTTCGATCAGAAAACTTCTGGATCAGAACGGAATGGCCCTGGATCAGATTGATTTGATTGAAATTAACGAGGCCTTTGCAGCGGTGGCCATTGTCAGCACCCGGTCCATTCTCGGGATGTCAAAGGAAGAGATGTTCAGGAAGGTCAACGTCAACGGCAGCGCCATCGCTTACGGCCACCCCATCGGCGCGACAGGCGCGAGAATCCTGATGACGCTGGGCTATGAGCTCAGACGCCGCGGCGGTGGCATCGGAGTGTGCGGCATCTGTTCCGGCCATGCGCAAGGCGATGCTATGTTGATCAAAGTATAAAAACAGGCCCAGGCCTGAGAAATTGAAAGGAGAGATTCAAATGAGAGAAGCAGTTATTGTAAGTGGAGCCCGGACGGCCGTAGGTGAATTCGGCGGTTCCCTGAAGGGCATATCTGTTGTGGAAATGGGCAGGCTTGTCATCAAGGAAGCCATCATCAGGGCAGGGTTGCGCCCCACCGTCACGGATGCCATTAAAGCTGGCCGGCCGGCGATCTTCGGCGATTTTGACATGACGGATGTCCAGAAGAAATATTATAATTATGACAGCTCGCTGACCCCCGTTTATTTTGACGAGGTTATCATGGGGAACGTCTTGAATGCCGGAGTTGGCCAGAATCCTGCCCGACAGTCGGCGATCTATGCCGGTCTTCCTGAAGAATCCAATGTTTATACGGTACAGAAGGTCTGTGCCTCGGGCATGAAGGCCATCGCGCTGGCTTCCCAGGCCATCTGTGCCGGCGATGCGGACGTGATCGTGGCCGGCGGCATGGAAAACATGAGCAATGTGCCTTATGCCTTGGCGGACGCCCGTTGGGGGTTCCGTATGAACATGCCCTTTGGCAAGATCACGGACCTGATGGTTCATGACGGTCTCTGGGAAATCTTCAACGGCTACCACATGGGCTTCACGGCGGAAAACATCGCCGCCAAGTACGGTATTACCCGGGCCGAGCAGGATCAGTTGGCCTATGAGAGCCACCGCAGGGCGCGGGCGGCCAACGCGAGCGGCGCCGTCGCCGATGAGATCGTTCCCGTCGTCATTCCTCAGAAGAAGGGCGATCCCAAGGTCTTTGCCGTGGACGAGCGTCCCATGGACACATCGCTGGAAAAGATGGCAAAACTGTCTCCGGTCTTCAAGAAGGACGGCACTGTTACGGCCGGCAACGCATCTGGAATCAATGACGGCGCTACGGCAGTGGTCGTCATGAGCGCCGAAAAAGCCAAGGCCTTGGGCCTGAAGCCCCTGGTCAAGATCAAGGGCTACGCCTCGGGTGGTGTCGATCCGGCATACATGGGGCTTGGTCCCATTCCGGCGACGCGGAAACTTTTCAATAAACTCGGCCTCGCGATGAAGGACATCGGTCTGATCGAGCTCAACGAAGCCTTTGCGTGCCAGGCCTTGGGCTGCATCAAGGAACTCGGCGTGAATCTGGATATCTGCAATATCAACGGCAGCGGGGTTTCCATCGGCCACCCCATTGGCAACACGGGCGCCCGGATCACCTATACGCTTGCGATGAACATGAAGAAGCGGGGCGTGAAGCTGGGCCTTGCCTCGTTGTGCATCGGCGGCGGACAGGGGATGTCGATCGTTCTGGAAGCTGTATAAGCAATGCCTAACCGGGGCGATTTGCAAGCCGCTCCCCACAAAGACTGCAGCAAGTGATTTGAACAGATAGGACTCTCCGCTGGCCGCAAGGGATCGCAAGTTCTCACTCCCGATACCGGAGGGGTGCGGCGAAGGATAGATTAAATAGATATTCTTATGAAAAGGAGGAACGAACACAATGGAATTTTCAAACCTTATTTATGTAGTTGAAGACGGCGTGGCCATCATTACCTTTAACCGGCCCAAGGCGCTCAACGCGATGAATTCCCCAACCATGAAAGAGCTCTATGAGGCGGTGAGCATTTGCGAGCAGGACGATGCCGTCAAGGCGATCATTCTGACGGGAGCGGGCGACAAGGCATTTGTCGCCGGCGCCGACATTTCGGAAATGGCCAATCGAAGGCCCCAGGAAGCCACGATCTTCATGGAGCTGGGTCATAAGACATTGAGAATGCTGGAAACTTTGTCAAAACCGTCCATCGCTGCGGTAAACGGTTTTGCCCTGGGCGGCGGAGCGGAAATTGCCATGGCCTGCGATATGCGCTTTTGTTCGGAGGCAGCCCGATTCGGAGTGCCTGAGATCCTGATCGGCCTGATTCCCGGATGGGGAGGGACCCAGCGGCTGGCCCGTCTTGTCGGTGTCGGGCGCGCCAAGGAAATGGTCTTGACCGGCGGCCAGATCGACGCCAAGCGGGCCTATGAGATCGGTCTCGTGAACAAGATATTCCCGATCGAGCAATTGATGGAAGAAACAAAGAAGTTTGCCAGGAAATTTGCAACACTGCCGAGTTTTAGTCTGAAGATGGCCAAGCATGCCATTAATTTCGGTTACGATCTTTCCCTGGATAACGCCAGCCGGTTGGAAGTGGCATGCTGCGCCCAGTGTTTCAGTACGGACGATCAGAAGGAAGGCATGAAGGCTTTTCTCGAGAAGCGGAAACCGGTGTATAAGGGCTGTTAGGCGAAACGCATGCATGACGGAAGGTAAACATCCCATTCACGAACCCGTAAAGGGGGATCGAGATACTTTTTACACGGTGTGATAATGATCAGGGGAGCCTTTTGGCTTTATTAATCTAACAGACTATTTGTGTAAAGGGGGGTGCAAGCAATGAATTTCGGATTAACAGAAGAACAACAAATGGTAAAGGATCAGGTCACGAAATTTGCAGAGACAGAGATTAAACCGATCGCAGCAGAGCTGGATCACACCCACCGGCATCCGGAAGAAATCTGCCGGAAACTCGGCGCCATGGGCATCATGGGCGTTGCCGCACCCACGGAATACGGCGGCGCCGGGATGGACGTCGTCACCTATGTGCTCTGCATGATCGCAATTTCCAAGGCTTGCGCGAGCACGGGCGTTATTGTCTCAGTGAACAACTCTCTTTATGGTTTCCCCGTCAATGCCTACGGGACGCATGAGCAGAAGTTAAAATTCCTGACGCCCGTTGCGGGCGGCGAAGTGGAGGGCTGCTACGCCCTGACGGAGGCCGGCGCCGGTTCCGACGCCGGGGCGCTCTCCTGCAAGGCGGAACTCAACGGCGACAAGTACATCATCAACGGTGCCAAACGCTTCATCACGAACGGAAACGTTGCAAAATATTGCGTTCTGGCCTGCACGACCGACGTAACCAAGGGCTACAAGTCCATTATCAATCTGATCGTCGATCTGAAGAGCACGAAGGGGTTCTCCGTTGGCAAGATCGAGGAGAAGATCGGTATCCTCGCGTCCGGCACGGCTGAACTTGTGTTTGAGGATGCGGAGGTTCCCGCTGCAAACCTGTTGGGCAAGGAAGGACAGGGGTTCAGGCAGATGCTGTCCGGTCTCGATGCGGGCCGCATCGGCATCGGGTCACAGGCCTGCGGTATCGGCAAGGCCGCCCTGGAAGACGCGCTCAACTACGCCAAGGAAAGAGTGCAATTCGGCAAGCCCATCGCCAGCAACCAAGCCATCCAGTTCAAGCTGGCCGACATGGCCACCCAGCTCGAAGCAGCGGAATTGCTGCTGCTGAAAGCCGCCTGGATGGAACAGAATAGCCTGGATTATGAGAAGGAGTCAGCCATGGCGAAAATGTACGCCTCTGACGTTGCCATGTCGGCAGCCATTGAAGGTGTCCAGATCTTCGGCGGTTATGGCTATTGCAAGGAATACCCGGCGGAACGCCATATGCGCGACGCCAAGATATGCCAGATTTATGAAGGCACCAACGAAATCCAGAGAGTGGTGATCGCCCGCAAGCTCCTGGGCGCCCGATAACGTAACAGGTTGAAAGAAAAAACTGATACAGGGGCGGGGTTCTTACCCGCCCCTGCCATTTGAACGCTTTGCATAATCAATGATGGATGGTTTGCAAGAAGCGAGGCAGGTGACTCTCATGTATTCCGAACTGATTGATACGCTGATCATTAAAAACCAATCCAAAATCATTTTTTTAATCATGGACGGTCTCGGCGGACTGCCCGCGTTGGGCGGGGATCAGACCGAACTCGAAACAGCCCATACACCCAACCTCGACGCCCTGGCCAGGAGATCCGTCTGCGGACTACTGGACCCGGTGGGGTACGGCATTACGCCGGGCAGCGGGCCTGCACATTTTGCTCTTTTCGGGTATGATCCCATAAAGAACAATATCGGCCGCGGGATTCTGGAAGGCGCTGGTATCGATTTTTCCATGACGGAGAAAGACCTGCTGGTTAGGATCAATTTTGCCACGGTGGATCAAGAAGGGCGCGTGCTGGACCGACGCGCCGGCAGAATCGACGACGAGACAAATCAGCGCATATGCCGGAAACTGCAGGAGCAGGTCCGGCTTGATGAACGGGTTGAGGTGATCTTTAAATCCGTCAGGGAACATCGCGCCCTGCTTGTTCTCAGGGGTGAGGGACTGAGGGAGGAGATTGCGGAAACCGATCCGCAGCAAACGGGAGTTCTGCCGGTCGCTCCGCGTGCTCTTGTTGCAGAAGCGGGGCAGACGGCAGACCTGCTTTCCGAACTGATCCGTAAGGCCGGAAAGGTTCTTGCCGATGAGGCGAAAGCCAATATGATTCTGCTCAGGGGATACGCCTGCTATCGAAGATACCCGTCACTTGCGGAGCGTTTTGGTCTGAACGCTCTGGCTATTGCCGGTTATCCCATGTACCGGGGCATTGCCCGGTTGCTGGGGATGGATGTTGCACCGAAGACGGATTCTATCGGGGCGGAGATCGAGGCTCTGCATCAAAATTTTGCAAAGTACGACTTCTTCTTTATCCACGTCAAGCCTACGGATTCACGCGGGGAAGATGGGAATTTCGGAGCGAAGGTCAAGGTTATCGAGGAGGTGGATACCCTGGTGCCGCAGATCATAAACCTCCATCCCGACGTCCTGGTTGTTACAGCCGATCACTCGACGCCGGCGGCCTTGGCTGCGCACAGTTGGCATCCTGTTCCCGTGCTGTTGGCCGCTGAGACCTGCCGCCCCGACTGTGTGGAGAGATTTGGAGAGCGGACTTGCATCCAGGGCGGCCTGGGGCGCATGCCCATGATGTACCTCATGAGCCAGGCCCTGGCGCATGCAGGGCGTTTGGAAAAATTCGGCGCATGATTTGATCGCGTCCAAAGCCCTATGCAGAGCATCAAGAAAGATATTCCCTCTGCCCTGATTCGATGATATAAGATCAGAGGCAAATCCAAAAAGATTCAGGAGTATCTCAATGGTTGATGGTCATCACCACAGGCCTTGCCATCCTTTTACCGCCCGGGAGCAGGCAACCCAGCTCGATCAGATCAAGAGGTTGACGCAAATCGGCGTGGCCCTTTCTGCCGAAAAGAATCTGGATCGCCTGCTGGAAATGATCGTCGATGAAGCCCGGTTTTTTACCCACGCCGATGGTGGAACCCTGTATATTATGACAGACGATGAAACCGCCCTGCAATTTGCTATCGTCCAGACCGACTCATTGAATATCCGCATGGGGGGAACAAGTGGCAAAATCACCTGGCCCGCGGTACCGTTGAAAAATAGTGACGGCGCCTTGAATTATGCCAATGTCTCCGCCTACGCTGCGCTATCAGGCGAGGTCGTCAATATTCCCGATGTGTATGACACCGACGGTTTCAATTTTGAGGGAACCCGGCAATTCGACCGGAACACCGGATACCGTTCTCAATCTATGCTGGTGGTGCCGATGCGGAATCATGAAAATACCATCATCGGCGTCCTTCAGCTGCTCAACGCCCGGGAACCCTCCTCCGGAATCGTCGTTCCTTTTTCGCTTGAATGCCAGGGCATGACGGAATCTCTGGCATCGCAAGCCGCTGTTTCTCTGACCAATAACAGGCTTATCCATGACCTGGAAGTTTTGCTGGATTCCTTTATCAGAAGCATTGCTACGGCCATTGATGAGAAATCACCCTATACCGGCGGCCACGTGCGCCGGGTTGCCGAGCTTACCATGGTCATCGCCGGCAGAATTAATGAAATCCGGGAAGGACCGTACGCAGATGTTTTTTTTGATGACAATCAGCTCAAAGAACTGCGTTTGGCCGCTTGGCTTCATGATGTGGGCAAAATTACAACCCCGGAACATGTGGTTGACAAGGCGTCGAAGCTCGAAACGGTCTTTAACCGGATGGAGCTCCTGAAAGTACGATTCGAGTTGCTGCGGCGGGACCATGGCATCGAAAAACCCATGTGCACGGTTTCGGAAGGGAAAAAGGCGCCAGGCGACTCTTTGGCCGAAAGCGATGATTTTATCCGGAGCCTTGCGGATGATTACCAATTTCTGGTCATGGAAAACAACGGCAGCGAAAGGATGACGGAGGAACAGATTTCGCGCTTAAAACGGATCTCCGAGCGGAAGTACTTCATGGATGGTGCATGGTATCCCCTGCTCAATGACAATGAACTGGAGAACCTCAGTATCCGCCAGGGGACGCTGACCCATGAAGAACGGAATATCATCAACAACCATGCGGCGGTCACTTATAAAATGCTGTCGCAACTCCCCTTCCCGAGGACATTGCGGCATGTGGCGGAATATGCGGCAGCGCATCATGAAAAAATGGATGGAACGGGCTATCCCGGTGGTCTGAAAGGAGAGGCGATTTCCCTTCAGTCCCGCATTCTGGCTCTCGCTGATGTCTTTGAGGCTTTAACCGCCAAAGACAGACCTTATAAAAAGCCGATAACGCTGTCCCATGCGTTGAACATCATCGGCCGCATGGTTCAAGACGGTCATATCGATGCGGACCTTTTTGAACTGTTCGTCAACGAACAAATCCATATCGATTATGCCCGGAAAGAATTGACGCTGCAGCTTGATCAAATATGATTGGAGAGTTTTGCAGAGCCACTGAAAAATGGTTCGCAAGCGGCGAATCAAATGTTTTCCGCCTTTCCAAAAATGACATTAACGGTTTGTAATATATTATGATTACAAGGGGGTGCCTTCTTAGCGGAAAAGATTTTTGAGGCGCGGCTAAGCCATTTTTCAGCAGTCTCAATTTTTGATTATTTTTTCAGTGCCTTAATTTCTTTCTCGATTTCGAGCGCCCGGTTACTGCCTTTCGGGAAATGGGGGAGGGCGGACTTGAAGTGGAACAGGGCGCTGTCTTTTCTCTTCTTTTCCTTGAAGAAGATGCCGAAGTAGTAGTGGGATTCACCGGGGTGATTCGTCCTTCCGTAGGTCATAGCGATATTGTAGTAGATGTTCACATCATCGATTTTTTTCGTCTCCAGCTTCCGGAATAGATCGAGCGCTGATGCATAATCGCCTGTTGCCTCATAGGTTCTGGCGAGCCAGGAAAGGGTATTTACGTTGTTCCCGTTCAGCTGATAGGCCTTACGCAGTAGTTTGACGGCCTCTTCGGGCTGGCCTGCGCGGTAATAAATGATGCCTGTATCCCGGACGATGTCTTCATCATCAGGGGCCAGTCGCAGGGCTTTTTGAAAAGTTTCCATGGCTTGGGCAATCGCGCCCATTTTCTCCTGCACGAGAGCCAGTCCATACAGGATATCAACATCGTCGGGATTATTTTTCAGATCGTCTTCATATTTTCTCAGCGTGATATCGAGGTTACTATTGTCAAGCGCCAGGATGGCCTGAATTCTTTTCAAGCCGCCGAGAATCGATTCCCTTCCGCGTTGCTGCCGGTAGGTTGTCTGCAGCATGCCGTCCAGATAACGAATCCGCTCACCTGTGCCGGGGTGGGTAAAAAAATAGGATGGAATCGAATTTGAGTAAAATTCGTACCGCCTCATGATCTTCAGAAAGTCGACCATGGCCTTGCCCTCATAGCCGCCCTGAACGAGATAAGCCATTCCCAGTCGATCCGCCTCCTCCTCATGTTCCCGGCTGTATTGAAGGCTCATATGCGTGGCCGTTGCCATCGTCATGGCGGCAATGGCGGCAGTGGCTTGCCCTCCGCCCCCAAAAAGCGCACCGGCCAAAAGGGCGGCTAGGGTGGCGATGCTCATCTTCCCGGACTTTTCGGCCATACTGGCAATATGCCGGGCGTTGACATGTGCGATTTCGTGTGCCAGAACACCGGCTAGCTCGCTCTCTGTTTCCACAAGATTGATCAGCCCCTGAAAGACATAGACATAACCGCCGGGCGTTGCAAAGGCGTTGATGCCCGAATTTTTGATGACGGTAAACCGGAAGTCAAAAAACGGTTTGCTGTTGGCAAGCAACCGGTTGCCCAGATTGGTAATGTAATTTTCCACCCGAGCATTCCGCTCCAGATAGGCGTGCTTTTCCAGTTTATCATACAATTCCTTGCCGACTTTCTTTTCTTCTTCAATGGTCAGAGCGCATGCGGACGCTGCGGTAAAAAGGAGCAGCAGCAGACTGACGACGAAGCGGGTGGTAAGATTCCTGATTTCATGCTGGGCTAGAGGCATCATCATATGACCATTTCATCCACAGCCGGAATCAAAATCGTACGGTGTATTCCAGGCGGGAATATGCTAAGGTGCGATCAAGACATGGCTAAAACATCGTGGCGCTATTCATACATGAAAACGCTTGCGCGTTCAAGCGATATCGCGAAACCCGAAGTTCAGGCGGAAGATTGAAAAAGGGGCTTTTAATTACAATCGACGGGCCGGCGGGATCGGGAAAAAGCACGATCAGCAGGCTGCTGGCGAAAAATCTCGCCTATCTCTATCTTGATACCGGGGCCCTGTACCGGGCTGTGGCTTACCAGGTGATGCGGAATGGGATTGCCGCCACAGACGAGGCAAGGGTCGCAGAGCTGTGCCGACGGATGGAAATCAAGCTTCACCGGGTTGACGATATCCTGAAGGTATTTGTCGATGCGCAAGATGTGACCGAGAAAATCAGGAACGAGCCTGTCGGTTTGCTTGCTTCAACCCTTTCAGCCATGCCGGTGGTGCGTTCATCATTGCTGACGATTCAGCGCGAGTCGGGAAAAGACGGTGGAGTTATTGCCGAAGGTCGCGATATGGGGACGGTGGTCTTTCCCGATGCGGACTTGAAGTTCTTCCTGGATGCGAATGTCGAGGAGCGGGCCCGACGTCGTTATATGGAAATGATCATACATGGCGAAAAAGTGGGCTATCAGTCCTTGAAAAAGGATTTGCTGTGCAGGGACAGACAGGATCGTGAAAGGGCCGTCGCTCCGCTTAAGGTTCCTGATGGAGCCATCATGGTCGATTCCACGCGACTCAGCATTGACGCGGTAGTCAAAACCATGCTGGCGGCAATCCCGGAGCAACGATAAATGCGACATCACTTTTCTCTTCAATTTGCTTGATATTTCATAATCCTTGTGTTATATCTCTAAGTTAGTATCAGTGATCCTATCAGAGGGGGTAAGGTTTAATGGTTAACGATAACAACACGATTTCAGAACAAGGAGCAGACAAGGAGGAAAAAACGGAACTGCTGATGGGGATTGAAGTCGCAGCACGGACTCCGGGAAAAGATGAAGACGTCGGGTTCAAGGAACTCTATGAGCAAAGCCTGCAGAATGTTCAGCTTGGCGCTGTGGTCACCGGCAAGGTCGTCCAAATTAACGCGGATACCGTGATGGTGGATGTGGGATGGAAGACGGAAGGTTATATCCCGGCGAGAGAGGTTCGGGATGAGCAGGGAAACCTCAGCGTTGCTGTGGGTGATGAACTTGAAGTATTGGTTGATCGCCGTGACGGCGACGGCAATCTTGTCCTGTCACGGGATAAGGCGGCGAAGATCAAGATATGGGATGATGTAAAGATCGCCTGTGAACGGAACACACCCATCCAGGGAACGGTTCTATCCAGAGTCAAGGGAGGGCTCTCTGTGGATATCGGTATCCCGGCCTTTCTCCCCGGTTCTCAGGTTGACATCCGGCCGGTCAGGGATCTTGACAAGTTTGTCGGTCAGACGATGATGTTCAATGTCCTCAAGTATGACCGCAAGCGAAATAATGTCGTTCTCTCGCGGAAATCCATTCTGGAGGTGGAACGCGAAGCGGAAAAAGTGGAAACCCTGGAACGTTTGGAAGCGGGAAAGATCGTTGAAGGCATCATTAAAAATATAACGGATTACGGTATTTTTATTGATCTGGGCGGCATTGACGGTCTGCTGCATGTGACAGATATTTCATGGGGCCGGATCACGCGACCGGCGGATAATTTCTCCAAGGGGGAAACCATCCGTGTAAAGGTACTTTCCTTTGACCGGGAAAAGGAACGCGTCGCACTCGGGCTTAAGCAGTTGATGGAAAATCCTTGGGAAACGATTGAATCACGGTACCCGGTGGGCGTCATTGTTACCGGTAAAGTGGTCAATGTTACAGACTACGGTGTCTTTGTGGAACTTGAATCGGGCGTGGAAGGCTTGATCCATATCTCCGAGATGTTCTGGACGCGCGAGATGAAGCATCCCTCCAAGGTGTTGAGTGCCGGCGATCGGGTTAACGTAATGGTATTAGAGATCAATGCGGCCTCTAAACGCATCTCTCTGGGACTGAAGCAAACCACGCAGAATCCTTGGGAAGCCTTGAAAAACAAGTATCCGGAAGGAACGATTATCAAGGGGGTTATTCGGAATATTACCAATTTCGGCATCTTTGTCGGCGTAGAGGATGGCATTGACGGGTTGATCCACATGTCCGATATTTCCTGGAGACACCGCGTCAAGCATCCATCGGAACTCTTCAAAAAGGGCCAGGAAATCGAGGCTATGGTACTGAATATCGATGTGGCAAGCGAAAAGTTTTCTCTTGGTGTCAAGCAGATTGAAAAAAATCCGTGGGATGGGCTGGACCAGAAGTATGTCATTGGAACCGTTGTCAGCGGCAAGGTCACAAATTTGACTGATTTTGGAATTTTCATCGAGCTGGAGGAAGGGATTGAGGGGTTGGTCCACATTTCCGAGATCAGCCAGAAGCGCGTCAAGGCCTCTTCGGATCTGTTTGCGGTAGGGGACTTGGTTTCGGCTGTGGTCAAGAATGTGGATATAAAAAACAGAAAAATCCGGCTAAGCATCAAAGAGATGGAAACCCCGTCCACGCATGAGGCGCCACCTGCTGTTTCCTATCTCAATAACCGTGAGAACGTTGGGTCGAACCTCGGCTTGGCGTTGGCAGATATAAAAATTGAACTCAAAAGTTAATCTTCTTTGGATTAACCTTCGATCATGAGAAAGCATCCGATTATTCTCGGCCTCTGCCTGCTCCTGCTGGTGGGTCTCTTCTTTTTGCTGTTGATGGCACTGGGAGGAAACCTTTTCGGGAAGCACAGCTTGGGATGGGGCGAACATGTCGGGGTCGTGACCATCGAAGGGATCATTCGAAATTCCCGGGAGATTACCCGACAACTCGATGAGTTTGGCAAGGACAACAGCGTCAAGGCAATCGTTGTCCGTATCGATTCGCCGGGAGGAGGGGTTACGCCCGCCCAGGAAATTCACGACGCCGTCCTGAGCGTGAAAAAGAAGAAAAAGGTGGTTGCTTCGATGGGAGCGATCGCAGCATCCGGTGGTTATCTGATTGCCTGTGCAGCGGATCGGATTGTCGCCAGTCCGGGTACGGTGACTGGCAGTATTTCAGCCATTATGCATTTTGCCAACGTGGAAGAGCTGCTGAAAAAAATTGGTCTGAAATCGTCCGTCATTAAAAGCGGCCGGTTCAAGGACATCGGATCGCCGACGCGAGCCATGACCGAGGATGAAAAAGCCCTGATCCAGTCCCTGGTGGATGACACCTATGATCAGTTCCTGGAGATTGTGGCAAAGGACAGACGGATTTCCAAAGACGATTTACGCAAGATTGCCGATGGCCGCCTTTTTACGGGGAGACAGGCACAGAAGATAGGCCTTGTTGATGAGCTTGGCGATTTGAGTTATGCCGCCCGTCTTGCCGGGACCCTTTCGGGCATCCAAGGTGAGCCTGATATTGTCTATCCCGTTAAAAAGAAATCGAATTTCTGGGAGTTGATCTTCCAGCAGGCGGTCACAACGCTGATGGTGGAAATGCAAAAAAGCGAAACCCGCTCTGAGGGATTGAATTATGTCTATGAGCGGTGAGCCGTCGGGAACAGGAAGAACCATGACAAAAAAAGATCTGATCCGGAAGGTGCAGAACCGATTGAAAGATTATCCGTCAAGGGGTGTGGCTATTGCGGTAAGCATTATCTTTGCCGCCATGACAGAGGCGCTGAAGAGGGATGAGCGAGTCGATATGCGTGGATTCGGCAGTTTTACAGTTCGTCGTCGCCATGCCCGTAAGGCGAGAAATCCCCGAAACGGCGCCTCGGTTCGTGTTGAGGCGCGGCGTGCGCCTTTCTTCAAGGTAGGGAAGGATATTAAAAAAAGGATGAATGCACCGGAATGAACACAAAAACTGTCTTGCTGGAGAAGAAAACAGGCTATGCCGTTGTCATCCTGAACCGTCCCAACGAAATGAACGCCCTGTCGCGGGCCATGCGTGATGAACTTGATGATTGCTTTATCAGGCTCGAAGGAACTCCTGACGTCAGGGCCATTATTCTTACGGGCGGCGATTATGTCTTTTCGGCAGGGATAGACATCAAGGAAATGGCCGCTCTGCCGGACTGTGACACGGATGATTTCTTCAAATCCATTGTCGGCTGCCTGAAGCGCATCTATACCTGCCGGAAACCCGTCATTGCGGCGGTAGGGGGGATAGCCTTGGGCGGCGGTTTTAATCTCGCGATCGTCTGTGATATGATCATCGCCTCAGAATCGGCCATTTTTGGACACCCTGAACTGAAATTCGGCCTGAACCCGCTTTTCAATCCTCTGCGGCAGATTGTCGGGTTGGCCAAGGCCAAAGAAATCACTATGCTTGGTGAGCCGTTGGGAGCTAAGGAAGCCCTCAGGATAGGCCTTGTAAACAAGGTTGCCCCGCCGGAAACATTTATGAAAGAGGCGATGATCATGGCGGAAGAATTGTCCAAGCGGTCGGCGAATGCCGTCGAGGCCGTTAAAAAAATATCCCTTATGGCGCCTCAGCTCGACTCGAGCTCGGCGCTGGACATGGAACTCGCCATATCCAGCCTGCTTTTTTCAAAGCCCGAACGCAAAGCACACATGAATGAATTTATTTTTATCGAACAGATGAAGAAACGCGGGCAGAAATAGAGCGTCAGATCAGATCCCAATCATTGTCAGGTGACGCGAAGTCCCGCAGCTGATCCCTTCTTTTCTTGTGTTGCAGTTTTTTCAGGGCCTTCGCTTCGATCTGCCGTATTCTTTCCCGGGTCACCCCCATCATTTCACCCACCTCTTCAAGCGTGAAGGGACCGAAATTACAGGCCACCCAGGTACAGTTGAGAAATCCCTCGTTTCGTAAACGCCATTCGCAGGTTGTATCTTCGCAAACCCCTTCAACGAGCCCTCCCCGCTTTCTACATTTATATATGTTCGTCAATGGACTTTCTCCTTGCAGACCGTGAATAAAGAGTTTTGAATAACCGCTGAGAAATAGTTCTTAAAGCGGCAAAATAAATGCCACCATTCAAAAAGTTACGTTAACCGTTCATTTATATATTATGATAATCCCCGGTCAAGGGGGGACACCCCTTCATCATGCCCCCTCAACGGAAAAGATTTCCGAGACGCGGGTGTCATCTTCTTTCAAATGGAATCGAATTACGAATCCGCACTAGTATATCAACGATTCTCTTTTTGTCAATCATAAGGGGTGTGTAAGAAATCCGGATGTCCATTATTTTTCCTGGGCATGATCAGACTGTCGCCGCTGCAGGCGTTGCCGACGATGAAGCAAGGCTTCCCTCTCCATTGCGGTGGTGCATCCACCCGCCTGTCGGAGGGCGCGTCCGACAAGCGTCAGGGCCGTTTCGTGATCCTGTTCCCGGTGCTCATACCATTTGGCCAGTTCGATCAGGGCGAACCGATCGTCCGGGTCATCCCGGATCATCTTTTGCCAGACATAGACTGCGTCTTCCCAGCGGCCGGTGCGTTTGTAGAGCAGGGAAAGCATTTTCCAGGATGCCATCCGGAGGGCGGGTTGGTGCGATTGTGCAAGCGATAAGAGCAGGCGTTGAGCCTGGCTGGTTTGTTGCCTCTCGGCGTATAACCGGGCGACAGCCAGAAGATCGCGCGCATCGGCAGGGGCGGCATCCTGACCGCCTTGCGTCAATGCCGCAAGATGGCCCATCAGGGCGGCCAGGGAAATAATATCGAGGCGGTTATGCGCGAAGACGTCCCGGAGCAGGCAGGCGTTCCCTCCGCGCAACCAGTCGAAATATCGCTGCGGAATGTCAGCTCCCGGCACGTCATTGCGGCGGTTCAGGCCGAGAACCTGTGCTTCAATCGTTGACAGCCGACAGTTTTCAAGACGGTGCGCAATAAGACGCCGGGCGGGATAGAGCAGATCTAGGTGGGGTAGATCCGGGAAGGGGCTGTGCAGGCGGTTTATGATATAACGTGTCGACAGCAGTCCGACGTCAAAGGTCTTTCCGTTGAAACTGACCAGGAAACGCCTGGTTCCGACGATCTCTGCAAGGTGGGTCAGAGCGGCCCGTTCCTCAGTAAAATCACGCGCGAAGATCTGTCGGACGATAAAGCGTCCCCGATCAAACCATCCCAGCCCAATCAGGAAAGCCATCGTACCCGTTCCGCCGGCTAACCCGGTGGTTTCCGTGTCCAGAAAGAGACCGTCTTCGATCCGGTATCCGGCAAGCGAGGCGTCGTTTGCCAGAAAGGAGGCGGCCTCCATGCTCGCTCCGGCAAAATCTCTGATACGGTGATGACCGTGCCAGGCACATGCATCGACCGGACTTTCCTGAATGAAGCAGACGCCGGCATTATTGGCATAGTCTTCACCGGGGATAATGTCCTTCAGGCCGGTGGCCAGGCGACCCTCCTGCCTGAAAGTGGATGCTCCGGCTTCCGGTCGGCGCGTCATGATCGCGTCAATGCGTTTGCGCAGCGCCGTGATTTCTTCGCTGCGATCGGGTTTTTCCGTTTGCCGGGGTGCTTCGCCGGTCAGACGTTGCAGCCGTTTAATGACGCTCATAAGGAGTAGCTTTACATAACCCTTGAGAAATGGCTTCGTCGCGGCTCAAAAATCCTTTCCCCTAAGAAGACAACAAGATGTAATCATGATATATTACAAACCGTTAACATAATTTCTGGAAAGGCGGAAAACATACAATTCGCCGCTTGCGAACCATTTCTCAAAGGTCTCCTTTCATCGTTCTCACAGGATCAATGCAATAATGGCCAGCGCCACCTCTTTGGCCGACATGCCGACCTCCAGTGTGGGTCCGACACAGGTCGGACAGCCGTGTGTGCAGGAACAATGGCCGATGAGCTGCTGCGCCGATGACAACAGGCGAACATGTTCTTTAAACAGCAGCTCGGAAAAACCGATACCACCCGGATAAGAATCAAAAATAAACAGGGTCGGATCAAAGGCGTCCACCATCGTCAGCGTTCCGCCCGCTGACAGGTCGTTCACGCCGGACGGCGATGCGGTGATGGTTCTTGCATTCTGGCCGTGACGGACAAACCATTCCCCGCTTTTATCGCCGATGGCACGGTCAAGATCATGCAGATCGGCCATCAGCAGCATGGCGGCCAGGTGATGGAGACTGTAGCCCAGGCCGGCTAACCCGTCGATGATTTCCGCCTGGGCGTAGTGTAGTTGCGTCAGGATGTCCTTCGGGATGGTGAACCAGTAGCTTGTGGTGTGCATGTCCTTTTCGGGAAGGTTGACATCTCCGAAGCCAAGATTTTCCAGGGTATAGAACTTGATCTTTTTATAGCCAACGACTTTCCGGACCACCTGCACCTCACCGTGCTCCACGATCGTATCCCGGTGTTTATTCTGGTCGAAGCCGTCGATCACCCGGACATGGGTATAGGTCATGGCATCCGTGTAATAGTCCACATCCACCTTCTGCACATAGGCCTTCTTCCGCTCCAGGTCCAATTGATTCACATGATATTGCTGGGATTCGACCATATAGATCGCATCGGCATGCACCGTGGTAAAGGCGCCGTCCCAATCGACTTCGGCGATTACTTTGTGCTGCCCGGTCTCGGTCGTATCAATGACGACGACATTTTCGGGATTGACGCTGCGCAGGCTGATCTCGTCGGCGGGGTAGCTTTCCGCAGCCCAGTGCCATCGGTTGGCCACGCGGTGCAAAACGCCTTTTTCATCAAGATAATCAAGAAGTTCCTCGATGTTTTCTCTTCCGAAATGTTCTCCCTTCTCAAAGGGGAGTTCGAAGGCGGCGCTTTTCAGATGGTGCAGCAGGATAAGTAAATTATCCGGATTGACACGGCAGTGCTCCGGCGACCGGGAGAAGAAATAATCCGGATGCTCGACGATAAACTGATCCATGGGGCTGCTGCGTGCGACCAAGATGGCGAAGCTCTGTCCCATACGCCGTCCGGCCCGGCCCGCCTGTTGCCAGGTACTGGCGATGGAGCCGGGATAACCGACCATAATGCAGGCTTCCAGATCGCCGATATCGATCCCCAGCTCCAGAGCGTTGGTGCTGACCACGCCCATGACCTCCCGGTTGCGCAACCCCGCTTCGATCCGACGACGCAGATGCGGGAGATAGCCGCCCCGGTATCCCGTGACGAACTTCGTATCCAGCGCTTTCCCCTTCGTGAATTGATCCTTCAGATATTTCGTCAGGACTTCCACGTTCAGGCGGCTAGTCGTGAAAACGATTGTCTGGATCGCGTTGGCAATCAGGTCCGTGGCGAGTTTTCGGGCCGGGGTCAAAGCGGACTGGCGGATTCCCAGCTCCCGGTTCAGAATCGGCGGATTGAAAAGCATAAAGGTCTTGGCGGCAGCAGGGGCGCCGCTCGCGGCGATCAGTTCCATCGGCCTTTCCAGCAGGCGTTCAGCGTGTTCCCGTGGGTTGGCCACGGTGGCCGAGCAGCAGATAAACACTGGTTCAGCGTCGTAGAACCGGCAGATCCGCACAAGCCGGCGCATGACGTTGGTCAAATGGGAGCCGAAGACGCCCCGATAGACATGCAGTTCGTCAATAACCACATATTTCAGGTTTGTGAAGAGTTTCTGCCACTTCGTATGATGGGGGAGGATCCCCGCGTGCAGCATGTCGGGGTTTGTGACGACCACGTGACCCTGCTTGCGGATCGCCTGGCGGGCGTCGTCGGGCGTATCGCCATCGTAGGTATAGGTTTTGATATCGGCGCTGAGTTCGCCGATCATGCCGTGGATCTCGTGCATCTGGTCCTGGGCCAGGGCTTTTGTGGGAAACAGGTACAGGGCCCGCGTCTCGGGTTCCGCGAGGATCTGCTGGAGCACCGGCAGGTTGTAACAGAGGGTTTTGCCGCTGGCAGTGGGCGTCACCAGAACCACATCGCTGCCCTGCCTGACTAGGTCAACCGCTTCGACTTGATGGCTGTAAAGCTGCCGGATCCCCCTTTTTTCAAGCACTTGGCGCAGGCGGGGATGAACCCAATCCGGAAAGTCGGCAAATCGGCCCTGCGCAGCGGGCAGGTGT
This sequence comes from Pseudomonadota bacterium, assembly GCA_043805145.1. Taxonomy (GTDB): domain Bacteria; phylum Desulfobacterota; class Syntrophia; order Syntrophales; family Fen-1087; genus JAPLJM01. Next base: position 17,291 of record JAZDIK010000127.1, on the reverse strand, counting down.
TTGACGGCCCGGACATTTTCCATGAAATGCCCGTCGCCTTCCATCCGGGCCAGCCATTCGCTGAGGGTCAATTTAGCCATGCGGTTGGTTTAATCCACTTCCGTAATCATGATTTAATCCTGAATCCCATGCAACCGGTGCGGTTCCGGCAGGTTTTACGTCGGGCCATTGATGAAATCTTGCAGAGATTGAAAGAAATTACAACAAAAAAAGGAAACGGGAGGAAAACCAGGGCCGCCAGAAGTGGGTTCAGGGGGTTGCAGAGAAAAAGCTTGACCCGGATGAAAAAATGAGTCAAAAACGCAAAACCGTAAATTCAACATAACAACTAAAAAGTGGTCCGGAAGCGGCGAATAGGATTCTTTGCCTTTCCAGAGGCGGCACTAAGGGTTTGAAATCAATTATGACCGGACGTGAAATTCGGGTCAGCAAAAAGATTTTTCGAGCCAAGGGTGTTGTCTATTTTTTTAGCGGTTTCCTTAAACAGACAGGTCGGGGGATATACTTTTCGAAACGGGATATATTTGGAGATTTCCGTGATGGAGAAGCCCGAAGATAAACAACAGGAACTCTATCGGACCTTGACGGAAAGTTCATTTTCCGGAATCTATGTCGTTCAGGACGGCAAGTTCCGCTACCACAACAAGAGTGCCGCGTCCTATGCGGGTTACGTTCAGAATGAACTGGTGGGACGGCAGCCGGCAGACTTCATCCATCCTGAAGACAGAGAAAAGGCAGAGAGAGACGCCCACGCGATGCTGCTCGGGAAGAAAACTTCGCCCAGCGAGTTTCGCGTTCTGACGAAGGACGGCTCAGTGCGCTGGATCATGGAGACGGTCGTGCCCATCACCTGGGAGGGGAAGCCCGCGATCCTAGGGAATTCCATGGATATCACGGAAAGGAAAAACTTTGAGGAGGCGTTGCACAACCGGCAGGAGCGCTTCAGGATTCTTTTTGAAGGCGCAAACGATGCGATTTTTTTATTGGAGGATTACCGGTTCGTCGATTGTAATCTGAAGACGCTCGAGATATTTCAATGCAGCAGGGACCAGATAATCGGCCAGACGCCAGCCCGGTTTTCGACGCCTCTGCAGCCGGACGGCAGGGACTCCATACAGAAAGCCATCGAAAAGATAAATGGCGCGCTGACAGGGGAAAAACAGTTCTTTGAATGGCGACATTGCCGCTATGACGGAACGCCATTTGAAACGGAAGTCAACCTCAGCCGTTTGGAGCTTTCGGGAAAGCAGTTCATCCAGGCGATTGTCCGCGACGTCAGCCAGCGTAAACAGATCGAGATGGCGCTTCGGGAGAGCGAGGAACGTTTTCGCACGCTGATCGAGACGACCCATGATCTGGTCTTTATTGTGAATGCTGAAGGTTGTTTTACATATGCCAATCCCCATTTTAAGAAGATGCTTGGATATGATCTGCAGGAGTTGATAGAAAAACCCTTTACCCTCATCTTAGCACCCGAGTCCATCGCTTCCGTTGTCGATAATTTTAAAAGAGGGATAAGAGGTCGGGATATCCCGGCCTATGAAGCCCTGTTGCGGCATAAAAACGGGAAACACATCCCGGTTGAATTTGTTGCCGCCATGATGCGGAATGCCGAGGGGAAAGCCATCGGACGGTTTGGCATCGGCCGCGACATCACGGAGCGAAAACGTAGCGAAGAAGAGGCCAGGGAAGCCAATCAACGCCTGTCCAATATCGTCAATTTTCTGCCGGAGGCGACCTTTGCCATCGATCTTGAAGGCAGGGTGATCGCCTGGAATATCGCCATCGAAGAAATGACGGGAATCAAAAAACGAGACATGATCGGCAAGGGCGATTATGAATATGCTCATCCGTTTTACGGTGCGCGGAGCCCCACACTGATCGACTTGGCGGTCAAACCGGATGCGGATATAGAAAAACTGTATCCGTATCTGTCCAAGGATAAGGACAACATCATTGCAGAATCAGTCTCCCGGCATCTCGTGCCCGGGCAGGACGTGTTTCTGTGGATCAAGGCAGGTCCCGTCTATGATGCTTCGGGAAACATTGTCGGCGCCATTGAAACCATCCGGGACATTACTGAGGAGAAACGGGCGGAGCGGGCGCTGCGGGAAAGCGAAGAGCGTTACCGGACGATCATCGAAAATATCGGGGACGGCTATTACGAGACGAACCTGAAAGGGACCTTCACTTTTCTCAACGATGCGGCCCTGCGCATTATCGGCCTTTCATACAGCGAATTGCAGGGAGTGAACTTTAGAACCTTTACCGCAAAAGATGACGCTGCAGCGATCTCCAATGTTTTCCATGAGGCCTTTCTGACCGGAATGCCCTTACGCGGACTCTCGTGGCGGTTTCTCCGGCCGGACGGGAAGGAGCAGCATATAGAGGTATCAGCTTCCCTGATCCGGGATGCCGCCGACCGGCCAAAAGGCTTCCGCGGGATTATGCATGACATCACCGAGCGACGAAAGAACGAGAAAGCGATCCAGCACATGGCCTATCACGACCACCTGACGGGTCTGCCGAACCGTTTGCTCTTCTATGACCGTTTTTTTCAGATCATGGCTCATGCAAGACGCAACCAGGAGCAGTTCGCCGTCGTGATGCTGGACCTCGATAAATTCAAGGAAATCAATGACCGTCTCGGTCATGACGCCGGAGATGAGTTGCTGCGTGGCGTTGCGGAACGGCTCAGATCGCAGATGCGCGACGGCGATACGGTGGCCCGGTTCGGGGGCGACGAATTTCTGCTGCTGCTGCCGGGGATGAAACGAATCGAAGATATGGAACCGCTTGGACAGAAAGTCCTGCAGGCGTTCCAGCAGCCGTTCCAGGTTTCCGGACAGGCCCTTTCTGTCCGCGCCAGCATCGGCTTTGCCGTTTTCCCGGATGACAGCCCCCACAGGGACACACTGATCCAGAAAGCCGATTTTGCCATGTACCGGGCGAAAGCGGCAGGCGGCAATTGCTGGATGCGATAGCCGCCTGTCCCGGTCTGCGATGGGGCAGTGAATAAAATGTTCTTTGGAATATTACTTTCCCTTGCGGGTTGTCTTATGTTTACACGATCAGCAACCGGCGGAGCCTTTCCATGAGACGCCGGTCCGGCCGCTCGGCATGGACGCCGTACTCAGGCCCGTAGGCCGGGTCCATCCCCCGGACGAAAAGATAGTAAACACCGCCGAAATGCGTATCGTACCGATAATCCGGCAGTCGCAGCGCCAGATACTGATGGAGCGCAACGGCATACAGGCGGCTCTGGAGGACGTAGAAATGCGCTTCCATGGCTTTACTCAGTGAGGCTGGCGTATAGTCCGCAATGTCGGGACCCAGAATATTGGATTTCCAGTCCGCCAGATAATACCGTCCTTCATGTTCAAAGACCAGATCGATGAAGCCGTGCATGAAACCGCGCATCGGATTGAAGTTCAGGCGTTCCAGACCCGTTTTTTTCAGATAAACCCCGCCATAGAGGTCGCCGAGCTTCTGGCGGGAAAGCATTCGCATGGGGAAATAGAATTCCAACTCATTGAGCCTTGCCTGTTTCGAAATTTGAGAGAGTGTAAAGGCCGGGTTGCACTCCGCTTCCGATACTGCCGGCAGCGACAGGGGACAGGCGGCCACGTTTTGCAGCATCTTGGTCAACGTCTCTGTCCATTGCATGTCAAAACCGTAAACATGGAGCTTTTCGGCAACCAAGTGGCGGATCGCATCGGGGTTGCACTCGGCAAAATCAAACTGTTCAAGGACATCGTGGATCAAAATGCCGGTCCGTGTGCCGCCGGGGAAGCTGAAAATGCTTCTGTCTACGCTCCTTTCCGTCCTTTCGTCCCGCCCGTGGAAAGGAGGAATATTGGCAGGGAAGCCAAGTTCGGAGGATGGCATTTTCGACAAGACAGCATCCCGGTCCGGCAGGTCCATCCCTGCGGAGGGGCCGGAAACAAGCAGCGAATAGCTGGCCACTTTCCAGGATGGATCGATACGTCCCTTGAATGTCCGGCAGGCTATCGCTTCGAAAGCGTCCGGGCGCGGCGGTACGGGGATGCCCGGCGTTGTGGGAATCTCCCGCAACCGGATCGTTCCACCACTTTCCGCCGCGATGCGCTCCAGATCGATCCGCATGTCTTGATCCGACATCGTGGCCACGCGTTTTTCCAGCCCGCCGACAAGGCCCTCTCCGTCCTCCTGATGACTGTCCGCGTTCGCCCCGTGGAAGAGGTAGGCCGGAGCGGAGCTGCCCGTCTGGTTGATGTGTCCCCATAGGAAATAGCAGCGGTGTTTCGCCCGCGTCAGCGCCACGTAGAGAAGACGGCAGTTTTCTGCCAGTCGTTCCCTTTCCGCCGAGAGTCTGTTTGCGTTTCGATTCGCGGAACCAAAATCGAGCGTCAATTCCCGATTGCGGCTTTGATCATGAAAATAATAAGGTCCTCTGGCGATCTGCGACGATCCCCAGGCAAAGGGACAGAAAACAACCGGGTACTCGAGTCCCTTGCTCTTATGGATGGTCAGGATCTTCACCGCGCGGGAGTCGCTTTCCAGGCGCAGGAGGTGCTCATCCCGGTCTTCCCGTCCCTCGCTGTTCAATTGTTCCGCCAGCCATTGCAACAGCCGGTTATGGTCCAGGTTCCGTGAGGTGGACGCCTGGTGGAGGATCTCTGCCAGATGCATAAGGTTTGTCAGGCGGCGTTCACCGTCCGGAAAGGACAGCAGGCGACTCCGAACGCTTTCTCTGACTGTCAGGGTTCGGAACATCCGCATGAAACCGCTCGATTTCCAGAGGTCGTGATCCTGTCTGAATGTTTCCAGCCGGGCCGACCAGGCAGTGTCGTCATTGAGCCATTTATCCAGCGTTCCGGCGCCAGCGCCCAATATGTCCGTGGCCAAAGCGCCGCGCACGAGACTTTCACGCGCAGGCCACGCGATCCCCTGTAATACCAGCAATATTTCACGGGCTTCGTGGGAATCGAAGATGTTTTCATCGCTGGCAAGGACGCTTGCGATCCGGAGGGACTGCAGGGCCCGCTGGATCAGCCTGGCTTCCCGATTGGTGCGCACCAGCACGGCTATGTCGCCCTCCTCAAGCGGGCTTTGGCCGATCATGGCGCGGCGCTCGCGTCCCAGGCGAATCAGATGAGATATTTCCGCGGCTACGGCGCCCGCGATGAATCGCCGGGCTGTCTCTTTTGACGGGGGCTTGTCTGATTGCGTGGACAAGAAGGCTGGGATGAACCACCATTCGAGGGGGGAGAACTGCTTCCCGTCGATGGTGAGGATGTTGCGTCCGGCTATCGGGGCGGTCGCTGCGGGGCGAAAGGCAATTTCACCGTATACGAAAGGGTCGCCGCTTCGTGAAAACAGGGCATTGACGGCCTCAACAAGGCCAGGCTCAGAGCGCCAGTTCCGATCAAGGGTATAGACCGCCTTGATGGTGCTTGCTGCCTGCATGTAGGCAAAAATATCGGCGCCGCGGAAGCTGTAAATGGCCTGTTTAGGATCGCCGATCAGGAAAAGAGAGTGATCTTTCCCGCCGAAAACGGTATGAAAAATGGCGTATTGAATAGGATCGGTGTCCTGAAATTCGTCGATCAGAGCTGCTTTGAATTGATTACGAATCGCCTTTGCCAGCGCGCCGTCTCCCTCTTTTACGAGCGCATCTCTCAAGCTGACGAGCAAGTCGTCATAAAACATCATGTTCTGTTTCTGCTTGCGGGCCGGCAGTTCGGTCCTGAGCGTTCTGATCAGATCGGTTTTCAGGAAAAGCAAATATCGGTCCAGTTCATGGCGCAGGCCGTCGGCTTTTTCGAGAAGCGCCTGGCAGATCGGAAATACCGGATGCTCCGGAGGGGATGCGTTTTTCCGGACAGCCTGCGCGATCCGGTCGGGGGTCATTTTTTCAAAGCCCCTGAAAGGCTGGAATTCCCTCGCGGTCAGCCATTCATCCATGGCCTCTACGAGTCGTTTTGCCGTCTTTGGTCCGTAAACGTTGGCTTTGAGGGCCGGATCCTGAAGTTTCTGACGGATCTCTTCCCGTGCCGATGTCCAAAGGGTCTGAAGTTCCGCAACCGTCGCGTAGAAGGCGGCAAGGGACTTCCGGATCATTTCGAAGGAAGCAGGTCCGCCTTCGGGCAGGACGCGAATATCGGGATTCAAGGCGATATTTTCCGCCTTTGAGATCAATGAAGCAGGCGTGAAGCCCTGACTCATTGCATATCCGATCAGCTCGGGCAGGGCTTCGTAGAAATGAGTCCGCCAAAAATCCTGGATGATTTCTTCCTTCAGCCGGCGTTGATCCGTCACGAGTTCGGTGTCGAAAAGGGCGCCGCTTTCAAAGGCATGTTCGTGGAGCATACGCCGGCAAAAGCCGTGAATGGTGAAAATGGCGGCTTCATCGAAATCCCGGAGAGCGGCTCGCAGGCGCTCGCAAGCCTCCTTTCGCATGGCGGGATCCGGGAAGGTCTTGATGAGCGCCCGCAGGAAAACATCTTCGCTGTCCTCCCGCGAAAACGCATCGAGGGTGTCCCGGATCTTGCTGCGAATGCGGTCTTTCAGATCGGCCGTAGCTGACAAGGTGAATGTGACCACGAGGATCTCCTTCACCGGGATCGCCCGCTCGAGGATGAGACGGATGTAGAGACCGGCAATGGCATAGGTCTTTCCCGTGCCGGCGCCGGCTTCGATGAGATGGGCGCCATGCAGCGGGTTCTTGAGAAGATCAAAGGGATTCATGTTTTTGTCTGTGTTCCATCAGTGGTTCGTAAACCAGTACCGACAGTTGCTCAAATTCCTCGTCGAGGGGATCCTGTTCTCCGAAAGAGCGCCGGTAATAAAGGTTTTCCGATTCGCCGCGTCTGTATTCGGAGCCCATCCAGACCGGCTTGGCCATACGCATGGCCTCGGCTCTCGCCTTTCCATTTACGAGCCTCTGCTCTGCGTAGGTCCAGGAAGAATCCGGAAAAAACTTCAGCGGTACGGACAATCCCTTCCAATAGATCGCCAATAACTGCCGGAGAATGGCTTCGGCGTCTTTGACGGGTGAATACGCCCACGCGTGGTCGCGGCCGATCAGTACACTCCTGAAGTCATCACACCCGTCCGGCTGCATGTTCAGAATCAGGTGATGAAGCCACAACCGCAGGTGATCCCAGGCTTTGAGATCGGCATAGCGAAAGTGGAATAGACCTCCACGGCGGCGGTTTTCGATGCGGCCATGCAACTGAAAACCGGCGACATCAAGACGAACATCGAAGGGCTCAGGCGTTTCGTCCGTCAGCCAGGCTTTGACTCCTGACGCAAAGTTTTCTACTCCCCGAATCAGGCTTTCATAACAGCAGGCGCCGACGTTTCCGTGAGGAAGCCGGCCGGACGCGCGGAATAGCGTGAACAGCGCTTCGAGGTTTTGTCCGGCGAGCGCCTTATCCACGAGGTGTTGCTCAAGGTCGTATTTTTCCAGTCCCCGGATGTTAAATGTTTCCCGGTCAATGAGAATATCCGTTTCCTCCCGGAGGGTCGTTGAGAGGCGTTTTTCCATCAGAAAGCGGCAGGGGTTTCGAAAAAAATGAACCAGATTGCCCAATTCGATATTTTTCCAATCCTCGTCGGGATCAGGGAGGGCGCCATTAAAAAAAGTCGGCCCGGCAACGCGGCGCTCACGCAGCCGTCGGGCTGCGCCGCTGTTTTCTTCGGAGTAAGTAAACAATTTTGATTTCATTGAGAAATATTCCGGATGAAAGGCCTGCAGGCGATGGTTTATTATAAGCAGATCCCTTATGGCGCCGTTTGGCCATGTAAAACCCTGTTCAATAGTATCCAGCAGTTCCGAGACCACAACGGAGGGGGGCAGAGGGCTGTTGTCAGCAATGCTCTGTCCGCAATAGCTGATGATCAGCTTCTGTCTTGCCGAAAGCAGGGCTTCCAGGAAGAGGTAACGGTCGTCATGACGCCGTGAACGATCACCGGGCCGGGGATATTTCGCCATCAGATCAAAGCCCGGTGTGTAAGAAGGGCGCGGATAGTCGTCGTGGTTCATCCCGAGCAGGCAGATCACCTTGAAAGGAATGCTGCGCATGGGAAGCATGGCGCAGCAGGTAACGCCGCCGCTGATATACCCGGTGCCGAAGCCCTGCTGTTCGAAGTGCCGCCTGAGAAAGGATTTGACGACATCGATCGTCACCTGGGCGGCAAAACCGGAACGCTCGCCCAGCCAAGCCAAGCGCTGAAGACTCTGACGGACAGCCTGCATGTCCCTTTGGGTCTCCTCGCCGCCCTCAAAAAACTGCTCCAGAAGCGTCAACAGGACCGCCGCCCAGTCGCCAGGTGTTCTGGGCCGGCCCAAAACCTTTACACAGGCAAAGAGGCCATTCAGATATTCGGCCAGGCGGCCCAGCGTTTGAGCCTCCAGGCCTTCGATTGCATCATAGGGCAGAATGCCGTTGAACAGCCGTTCGCCCCGTCCGGGCAGGGCATAACCGAGGAAAAGCCGTTCCAGACCAGACATCCAGGTATTATCCGGAAAGCCCGGCAACCCTGCTTGTTGTCGGGATTCCCCGTCCATTCCCCATCTGATGCGAACGTCAGTGACCCAGTGCCGAATCCGCTCCATGTCCTCTTCCGACAGGCCGAATCTTCTTTTGACTGGCGGCGCCTCCAGCAGGGCGAGAACCGATGAAACTTCGAAACGGCTGCCCGGTAGGTCCAGGAGATCCAGAAAGGCATCCATAATGGGACTATCTTTCCTGAGGTTCCGGTCGGCGATGGTAAAGGGGATCCGGGGAGGCGCTGCATGATCCTGAGAAGGCGCCGCAGGGGTGTCAAAAACAGCCTGAATCAGGGGGGCATAGACATCCATATCCGGTGCCATGACCAGGATATCCCGAGGGAGCAGGTCGGGATCGTCATCGAACAGGGCCAGAATTTGATCGTGAATCGCCTCCACTTCCCGCATGGGACTGTGACAGGAATGGATCAGGATAGAGCTCTCCGGAACATCGATGCAGGTTTTTGCCTGTCCGCTCCGGCCCCTTTCCGTCAGATGCAGAATGTCCGACTGGATCGCCTGCAGGAGGGTGCCCTCGCCGGGCTCAATAAAAACGTCATATTCCTCGCCGGGCAGATCCGTGAGCCATCTGAAGAAGTCGCGACCCTGCCTTCCCATCGAAGCCAGGAGGCTATTGCCCCCTTCGAAGTGGAGGTCGGAAGCGGACAGGGTTTCTATTCCTGTGGATCCTCTTATTTTTTCAACGGCCTTGGCCGTTTCCCGCTCAGACCGGATGTCCGTCCAGAATTCACGGCAGGGATTCAGGGCAAAGAGATTGACCTCCAGCCGATCGGACAACGCATGGAAAATTTCAAGATGAAAGGGCGGAAGCCATGAGATCCCGAAAATGGAGATGCGCTCGGGCAGGGCGCCGATTGTCGGCAGGGGACGCCGAATCCGCTCAAGCAGCATGCGCCGGAGGCCGGCCTGATGATGACTTTTGTCATTTTCCCGCAGCTTCCGCCAGAGTTGGGCCTGCCAGGCCTCCCCGCCGTACCCGCTTTTGCCAACCTCCCAGTCCAGCACCATGTCCGGGCGGAAAACAAGATACTGATCGAAGAGATCGGCCAGGCGGCAGGCCAGTTGATAATATTTTAGTCCGCCGGCGTCGTTCAGAAGGTAGCGCCGGAGGTGCGCAAATAAAGGATCAGGAAGGCAGGCGGGAAGTGCGTCCATGATCCGCCATGCCATGATCTCCGGGTCATAGACCGGAGCCTCCCGATATTCGGGCAGCATGGTCCTGAACAGTTCGTCCAGAAAGGCGTTGGGAAAAGGGAAACGGATATTGGCGCAGATGCCGTGGTGGCGGGCCAGTTCCATGGACAGCCAGCGTTCCATCCCCTTGCTCTGTACGATGACGATTTCCGGTGCCAGGGGGGAGGGAAGCGGGCTCCGGATGCATTGCGCCAGACGGCCTGCAAGGAGTTCCAGCCGGTTTCCGGTATAGCGTTTAAAAACGGCCATTACTCATTCCATATTGAGACCGCTGAAAAATGGCTTTGCCGCGGCTCAAAATCTTTTTCGTTGAGGGGGACACGACTTTGTCATGTCCCCCTTGATAAGGAGCAAATATGTTTGAAATCAATAGAATAATCTAATTTCTGGAAAGCCGAAAAATCTTTGATTCGCCGCTTACGAACCATTTTTCAGCGGTCATGCAAAGCTCTCATATTGATACATGAAATAATCCTTGCAATTCATAGCATATGCACTTTCAAAAACCAACCGTTGATTATATTTACGGCTTCGCGTATTGTGAAATGGATAGCCATCGCTGAACAGGGGATCTGATGCGCCATAAAGGACTCAAGCAGCTTTTTTTCTTTTTTGTTCTGACGGTCGTGCTGGTCGGTTGTGCAACGGTTCCCCCGCGTCTCCAGGAATCGGGACTAAACAACCGGTTCGCCTTCGGCCGGGATGTACCTTTCGATGAATATATCCGGCAATCCGAACGCATGATTGAAAGCGCCCGGGTGGATATTCATGAATCCAACCGGAAGATCGTTCTGGATGCCAATCGGCCCTTTGAGTTGATGCCCGATGAAAGCCGATTTCCTCGGAATCGGGAGGGCCGCCACGATAAAGGGATTCTGCTGATCCATGGCCTGTCGGATTCACCCTATTTTTTGAAACCGATCGCCCGACACCTTCGGGAGCGGGGTTTTCTGGTTCGATCGATTTTGCTGCCGGGCCATGGCACCGTCCCGGGCGACCTTCTGAGCGTCAGCTATCAGGAGTGGATTCTAGCGACGGAATATGGCATTGAACAACTGAAGCCCGAAGTCGAGTCTCTCTATCTGGGCGGATTTTCCACGGGCGGCGCCCTCTGCATCCGCGAAGCCTTGAAAAATCAGGACGTTCAGGGTCTGATCCTGTTTGCTCCGGCAGTGGGCATAAAAAGTCCCTGGGCTTTCATGGCCGATTTAATGAAGCTTTTCCGGGACTGGCTCGGAAACAAAGGAGATGACAGGGATTATGCAAAATATGAAAGTTTCGCAATCAACGGGGGCGCTCAAGTTTACCGGCTGACCCTGGAACTCGATGCCGCTTTCGCCTCCGGCAAGCGCCTGTCCGTGCCGGTATTTACCGCTGCCAGTGCGGATGATATCTCGGTTGACACGGATAAGATGGTTGATGCCTTCAGGGCTTACGTGACATCGCCCAGAAGCGTGATGGTACTTTATGGTACGGAGGCGGCGAAAAACCGCCAGGACCATGACGTCAGAATTCTATTTCAGAAAAGTTTCCTTCCGGAAGAACGGGTTCTCAATTACGCCCACATCTCACTGCTCATACCGCCCGATGATCCCCATTACGGCAAAGACGGGGGGTATAAATATTGTCTGCACTACCAGGCCGACCGTGAAAAGCGGATGTCCTGCCTGCATGATCCGCATCTCTGGCAAGGCGAAATCACACCGCAGAATCTGAGCCGCCACACACTGCGCCGGCTCACCTACAATCCCCGCTACGACGAGATGACCAGGATTCTGGACCGCTTCTTGGATTTGCTCAACCCCTGACTCTGACGGGCTCGCAATAAGCAGCAAAAGCCTTGATTTCGGGACAACTTCGAAAAAATATCCGCAGGCAACGCGCAAAGTATGGGGACACGACTCAGTCATGTCCCCTTGAGGCGTACTTGGGCGTATGCCTCAATGACGAGGGATGCTGCGCAACGCAGCATCCGGACTTTTTACGAAGTCGTCAACTTTTACGGCTGGTTTTGGTGATAAAAAGAGAGATCTGCTGTTTGACCTTCCTGCCTTTGCACTTCGGACAATTGACTTGTGCCTTGTCATGTTCGGCGATGCTTAGCTTCACGGAAAACTTACGTTTACAGTCTTGGCACTGATAGTCGTAAGTGGGCATAATCTAATCTCCTTCTCATGATGTTTGGTTTTGCCTTTGCATTGAATAAGTCGGAAAAAGTTGTAAATATTTTCTTGCACGTGCGGCCCCTCCCTCCATCAATCGGAGGCGGCGCTGAATCGACGTCCGAATATGGGGTGACGCGCAGCCGCCAGGCGGACCAGACGACTGCCCATGGCGCCGAAGGAAAACCCGACGGTCTCCGCTGCACAGGTCATGCTGACATCGGAGCTGATATCGGGATTGGGATTGATGTCCAGGATGTAAAAGACCCCGTCCCGCAGGCGGATATCCAGCCGGGCGAAGTCCCGGCAGCGATAGGCCCGGTAGGCGGCCATGGCTATGCTGTACAGGAGGCCACATTCCGCTTCACTCAGCGGAGCCGGCAGCAGCATCTGAATTTCTTTATAATGTCGCGATTCCGGATGATGCTTGGATTCATAGGTGCATAACCGGTCCCGCACATCGTCAAAGCGGCTGAAATCCATCTCTGCCACCGGCAGCATCTGAACATCGCGGTTGCCCCATAAGGAAACATGAAATTCCCGGCCATCGATGAAATCTTCTACCAGGGCGGGCTGTTTGAATTCATCAAGGATATGAGCAATGCGGGCGCGCAGCTCGCCGACGTCTCGAACGACCGCGTCGGTCGTTACGCCAAGACTGCAATGCTCCTGCGCCGGCTTCACCATGGCCGGAAACCGGCGCCAGTCTCCGGGATCGGCATCAGCGTATATGCGCCAGTGCGGTGTGGGCAGATCATGGTTGTTCAGAAGCTTTTTCATGCCGGCCTTGTCCCAGCTCAGCCGGAGCACTTCCGATGTCGGCCCGGTGTATGTAAATCCGGCCGTTTCAAGAAATTCCGCCACCAGCTCGTCGCTATGCGGGATGCCCGGCAGTTCTTCGCACCAGTTGAAAACAATCCATTCACAAGGATCATAACTTCTGAGACAAGCGGCCAGATCGGCATTGCGAAGGGCGACGGCGGCGACCGGATGGCCAAATTCACCAAGGCCTGCTGCAAGCCTGTCGGCTTCCAGGACGGCAATGTCCCGGTCCCCGTCGGGCCAGTCCGGATCCAAATTATACAGCAACAGGACGGGAATGCCCTTCATCCCTTTGTTCCTCCGGTCGATAACGCTTTATGAGCTTTGCTTGGCCGCTGATCAACGGCTTCAGCACCTGCGAACCTTTTTTCAAAGGGTTTGCTTCTCAGGAATCTCCGCTGCGGGTCAAAAATGCGATTACAATCCGAGAGATTGAATGGCCAGACCACTCAGACAGATGACGCCGCCGGCCAGCGCATGGACGTATTTTTCCGCCCTTCTGAACGGGATCATCTGCAATCCCCATGATGAAGCCGTCACGATTCCCAGCATGGTCAGGATCGTGATGCCGCCGAAAACGGCTGTTACCCACACGACGCCGGAAAGACTTTGCTTCGCCGCCGGATACATCACGATAGGAATCAGGGGTTCGCAGGGACCGAGAACGAAGATCGTAAACAGGATCCAGGGGGTGATGCTGGCCGTGCCTTCCGATTCGTGAGTATGCACATGCTCACTCTCGTGGCTGTGGGCATGCGCATGGGCGATCCCGCTTGCGTGTGCATGGTAGTGTTCATGCGACTTCTTGCTCCATGCTTTGCGGAGGCCCCAGACGAAATAGACGAGACCAAAGGCAATCAATGCCCAGGCTGCAAGATTGCCGCGAAAGGATTCGACCCCTTCCAGCTTGCTGACCGCGATCCCTAGAGCGATCCCGACGATTCCCAGAAGTACCGAGCTGGCGACGTGGCCGAAGCCGCACAGAAGCGTGATCCAGCCCGTCTTGAGCAGCGACCACTGCCTCGCGCGGGCCATTACGATAAAAGGCAGATAATGGTCGGGCCCGACCAAGGTATGCAGGAAACCGATGGAAGCGGCTGTTAAGATCAGAACGGCATATTCTTCAGGCATCGATTTTCTTTCCGGCAGGGTGATTTATTTTGAAGCGATTTATACCACATTTTCCGGATAAAACAATGACCGTTTTTGACCGATAGCGTCGTCAGCCGTTGTCCCTGATCAGCATGGTCGATGGGTCCAGCAGCAGAGGCAGGCCATCGACGGTTGCCGGCGACCCTTTTAGAGGCCGGATGTGGATTTCCGCGCCTTCGGGTTGAAGTTCGAGGACGATATTGAAAAGATCCGCTACATGGAGCAATTGTACGGGCAATCCGTCCGGGCCGGGCTGTTCATGGCGATGAGTGTTGACGGTGAACCAGATGCGCATACCGTGCCGGTCCGCCAGGGCTTTGAGATCGCAGAGCGGTTGCCGTCCCGACTCGTCGAAACGCAGCCCGTCCATGATTATCATCTGCGGACGAAAGATGTCCTGCGCCAACAAGTCCGTCATGCGCTCCTCAAGTCTTGGAACGCTGAAGCCTTCCACCTTGAAGGTCAGGATGAACCGGTGCGGCAGGATGGCCTCCCACAGTTGATGGCTCTGCTGCACCTGAGACTCTCTTACCAAATGGTGGAAAAGCTCCTGATACCAGAGACCGACCTTGCCGACGGGATCATTGAGGCTGATATGGAGGACTTTCCTGTCTCGCAGCATGGCATTGAGGGCCAGTTGCACGAGCAAGGCTGTTTTCCCGACGCCGGCATGGGCCAGAACGGCGCCGAAGCCGCCTTCCGGGATGACATCGTCCGTTTCGGAGCCCATTCTCCGGAGCGGATTGCGCATGATCAAATCATTTTTCAACATCGTCATATTCCTATCTTTCAAATTAATGAGGGGTGCGGTTTTTTTCCGCAGCAATCAGGGGCGCATCAATCTAGTTTATCCGCCGCGAGCAATTTATGCTGCGTTTTTCTTGCGTCGGGCCGTTTCCTCAGCGATTTTTTCCGCAATGGACTGAGGAACCTGCCGGTAAAGGGCGAATTCCATTGTGAATTGCGCCTTTCCCTGACTTGATGATCTCAGAACCGTCGAAAATCCAAACATCTCCGCCAGCGGGGCCTGCGCCTCGATGACGCACATAGGGCCCTCGTCCTGGGCGCCGACGATCATGCCCCGGCGCTGGTTCAGCAGTCCCATGACGGCGCCCTGGAATTCCGTTGGGGTTTCCACGACCACTTTCATGATGGGTTCGTGAATGACCGGCATGGCCCGCAGATACCCTTCCTTGAAGGCGCCGCGAGCGGCGGCCTGAAAGGCCATGTCGGATGAATCCACGGCATGGGAAGCGCCATCGTTGATGACTATTTTAACCCCGGTGACGGGGAATTCCATTTTGGGTCCCTTGGTCAGACATTGCCGGAAACCTTTTTCGACGGCGATGATGTACTGCGTGGGGATGCTACCTCCCGTGACGGCGTTTTCAAAGACAAAATCGGCCTCTGCCGGCTCTATGTAACCGGCCACGCGGCCAAACTGCCCGGCGCCGCCGGTCTGTTTCTTGTGTGTATAGTTGAAATTTGCCCGTTGCGTGATGGTTTCTCGGTAGGCGACGCGCGGGGCCCCTGTGGCGACCTCTGCGGCGTATTCCCGTTTCATGCGTTCCACATAGACCTCCAGGTGCAGTTCGCCCATGCCTTCGATAATCGTTTCGCCGGTTTCATGGTCCACGTGCGTCCGGAAAGTGGGATCTTCCTTGGTGAAGCGGTTCAGAGCTTTGGACATGTTGATCTGGGCCTTGTTGTCTTTCGGCGCGATAGCTAGCGAAATGACCGGTTCCGGCACGAACATGGATGTCATGGTCAGGTTGATTCCAGGGGAGATAAAGGTGTCGCCGGACGCGCACTCGACGCCGAAGAGAGCGCCGATATAGCCTGTCGGGATGGCGTCGATGTCTTCCATCTGGTCGGCATGCATACGCACGACGCGGCCAACCTTGATTTTTTTCCCGCTCCTGGCATTCATAATCGTGGCCCCCCGGGCCAGGTTTCCCTGATATACCCGCACGTATGTGAGCTGGCCGTAGGGGCCGTCTTCCAGTTTGAAGGCCAGTGCCACAATCGGTCTGGACGGGTCTGCGGCCAGAATGACCGGCGTCTCGTTGTTGTCCATGTCCAGAGCCTCGTTCTGAACGTCGGCGGGGCAGGGGAGCAGGCCGTTCACGCCGTCCAGCAGGGGCTGTACGCCCTTATTTTTATAGGCAGAACCCACGAAGACAGGCGTTAAGCCGCGTTTGAGCGTTCCCCTGCGGACGGCGTCCAGAATCAGACTATCGGGGATCGCCTTTTCTTCGAGGATCGCCTCGGTCAGTGCATCGGAAAACATGGAGGCGGCATCGATCAATTCCTCCCGCTTCGTCTTTGCCAGGTCAATAAAATTTTCAGGAATATCTTCAGTACGGACGATTTCACCGTTGTCACCGTCAAAGTAGAGGGCCCTCATGGAGACCAGGTCCACAATTCCCTGCAGATCCATTTCCAGGCCGATTGGAAGTTGCAGGGCCACAGCGTTGTGCCCTAGTTTGGACCGAAGCTGTCCGATGACGCGGGAAGGATCGGCGCCGCTGCGGTCGCATTTGTTGATGAAAGCGACGCAGGGAACTTTATAACGTTTCATCTGCTGATCCACCGTAATCGACTGAGACTGCACGCCTCCGACGGCGCAAAGCACAAGGATGGCGCCGTCCAGTACCCGCAACGAACGCTCCACTTCAATCGTGAAATCCACGTGGCCCGGGGTGTCGATGATGTTGATTTCGTGGCCCTTCCATTGACAGAAGGTCGCCGCCGAGGCAATCGTGATGCCGCGTTCTTTTTCGAGCTCCATGGAATCCATGGTGGCGCCGACGCCGTCCTTGCCCTTGACCTCGTGAATCGCATGGATGCGCTTGGTGTAGTAAAGGATTCTTTCGGTCAATGTGGTCTTTCCCGAGTCGATATGGGCGCTGATTCCGATGTTCCTGACTTTCTGAATGTCGCTTTTGATCATTGCTTTATCCTTCAAAATAAAAAACCCCATTCGGATTATACCAGATGGGGGAGTCTCCGCAAACAGGTATTTCAATAAAGCGTGAACAAATAATGGATCAAGGCGGATTTGTCAAGGAAATATTTTAGATTATGTCCGGAACGATACGCCTGTCAAATGCAGTCCATGATATTTATTTGACAAGTCGCGTGTAATCTCGAGAATCCGTGCCATCCTAATCAGGGAATGGAAACGATGGAGGTCAGATGGACTGACGATTCTCTGCCGCTACGGTCATT
This sequence comes from Pseudomonadota bacterium, assembly GCA_043805145.1. GTDB lineage: Bacteria > Desulfobacterota > Syntrophia > Syntrophales > Fen-1087 > JAPLJM01. Next base: position 173 of record JAZDIK010000127.1, on the reverse strand, counting down.
TATGGGGAGTAGGCGTACTACAAGTACAAGGAGGGGGTGGGGGTCTGCCGGACTGACCCCCACCGGGATATTTTCTTACAGATTAAAGATCCGTTTGGCGTTTCCGAACAGCACTTTTTCCAATGCGTCGTCTTTAAGTCCCATTCCGCCTATCTGCTCGAGGTATCGCTTCC
>JAZDIK010000126.1:0-56378 GCA_043805145.1 Pseudomonadota bacterium | reverse complement strand
ATCGAGGAACTGAAGAAGATTGAATTGATGGAAGGGAGAGCCTGAGGTCATGGAAACGAATAAATACAATCCGATCGAACTCATGGCGTCGGTTGCCTCGCGGTATCTCGAAGACGGAAAAGTAATTTTCGCCGGCACCGGTATTCCCATGCTGGCTGCCGCACTGGCCCAAAAGATCCACTCTCCCAATCTGATTCTCGTTTTTGAAGCCGGCGGCATTTCTCCGAAAGCGTCCATGCTGCCCCTTTCGGTGGCGGATTCGCGGACCACCTACCGGGCGATCTCATGCGCAAATATGCCGGAAGCGATGGAGATGCTGCAAAAAGGGCTGGTTACTTACGCATTTCTGGGGGGCGCCCAGATCGACCGATACGGGAATCTCAATTCCACGATGATCGGGGAAAATTACCTCAATCCCCGGACAAGATTGCCCGGAAGCGGCGGCGCCAACGAGCTGGGCTCGCTGGCCTGGAAAACGATGATCATCATGAATCACAGCCGCAGACGCTTTGTCGAAAAGGTGGATTTCATCACTACGCCAGGCTATCTGGACGGACCCGGCGCCCGCGAGCGGGCTGGGCTGCCGCCGGGAAACGGCCCCCATCTCGTTTTTACCGAACTGGGGATATTCGATTTCGAACAGACAAGCAAACGCATGCGCCTGAAATCCCTTTTGCCGGGCGTTTCCCTGGAAAAGGTCATCGCGGAAACGGGGTTTGAGCTGCTGATTTCAGACCACGTCAAGCTGGAGGAAGAACCGACGCCGGAGGAACTGAGGGTGTTGAGGGAGGATGTCGACCCCTGGCGGGTGGTGCTCAGTCGGGGCGACAACAGTCATTGACAGGAAACGTGCGTGTAGCCGCGGTATTCATGGCTGTCGCCGCGGCTGTTGATTAGTTTGTCATCATCGGATATGGATGACAAGGGCCTTCCCGCCAAACAAGGCGGGGAACAACCAAAAAGAAGGAAGGAGAAAGAGAGATGAGAAAGAGTTTAGTTATCATGGTCGCCGTCGTGATCGCGACGGTATTCTGCGCGGGCCTCGCCATGGCGGCGCCCGACAAGGTTTTTAAATGGAAGATGGTCTCCACCTGGACGCCGGCCATCGACCTGCTCGAAGGCGACAAGCACTTCGCCAAACTGGTCACCGAGCTCAGCGCCGGCCGCCTGCAGATCACGGTTTCACCGGCGGGCGAGCTGGTTCCGGCCAATGCGGTCTTCGACGCCGTTGCCAAGGGTTCCGTGGAGTGCGGCGGCGACTGGCCGAGCTACTGGGCGGGCAAGAACAGCGCCTTTGACCTTCTCGGTTCCTTTCCAATGGGACTGACCCAGTATGACTACATCAACTGGTACTACCATTTCGGCGGGAAGAAAATTTACGAAGACCTGTTCGGAAAGTACGGCATCGTCTATTTCCTTCACAGTGTAAGCCCGATGGAGTCAGGCATCCGGACCCGCGTCCCGATCAAGAATCTGGCTGACTACAAAGGCAAGAAGCTGCGCATGTCCGGCAAGGCCCAGGGCCACATCCTGAAGAAACTGGGGGCCGCCCAGGTCATGGTTTCCGGCGGCGAGATCTACCAGGCCCTGCAAATGGGGACGATCGACGGCGCCGAGTTCTGCAGCCCCTCGATCGACTGGAAGATGGGCTTCGGCGAGGTGACCAAATACAACATCGGCCCCGGATGGCATCAACCCTCCTCGACCTTCGGCGTCCTGATCAACAAGAAGGCGTGGGAGAGCCTGCCGGCGGATTTGAAACTGGTCGTTGAACGTGCCGCCGAAGCCAATATGGCCTACATTAGCAGCTGGTATGAGAGCGGCAATGTCAAGGCCCTCGAGGAATTCAAGAAAAAAGGCACGCAGACGATCCGTCTGTCCGACGCTGACCTGAAGAAAATCGAGGCTTATGCATGGGAATACCTCGTGGATGAGGCCTCAAAGAACCCCGATTATGCAAAGGCGGCCGTTTCCATGTTCCAGTATCTGAAGGATTTCAAGGCGACAAGAGATTTCCAGCAACCGTTTCAACAGGGAAGAAATCCCTATACGATCCCGAAACTTCCGGGGCTCAAATAAGCGTATGAACGCATCGGAGCGTCCGGCTGGTTGCCGGGCGCTCCGAAATTCAACAGAAAGAGGTTTCCGGAAATGCACGCACTTCTTAGTATATCAAAAAGGATCGATATGTTCAGCACGTGGACGGGCAAAGTCTGCAGCTATCTGTTGATTCCGTTGACCATGTTTGTCGTTTTTGAGGTTATCACAAGGTCGCTCGGCAGTCCCACAATCTGGACCTTCGAGACGAGCAACATGATGTATGCGTCCCATTTCATGCTCGTGGCCGCCTATGGTCTGCTCATGAAATCCCATGTGAGCATCGATCTCGTATCCAGCAATTTTTCGAGAAAGACAAATGCCGTTCTCTCCCTCGTTTGCTACGCCACCATGTATCTTCCGTTCATCGCCGTGTTTACCTATTACGGCATCGACTATGCGTATACTTCGTGGAGCCAGCTTGAAACGTCCTGGAGCGCCTGGGGGCCGCCGCTGTATCCCATCAAAACCGTCATTCCTGTGACGGCAATCATGCTGGTTTTGCAGGGCCTCTCGGAAGTGATCAAGAACATCGGAATTCTCGCCGAGGAAAAGGGGGTGAGCCAATGAGCCCGGAACTCGCTGCCATCAGCATGTTTGTCGTGCTGATCATCTTTTTATTCATGGGGCATCCCCTGGCCTTTGTCCTCGGCGGCGTCGGCGCCGTGTTCGGTCTTATTTTCATCGGACCCCACTTCTTCGGCATTTTCATGGACCGGATCTTCGGCACGATGGACAACTTCGTGCTCGTTGCCATCACGCTTTTCATCCTCATGGGGAACTTCCTGACGATGTCAGGGGTGGCGGACTCGCTCTTCGGGGCCCTGCGGATCCTGCTCGGCCCGATCCGGGGCGGTGTGGGGCTCGCCGTGATTGCGGTCGCCATCGTCTTTGCCGCCTGTACGGGCATCATCGGCGCCTCGGTCGTGACGATGGGGCTTCTGTGCGGGCCGATGCTGCTGCGTTATGGCTATCAGAAGGAGATAACGACGGGGATGATCGCCGCCGGCGGTTCTCTGGGGATCCTCATTCCCCCGAGCATCATGCTCGTCATGATGGCCGACCAGGCCTCCCTGTCGGCCGGAAAGCTGCTCATGGCCGGTGTTGTTCCGGGTGTGACGCTGGGGGTCCTGTACATGATCTACATCGCCCTTCGCTGCGGCATCAACCCGAAGATCGGCCCACCGGTGCCCCCGGCTGAGCTGGCGCTGATTCCGTTCTTCAAGCGCGTTACGGACTCGCTGCGTTATGCCGTTCCGCCGCTGGCGCTGATTTTCTGCGTTCTCGGGGCGATCTTCTTCGGCATCGCCACGCCGACGGAAGCCGCCGGCGTCGGGGCCTTTGTCGCCTTTCTCATGGCCCTGGCCTATCGAAAGTTGACCTGGCGGAATTTCGCCGACTGTCTCTACCAGACATCGCGGACCACAACAATGGTCATTATGATCATTGTCGGCGCGACCTGCTTCACAGGTGTCTTCCTCGGCCTGGGCGGCGGCAAGGCCATTGTCGATACACTGCTTGGCCTCGGCCTCGGAAAATGGGGCACCTACGTCCTGGTTATGGTCATCTACGTGATCCTGGGATGCTTTATCGACTGGATCGGGATCGTCATGATCACGTTTCCGATCTTTCTGCCCGTTGCGCAGGCGCTGGGCTTTGACATGCTCTGGTTTGTCGCCATGCTGGCGATCAATCTGCAGATGTCGTTTTTGACGCCGCCTTTCGGCTATGCCCTGTTCTACCTGTCGGGGCTCGGGCTCGAGGATGTGAAGCTCAGTCACATCTACCGGGGCGTCGTGCCGTTTTTGATCCTTCAGACCATCGGGGTCATCATCTGCACCATGTTTCCGGAGACCGTCACCTGGCTGCCCAACTTAATGCTGGGTAAGTAAAGGGCGGATCGGCTCTTTATAAAGAAGACCATTTTCATGCTTTGCGCCCCTTCCTCACAGGCATGAATGGTTGTCACAAAAGAAGGGGAAGAAAACCGGGTTTTCTTCCCCTTCTTTAATGCTGCCTGCCGGGCGTCCGGCGCTGCGTACGGAACGGCTTTCTTTGCCGCTCTATCCTATCCTATCCCGCCGTCCCTCCGTCCGTTGCACGGAGTTTGTGACCTTCGCGCAGATAGTATCGCCTCCCCTCCAGCAGACGGACGATGTCTTGCTTGACGAGTTCCTCCAGCGCCCGGGGCCGGTAGTCCCGCAAGCCGATATTAATCAGCGGACTTTTGGCGTAAGGCAACTCCACTGCGGAGGCCGGATCAAGCGCTTTTTTCTCCTTCAGATCCCGGATGATGAAGTCGCAAGCCTTTTTCATTTTCCAGCCGGCAATGCACAGGGCAAGGATCACGGCGCCGATAACGGCAAGAATCGTGAGAAGGATCTTGAGAATCTCAGGCATGAAAACAAGCTCCTGTTGCTTTTTTATACACAACGCCACCTGTTGTATCAGGCTGTTTTTATCGCCCGCCTGACCGGACGCCTGCCCCGTACTTGATACGGGGATCTGGTGTTTTCAGGATTCCCCGATCAAGTCGGGGAATGACTTCGCGACGCTGACTTACGATACTCTGTATAGAATATGCATAGCACCGGCAGGGAACGGGGTCAATGAAATTCGTCTCTTCCCGCTGTGCATCACGCCCTGAACGCTTTGGCTGTGATGTGATTACCCGGGAAACTCCCCGCCAGGAGGACAGGAAAATGTGGAAGAACGTGAACCCTTTCTGATTCATTTCAAAACCCCTCTTCATATCCAATTTATTTATTTGACTTTATTCAATTATTGGCACATATAAAAAGCGAGCTTGGCGTAGTCGTCTTTTACGCATTCTTCTGGGAACTCGCCCCATTCAGGGGTCATTCGCGGTTATTTGAGCCCTGTCTATGGTGATGAGACAGGGCTCTTTCGTTTACAGACCTACTGTGCCATACCTTCTGTGATCCGGTCACAGTATGGCTGAACCCGTTAACCCGTGTGGATGTGATCCATGACAACCCCTCCGGATAACAAGACCGTTCCCTCTCATGCCTGGTTTACAGAACGCCGGAATCTCACATTGCTCATTTTGGCGGCCTTTCTCTTCCTTTCCCTGACAACCTTCTTCCTGTGCTATGAGCATGACAAGAGTGCCACGGAACAGGCACTGAAAGAGGATCGGGCTACCGCCAATCTTGCCTCCCTGATTCTGGAAGAGCATCTTCAGATCATTATCAAAACCATGGAGTCCTACGCCAACCGGCCGCTCCTGCTCCAGGCCGTCCGGGAGAAAAATGTCGAAAAGGCAAGGGAGCACTTGTACAGCCTTACAAAAAACACCCCCGGCATCGACAGCGTGCTCATTACAGACAGTCATGGAACGCTCTGGTCCAATTATTCCTTGTTTCCAGAGGTGTTAGGAAAGAACTTCGCTCACCGGGATTGGTACAGGAGTATCAATAAAGACTGGAAACCCTATGTCTCAGATGCATTGCTGCGGGTCGTTGGTGAGAAGGATCTTGCCGTCACCGTCGGCGTCCCACTTATTGATGAAAAAGGGAAGGTCATCGGCATCCTGGCGAATACCCAGCGGATGATCAAGCTGAGTAAGATCATTCAGCGGGTGTCGCTTGGTCCCGGCTCATCAATCAGCGTCACCGACCGGAAAGGCAATCTGGTTTACAGCAGCCGCTTTGTTTATGATAAGAAAATAACCCCCTATCCGTTCTATTCCTTAATCAATGATGCGAGAGCCGGAAAGAATCAATCCTTTGTTGTTGAAGACCCCCTCTTCGGTGGGATGAAACGTTACATTTCCTTCGCCTCCGTGGCTGGTCACGGCTGGAGTGTCTTCGTAGGGCGGGACAGCGGCACCATCTTACAATCAGGGTCTGCATTCTATATCCAGACGACGGCTATTTCCGTTCTCCTGTTCCTGCTCATCACTGTGTTTCTCATCTATATCAGGAAGCAGGCAATCACTCAACAGATCATGGACCGGCTGCGGGCGGAGAAAGAATTTCAAGCCAGCGAATTACGCTTCCGGGAACTGTTCGACATGATGAGAAGCGGTGTGGCGATCTATCAGGCAAGGGATGATGGAGAAGACTTCATCATCCTGGACCTCAATGAGGCCGGACAGAAGATCACCCATGTTTACACGGATTTTATCGGAAAAAGCGTATGCGACGTGTTTCCGGGGGTTAAGGAGCTCGGTCTCTTCCAGGTTTTTCAGCAGGTATGGAAAACGGGGAAAGAAGAGTTTTATCCCGCGACCCCGTATAAAGATGGTCACCTGACGTTCTGGGTGGAAAACTGGGTATACAAACTGCCATCTGGTGAAATTGTAGCCGTTTTCGATGACATGACCGAACAGATGAGGGCGGAGGAGACGCTGCGGGAGAGTAATGAATCGCAGCGAACATTGATTCAAGGATCTCCTGTCGCGGTTATAGTACTTGACACAGACGGGAACGTGACCCTGTGGAATCCCGCGGCTGAAAAGATGTTCGGTTGGTGCGCAGAAGAGGTGCTTGGAAAATTTCTTCCCTATTTTCCTAAAGACAAACTGAATGAGCGTAATTTATTGAGAGAGAAAATACGAGGAGGCAACACGTTCCTGGGAGTTGAACTCCGTCGCCAGAGAAAAGATGGTGCGTCGATTGATATCAGTGTCTCAACGGCGCCATTCCATGATGCAACGGGTAAAATTGTCGGTGCCATGAGTATGAGCATTGACATCACCGACCGCAAGCGGGCTGACGAGAAGCTTGCCGAACAGTTGGACGAGCTGCGCCGCTGGCATGAGGCCACGCTGGGCCGCGAGATGCGCATTCTTGATCTCAAGCGTGAGGTGAACGAACTGCTGGCCGAAGACGGCCGACCGCCCCGCTACGCGCGTGCGGAACCGGACGCCGGCGAAAAGGGGCCGTAAGATGATGAAGAAAACAGAGGTCCGGACGCAACACGGGGCCGAGAAGACGGCGCAGGCTGCTCATGAGCGGTGGCAGGTCATCTTCGACGCCATGCTCGATCCGATGGCGCTTCTGGGGACAGACGGCGCCGTCAGACAATGCAACCGGACATTTGCCGATTTTCTCGGCAGGGATACAAGCTCCCTGGTGGGTGAAGAATGCCACCGGCTTATTCACCGGACCGATGACCACATCCCGGGCTGTCCGTTGGTTCGTGCCCGCAAGAGCGGCAGGCGGGAAACGATGGAACTGTTGGCGGGGCAAAAAACATTCTTCGTTGTGGTCGATCCCGTCAAGGGGGTCGACGGCCGGACTACCGGATTTGTCCACATCATGCGCGACATCACCGAGTACAAACGGATGGAGGTGTCTCTGCGTGAAAGCGAGGAGAAATACCGGGCCTTATTAGACAATTCGGTTGACGCAATAGTGATTGCTGACGCTATGGGAAAATTTCTGGAGGCAAATAAGAAGGGAATTATATAGTTGACTCCCTTTGAGATTTTTTACGACGTTTTTTCTTTTTCTGTTTTGATTTTTTTATAGGACGATATGACAGCACAATATCAACAATTTTATCTAGTTCGGGAGGCACGGTTTTTTTCATCGGGTCAATCTCTCGTAGGTCAATCGTTTTCGCGCAGTAGCAGTCACAAAACTATTAAGCCGATCAAGGGTGTGTATTTTCACATTTCCGGCATTGAGCCGGAACGTAAATTCATCAACGTAGCGGCCCAAATGCTTTTTACTTGCGTGATGATAGACACCGTGCAGGCCACGCTTAAGCACAGCCCAAACACTCTCGATGCTGTTAGTGCCGATTCCGTTTTTAATATATTGCCCTGCACTGTGATTGACGGTTTCAAGTCGATAAAACAAACCGTCCAGGCTGTTATAGGCTGCGGCCTCATCGGTGTGCAGTGTCGATCCGATGTCAACACGAGCATGAATCGCATTGTGGATATTTGCCGTATCAACATCCGGAATGGTCATTGCAACCGTCCGGCCTCCGCGTTCCCTCATTCCGAGCACGGCACTTTTACCGACAGTGCCACGCCCGGACTTGATTTTTCTCCACTCATGCTTATTGATTTCCTTACCGCCGATGTACGTTTCATCTACCTCGACAATTCCGCTGAGTATCGTCAAATTATCGCCACACGCTTCCCGCAGACGATGAAGGACAAACCATGCAGATTTCTGAGTAATTCCAATTTCTTTGGACAGTTGCAGAGAGGAAATTCCCTTCCGGGCGGTAACGAGCAGGTACATGGCATATACCCATTTATGCAAGGGTATGTGCGAGCGCTCAAAAATCGTACCCGTGCGTATCGTAAAATCTTTTTTGCACTGGTTGCATCGGTAAAATCCATTTTTACGGACAGTTATGTTGTTTCTCCGTCCACAGAATGGACATTTAACTCCGTCCGGCCACAATCGGGACTCCAGGTATTTTCGTGCGGTCTCCTGGTCCGGGAACATCTGAAAAAGTTGGAACGTGCTCACTGTGATTTTATCCGGCATGATTACTCTCCTTGCTTTTCTCCAACATACCGGGTGATTAACTCTAAGATCAATCCCTGCATGGTTTTATCTTCCTGCATGGCCTTGATTTTCAATGCCTTACGCAATGACTCCGGGACGTTGCGGATGATGATGGCGCTTTCTTTCTCATCGCCTTCGTCGTGGTGGATTTTTGCCGCCCAGGCAGGCGGACAAGACATATTTGAGCCGCCCACCATCAAAGAGTATATTCCACTATCATGTAACACTATCCTGCCAAAGACACCCTTGTTATGCTTTGCCGGATGCTCGTATAAACCGATACTTTTCCATGTGATTGCCATTTTAAGCCTCCTTTACGAGTACGGCAATATCTCCATTAAATTCATCGTTTCCAAATTCGCCGCCAAAATCTCCCGCATAGTCAGGGCTGTAGATCACATCGTCAATTTTTCTCCCGTCGCCATTAATAGAGTCGATAATAGCATGGGCCATATTGTGATAACGGCATTCATTGGCTCTTTTACGCATGGCGGCTATTCTCGCGTTGTGAGCATTACAGATCGCTTGTGTTGCCGACTCCCGGCCCAAAAAGTAAGCGACTCGGATAAGTTGGTTGATTTCTCCGCGATCCCAATCGTTGACCGCTTTTTCAATAATTTCTTTCATTTTCATTTTTTTAACCTCCTTTTTTTAAAGCAAGCAATCAGCCAGGGCATCACGATCCCTAGTAATAACGCCATTGTAATTTTCATAAATTGGCATAAGGTCACGTTTTCCCTCCCATATTGTCAGCCGATTGTGTTTTTTGGAGTAAATATATTTTTTACGGCTGATGGTTGTCCGATCATCGGCAAACTTATCATCCTCAATGTCGATCCGGCTATAGGTATTGCCTGTAAGGCGTTCCGCATCGGCCAAAATCTCGGCACATCTTTTCAGCGTGATTTGCTCGTCGGGATCGATGGGGAGATGTGTTTTTGTCCCATCTTGATTATATCGATAGACCACGTATCCGGTCTCGGCAACCCCTCTCTCGTAAAAAGTATGATCTATCTCTGGGTTAAGCTCCATTTGTCGGTGCTGCTTGCTCCATCCTGTAATCGTGATGTATCGTTCCATTTTTTGATTCTCCTTTATTTTGTTTTCTTGATTACAGATTACATCATTACAATCAAGATGTCAAGGATTATTTTTAATTATTTTCATTTATTTTTATATCGCAGTGATATTAATAGGTTAGGTATGAGAAAAAAGGAAAATAGAGGGAATAAAGTATATAATTCCCAATAAGAAGGCGGAAAAGCTGCTGGGCTATACGAAGGAAGAGCTGCTGGGCATGAACACAACTCAGATTCACCCGCAAGAAGAACTCGAAAAGGTCATCCATGCTTTCAAGGAAATAGTGAAAGGCACAGCAGACTCCTGTCACGATACGAAAATATTAAGAAAAGATGGTACGTCCATCCCCGTTGATATAACGGGAACCAATATTGAATATGCAGGACAGAAGGTCGTACAAGGAATTTTCATGGACATCACCGGGCGCAAACAGGCCGAGCAGCATTTGCAAATGGACAAGGAGCAATTGCAGCGGTTGCTGGCAGCGGCTGACCAGTCGCGCAAGGCCCTACTGAGCTTGCTGGAAGACCAGAGAGCGGCTCAGGAAGCAATCCGAAGACTCAACGAGGAGTTGGAGGCGCGCGTATTGCAGCGCACCGCCCAACTCGATGCCGTCAATAAGGAACTGGAAGCCTTCAGTTATTCCGTCTCCCACGATCTGCGGGCGCCGCTTCGCAGTATCGAAGGCTTCAGCAATGCCCTGCTGGAAGATTATCAGGACAGACCGCTGGATGAAACGGGCAGGAAATATCTGGAGCGCGTGTGCAAGACGACGCAGCACATGGGTTTTTTGATCGATGACATGCTGAAACTTTCGCATGTGACCCGGTTTGAATTCAAGTGTGAATCCATCGATCTGAGCGATATGATCCGAAAGACAGCGCGGAAGCTTCAGGAGAGCGCCCCCGACCGGAGTGTAATCTGGGTTGTTCAGGACGGCGTCGTTATCCAGGGCGATCAACGCCTGCTGCAGATCGCACTGTCGAACCTGCTGGACAATGCCTGGAAGTTCACGGGCAGGCAGGCGCAGCCCCGGATCGAATTCGGCGCGACCGTCAAGGATGGAGACCCCGTCTATTATGTCCGTGACAACGGCGTCGGGTTTGATATGGCCTACGTGAACAAGCTGTTCGGCGCTTTTCAGCGTCTGCATACGACGGAGGAATTCGCCGGAACGGGGATCGGCCTGGCGACGGTCCGGCGGATCATCAACCGCCACGGCGGGCGGGTCTGGGCGGAAGGGGAAATTGGAAAAGGAGCGACGTTGTATTTTACGATTGCCTGAAGTGCGAGTCTGGTGCGGTGAAGTGTGAACAAGGCAGGAATTGACGAAAAACGATTAGTAGATTAAGCTATGAGTGAACAGATAGGTAAGGGGGGTGTTGATCTGCCGATGGCAACAGTTCGAATACCCTGGGACAAGAAAGATGCGGGCAATCTGAAGGTTGATGATTGCTTGCGAGTCGGAGATTGGAGGTTTCTTCGATGCGGTCGGTGTGAAACGAGATAGGCTGTCATGAGAAAAATAAATGTATTACATTACAGATGGTTAACCGTATATCTTGTTATCCTTTGTGCCGCAGCCGGCGCGGGATGGTTCGCAACCGGATATCTGGGCGATATGGCCAAACAGGAAATCATCAAAGAGAATGAAGCGACAACAACGTTATTTTCGACCCTTCTGGCGGATGAATTTAAAAGACTCGAAGGGGCCGTGAAGGCTATCTCCGGCTCTCCCTGGATTGTCTCAGCGCTCATTTCCGGCAAGAAACAAGACATCAGCCGGGCGAACGATGTCCTGGATCGCTACAACTCAGCCATGAAACTGACCGTCAGTTATCTCCTGGACAAAACGGGAAAGACTATCGCATCGTCCAACCGCAATGATGCGGGCAGTTTTATCGGCAAATCCTACGAGTTCGGTCCTAATTTTGAGCAGGCGATCAATGGCAACAGGGGGCGATCACTTGCCGTAGGGACCATCTCATCGACAAGAGGCTTCTATTCGAGCCATCCTGTTCGGGATGGAAAAGGCGCCATTATCGGTGTTGTGGCCATGAAAATGGAGCTCGATGAGATGGAAGCCGCCTTGAGCGGTTCTTCCCCCTTTTTCTTCGTCGATGCCCACGGCATTATTTTTCTTTCCAACATTAAAGAGATGCTTTTGAAGAGTCTATGGCCAGTAAGCCCTGAGATCGAACGAACGTTGCTTGCATCCTGTCAGTTTGGCGAGAAACCGTTCGAGGCGGTTCTGACGCGGGAAATTACTGACGGAATGGATATTACATTATACGGTAAGCGGTATCTCGCTTCCCGCAAGATTTTTGATCCGGATGGATGGTCCATTCTGGTTATGGGCCGGACAGAAAGGATTTTTCTTTACAGGGCTGCCGGCATTATTTTGACCCTGCTGGTCTGCACGTTTATCATCATCCCGCTTATCGTCAACTATGGGACAGCCCGGTCGGCGGAATTGTTGCGAGAAAGTGAGACGCGCTTCCGCGAACTGTTCAATACCATGAACAGCGGCGTTATTACCTATCGGGCAAAAGATCAAGGGGAGGACTTTATCATTACCGACATCAACCCGGCCGGCGAACGGATCAGCCAGGTACAAAGACAGGACATCGTCGGAAAAACGGTCATGGAAGTCTTCCCCGGCGTGAGGGAAATCGGTTTGCTCGACGTTTTGCAGGATTCATGGAAGACGAGAACGCATAAACATCACCCGGAATCCCTGTACCGGGACAACCGTATATCTTGCTGGGTCGAAACCAACGTATATGTAATGACTTCCGGCGAAATCGTTGCAATTTACGATGACGTTACAAAACGTAAAAAGATGGAGGATGAAATCCGGGCGTTATCCTTTACGGATCAGCTTACGGGTCTTTTCAATAGGAGGGGATTTTTAGCCCTTGCGGAACAGCAGTTGAAGATCGCCGACAGGACGAAGAAGGACCTTTTGCTGTTCTATCTCGATCTGGACCGAATGAAATGGATCAACGACAACCTGGGGCACAAAGAGGGAGATGACGCCCTCATTGAGGTGGCGACGGTTCTCAAAGAGACCTTCAGGTCATCCGACATCATCGCGCGGATCGGCGGGGATGAATTTGCAGTTCTTGCCGTCGATATGACGGAAGGAAACACCGGTATTTATATGGCCCGGCTGCAGGAACGGATTGACATGCGTAATGATCGGGAAAACCGGACATACAGACTCTCGGTCAGTGCCGGCTGTTCCTGCTATCGTCCGGAGGATCCCCGTTCGATCGATGAACTCATGGTCACTGCGGACAAGCGGATGTACGGCGAAAAACGAAGGAAAAGCCGGGAGCATGAAGCGTGACGCTTCACGCTTCACAAGATACGACACATGAGAAGGGGGCATTTTAAATTGGAATTTACCGGCTTCTCCGGAATGAGCCGCCGCCGGGAAAATAGGAAATTGGAAACGGGGTCACATTTTATCAAGAAAAATAGAGGTCTTGAATATGAGCAAGCCCATTTGTGTTTTGTTGGTAGAAGATTCGGAAGACGACGCCCTGCTGCTGATCCGCAGCCTCGAAAAGGGCGGCTATGAGCCCGAATATGACCGGGTTGAGACGGCCGAGGCCATGCGGAAGGCCCTCATGGAAAAGACCTGGGACCTCATCCTGTGCGATTTCAAGCTCCCGCGGTTTGATGGCCTGGCCGCCCTGGCCCTGCTGAAAGAAACGGGGGTCGATCTTCCCTTCATTATCGTCTCCGGGACGATCGGCGAGGAGACGGCCGTGGAGGTTATGAGAGCCGGCGCCCATGACTATATCATGAAGGACAATCTGTCCCGTCTTGTCCCCGCCATCGGGCGGGAGTTGAGAGAGGCCGCATCAAGAAACAAACGCAGGCGGGCGGAAGAGGCGCTAAGGTCTTCCGAGAGGCGCATGGCAGGTATCATCGAGTTTTTACCGGACGCAACGCTGGTTGTCGATCAGGACGGCACAGTCATTGCCTGGAACCGGGCCATGGAGGCGATGACCGGCGGCCGTGCCGAAGAGATGCTGGGCAAAGGAAATCGTGAATACGCCCTGCCTTTCTATGGGAAAAGAAAACCGCTCCTGATCGACCTGGTCCTTCATCCGGACCCGGAAAGGGAAAATAAATATTCGAACTTTGAAAGGAGGGGGGACGTTCTTTTCGGTGAATCCTTCACCCCGGGCATACACGGCGACAACACGCATCTTTCGGCAACGGCGTCCGCCCTGCGGAATGAAAAGGGCGAGATTATTGCGGCCATCGAATGCATCCGCGACGATACCGCGATGAAGCAGGCACAGGAAGAGCTTCGTCAGGCCGAGCAGAGATACCGGAGCATATTTGAAAACACACAGGAAGGCATTTTCAGGGCAACGCCGGCGGGAAGCATCATCATGGCCAATCCGGCCATGGCAAGGATGTTCGGATACGATTCCCCGGAGGAAGTCATCGCCGGCATAACCGACATCGCCCGCCAGCACTCTGTCCCTCCGGAAGAACGTATGAAGATTAAAGCGTTGCTGGAAAAGCAGGGGGTCGTCAGGAACCATGAAACTCGGATTAATAAAAAGGATGGGAGCGTCTTCTGGGTTTCCGTGACCATACAGGCGGTTCGTGATGAAGGGGGACAGATTCTTTATTTTGACGGCATCGCTGATGACATCACAGAACAGAAAGAGAGTGTTGAACGGCTCAGAAGGGCCCTGGGAGGCACGGTTCAGGCTATCTCTATGGCCGTGGAGACGAAAGATCCATACACGGCAGGCCATCAGCGCCGGACGGCCGATCTGGCCAGGTCGATTGCCACGGAAATGGGACTGTCGGCAGACCGGCTGGACTTCGTGCGCATTGCCGCCACCATTCATGACATCGGCAAGATCGCCCTGCCGGCGGAGATCCTGAGCAAGCCCACAAAACTGACGGAGATCGAGTTCAGCCTGATCAAGACGCACTCGCAGTCCGGTTATGAGATTCTCAAGGATATTGAATTTCCCTGGCCGGTCGCCGATGTGATTCTTCAGCACCACGAGCGCATGAACGGCTCCGGCTATCCCAACGGGCTTAAGGGAGATGAGCTTCTCCTGGAGGCGCGGATCCTGGCGGTGGCAGATGTCGTGGAGGCCATCGCGTCCCATCGTCCCTATCGGGCGGCCCGCGGGATCGATGTGGCCATGGATGAAATCTCAAGAAACAAAGGCGTCCTCTATGATGGCGCCGTTGTGGATGCATGCCTTTTATTGCTCAGTGAGAAGGGATACCGGTTTGAATAATCCGTGAATATTGACGACTTCCCGCCGCATTGGTTACGCCCTGTGCAAGGCATCCCCGATAGGGCGCAGGCAAGCAAGGCGCTGCCGGCATTGAACAGGAGGAACCGGATGAAAACAAAGAAGACCGTGCCCAGGAAGCAAACCATTCCGAGCGCTGAAGAGGCGCAGCCGGACGCAGCGGTCGAGACCCCGCCGGACAAAGCCGTTGAAACTCCGACCGAGCAAGACACATTCAGCCACGAGCAGGCTGGCTTCCCCATCGTCGGCATCGGCGCATCGGCCGGGGGGCTGGCGGCGTTCGAGGCCTTCTTTTCCGGCATGCCCGCCGACGTCGATCCCGGCATGGCCTTTGTCCTGGTGCAGCACCTGGCCCCGGATCACAAGAGCATCCTCACCGAGCTGGTGAGGCGCTATACGCGGATGAGGGTTTACGAGATCGAGGACGGGATGGCGGTCCGGCCCAACTGCGTTTACATTATCCCGCCCAACCGGGATATGGCACTACTGAACGGGGCGCTCCAACTCTTGGAACAGACCTCCCCCCGCGGCATGCGCCTTCCTATCGACTTTTTCTTCCGCAGCCTTGCCCAGGACCAGCGCGAGCGGGCGATCTGCATCGTCCTCTCCGGCACCGGCAGCGACGGCACGCAGGGTGTACGGGCGATCAAGGGCGAAGGGGGCATGCTCATGGTTCAGAATCCCGAATCCACGGCTTACGACGGCATGCCGCGGAGCGCCATCGCCACCGGTCTGGCGGACTATGTCCTGCCGCCGGCCGAGATGCCGGCCCAACTCATTGCCTACGTCTCCCGCGCCTTTGGCAAAGATCCCAGCCCGATTCAACCCCCGGCCCCCAAGGCGGAAAACCTCCTGAAAAAGATCTGTATCCTCATGCGCGCCCAGACAGGCCATGACTTTTCCCTCTACAAGCGGAACACCATGATCCGTCGCGTGGAACGGCGCATGGCCGTCCATCAGATCGACCGGCTGGACGGGTACGTGCGCTACCTGCAGCAAAACCAGACGGAGGTGGAAACCCTCTTCCGGGACCTCCTGATCGGCGTCACCAATTTCTTCCGGGACCCTGAAGCCTTCAAGGCTCTCGAAGACAAGGTCATCCCGAAGCTCTTTACCGGAAAGCCTGCGGGCGCAGCGATCCGCGTCTGGTCGCCGGGATGCTCCACCGGCGAGGAGGCCTATTCTCTCGCCATCCTGCTCCAGGAGCGAATAGATGCGCTGAAACAGGCCTTCAAAGTGCAGGTGTTCGCCACCGACATTGACAGCCGCGCCATCGCTGTGGCCCGAGTCGGCGTTTACCCGGCCAGTATCGCCGCCGACGTCTCGCCGGAGAGGCTGGCGTGCTTTTTCACCCATGACCCGGAGACCGGCGGCTACCGCATCCTGAAAAGCATTCGCGATCTGCTGGTCTTTTCCGAGCAGGACGTCATCAAAGACCCGCCGTTTTCCAAGCTCGACCTGATCAGTTGCCGGAACCTTTTAATCTATATGGATGGAGAACTGCAAAGGAAGCTCATCTCCCTGTTCCATTACGCCCTGAACCCCTGGGGCGCCCTGTTTCTGGGAACCTCCGAGACAGTTGGGGAATTTCTGGACCTCTTTGCGCCACTGGACCGCAAATCGAAGCTCTATCAACGCAAAGGCGACACCCCGGGCGCCCTGCGCCCGGGAATGGGCACGGTCATCCCGCCTCTGACCAAAGGCGGGGCTGCCCCGGGTCCTTCAAAAGCAGAACGCGGCGAAGCGGGCAAAATCCCCTTGCGCGAGCTTGCCGAGCAGGCCCTGCTCCACGAATACGCTCCCGCCGGCGTAGTTGTCAATGAGCGCGGCGATATTCTTTATATCCACGGCCGGACAGGGAGATACCTGGAACCGGCCCCCGGCGACGCCGGGTTGAATGTCACCAGAATGGCCCGCGAGGGGCTACGGCGGGAGCTGGCCACGGCCCTGCACAAAGCGGCTGCCCACAAAGAGCAGGCGCGCCACCAGGGCCTGCGGATTAAATCCAACGGCGATTTCATCAACGTCAATCTGAGAGTCCGGCCTCTGGCCGCAGGCCCCTCAGGTCCTGCGACCGGCCCGGGGAAGGCTTGGGACAAGGACCATCCGGAGGCAACCGCCGCCCCAGATCTGTTTCTGGTCAGCTTTGAGGAAGCGCCGGCGGCAAAGGTCCGCTCCGGAAAGGCCGGGAGGAAGGACGTCGGTGCAAGCGATCAACCCGCCGACAGCGATGCCCGGCTGGCGGTGCTGGAGCAGGAGCTGCGGGCCAGGGAGGAACATCTCCAGAACATGATCGAGGAGATGGAGACGTCCGGCGAAGAGCTCAAATCCGCAAACGAGGAGATGCAGTCGGTGAACGAAGAATTGCAATCCACCAACGAAGAGCTGGAGACCTCCAAGGAAGAGCTGCAATCGATCAACGAGGAGTTGGGGACGGTCAACTCCGAGTTGCAGCAGAAGATCTCCGAACTCTCCCGGGCAAACAACGACATGAACAACCTCCTGGCCGGCACGGAAGTGGCCACCATCTTTGTGGACCATCGCATGTGCATCCGGCGCTTCACCCCCACTGCCACCCAACTGATCAACCTGATCCAGACGGACGTTGGGCGACCGGTAAGCCACATCGTTTCCAACCTCGTAGGCTATAACGGCCTGCTGGAAGACACGCAGGGGGTATTGGATACCCTGGTTCCCAAAGAGATGGAAGTGCGGACCAAAGCCGGCGATTGCTACCTCCTCCGTATCCGGCCCTATCGTACCCTGGAAAATGTCATCGAGGGGGCGGTGCTCACTTTTTTCGACATCACCGAGATGAAGAAGGCGCGGGAGACGCTGCGGGACTCCGAGACCCTGCGCCGTCTGGCCGTTGTGGTGCGGGACTCGTTGGACGCTATCACGGTTCAGGACCTGGAGGGCCGCATCCTGGCCTGGAATCCGGCGGCGCAGCGGATGTACGGTTAGAGCGAGGCCGAGGCGCTGGCCATGAACATCCGCGACCTGATCCCGGAGAAGCAGCGCGCAGAAGAGCAGACCCATGTGCAGCAACTGGTTCGGACCGAGGCTCTCGAACCCTACCACACCCAGCGGGTCGCCAAAAACGGCAAGATCGTGGAAGTACGGCTCACCGCCACGGCATTGGTCAATGACGCCGGCCTGATTTACGCCATTGCGACGACGGAGAGGGAAGCATTGAACAACGACCAGTGAAGAACACCGCCCACAGGGCGGGGCTTCTGAATGGGTAGACGCAGGCTTTAGCCTGCGCAGCATCTGCCATTCATCCCCGCTCACAGAGCGGGGCATTCTTGCATATTTCGTAAAATGATGAAAAGTAAAGGCTCCCTCCCCTTCAAGGGAAGGGTGGGGGCTGGTGTGGGAATGGATCATCACAGCAGAGGGGTCATCAAAGGGGGGGGGGGACCCGAGTCATGACAGGAGAAAAAGTTACCCCGCCGCAAGGCAGCGCACTGCGCCGGAGGGCAGAGGAGATATTCCGGAAAAAAACCGCCCGGATGCCGGAAAACGTGGAGGCGCTGTCTTCTGGCGAAGTGCGGCAGTTGGTCCACGATCTGCAGGTGCATCAGATCGAACTGGAGATGCAGAATGAGGAACTGCGCCGGGCACAGGCGGAACTGGAAGCCGCGCGGTTGCGGTATTTTGACCTGTACGATCTGGCGCCGGTGGGCTATTTCACCTTGAGCGAAAAAGGGCTGATCCTGGAGGCCAATCTCACCGCCGCTAACATGTTGGGCATGGTGAGAAGTTCACTGGTCAAGCAGCGATTAACCAGTTTTATCATCCCCGAGGACCAGGACATCTATTACCGCCACCGCAAACTGCTCTTTGAAACGGGCGCGCCGCAAATTTGCGAGTTGCGACTGGTGAAGAAGGACGGCGCCCAATTCTGGGTGCGCATGGATGCGACCATGGCGCAGGACGCTGACGGCGCGCCGATATGCCGCACCGTGATGATCGACATCACCGAACGTAAGCGCTACCAGGAAAACGTGGAATATTTCGCCATTCATGACCAACTGACAGGTCTGTTGAACAGACACTTCCTGGAAGACATGCTCAACCGGACCATCGCCAGGGCAAAGCGCGGGGTGGTCAGTTCTCTTCTCTACATGGACCTCGACGACTTCAAAGAGGTGAACGACAAAGTCGGCCACAGTGCCGGCGATGAGGTCCTGATTGCCCTTGCCGGCCTGATGAAGACAGCCATGCGGATGGAGGACATCGTCTTCCGGTTGGGGGGCGATGAATTTGCCGTCCTCCTCGACGGGATGGACACCAAGGAGGCTCTCTCCGCGGCGGAACGTCTGCGTGTCGCCATTGAAGGGCATCGTTTCGAGCTGGAGGGCCGGGTATTTCCTTTGAGCCTGAGTATCGGCCTCATCGAGATCGACGGAGCCTTGACGATGAGGGAGCTGTTGTCTGAGTCCGACGCCGCCATGTACCGGGCCAAGGGGCAAGGGAAGAATAAAGTAGTGATCGCTTTCTAAAAAGGGGGGGGGCCGATTCATGACAGGAGAAAAGATCATCCCACCGCAAGGCGACGCACTGCGTCAGCGGGCGGAGGAGATATTCCGGGCGAAAACCGTTGTGATGCCGGCGGATCTGGAGACGCGTTCCCCCGAGGAAGTACGGCAGTTGGTCCACGATCTGCAGGTGCAACAGATCGAACTGGAAATGCAGAGTGAGGAACTGCGCCGGGCACAGGGAGAACTGGAAGAGGCACGGGCACGGTATTTTGACCTGTACGATCTGGCGCCGGTGGGCTATTTCACCTTAAGCGAAAGAGGGCTGATCCTGGAGGCAAATCTCACCGCCGCTAACATGTTGGGCATGGTGAGAAGCTCACTGGTCAAGAAGCGATTAACCAGTTTTATCATCCCCGAGGACCAGGACATCTATTACCGCCACCGCAAACAGCTCTTTGAAACGGGCGCGACGCAAATTTGCGAGTTGCGACTGGTGAAGAAGGACGGCGCCCAATTCTGGGCGCATATAACGGCGGCTGCGGCGCAGGATAACGAGAGCAACTCGCCCGTATGCCGCACCGTGATGATCGACATTACCGAGCGCAGGCGGGTACAAGAGGCGCTGTTCGAGAGCGAAAAACGATACCGTGAATTCTTCGCCACATCCCGAGACTGCGTCTTCATCACGACCATCGAGGGAAAGTGGATCGATTTCAACGATGCCGCACTGGAAATGTTTAATTATGACAGCCGTGAGGAACTCTCTCAAGTGCCCATTTCCTCTTTATATGTAAACCAGGAAGAACGTTCCGCGTTGCTGGCCCTTATTGAGAAGCAAGGCTATGTCAAGGAACAGCCTGTCAAGTTAAGGCGAAGGGATGGGACAGTCATCGACGTACTCATTACCTCGGGGTTCAGGCAAGGTGCGGACGGTCCCGAGAGAGAATATTACGGAACAATCCGCGACATCACCGAACGCAAGCAGGCGAAGGAAGCGAGACATCGGTCGGAGGAGAACTTCCGCCGCTCTCTCGATGAATCTCCGCTGGGGGTGCGAATCGTGACCGTGGAAGGTGAGACCATTTACGCCAACCGGGCAATTCTGGATATCTATGGCTATGACAGCGTTGAGGAATTGAAAAATACTCCCGTCGAGAAGCGCTATTCTCCGAAGAGCTATGTCGAGTTTCAGACGAGAAGAGAACAGAGGCGACGCGGTTTTGAAGCCCCCTCTGATTATGTCATAAGCATCATCAGGAAGGATGGCGGCGTCCGCCATCTTCAGGTCTTTCGCAAAGAAGTCCTTTGGGATGGTGAAAGCCAGTTTCAGGCACTATACCATGACATCACCGAACGCAAAAAGGCGGAGGAGGCGCTGAGGCAATCTGAGGAAAAGTACCGCGAAATTTTCGACAAGACCGTGGAAGGCATCTACCGATCGACGTCGGCAGGACGTCTTCTCATCATCAATCCGGCCTTTGCGAGGATATGCGGATATGCGTCGCCGGAAGAGATGATGGAAAAGGTCACCGACATCGCAAATCAGCTCTATGCAAACCCGGAAGACCGATTGCGGTTTCAAAAACTTATCGCTGCTGTGGGAGAGATAAAAGGCTTCGAGGCGCAATTCAAACACCCGACAAAAGGGCTGGTCTGGATTTCCATCCATGCAAAGGCAATCCGCGATGACCAGGGAAATATCCAGTATTACGAAGGGACGATAGAAGACATTACCGACCGCAGGCGGGTGGAGGAGGAATTGAGAGCGTCTCAGAAACAGTTGCGAGATCTCGCTGAACGGCAGCAGCAGGTGCGTGAAGAAGAGAGGATAATGATTGCCCGGGAAATCCATGACGAACTGGGCGGGGGATTGACCGGATTAAAGATGGATCTCTCATGGCTATTAACCAAGTTGTACGATGCAGAGACAGATAAAGTGAGAACCGCCATGATGAGCAAGGTTCGCGCATCAAACAAGTTAATCAATAAACTGATCCTGGTCGTCCGCCGTGTCGCCACAGACCTGCGGCCATCCATTCTGGATGATTTGGGCTTGATAGCCGCGCTGGAGTGGCAGGTGCAGGAATTCACGGATCGTACCGAGATCCAACATGAGTTCGCCACAGCCATCGACTATGTAAACCTGGAAAAGACCACTTCCACGGCCGTGTTTCGCATCTTTCAGGAGGCGCTCACGAATGTGTCGCGACACTCCCGGGCAACAAAGGTTGTCGTCGTTTTACGAGAAAGTGATAAGAGTCTTTTCGGGGATGAAAATCTTATTCTTGAGATCAGGGACAACGGCAGGGGAATCACAGAGGAAGAAATTCTGAATCCGGAGTCCCTCGGTCTGCTTGGTATGAAAGAACGTGTTCTGGCTTTTGGAGGAGAACTCTCAATTCGTGGCGAGCCCGGTGGAGGGACAGCCCTGACTCTGAAAATACCCCGAATACAGGGAGACCCGTTATGATCAAAGTGATCATTGTTGATGATCATCCGGTGGTGCGACGCGGCCTGAAGCAGATCATCGAAGACGAACCGGATATGCAGGTTGCGGGGGAGGCAAAGAACGCCGGGGAGTGTTTTTCGCTTGTTCGAGAGACGGACTGCACGCTCGTTCTTCTTGATATCACGCTGCCAGGCAGGAGCGGTTTTGATGTATTGAAACAATTGCGATACGAGCATCCAAAACTTCCGGTCCTAATTCTGAGCGTTCACCCGGAGGACCAGTACGCCATGCGGTTTGTCAAGGCCGGCGCATCGGGATACCTGATGAAAGAGGGGGCGCCGGACGAACTTGTAAAAGCCATCAGAAAAGTGAATGCCGGCGGTAAATATGTCAGTGCGTTTCTTGCCGAGAAACTGATTTCCAATCTTGATGGCTTCGACAAACTGCCTCACGAGAACCTTTCAGGCCGTGAATTCCAGATCCTGTGCATGATCGCAGAAGGGAAATCTTTGAAGGGTATCGGGGATGAACTCTGCATCAGCGAAAAAACGGTCAGCACCTACCGCAGCCGCATTATGGAAAAAATGAAATTGACCACCAACTCCGATTTGGTCCGCTATGCATTAGAAAATCACCTCATCTGAAAAACGTCAATCGACTCAAATCTTGTCAGGACATCCCTACAAAAGAATCAGGTTTCCCTGACAGACAAATCCCGGCGATGGTGATTGTGTAAGCATGCGATTAATATTACTTCTTGTGAGGTCCATTATGAAGGTTCTTATTGTTGATGATTCAATGATCGTGTGTAAGGGACTGCAGCAAATGCTCATCAATATTGCCGGCATTGAAATCGTCGGGCAAGCACACAATGCCCAGGATGCCATCACAGCCATCTCCGAGCAGAAACCGGATTTGGTGATCCTGGACATACGTCTGCCCGGCAAAAGCGGCATGGAAGTTTTGAAAGATATCAGAGCCAAAAAGCTGTCGATCAGAGTCATCATGCTGACGAATTACCCGTATCCCCAGTACCGGAAGAAATGCGAGGAACTGGGGGCGGATTATTTTTTTGATAAAGTCACGGAAATTGAAGAGGTTTCTGTTGTGATTGAAAAATTGGCAAAGAATAAACCGGAAAACATGAAAAAAACAATGAAATATAAATGTGAAAGTGATCATGAGAAAAGGCAGGAGTAAAAACAAATGAATCGATTGATCCGGCTTGTTGCCTTTAATCTTGATGATCAGAAATTTGCCCTGTTCCTTTCTGCCGTCATACGAATTATAAGTGTTGTTGAGATAACAAGCTTGCCGAAGGCGCCAGAAATCGTTCTCGGTGTTATTAATATGCACGGCCGGATTATTCCCGTATTTGATATCCGCAAACGTTTCCGGTTACATCAAAAGGAAATGCAACTGAGCGACCAGTTGATGATTGCACAAACAACAAAGCGCACCGTCGCCCTCCTTGTGGATTCCGTAAGCGGTGTGGTTGAAGTCCCTGAAGAGGAGATTGTCGCCGGTGGGGAGATCCTTCCCGATCTGGAATACGTTGAAGGGGTTATGAAGAAGGAAGGCGGCATGATTTTCATTCATGACATGGAGCGCTTTCTCTCTCTGCATGAAGAAAAAGTGCTGGGTGAAGCGATGGAGGAATTGAAGCAGAATGACCGGAAAGACTGACATCAAGAACATTCCCGACACGCTTCTTACCAGGTTGAGCGAATATCTGACGGCTAAAATCGGTTTGCACTTTTCAAACAGGAGCAGGAATGAACTCCGTCAGAAGATGGCGACCGCCATGACGGATTTCGGTTTTGAAAATGTTGGTGAATTTGTTGAGTGGCTTCTTGCTTCGACGCCGACGCAAAAACAGATTGAAATTCTGGCGAGCCATCTCACGGTCGGTGAAACCTATTTTTTCAGGGAGAGAAGGGCATTTGAACTTCTGGAAATGTCCGTTTTGCCCGCCCTGATCGATGCCCGGAGAAAGACAGATAAACGGCTCAGATTCTGGAGCGCCGGATGTTCCACAGGGGAGGAGCCTTACTCCCTTGCCATCCTGCTTGATAAACTGATTCCCGACCTGAAGAACTGGAACATTACCATCCTTGCTACGGACATCAACACCGCAGCTCTCCGGAAAGCAGATGAAGGGATTTATTCGGATTGGTCATTCCGGGATACGCCGCCATCTTTTAAAGAAAAATATTTTGAAAAGGTCAAAGGAAGCCGTTTCAGACTTTTGCCCGCTATCAGGAAGATGGTAACTTTTTCTTACCTTAATCTTTCAGAGGATGTTTATCCCGCACTCCAGAATAATACCAATGCCATGGATGTAATTTTTTGCCGCAACGTCCTGATGTATTTTGCCCTTGATAGTGTAGGGCAGGCGGCGGAACGCTTTTTCCGGTCTCTTGTGGAGGGGGGATGGCTGGTCGTAAGCCCTGTGGAGATATCACAGTTGACCCATTCACCCTTTACCATGGTCCGTTTTCAGGATTCAACGTTCTATAAAAAGGATACCCGTAAAATAAAGCCGGAGAGTTTAATCGCAAAATATATTGAAAAAAAGATTGTCCCTTTCCCCCCCCCCAAAGTTAAGCCGCGTAAATCAGAAAAACCACCTCACACCGCACCATATGATGCTCCGGAAAGGC
Source organism: Pseudomonadota bacterium (assembly GCA_043805145.1). GTDB lineage: Bacteria > Desulfobacterota > Syntrophia > Syntrophales > Fen-1087 > JAPLJM01. The sequence continues at coordinate 31,799 of JAZDIK010000126.1, read as the reverse complement.
CAAAGCAATCGGCGCTGACACCGCTTGAGGAAGCGGCGATCCTTTACCGGAAGGGTTTTTACCGGGAAGCGGAAGAAAGTCTGAGCGCACTGATTACCAACGGCAGCAGCAGCCAGGAAATGATGGTTTTGTTTACAAAAATTCTTGCGAATCAGGGGAAGCTTGAAGACGCCTTTCACTGGTGTGAAAAGGCTGTCTCTGCCGATAAATGTAATCCTGTTTTGCGCTATCTCCTCGCCGTCATTCTCGAGGAACAAAACAGGGTTGAAGAGGCGAAGGCATCTCTGAAAAAGGCCCTTTACCTCGATCGCAATTTTAGCCTGGCGCATTTTGCCCTTGCCAACATTTCTTTAAGATCGGGGAAAACCGCTGAAGCGCGGAAACACTTCGGCAATGCAAATGATATTCTTTCGAAGGTTGCCCCGGATGAAATCCTTCCCGAGTCGGAAGGCATGACTGCGGGAAGGTTGTCTGAAATTATCGGCGCCATTCGTCTTCAGGAGATAAGATGAAAAAAAAGAAAAATCAATCTGACAGAGTTTTGGAAAAGAGTGAATTTGTTATGGCAAATCCGTTTGAGGTCACGCCGGAGAAAAAAAGAACCGTCCTCCGGTCAAGAGCAATGAGGCTTGCCCGAGAGCTGGAGAAAGGGGGACCCGACACCGACGATCTCGAGGTTCTGGAGATCCTCCTTTCTCATGAGACGTATGCCATTGAAACCGAGTTTGTTCGGGAAGTTTATCCCATGAGAGAACTGACCCCCCTCCCCTGTACGCCTGCCTTCGTTTACGGACTGATCAATATCAGGGGACAGGTCCTGACGGTCATAGATATGAAGAAGTTTTTCGACCTTTCTGAAAAAGGGATTGCCAACCTCAATCAGGTGATTGTCGTAAAAACAGACGCCATGGAATTGGGAATTCTTGCCGACGAGATTATCGGCATCCGCAAAATTCCGGTGAATGAAATTCAACCGCCCCTTTCGACCATGACCGGTATCTATGCAGAATATCTTAAGGGGATTACCGGTGAAAGACTCATCGTTCTCGATATGGAAAGGTTTCTGGCCGATAAGAAACTCGTTGTACAGGAAGAGATAGAGACATGAATCTATGTTCATTGCTAGTACCAAACTGTAAAAAAGCATGTCATTTCGAAGAAACAAAGTGACTGAGAAATCTATAATATCATTGAAAAAGATTTCTCCCTACGGTCGAAACGACACAATGCGAACTTATGCAAGTAGATGCTAGATAAGGAGGGCATATGAAACATCTTAAATTGGGGACGAAGCTTTTATCAGGGGGGCTTCTGGCGCTGGCAATTCCCATTATCGTTATCGGCGTCGTTTCGGTGTATGAATCTTCCCGGAGCATTTCCAAGATGGGAAAAGACGATATGATCAGCATTGCTGAGGCTCTTGCAGGCGCCATAGGGATCGGCATGACGGAACAACTTATGACGGTCAGGAATGTTTCCTATTCAAACAGCGTGATTGCCGCCGCTGAAAAGATGGCCAAAGAGGGAGAAAAGACCAGCCAGAAAGAGATTGCGCTCGCCCAGAGAGAACTCACAAAGATAAAAGACGCTGAAGGGGACCGGCTTTCCAGCATCACGCTGGTTGGCAAGAACAGTATCATCTATGCCTCTTCCGACAAGGGGAAATTCAAGGGGCTCAATCTTTCCGGCAGGGATTATCTTGAAAAGGCGTTTAAGGGAATACCCAATGTGGGTTCCGTCGTCATCTCAAGGGCCACTAGCAGGGTCATCTGCACGGCGGCCTGTCCAATCTACGAACCCAGCGGGAAGGCGATCATCGGAGCCGTAGTGATGGCCATGGAACTCAAATATCTAACCAATATCATCGACAAAATAAAAATAGGCAAAACCGGCTATATATACATTGTGGACAAAAACAACCTCTATGTTTACCATCCTGTAAAGGAAAATATATTGAAAGTGAAGATTTCCCAGATCAAGGGAATGGAGCCTGTGGCATCAATGACCGACCAGGTGAAATCAGGTGTCACAGAATATGAATTAGAAGGAATAAAAAAAGTAGGCGCTATTGTTTCTGTACCCGCCACCGGATGGAGCGTTGTAGCGGCCATTCCAACAGATGAACTGTTTGCCCCTGCCAGCTTTACGAGAAATGTGATCATCACAGTGGGGATAGTCTTCCTTATTCTGGCTTCTGCCTTTTTCTACTTTTTTGCTCGCAGCCTCGCCCGCCCCTTGAGCACCCTTGCAGAAGCCTCGCATAAGATTGCCGAAGGAGACCTGGCTGTCGATGTGACCTCCGGGTCGCGTCAGGATGAAATCGGTTCTCTTGCCCGGGCATTTACCATGATGATTCAGTCTCTCAAGGAAAAAGCGCAGATAGCGGAGAAGATTGCCACAAGTGATCTGACGGTAAAGGTGACGCCTCTATCCGATGCGGATGCTTTGGGGAATGCCTTTTCAACGATGGTGGAGAAACTTCGCAGTCAGATCCAGCAGATCATAGAAGGCGTCAATGTCCTTGCCGCAGCCGGGAGCGAAATCATGGCGTCCGTATCGCAACTGACCTCCGGCGCCGCTGAGACGGCCACGTCGGTGAGTGAGACCACCACAACGGTGGAGGAAGTCAAACAGACGGCGGAGCTGACCAATCAGAAGGCAAAGCACGTCTCCGAACTGGGCCATCGGACGGCAGAGATATCACGGGCCGGGTTGAAATCGATTGAAGATACCGTCAACGGCATGAACCGCATCAGGGAACAGATGGAATCCATTGCGGATATGGTTGTGCGGTTAAGCGATCAGAGCCAGGCGATCGGTGAAATCATCGCGACGGTAAACGACATTGCGGAACAGTCCAACCTCCTTGCCGTGAACGCTTCCATTGAAGCGGCAAAGGCAGGCGAGCAGGGAAAAGGTTTTGCCGTGGTCGCTCAGGAGATCCGGAGTCTTGCGGCGCAGTCAAAGCAGGCAACGACGCAGGTTCGCAATATCCTCTTTGATGTTCAGAAAGCCATCAGTTCGGCGGTTATGGCAACCGAACAGGGCAGCAAAGCGGTTGAGGAGGGCGTAAAGCTTTCGACCCAGGCCGGTGAATCGATCGATGTTCTGGCGGAGAGCGTTTCGGAAGCGACCAATGCCGCGATCCAGATTGCCGCATCGAGCCAGCAGCAGCTTATTGGGATGGACCAGGTCGTTTCGGCGATGGAGAACATCAGGGAATCGAGCATTCAGATGGCATCCAGCACGAAGCAGACGGAGAAGGCCGCCCATGATCTCCATAACCTGGGAAAGAGATTGCAGGAGATTGTGAAGCTTTATAAGGTGTAAAAAAAAGTTTAAAGTTTAAAGTTGAAAGGTTCAAGTTGAAACCAGAGACTCGAAACTTGAAACTTATAACTGAGAGATGGTTATGGTCAGCAAAACGGATGAATTCGCAAAAAGACTGCTTTCGACCTTCAAGCTTGAGGCGGACGAGCACCTGAAGAATATCACATCGGGCCTGATTGATTTGGAAAAAGACCCGGAGCCTCAGGTTAGAGCGGGGATCTTAGAAACGGTGTTCCGTGAGGCCCACAGCTTGAAAGGCGCCGCCCGGGCAGTCAACCAGACCGATATCGAAACAATCTGTCAATCCCTCGAAAGTGTTTTTTCCGCACTGAAACGCCGGGAGATTGATCCGGGTTCGTTCATGTTTGACTCCCTGCACCAGGCAGTGGATATTCTCAACGAATTAAATCTTTCTCTTCCGAAGGAGGCCGTTGCCGACAAAGATAAAATTTCGAAAACGATAGAAAAAATCGCCAAAGTAAAAATGGGTCAAACCGGCGTTTTAGACGGCCTTTCTGAACCAACGGCAATTCAAGCAGATGAGCCGGTTCGCCAGCAGAAGCCCGTATCTTTTGATACCATTCGCATCTCTGTCGAGAAGATGGATACGCTCTTAAGACAAGGCGAGGAAATGCTTCCCTTGAAACTGATGGCTGATCGACATTTGGAGGAGATAAACGATCTGATCCACATGTTCGGGATATGGAAAAAACAATGGTCAAAGATATATCCGACAATATGCGATCTCCGTCGTCACCAGGAGAGAAATGACAAAGAGGGCAGGAAAAGAAGACAGAACGATATACAGAATTACAAAGTTTTAGAGTTCGGCGATTTGACGCATGACCATATGAAAGTTCTTGAAAACAAACTGATCGAACTCAGGAGAACCGGCAACCGCCATCGCTACACAACGGAATTGATGGTGAACAATCTCCTTGAGGAAATGAAGAAAATTCTTATGTTGCCATTCTCAACGTTGCTTGAAAGCTTTCCGAAATTTGTACGCGACCTGTCACGTGATCAGGACAAAGATATTGAACTGGTGATCGGTGGAGAGGAAATCGAGATCGATCGGCGGATATTGGAAGAAATGAGGGTCGTTTTCATTCATCTCCTGAGAAATGCGATTGATCACGGGATTGAAAAACCGGAAGTGAGGTTGCGGAATAAAAAACCGCCCCGCGGCAAGATTAAAATCATGGTTTCGCGCATGGATGGAAACAAGGTAGATATCCTCCTTTCTGATGATGGAATCGGCATGGATATGCAGGCCTTGAAAGAAGTCTCAGTCAAACGGGGAATGATATCTTCAGAAGATGCGGCGAAGCTGACCGACCAGGATCTGCCGGCCATCGTTTTCCAATCAGGTGTTTCAACAAGCCCGATCATTACGGATATTTCCGGAAGGGGTCTGGGGCTCGCCATTGTCCGGGAGAAAATAGAAAATCTTGGCGGGCAGATCGTGCTCGAAACGCATCGCTATACCGGAACATCATTCAACATGACCCTGCCCCTGACGCTGATTACGTTCCGAGGGCTTCTTGTGACGGTTGCCGAACGTGAATTCATCGTTCCCACGACCAATGTGGAAAGGGTCGTCAGGATGAAAAGGGATGAAATCAAAACGGTCGAGAACAGGGATACGCTGTCTCTGAACGGCGTTGCCATCCCTCTTTTGAGACTTGCAGATATTCTTGAGCTTACCGGAAAAAACGGAGACCTGCCCATGATGACCGTCCTGGTCCTTGGGTCGCAGGGGAAACGGATTGGTTTTAGCGTAGATGAGGTCATGGGTGAACAGGAAGTTCTCATTAAAAATTTAAGCCGGCCCCTTTCCCGTGTGAGAAATATCGCCGGTGCGACCATTCTCGGTTCCGGCAGGGTAGCGCCGGTTCTCAATGTTTCAGATTTGATGAAATCCGCCGCGAAAGCTGCCGTCCATGGTCCAAAACCAGACAGGGCCGAAACAAAGGGCGAGGTGATCAGAAAATCCGTTCTTGTGGTTGAGGATTCCATTACGTCCAGGATGTTGTTAAAAAACATTTTTGAAACGGCAGGTTATCTTGTGTCAACCGCTGTTGACGGCGTCGATGCCATGACCATGCTGAAAACGGAGAAGTTCGATATCGTGGTATCTGATGTGGACATGCCGAGGATGAACGGTTTTAACCTCACAGAGAAGATACGGGGGGATAAAAAACTTTCCGAACTCCCCGTTGTGCTGGTCACCGCCCTGGAATCCCGTGAAGACAAAGAACGGGGAATCGATGTCGGCGCAAACGCCTATATTGTGAAGAGCAGCTTCGACCAGAGCAATCTGCTGGAAGTGATCAGGAGATTCATTTAGATAGATACGGGAGATATAAATGATTAAAGTTCTTATCGTTGAAGATTCAGCCGTTGTGCAGGAATTATTGACTTACATTCTTTCTTCCGATCCGAATATTCAGGTGAGCGGAACCGTAAACAACGGCGAGGAAGCCGTTAAGGCGGTCAGAGATAAAAGGCCTGATGTCGTGACGATGGACGTCAACATGCCGAAGATGGACGGGTTCGAGGCAACAAGAATCATCATGGAAACAACACCCACGCCGATCGTGATTGTGAGCGCAAGCTGGGACCCCAAAGAAGTGGAAAAATCCTTCCGGGCGATAGAGGCCGGCGCCCTTGCAGCCGTTAGAAAGCCGGTTGGTATTGCGCATCCGGACTACGAAAACCAGGCGAAAGAGTTAATCCAGACGGTAAAACTGATGTCGGAAGTTAAGGTGGTCGGAAGGCGGCAGAAAGTAAGATTTAAAAAAGATATTCCCGTCATTTCATCAGTCTCTGAACCGACGCCCACGATCACGGATATAAAAGCCGTTGCCATAGGCGCCTCCACAGGCGGGCCGCCTGTGATAGGAGCGATTTTATCGGGACTGCCAAAAGACTTTCGTGTCCCTCTCCTGATTGTTCAGCATATTGCGCCGGGATTTGTTCAGGGTTTTGCCGACTGGCTCGCGAATTCTTGCCGCTTCCCCGTGAAAATTGCCGAGCAAGGTGAAGCCCCATTGCCGGGTTGTGCCTATGTTGCACCGGATGGTGTTCATATGGGAATGGGAATCAACGGAAAGATTGTCCTTAGTAATAGTGAATCTGAAAATAGTCTGCGACCATCCGTTTCATACTTGTTTCGCTCTGTCATGGAGGTCTTTGGAAAATACTCGGTAGGTGTGCTCCTTACAGGCATGGGGAAAGACGGGGCTTATGAGTTGAAATTGATGAAAGAAAAGGGCGCCGTGACCATTGTCCAGGACAAGGAGAGTTGTGTTGTGTACGGCATGCCGGGCGAAGCTGTGAATTTGGATGCCGCCCAATATGTACTTTCACCGCCAAAGATTACGGAATTTCTTGCCGGGCTGCTAAAGGCAAAAATGATCAGGAACGGATAAAAATAAATAGGGAATATTTCGGGGAAGGCCGGATGGGACAACCGGGTGGCAAACATGGATAATATAAAAATTCTTATCGTCGAAGACAGCCTGACGCAGGCCATGCAATTGCAGCATATCCTTGAAAAGAACGGCTATGATGCAACCGTCGCCTCTGATGGAAACGACGCTTTGCAGTCGATAAAAAAATCTAAACCGCTAATCGTCATTTCCGACATCGTCATGCCGGTGATGGACGGCTATCAACTCTGCCGGCAAATCAAATCCAGTGAGCGATACAGGGACATATCGGTGGTCCTCCTGACATCCCTTACCCAGCCGCAGGCGGTCATCTGGGCGCTGCAATGCGGCGCTGATAAATTCATCACCAAGCCCTATGATGAAAACCATTTGATTGCAACGATTCAGCATCTGAAAGTGAATCCGAGCAGTCAAGACGCCTCTCAAAAAGCTATCAACGTTTCCTATAGAGGTGAAAACTATTTTATTGATTCAAGTCGATCACAGATTATCAACCTTCTTCTTTCCACATACGAAACGGCTATCAGCAAAAACCTCGAATTGATCGAATCACAGGCTGAATTAAAAAGACTCAATCAAGGTCTTGAAGAAATAGTGGGTCAAAGGACAGCAGCCCTTCGTGTTGAAGTAAACGAACGCAAGGCGACGGAGGCGGCTCTTCAGGCAAGCAGCGATGAAGTAAAGACCATGTCACAGCAGCTCTGGCAGGCGGAGAAACTGGCAACGATGGGTGAACTGGCGTCAAGTATTGCCCACGAACTGAACAATCCGCTTGCCACCGTCAGCCTGAGGATTGAATCCCTTATCGCTCAGGCCGCCGGCGATGATCCGCGCCGGCGGGAACTGGAAATCGTCGGGAAGGAAATCGAGCGGATGGGCAACCTCGTGAGCAATCTCCTGCAATTCAGCCGCCGGAGTCAACCGGAGATTTCCACGGTGAACGTGTGTGATGAGATTGAAAAGACGCTTGAACTTATTCATTACCACTTACGCAAGCACAATATTGCAGTTGCACGGGAATTCAAACCCGAAGGGTCGCTTCTCCATGCGGATCGTCAGCAATTGAGACAGTTGTTTCTGAACCTGTTTACCAATGCAAGCGATGCCATGCCTGATGGAGGTACGCTTTCAATCCGCGTGACCAGGCGTCCCGAAGAAAAACAGATCTGTATCGAAATTGCCGATACGGGGGTGGGCATACCGCCTGAGATCTTGCCCAAAGTTCTGGAACCCTTTTATACCACGAAACCGGAAGGAAAAGGCACAGGATTGGGATTGGCTATTTGCAGGCGCATAGCTCAGGGACACGGTGGAACACTCAATATCACAAGCGAGGGCGTCCCCGGAAACGGGACAAGGGTATGTATCAACCTGCCTTTCTCAAATGGAAGTAATTCAGCATGTCTAAGGGATGAATGACCAATGAAACAGGTGGTGGAAAATATGAAGAAGAATCATGATCATTTCAAAGTGGGGCGCATCATGATTGTTGATGACGAAGCCGAGCTGATGACGGCCCTTTGTGAGGCGCTCGCCGCTCAGGGATACGAAACGACGGGATTTACCACCGGCGCCGACGCATTGAAGGTTCTTACGGAACAGGATTACGACCTGCTTCTGACTGATTTGATGATGCCGGAAATGGATGGCATTGCCTTGCTTCTGGCCGGGCTTGAAATTGATCCGAATCTTGTCGGCATTATCATGACCGGACATGGTACGGTTCAGACGGCCGTGGAAGCGATGAAGACAGGCGCGTTTGATTATGTTCTGAAACCTTTCAAGCTGAATACGCTTCTGCCGTTACTCTCCCGCGCCATGGAAGTACGCAGTCTGCGGATGGAAAATATACAGTTGCGGGAAACAGTGGCCATTCATGAACTGGGGAAAGTGATCGCTTTTTCTTCCGATTTGAACACCATTTTGAATAAAGTCGCTGATGCCACCCTTCAACAATGCACCGCAGACGAGGTGTCCATCATGCTGCCGACCCGTGACGGCACGGAGCTTTATATCGCCGTTGCCCGCGGTGGGCACAGTGAGTACATCGGGGAGCATGTGCCGATGGAACGGGGCATTGCCGGCTGGGTGGCAAGTAACCGCGAGACCGTGATCATCAATGGAAAGGTTGATGATCCACGTTTTTCCCCCATCAATCCGCGCACCGATATTCGTGCAGCTGTCTCCATGCCGATGCTGGCCGGAGGCAATTTGGTCGGCGTGTTGAATGTCAATATCACGCGGGGTCATCGCCATCTGACTTTGGGACAAGTGAAGGCGCTCAGTATTCTGGTCAGCATCATCGCTCCTATTCTGGAAAATACATGGTTGAACATACAGATGCTCCAGGCTGAAAAGAAATATCGTTCCATCTTTGAAAACGCAACCGAAGGAATCTATCAGATAACCTCGGAAGGACAACCCTTCACGGCCAATACGGCAATGGCAAGAATGTTGGGTTATGGTTCTCCCGAGGAGTTCCTGTCTGCAGTGACTGACGTTGCCCGTCAACTTTATGTGAATCCGGAAGAACAGAAAGAGTTATTACAAGCGATCAAAGACGAAGGTTTTGTAAAATCATTTGAAACCCGATTTTATCGGAAGGATGGCTGCATGATTTGGGTGTCCATCAACGCCCAAGCCGCCTGTGATGAAAAGGGGCGTTTTCTCCATTATGATGGCATCATGCAGGATATTACCGAGAGGAAACGTGCAGAGGGGCAGCAGGCATTAACCAGCAGAATTTTAGAAGTCCTGAACCGTCCGAATGAAATCATCAACCTGATCCGCGATATTCTTCTCCTGCTGAAGGAGCACACCGGTATCGAGGCCATCGGTATCCGCCTGCAGGAGGGCGATGATTTTCCCTATTATGTCGCAAATGGATTCCCTCCGCACTTTCTGGATGCTGAAAAATATCTTTGTGCGCGCGACACTGGCGGTGAAATAACCCGTGATTCAGAGGGCAATCCTTATCTGGAGTGTATGTGCGGCAACATTATTTGCGGCCGGACAGATCCGACACTGCCCTTTTTCACGGAGGGCGGCAGTTTCTGGACGAACAGTTCGACGGAACTTTTGGTTTCGACATCGGAAGAAGACCGTCAGGCGCGCACGCGCAACCGCTGTAATTCTGAGGGATATGAATCGGTGGCACTGATTCCGCTGCGGTCAGGGGATAAGGTCATCGGTCTTTTGCAGTTGAACGATTCGCGGCGGGATTGCTTTACGCAAGAAATGATCAGTTTTCTTGAAGGAATCAGCACCAGTATCGGCATAGCGGTTGCGCGCAGGCAGATGCAAACAGCCCTGCAATCATCTCACAATCGGTTAAAAACGGTTTTAGACGGCATCGATGCACTGGTTTACGTCGTTGATATGCAAACCTATGAAATCCTTTTTATCAATCAGTTTGGAAAGGATATCTGGGGGAATATCGAAGGGAAAACCTGCTGGCAGATGATCCAGGCCGGGCAGACCGGCCCGTGTCCCTTCTGTACGAATGACAGGCTTTTGACAGGCGACGGCGTTCCTGGGGGTACTTATATTTGGGAATTCCAGAATACCACCAACGGCAATTGGTATAAATGTCTGGACCAGGCAATCTCATGGATTGACGGCAGGTTGGCGCGCATGGAACTCGCTTACGATATCACCGACCAGAAGTTCCTGGAGGATGCGGTGCTTCGGGAACGCAACATGGTCGATCGTATTATGAAGACCAGCCCCGCAGGGATCACAGTGGTGACCCGTGAGGGACAGATCATTTTTGCCAATAAACGGGCTGAAGAGATCTTTCGTCTCACAAAAAATGAAATCACTAAACGGGGCTATAGCGCTTCTGAATGGCATATCACAGACTTTGACGGGAATCCGTTTCCTGAAGAGCAGTTGCCGTTCACCCAGGTGATGAACACCGGCAATCCGGTCTATGGGGTCCGTCATGCCATTGAATTGTCTGGCAGAGAGCGGGTGTTTCTCTCAATCAATGGAGCTCCCATCTTTGACGAGCAGGATCGTGTCAGTGAGGTTGTAATGACCATTGATGACATAACCAAATACAGGCAAGCCGAAGAAAAAATTCTGCAGAGCGTCGAGATATTAAAAAAGACTTTGCAGGATACGGTAAAAACCATGTCCAAGATCGTGGAAACGAGAGACCCCTACACCGCCGGTCATCAAGAGAGGGTGGCCGAGCTTGCCGTTGCCATCGCAGAGGAAATGGGTGTTTCCACGGAGCAAATCGACGGCATTCAAACGGCCGGATTGATTCACGATATAGGAAAATTGTATGTTCCTGCGGAAATTTTAAGCAAACCTTCAAAGTTGAGCGATATTGAACTCAGCATGGTAAGAACACATGCCGAAGTGGGATATGATATATTAAAATCGATTGAGTTCCATCAACCCATTGCCGAAATTATATACCAGCATCATGAGAGACTTAACGGCACCGGCTACCCTCGTGGGCTTTCAAACGGCGGTATCCTTTTAGAGTCAATGATATTAGCAGTGGCAGACGTGGTTGAGGCAATGGCTTCCCACCGCCCGTACCGCCCATCCCTCGGTCTCGGAAAAGCGATTGAAGAAATTTCCCGGAACAGAGGAATCTTATATGATCCGATAGTGGTGGATGCCTGTTTGAAACTTGTTCAAGAGCGAAAGTCTTTGGAAGGTACCGCCGCTCGCAAAACTTTAAAGGTACTTACTTAAATCGAATCATCTATGAGATGGAACAATCGAAATCATAGCATCCACGGGCGGATGAGGAACAGCGAAGGTTCTGTCAACATCCTGATCATTTTAAGCGCGTTCAACCAAACTTGAATAATTGCCGAGATCGAACGGTAGAAGCGTCTCTTTGTTGACAGGGATTTGAGTGATCGGACTGAAAGAAGAGACGATACGGCGGCAATGGAGATGAAGACCTCCCTATGACAGGCAACGGTTTACCTGCCATATTCACGACGTGCTGCAGGAAAAATCTGATGCTTGCACACTGGAGTTTCGCATCATCACCAGAAACGATGAAGATCGTTGGATCGGATGAGTGTCAGGCTGTGTTCGGCCGTGATGGTGCATATCTGGGCCGACGGGGCAGCAACCGTGACATTACCGCTCGTAAAAAGGCGGAAGATGAGATTCTCATGGAGGCCCGTATTCTTACCGTGGCGGACGTGGTGGAATCCATGGCCTCCCACCGTCCCTATCCGTCCGGCGCTGGGATTAAATACGGCGCTGGAAGAGATTGAGAACAATAAAGGGACGCTTTATGATGCTGCGGAAGAGGCGGTTGTGGAGGCCTGCCTGCGGCTGTTCAGGGAAAAAGCATTCCAGTTTGAATAATCCGCGACTTTTTCGTTACTTCCGAAACCTGGCCAATCGTCATCCCTGCCCCATATTGCAGCAGTACGGGTAAACTCCGCCACGTTCCAGTCCTTTCATGGCCCGCCTGATGTCCTTTCATGATAAAGGGCATCAAGCCGAACCCGCTGCAATCCCTGTCGCATCACTGTCAGGCGCTCTCCTGCTGCCGGCCGAGCACCCTGTAAATTTTCAGTTTTTCCGAATCGTTATCCGCCGCATAATGGCTGATCTCCTCGACATTGAGGGGAGATTGACAGGTATCGTATGTTTTTTCACTGATGAGAATGCCGTTGGGCCAAGGCTTGCACAATGACTGAAGCTTGAAGACAAAATTGACGGAATCTCCGATCACCGTATAGTCCATCTTCTTTTCAAAACCGATATTGCCCACGACCACTTCGCCCGTATGGATACTGACTCCCATGGTCAGAGAGGCGCCAAAGCGTTTCTGGAGATAATCGGCAACGCCTTCCATAGCCTTTTGCATTTCAAGCGCCGCCGCGACGGCGTTATCGGCATCCGAGGAACTTGAGACGGGGGCGCCGAAAAGAGCCAGAAAACCGTCCCCCAGATACTTGTCCACGATCCCGTGATGCCTGAAGACAGTCTCTCCCATCGCTGCGAAGAAGTAATTCAGGATGACCACGGTCTTCTGGGGGCCGACTTTATGGGAAAGGACGGAGTAACCGCGGATATCGATGTTCAGCAGCGTGATGATCTTGAATTCGTCTATGGCGTGTCTTTCTTCCGTGCCGTGTGTAATCTTGTCGATGACCTCCTTGGGCACGAATTTTTGAAACATGTTGCGGATGGCCCTTTCCTTTTCAGCCATGGTCAGCGTTTCACCGTAGAGGCGCGCGTTTTCCATGGCGATGCTGACCGTTGTGGCAATGGACTGCAAGAGCTGGAGATCACCCTGCGCAAATTCTCCCCGGCGTTTGTTCAGCACCTCGATGACGCCGAGCACTTTCCCTTGGGAAATCAAGGGGACGCAGAGGACGGATCTGGTTTCAAAGCCCGTCATATGGTCGAAATCCGGATGGAAATACTGGGATTCTTTTACATTCCTGACAATCAGGGACTCCCCCCTCGCTGCGGAATAACCCGCAATCCCTTTCCCGAGCTTGAACCGGCTTCCTTTCAGGATATCAACATTGGCAATCATATTGAAAGCTACTTTGAATTCCAGTTCATTTCCGTTCAGGAGCATTAAAGAACCGGCCTCTACATCCATAATGACCTGAATCATGTCCAGGGTATACTGCAGGACCTTGTCCATGTCGAAGGTAGAGGCAGCCAGGGCGCCGCCTATTTGTCTGAGGGTATCCAGTTCCTGGTTTCTTCTGGCAAAGGCAATGAGCAATTTTTCCTTTTCGATGGCGCGGGAAAGGCTGTCTGCCATAGCTTCTATCAATGTTTCCTTGCCTGTCAGGGATTCATGCTGAACATTGCATAGAATCAGAATACCCATCACATGTCCTTCCACTTTCAATGGCGTCAACAGGACGTTGTGTGAGGTATGATCCGAAAAAATCTCCTTCTCAACCGGGTGGGTCATCCTGCCGGTCTCGTGGAGAATCATGGGCCTCTGTTGTTTGATGAGCCTGTCGAGAATCGTCCCCTCGTACAGGTACGAATGGCCTTTGTTCAGGCCGGTAGGAACAAAGGCCAGGAGATCCACAACGTATAACGACTGCTTGATGTCTTCATCCCGCGCCATGACGATGGCGATATCGTAGGGAATCACATTCTTTATTTCGGATAAGATGGCATGAAGCAGTTCGCTGCTGCGGAAACTCGAGTTGATGATCGAAGACAGGTTTTCCATGGCCCTGATCTGGATGGATCGGTCCTCGCTTTCCTTTAACAGACGAAGGTTGTCAAAGGTGAAAGAGGCGTTGCTCAACAGGGGAACAAGGATGTTCACGTCCTCCTGCGTGAAGGGGATTTCTGTCTTCTTTCTGGAAATGGTTAAAATGCCGATGACATCGTTGATCGTCTTCAACGGCAGGCAGATGAACGATTTTGTCGCGTATTGAGGCCGGGACTGACGACCGAAACGCATGTCCGTTTCAATATCCTCCACGAGGAGAGGCGCCTTGTTGATGACGGCATGCTTTGCGATACTGTCGGCAAACCCGATGCGCATCCCCTTCGGGGCAATATCGCCCAGACCGATGCTGGCTTCGATAACAAAAACATCCCGCTTCGGCTTCTCCAGGATCATGACGGATCCGATATCCGCGCCGGTCAGCTTCAAGGCCCGCTCCAGTGTGATATAAAGCAGGTCCTCCGTGTTGAATGTCATATAGCAGAGATCGGATAGTTCTCTTAATGTGGAGATATCCGCCGTCTTTTTTTCCAGATGCCGTATGTTGCCCCTCAATTCACGCTCGATGGTCTGGAAGGAATTGACAATGCCCTGCAATTCACCCTCCGCCGCGGGAATCTGAGAATTTGAAAACTCTTCCTCAACGGATTGTGAGATGTTTTTTGATATGCGGGCAATTTCATCGAACAGTTTGCGCAGCATGATAAACCCGAAGAATGAAAAAATGAGGAGTGAGAGGAAATAAAGGGGGATGTGCTCGTCGCTCAGGATATCGTACTTTGTGGCAAAATACATGAAGCCTGCAATGGGCGCCAGAAAGAAGAGGGCAAAGATGAGGGAGAGTTTGTAATTGAGCCTCTGGTTTTCAACAGATAGTCCGTTGAACCACTTCCGAAGATTCATGATGGGTGCCTCCCGAATATGACGGACTCGTAACACGACCGATAACGATCCGGGCCTTATCGAGGAAAAAGATGCGGCTTGCGGTTTAATGCCCGAGACGGACATCCGTGATTCCTCGAATAGATAAAATATAGATGAATATCCGACGCCTGTCAACGTGATTCCGTTTTATCTTCTTCGTGGGTATTTGACAAATGGCCCCGTATCGTTTATATTTTTTTTATGAGTATGATGAAACCCGTTCCGATCCTTGTGGGCGCCGCCCAGATCACCCGGCGCAAGGAGAATGATCCGGTTGTCGACCCTCTCGGTCTCATGATTCAGGCGAGCCGCCTGGCCCTTGCCGACGCCGGGAGGAACAACCTGTCTCACCTGATCGATACGGTCTGCGTCGTCAACAGCTTTTCCTGCGACGATGAAAATACCCCGCACCGGCTTAGCCGCGTGCTCGGACTCACCCCGCGGGAAGCGGTTTATTCGCTGATCGGCGGCAACACGCCGCAGATGCTCGTGAGCCGGTATTCCCGGGATATCGCAGCAGGCCGGAAGCAGGCGGTTCTGATTGCCGGAGCAGAGGCCATTTATACGATGGTCCGGGCGGCAAGGGAAAAAACAACGCTCGACTGGCCGGACAATATCACCTGGCGACTGGTCCGGGATGCCGGCCTGCCCGTTAATTTCAACACGCTGCTGCGTCTGGGGTGTGAGCATGAAGCGAAGAGGCTGCAAGATGCCGGCGAAGAATACCCGCAACCGAACAACCGCGCCGAGGACGCCTTTGACCTCTTTCTTCCCCAGTTCATGTATCCCTTCTTTGAAACGGCCCTGCGGGCCCTCTCGGGACGCACGCCTGAGGAACACCGCCGTTACCTGGGAATCCGCTGTGAACGCCTGGCCCGGATCGCCGCACAGAATCCCCACGCCTGGGAGCGCAAGGCGGCCACCGCCGACGAGATCACGCAAGCCACCGGGAAAAACCGCTATGTCGCCTATCCCTATACCGTCCGGATGATGGCCAATATCAACGTGGATCAGGCAGCCGCCGTGATTCTGACAAGCGTTGAAGCAGCCGAAAAAGCGGGCATCGATCGCGCACGCTGGGTGTATCCGATGGGAGGCGCTGAATTCAGCAATGTCTGGCATGTCAGCCGGCGACCCTGCCTGTACGATTCGCCGGCGGTAACGGAGGCATCGCGGCTCGCCTTGGAGCAGGCCGGTCTCACGCTAAGCGACATCGGCGTCTTCGACCTGTACAGTTGTTTTCCCTCCGCCGTGGAAATTGTTCGCCGGGTTCTCGGCATTCCCGAAGACGACGAGCGGGATCTGAGCGTTACAGGCGGACTGGCTCATTTCGGCGGTCCGGGGAACAACTACACGTTGCACGTCATTGCCTCCATTGTGGAACGAATCCGCCGGGATCGCCGGGTCAAGGCGATGGTCACGGCCAACGGCTGGTTCAACTCGAAACATGCCGTCGGCGTTTACGGCGCCGGAGAGCCGCGTCATTTCTGGGAAGACAGGGATGACGGGCCCATCCAGCGGGCCATCGATGCCCAGGCCCTTCCCGAACCTGTGGAAAGGGCAGACGGACAATTGGCTGTAGAAGCTTACATGATCCGCCATGATTCGGAGGGCCAGCCGGAGCGGGGAACGGTTATTGGCCGCCTTGCCGATGGACGGCGCACCCTGGCCAGCATTGATACGAGTCCGCAAGGACTGCTGAAGATTGAACAGATCGAACTCGTAGGCCGGACCGGGGCAGTCCGCTTCGATCCCGCTGTCGGGCAAAACCGTGTCGTTTTCAGCGCTTTTGCGAAAAAATAATTCCCATCGCGTCAATCCTCTCCCCCTTCAATAAGTTCTTGCCGATTCGTCAGCGTGTCTGCTATGAGAAGGACGTTTCTGATGATCTCGTAAAAAGTCATTTTTTCATGGCCAATCAAATAGGCCCGAGGCGAAGCAATGCCTGTCCCTTCAAGAATTATATTGCCGGCCAGGATGGATTCCCTGCACGTTTTTTTGGAGCAGGCGACCGCCTGCGCCAAAAAACAGGGTTTCAGCCCGGATAGAATCAAGGACATTGAACTCGCCATGGAAGAACTACTCGTAAATATAATCAGTTACGCATACCCGGAGGGAGATGGATTGATTGAGATGACCCGCCTTCCGGATGCGCGTGGCCGGCTTGTGTTTGAAATTGCTGACAGCGGCGTACCTTTCAACATGATTGCCTACGGAGACCCCGATACGACTTCAGAAATCGAAGAACGGCGTATCGGAGGGCTCGGCATTTTCTTTGTCAAGCAACTCATGGACGAGGTGCATTACCGTCGGGAGAATCACCGGAATATCCTGACGATTGCCGCATCCGGAAAACGGAAAGAAGATCGAGATGGAGCGAAATAGCAAAAACAGGCAGGAGATCCTGTTCGAAATCAAGGCAGGCGCCCTGTTGCTGCAACATAACATGTCGAGCCACCTGCTGGGCGAAGCCCTCTATGCACAAATGGAATACGATCGACTTGTAGAACAATTCTGTGCCGGCGATCGTCAATGGTGCTCGCACGAGGATTACAAAACCGTAAAACGGGATTTTGACGCCTTTATCCGGCTGCTGGACGCGGCTATCGAGCGTGAGCGCCTGGAATCAATCGCTTTGGAAAAACCATGAATCTAAAAGGACTTCTCGGATTAGCGGCACTGATGACTCTGGCCTGGCTGATCAGTGAAAACCGTCGCCGCATTCAGATCAAAACGATCCTGGCCGGCCTTGCCGTCCAGTTCGTTCTGGCCTTCCTGCTGCTTAAAATTCCATTTTTCAGGGATTTTTTTCTGTTGCTCAATAAGGTCGTCATCATCCTTGAGAAGGCCACAACATCCGGGACGACGTTTGTCTTCGGATATCTGGGCGGCGGGACGCCGCCCTTTGTGGAGACCTATCCGGGTTCGAGCTTTGTCTTTGCCTTCCGGGCCCTCCCGCTGGTCCTCGTGATCAGCGCCCTGTCTTCCGTGCTGTTTTACTGGAAAATTCTGCCCTGGGTGGTCCGGATTTTTTCCTGGCTGTTGCAGAAGACCCTGAACATCGGCGGAGCCGTGGCTTTGGGGGCCGCCGCCAATGTCTTTCTCGGGATGGTCGAGGCGCCGCTTCTGATCCGCCCCTACCTGAAGAACCTGACGCGTAGCGAGCTGTTCATCACCATGACATGCGGCATGGCCAGTGTCGCCGGGACGGTCATGGTCATTTATGCCGTTATTCTCAACCGCGTGATGCCGGACGCCATGGGGCATATCCTGATTGCGTCCATCATCAGCATCCCGGCGGCGATCGTCATCGCCCTGCTCATGATTCCGGAGACGGGAGAAGTCACCTCCGGCAGGCTCGAACCGCCGCAGGCGGCTTCCGGCACGATGGATGCCGTGGCGAAGGGAACCTCCGACGGGATCATCCTGCTTATCAACATCATTGCCATGCTTATCGTGCTCCTGGCGCTCGTAGAACTGACCAACCAGATGCTGGGATTGCTGCCCGCCTGGGGAGGCCGGCCGGTTACGCTCCAGCGGTTTCTCGGGTATCTGATGGCACCGGTGACCTGGCTCATCGGGGTTCCCTGGTCGGAGGCGCCGGCAGCGGGCGCTCTGCTTGGAACAAAGACTATCCTGAACGAGTTCATCGCCTATATCGATCTGGCAGGCCTGCCCGATGGGGTCCTGAGCCCGAGAAGCCGCATCATTATGCTCTACTCCCTGTGCGGATTTGCCAATCTGGGCAGTCTGGGGATTATGATCGGCGGAATGGGGGCTATGGCGCCGGAAAGGCGCGATGAAATTGTCGCCCTCGGCTTTAGGTCCATCGTTGCAGGGACCATGGCGGCCTGCATGACGGGGGCCGTCATCGGTCTGTATCTGTAAGGCGAAGATAGAACAAGTTTGTCAAGGTTGCGGGAAACCCATGCCATCGACAGGATTCTCTCCGCAAAGATCCTTTCATTTTATTTCTGCAAGTGTTATAAGCTAACCGTTAAGCGCAAAGGGGCTGTTCCCTGATGCGCGGGATAAATCTACAAAATGTGAGACTTTTAAAAAACGGTTTGCAAAAGACGAAACTATTTTTTAAAAGTCATTCAAAGCTATAAATGTATCATCAGGAGAATATAACGATGCAGGAAGACAAGGGCGAAAACGGCGCGACAGACGCGACAAGCATTCCATCGCAGCAGCATGGCGATGAACGGATTATCGAACCGAAAAACGCCCTGCCCGAGACGGCCATCGAGGCATTGCCCGAACGGTCCCGGGCCGCATGCGCCCGCGCGGGATGGACGAAACTGCTGCCGGTTCAGGCACGGGCCATTCCCTATTTGCTGGCCAAGCGCAACATCATGGTCCAGTCACAGACGGGGAGCGGCAAGACGGGGGCTTTTCTGCTGCCGATCGTGGAGCGGATCGACATGGCTAAAAGGGCCTGCCAGGCCTTGATCCTCGTGCCGACCCGAGAACTGGCCCTTCAGGTTTCACGCGAAGCGGAGCTTCTGGGCGGCGATTTGGGAATACGGACGGCCGTGGTATACGGCGGCGTCAAATACGGCCCCCAGTTGGATGCATTTCGGGCCGGAGCACAGCTTGTCGTGGGGACGCCGGGGCGCATTCTCGACCATCTACTCAAAGAGACCCTCTCTCTGGAGGCCCTGCAGATCCTTGTGTTCGACGAGGCCGACCGCATGCTATCCATGGGGTTTTATCCCGACATGAAGCGCATCCAGCAGTTCCTGCCTTCCCGGCCGATCAGCGGCTACATGTTTTCCGCAACCTTTCCGGGCTACGTGCTGCGACTGGCCGGGGACTTTCTGCGTCACCCGGATTTTCTGAGCCTGAGCCGGGATCATGTCCATGTCATCGGAACGGATCATATCTACTATCTGGTGCCGGGAATGCAGCGGGAACGGTCGCTCATCCGGATCATTGAAATGGAAAACCCCGTTGCCGCGATCATTTTCTGCAATACAAAATCAACGGTACACTTCGTAACCGTGGTGCTCAAGCGTTTTGGCTATGACGCCGACGAGCTGAGCTCCGATCTCGCCCAGGGTGCACGGGAACGGGTCATGGGGCGCGTGCGCAAGGGCGCCCTGCGGTTCCTTGTGGCAACCGACGTGGCGGCCCGGGGCATCGACATTCCCGACCTGTCTCACGTGATCCAGTATGAACCCCCGGAGGACCTGGAGCTTTACATCCACCGGGCGGGGCGCACGGGGCGCGTGGGGGCCAGCGGTGTGGCCATCTCCATTGTGGCCGGCATGGAGCAGTTCAAGCTCAAGGAGATATCACGCAATTTCAAGATCACACTCCAGCAGAAGACGCTTCCCACAGATGAGGATGTGGGAGCGATCGTTTCACAGCGTGTGATTGCCTTGCTGGAGGCCGAACTGCGTTCCCGCGGCAGCCTGGAAATCGAGCGCATGCAGCGGTTTATCCCGCTGGGCCGCAGCCTGACCGAGGCCGAGGAAGACTCCCCGCTCATTGCCATGCTGCTGGATAACTACTACCAGCGGACACTTCAAGCCCCTCCACAGCCGCCTCCGGCGGACGAGCCGGTCGAAAAGGAGCCGTTTGAAGAAAAGAAAAAACCGCGCCCCCGGCGGCCAAACGACAGGCACCGGCAACGCAGCTTCAAATCAGCCTGATTTGGCAAAGACAGGCTTCAGCATTTCTTGAGGCCCATACGGCCGGATTTGACGACATTGGCTGTCGATGATTATCTCTGTATCCCGGCAGCTTCACAAGAAAGCCCATATGCCGCATGGCGCGGCAATCCTTTTGAATACGTCTATCAGATTTTTGTGGAGTTCTACAATTTCTCAATCCACACCCTCACATTTCAGTGCAGCGCCGACGACAATTATGCTAAGATACATAAAAACGGATGGATGGAGCATCGAGCATGAAAATCCTGTTTGCTGCGCATGAAAAAGCCTGGGGTGGATTTTTCGATTTAATAAAAACCGAACTGCCGCAATATTCATTTGAAGCCAGCGGACGATTTGGCTTCGAGAGCTTAAAGGGACTTGATGTCCTGATCCCGACCATGAGCGTCGTCGGCAGGGAACAGCTTGCCACGGCGGACCGTCTTCAACTCATTCAACAGTGCGGCGCCGGACTGGAGGGCGTTGACCTTCAGGCTGCGCGGGAGCTGAATATCGTGGTTGCCAATGTTCCGACCGAGATATCCGGCAATGCCGACTCCGTGGCTGAACTGGGAATCTATCTGATGATCGGCCTGTCGAGAGATTTTAAAAAAATGTCTCTGAGTCTAGCGAATCGGCAATCGGGGACGCCCCAGGGGCGGGCTTTATCCGGCAAGACGGTAGGCATCATCGGCCTCGGCGGCATCGGCCGCGCCCTGGCAAAAAAACTGGCGTCTTTCAATGTTCGCCTGATGGGCGTCAAGCGCCATGCTCCGCAAAAGGCAAAAGAGGAACTTGGCCTCGAATGGGCCGGGACGCCGGAGGAAATGGACGTTCTGTTTGGACAATCTGACTATGTTGTGCTCTGTCTGCCGCTGACACCCGAAAACCGACATATGATCGGACGGGAAGCCTTCAATGCGATGAAGCAGAATGCGTTTTTAATCAATCTGTCCAGGGGCGGGCTTGTGGACCGGGACGCGCTTGAGGAGGCGCTTGCCTCGGAACGGATTGCAGGCGCGGGCCTGGATGTATTCTGGGAGGAGCCGGTCGATCCGGGCGATCCCGTATTCAGACATAACGTCCTTGCAACCCCCCACATCGCCGGATCTACGGACGTTTCCATTAGCGGCATCGTGAAGGTGGTTGCTGAGAATATCAGGAGGCTGGAGCGCGGACAGGAACCTCTATATCGGAAAAGATAAGGCTCATCCGGTTGATGCGCACTCAACCTGAAACAGGCATCTTAAGCATTCTCCTGGAGAGAAACCGACTGTCCGGAAAGATCCTAACTTTTACACTTTATGAACCAGTGCTGGGGTTGTCTTATGCTTGATTTTCAGTCGTATGGCTATGGACTATCCGTGCGCTTCATCCCAATTGCGGCCGGAACCGATATCCACTTTGAGCGGGACGCTCAGACGAATGACATGTTCCATTTCCTTTTTGACCAGCGCCATGAGCTCCTGCGTTTCAAACTGCGGCGCTTCAAAAACCAGCTCGTCGTGGACCTGCATGATCATGGCCGCCTGCAGACGACGCTCCGCAAGAATCCGGGAGATATTGACCATCGCCGTTTTGATAAGATCGGCGGCCGTGCCCTGGATCGGGGCGTTGATGGCCGTCCGTTCTGCAAACTGGCGGACGGCAGCCACGCTGTGATTGATTTCCGGCAGGTAACGCCGGCGGTCGAGAAGCGTCGCGACATAGCCGTTTTTGCGGGCATTTTCCAGAAGACCGTCGAGGTAACGCCTCACATCCCGGTATTTGTCGAAGTATCCGTCGATATAGGCCTGGGCCAGCTTCTGGGTGACATTGAGTTCCTTTGCCAGTCCGAAGGCGCTCATGCCGTAAAGGACGCCGAAGTTGATGACCTTGGCCTGGCGGCGCATTTCCGCATTGACCATCGCGGGAAAGACGCCGAAAATATCCGATGCGGTCCGGCTGTGGATATCCTCGTCCGAAGCGAAAGCGTCAATCAGTGACCGATCCTGCGACAGATGGGCCAGGACCCTGAGCTCGATCTGGGAATAATCTGCCGCGATGATTTGCCAGCCGTCCGGGGCAATGAAGGTCTGCCGGATACGTTTTCCCTCCAGCGTCCGGATCGGGATATTCTGGAGATTCGGGTTACTGCTCGACAGCCGTCCGGTCGCCGTAACGGTCTGGTTGTAGGAGGTGTGGACGCGGCCCGTATCGGGAAGGACCATCAGCGGCAGAGCGTCAATGTATGTGGATTTGAGTTTGGCAAAGCTGCGATAGGCCAGAATTTCCGCCGGGAGTTCATGGGACGCCGCCAGAAAATTCAGCACGTCCACGTCCGTGGAATAACCCTCCTTGGTCTTTTTGCCCCTCGGCAACCCGAGCTTGTCAAAAAGAATCGCCTGAAGCTGCTTCGGTGAATTCACGTTGAACCTTTCACCGGCCAGTTGATAGATCTTGTTTTCTGAAAGCGACATCAACTGCTGGATTTCACGCGACATGTCTTTCAGGAGCGTCAGGTCCAGCAGGACCCCCTTTTTTTCCATAGCCGCCAGGACGGATACAAGGGGCATCTCAACCTGATCGAACAAGTTGGTAAGTCCGTCCCGTTGCAGTTTTTGCGAAAGGTCGCCCGTCAGTTTGAAAACCGCGGCGGCGCGCCCGCAGGCATAATCCATCATGGTCTCGGTTTTAACCATGCTCAGAGGCGACGCCTTCGCCCCGCTGCCGACGAGTTCCTTCACCGACATGATCTGGCGCTGCAATCGTTCCCGGACGACCTCCGCAAGGTCGAGACCGTGCCGTGAGGGGTTCAGTAGATAGGCTGCCACCATGGTGTCACAACCGAGCCCCCTGAGCTCAACGCCCCTGCGGGCCAGCATCAAAGTCACGTTCTTGAGATCATGTCCGTGTTTTTTGATTTGTTCATTGGGCAGGACAGAGGCCAGGGCGGTCAAGACTTCCGCTTCCGGGAGTTGCGGTGGCGCGCCGCACGCATCGTGTCCAAGCGGAAGATAGACGGCTTCCCCGTCGCACATGCAAAGGGCCAGCCCGATCAGGTCGGCCCGCATGGGGCTATCGGCCAAGGCGATCATCTCCAGTGCAAACGCTTCGATGTTCCGGAGCTTTTCTACCAGAACGGCCAGGGCGACCGAATCCTGAATCATGGAATAATGGCCTTCGAGGGCTTCTTCCCTGATTTTCAGGTCCTGAATGAGCGACGAGAATTCGAACTCCTGAAACAGGCCTTTAAGCAGCTCCGGTTTCGGGCCGGTGTAGCGGCATGCATCGAGATCGATGTCAACATCCGCATCGGTTCGGATGATTGCCAAATCCCGGCTCATGCGTGCCTGTTCGGCAAATTCGCGGATGCTCTGTTTGGCCTTTGCGTTGGTGAGGCGATCAACGTTTTTTATGATTTCCTCAACGGTTCCATACTCCTCGATCAGCCGCAAGGCGTTTTTCGGCCCGATGCCCGGAACGCCGGGGATGTTATCGGACGCATCACCCATGAGTCCCAGGATCTCCACGATCCTGTCCGGTTCCACGCCGAAGCGTACCTTGACGGCGGCAACGTCGTAGATTTTGTCTTTCATGGTGTCGATCAGGGTAACGTCATCGGTCACAAGCTGCATGAGGTCCTTGTCGCCTGAGACCATGACGACCTTGAAGCCCCTTGCGGCATAGCGCGTCGCCAGGGTCCCGATGATGTCGTCGGCTTCGATGCCCTGTTGTTCCAGCACGGGAATGGAAAATCCGCGTACGATGTCCTTGATGAAGGGAATCTGGGGAATGAGGGTGTCGGGCGTGGTCTTGCGCGTGGCCTTGTACCGGTCATAGGCTTCATGGCGGAATGTGGGGCCCTTGACATCGAAGGCAACGGCGATATAGTCCGGCTGCTGTTCGCGCAACAGCCGCATCAGCATCGTCGTGAAGCCGTAGATGGCATTGGTCGGAAACCCCTTGGAGTTCGACAGCTCCCGGATGGCATAGAAGGCCCTGAAGACATAATTGCTGCCGTCAATCAGGAAAAGGGTGGGTTTTGTGGCTTCGTCGTTCAAGATGACTTCCCCAATCAGAAATCGAAACGAGCGTTTATTTTAAATGTCCGGACGGCACGCAGGCTGATCATGTCGGCGATGCCGGTTTTCTCCCTGATTTCTTCCAGAAACCGGTTCAGTTCATCCTCGTCGGCGGCGATGTATGTAAACCAGACATTATAATCGTGATTCCGCCGGTAGTTATGCGTAACGCCGGGATAGGCGTTGACATGCGCCACAAACCTCCTCAGTTTCTCTTCCGGAACGCGGGCAGCGCAAAGGGTGCTGACAAAGCCCAGTTTCTTCGGGTCAAAGACCGCCCCGATCCGGCGGATGATGTCGCTTTCCCTGAGTTTCCGCACGCGGTTGAAGGCTTCCTCGTGTGTGACACCGGTCTGCTCGCCGATCCATCGATAGGGCTCGGTCTCAAGCGGGAAAGCCGCCTGGATGATATTCAGAATCTTGTGATCGATTGCGTCCACGCTGCCCTCACGTAATAAAGTCGCCGGGACCTGCCATTTTGATGTGTTAAAGCAAGGCCTTTCTTGTCCGATTGCCAGGAACCGGAGTGTGTCATATTGCATAATGCGTGGGATCAGGAACGCCCGCTTCCCGGAATCCTTCTCTTCTCAAATGACAACTGTCGCACAGGCCGCAGGCCGTTCCCGCCTGTGGCGGATCGTAGCAACTGTGCGTCAGGCTGTAGTCCACACCCAACCTGACGCCCATCCGGATGATTTCGGCCTTGGTCATCGCGATGAGCGGCGCCCTGATTTTCACGATCAACTGTCCCTCAACGGCTGCCTTGATGGCGAGGTTGGCAAGCCGCTCAAAGGCGGCAATAAATTCCGGCCTGCAATCCGGATACCCGCTGTAATCGACGGCATTGACGCCGATGTAAATATCCGGCGCATCGAGCACTTCTGCCCATGCCAGCGCATACGACAGAAAGATCGTATTGCGGGCCGGGACGTACGTCACGGGAATGTAGGATAAAATGGCATCATTAAGGCGGTTCTTCGGTACATCGATATTATCCGTCAGCGCCGATCCCCCGATCGCCCGCAGATCCATGTCGATCACCAGATGCTTCTTGACCGCGAAGTAATTCGCCACCCTTCCGGCCGCTTCCAGCTCGGACGCATGCCGCTGTCCATAGTTGCATGTCAGGCTGTAAAGGGCGTAACCTTCCGCCTTGGCGATTGCCATGACCGTTGTTGAATCGATGCCGCCGCTGGACAGGACAATTGCTTTCTTCTCGGGCATAACCAACCCCCCTTTTTCACACGCCCCTGCGCTCGGCATCCCAGATCAGCTTGTGCAGTTGGAGCTGTAATCGGACATCAAGGCGATCTTGCAGGATCCATCGGGCCAGTGTCTGTGCGTCGATTTTGCCGAAGACAGGCGAAAGCAGAGGCGGTTTTATTTTGTCTCGATGGAGGAGAGCGGTCGAAAGAATAAATTTCGCGTATTCATAATCTTCCCTGCTTCCGATGACAAACTTGATTTCGTCATGAGCCGTCAATTTGTTTAAGTTATCGAGATGATTTTTTCCCGATTCGCCGCTCGATGGGCATTTGATGTCCAAAATCCGGATGCAGCGTTCATCGACGGCGCCGATATCCCGGGAACCGTTCGTTTCCAGCAGGACCGTGAACGCCTGTTCCAGCAGTCTTCCGATGAGCTCCGGGGTCTGCTCCTGAATCAGAGGTTCGCCGCCCGTTATTTCCACGAGGCGACAATCGAACAGGTTAACTTTCTGCACAATCTCCGGGATTTCAAGCCATGTCCCGTCTTCATAGGCATACTGCGTGTCGCAATAGATGCAGCGCAGGTTGCAGCCGGCCAGCCGGACAAAAGCACAGGGGCGCCCCGCCCAGGATGATTCTCCCTGGATGCTGAAGAATATTTCGTTGACCTTCAGCGGCAATTATTCCTCCCAGTAGAGGGTGCCGGCGTTCGGCGTTTCCGAAACTTTGACCTTCGAGACGCTAACAAGATTGGAATTGATGCGTTTGCCCAACTCCCGATAGAGGTATTGCGCAATGTTTTCTGAGGTCGGATTGACCGCTTGGAAATCCGGGAGTTCATTGATATTGGCATGATCCAGTCTCTGCAGGACATCCTTGACGTTTTCCTTGATAACGCGGAAGTCGATGCCGATGCCGATTGCGTCCAGTTCGCGACAGCGGACGTAAACCTGAATGATCCAGTTGTGTCCGTGAAGCCGCGCGCAGTCGCCGGGATAGCCTCTCAGGGCATGGGCGGCCGAAAAATGGGTCTCGACGTAAACCTCAAAAACACCGGTCATGTTTTTATCCTTTTTGATCCTGTTCTGGCCTAGGCGTATTCACTACCATATATTGATCCAGAATTCTGAAATTTGTTGCACCCGATGCGCCCACCCTTACCGTATGCAGACACTTAAGACCTCCGGCAGATCCGTCTCCCCTCGAAGAACCTTGACGATGCCGTCCTGAAGAAGCGTCTTCATACCCTGGGACATGGAGGTTCTACGGAGGGCAAGCATCGGTTTGCGGCTGATGATCATATGCTTGATCTCGTCCGTCGCAATCAGAAGTTCATAGAGCCCCGACATTCCTCTGTATCCGGTATCGTTGCATGCTTCGCAGCCGCAGGGTTTGTAAAGGGTGAAACGATCGTCATAGGCGACACCGAGACGGGGAAAGAGCTTCTCATCATAGCTGCGGACGATGTCGTCGAATTCCTCCAGGGAGGGATGATAGGCCTCCTTGCAGTGGGGGCAAAGCCTGCGCACGAGCCGTTGGGCCAGGATGCACAACAGCGAGTCCGCGAAGGCAATGGGATCGATCCCCATGTCCAGGAGCCGGACGATCGTCTCGGGAGCGTTATTGGTGTGCAGCGTACTCATGACGAGATGCCCCGTCGTCGAGGCTTCAATACCCATTTTGGCTGTTTCGTAGTCGCGCATCTCGCCGACCAGGATGATGTCCGGATCGGAGCGCAGGAAAGCCCGCATGGCGTTGCTGAAGTCAAAGCCGATCTTGTGATGGACCTGGACCTGCCGAAGTCCCTTCTGTGTGATCTCCACGGGATCTTCGGCCGTCCAGATCTTGACATTGGGTTTGTTGAGAATCTGCAGTGCGGCATGAGCGGTGGTTGTCTTGCCTGATCCCGTCGGCCCCACAATCAGAACGAGGCCGTAGGGTTTCTTGAGAATCTTCAGGATCTGGGACATGTCCTCGGCGGACATGTTAAGTTCCTCCAGCGTCATGATCGACCCGCGGGTCAGGATCCGCAGGACCACATCCTCGACGCCTCCGTGCGTCGGCACCGTCGCCACGCGCAGCTCAATGTCCCCGAAGTTCGGGACTGTGAATCGGACCTTGCCGTCCTGCGGCAGCCGTTTTTCCGTAATGTCGAGATTTGCCATGATCTTGATGCGTGAGACGATGGCAGCCCGATAGGCATAGGGAAACTGCTCAAATGAAATGCATTCTCCATCGATCCGGAAGCGCACCGTGACGTGCTGGTCCACCGTGTCCGGCTCGATGTGGATGTCGGAGGCGCGCTTGGCAAAGGCCTCGGCAATCATGCGGTTGACGATCTGGACAATGACGCTGTCGGACTCGGAGGGTCGATCCTCCCCGTTTTCGCGCGGCACGCCGTTTATATCCAGATCAAAAAAACGATCGATCAGTGCGATGATCTCCTCCGCCGTTCCCTTGCGATAGTCGATCGCCTTGGTTTTGAGCAGGCTTTCGATCATGTCCCGCTTGATGATATTCTGCGGATCATCCAGCAGGATTGTGATCCGCCCGTTTTCGCTTTTCAATGGCGCCCATAGTTCCCGCCGCAAATAGGCATACTTGAGTTTTTTCCGGAGATCCACGGGGCCGTCGACCGCGGCTTCGGCAGCTTCCGTCCTCCCGGATTGGCCGGCGTTTTCTTTTCTGCCGGTCTGGTCGCTTTTCGCCTTCTTTTCTTTCATGATCCCAAATCCTCTGCTGGAAGCGTTCATTTCTTTTTCGGGGGTTGCCTGGCGATGATCCTGTCCTTGATTCTATCGTACTCCTGCGCAGTCAGGATTTTCATGAATTTCAACTGATCCTTCTTCGCGTAGGGCCGGTTCCTGATCATCCGCTGCGCCGTCAACTCGCTGACGCCCGCCAGAGTCATGAGCTGTGCCTTCGTCGCCGTGTTGAGATCGATGCGTTCCGCCGAGTTTTCGGTCTTCTTTTCCCATTTCTGTTCCGGGACTGGAGTCTGTTTGACCATTACCTTCGGATCCGCGGCCCAACCGGACGCCGCCACAAACGTCAATGCAACAACCGCCAACAGCATCCGCATCCATAACCTTTTGCTCATTGCCACTCCTTCTTGAATCATACTTGCCCGTTGTCCGTTATGGTTTTCTCTTACCTGCCGTCTTTTCAGCTTCTTCCTCCAGACGGCAAAGGCCGGAGTAAATTTGATTCTTCGTTGCTGTTCATGACGGTCGCGGTTCCGGTCTGCGCTTCGGCTCATAGACACAGAAGGGTTCCTCTGCCAAGTAATCGCCGGAGATCTCATAGGCGCGAGCGCGGCAGCCGCCGCAAACCCGGATGAATTCACAGTAGCCGCACTTTCCCTTGAGGAGTTGCAAGTTTCTCATATTCCTGAATATTTCCGAGTTCTTCCAGATGTCCGCGAATTTTCTCTCCCTGATTTGTCCGCAATCGATCTCCAGATAGCCGCAGGGCTGGATCTGCCCCGTATGGGAGATGAAACAGAAGGAGCTTCCACCCATGCAGCCCCGCGTCATGGCCTGGAGGAAATGCCCGTAGCCTTGCACAGGTGAAGGAGGGGGCGCCTCTTTTTTGCGCTGGTGGAAAATCCGGTGGTAATGAGGCGCGCAGGTGGCCTTGAGCTGAATCGGACAGGTCAGGCTTTTTTCATGGAACCAGTTGAGCGTCTTTTCATAATCATGTGGCGAAATCTCCTGATCCGCGAGGTCTTTGCCGCGCCCCGTCGGAACAAGCAGGAAAATGTGATGGGCGGCAGCGCCGAGCCTCATGGCCAAATCGAGGATCCCCTCGATCTGCGCGATGTTGGCCTGTGTGATCGTTGTGTTGACCTGAAATTCCATCCCGGCCTTTTTCATGGCCCCGATGCCGGTCATGGCGCCGTCAAAAGCACCCGCTACGCCGCGGAAGCCGTCATGGCTGGCCGCGTTCAGGCCGTCGATGCTGACGCTGACGCGCTTGATGCCGGCATTGAGCATTTTTCGTGTGATTGGTTCTGTGACAAGGGTGGCGTTCGTCGCCAGAACCATGCGCAACCCCTTGCGGTCGCCGTATGCGGCCAGTTCGTAAATATCGGGGCGCAGCAGAGGCTCGCCGCCGGTCAGGATGATGACCGGATTGCCGGAAGCCGCGATGTCGTCGAGCAGCTTTTTCCCCTCGTCCGTCGACAGTTCTCCCGGATATGGCCCGCACAGCGAGGAAGCCCGGCAGTGCACGCAGGCCAGATTGCAACGGCGCGTCACCTCCCAGGCGAGCATGCGCAGCGTGTCTGGCAGAATGGATTTTTCAGAGATATCCATAAATTCTATCGGTTCAGTATTTTTGCCATGTCATGCGACCGCCCTGACCTGGCCTTCCTTAAGCAGCGAACCCCATTCATCAACCGATGCGCTCGCTGCTATTCCCGGTTACCCGGAAAGAAACCCATAAACCTTTCCCTTGGGCATATCTTTGACCCGTCTGAAGAACTCGGTTTCCGTGATCAGTGCCGGCCAATCAAGATTGGCGGACAAGATATATCCCTTCCCTTCTGGAAACTCCTTTACATTCAGTGCCCCCAGTTGGGATAGATACTTTAGATCGCGAATCAGGGCTTTACTCGGGTTTTTAACGGAGTAGAAATTCCGGGTTTTTTCTGAGATATCCGCATGGTGGACATCCCCCGCATCCAGCAGCAGGTTCAATATCTTTACATGGCGTGCGGACATCACGCGCTTGCGCGGCGATTGCAATCGGCCGAAGAGGTCGGCCATCGTGTTGCTGTACAGGGCTTTTGCGACCTGCAGCCTGATTTCGGCGAACAGACGTTGACACTGACTTTCAATACCCTTAAGCGCAAACTTCAGAAAGGGCGTCAAATCGTGGTTTCTGTCCCGCGTTTCATTCAGAGCAGCCAGATAAGCTGTTTTATTCTCATAGTAGTAATTGGACATGGGGATGAACAGGGTATCGCGCAGGCCGGTTCGCTGAAGCATCAATGCCTCCAGCGCCCGGGCGGTCCGTCCGTTGCCGTCCAGGAAGGGATGCATGGCGGCAAAATGGTAGTGCAGGGTCAATGCCTGGATGAGCGGATCGTGCCGATCAAAAACCGTCCGCACCGCCGCGGCCAGTCGACGTACGGCTTCGGCACATTCATCACCACCCGCCACACCGTAATGTCTCGGTGAGCCGAACGTGACGTTTTCGTCGCGGCCTCTCAATTTACCGGGAGCGCAATGGTCGTCGTCGCATCCGGTCACAAGCCGTTGGTGAACCTCGACGATCAGCGCTTCGTCTACCGGGCAATCGCCTGGAAGTTGGGCGATCCAGCGGTAGGTCGCCACGGCCGCCGCCGCCTGTCTCTGAGAGCAAGTCTCCAACTGCTCAGGCGTCTCGCGCATCGCCGCGTCCAGGTCCCTCTCCGTGAACTCCGCCCCCTCGATCCGCGATGTCCCTGCCACCTCGCGCTTGAGTTGGATCTTCTGCAGTTCTTCAGCCCAGCTCCGCTGGTAAGGGATCTGCGTCAAGGCCAGCATCGCCACTTTTGCGCCCATCAACTCATCAAGGATCGACATCGCCTCGTAGCGAATCCAGTCTTGGGGTATATCGTATCGCGTCATCATGACGGCATTGTAGACGATTTCATTTCCATGTCAAGGCATATATGCAAATCTATAATAACACAATATATCAACAAGTTAAGCTTTTGTTCCCGGGGGCTCAGATTGTTTTATTTCCAGTTTCATTTCCATCTCGTTTCCTCATCATTCCCCCTGGAAGGCAATGATCGCCTGCCGAGCTGTAAAAAGAAAAGCCTGGCTTGTGGGCGGCCATATCCGGCGCCTCTTCCGCGGCCTTTTTTATCATGGGCCTGTTTGGCATTCTCATAGGTCGGCTCAATGATAAATTCGGTCCCAGGATTTTGATGAGCATTGCAGCGATCTTTTTCGGCCTGGGGTTCTGCT
>JAZDIK010000125.1:0-2518 GCA_043805145.1 Pseudomonadota bacterium | reverse complement strand
GCCACATAGGTGAAGCCGGCCGCCTTGAGCTCCTGCGCCACCGCTTGCGCCTGGGCCAGGAGCAGGGGGAATTCCTCCCGGCCGATCTCGATTCTGACCACATCGCCGTGGTGACGCAGGCGGAACTGTCGGAAGCCCAGGGAGCGCAGGTAATCCTCGCCGCGCTCCACCTGGCTCAGCTTGTCTATCGTGATCCTGGTCCCGTAGGGGAAACGTGAACTCAGGCAGGCGCAGGCCGGCTTGTTCCAGGTGGCCAGTTCCATCTGCCGGGAAAAGAAGCGGATATCGTCCTTGGTCAAGCCCGCCTCCAGCAGGGGACTCCGGACGCCCAATTCCCGCGCCGCCTTCCGACCCGGACGAAAATCGCCCAAGTCATCGAGATTGGTCCCGTCGAGGATATAACTTGCCCCTTCCTGTGCCGCAATCCGCCCCAGGCGGGCAAACAATTCCTGTTTGCAGTAATAGCAGCGTTCCGGCGGGTTGGCGGCGAAATCGTCCTGAGCCAGTTCCTCGGTGGCGATGATCAACTGCCTGGCCCCCAGAGTACGGGCCAGTTCCCTGGCTTCCGCAAATTCCCAGGCCGGATAGGTGGGCGACTGACCCGTGACGGCCAGCACCTTTTCCGTCCCCAGCGCCTCGAGGGCCATCTTCAGCAGAAAAGTGCTGTCCACCCCCCCGGAAAAGGCTACGACGACGCTTTTCATATCCCCGAGGATTTCCCTCAGCCTGTTTAACTTTTCTTCTCTGCCTTGCACCATGCCGTTTTCCACCCTAACCTCCCCTGCATTTACCTCAGCTAACTTTGACGCCACAGTAACTGAAATCCCGCCGATTATCAAGACGATAAAATGCCCGCTTTTCCGTCATTGACATTTTGCCCGGTATTTAATAGAAGCAAAGCATATTTGCATTTATCGAGGAGGCTATGGAAAAAAAGGAACTGTTGAAAACACCCGTCGAGCACATCGACATCAAATCTTTCAATGCCGTCGCCATCGTCCAGGCCATGCGGAAGATGTCCTTTACCGCCCGCGACCTGGCCGTGGCCGCAGAAATTTATGACCGGATGCTGGCCGATCCCGACTGCACCATTGTCCTCAGCATCGCCGGGA
Organism: Pseudomonadota bacterium; assembly: GCA_043805145.1. Classification (GTDB taxonomy): domain Bacteria; phylum Desulfobacterota; class Syntrophia; order Syntrophales; family Fen-1087; genus JAPLJM01. The sequence continues at coordinate 1,406 of JAZDIK010000125.1, read as the reverse complement.
GCACCAGTGCCGCCGGCTGCATGCAGCTTTATGCCGATCTGGTCGCCAACAACATGGTAGACGCAATCGTCGCCACGGGCGCCTCCATCGTGGACATGGATTTTTTCGAGGCCCTGGGCTTCAAGCATTACCAGGGGAGTCCCCAGGTCGATGATAAGACCCTAAGATCGCTCTATATCGACCGGATCTACGACACCTTTATCGATGAGGGTGAGCTGCAGACCTGCGACAAGACGATCCAGCAGATAGCCGATACCCTGCCGCCGCGCCCCTACTCTTCCCGGGAATTTATCCGGGAGATGGGACGCTACCTTACCAACCACGCCCGCAAAAAAGGTTCGCTCGTGCAGGTTGCCTATGAACATGACGTGCCGATCTTCTGCCCGGCCTTTACCGACAGCAGCGCCGGCTTTGGCTTGGTGATGCATCAGCACCTGCACCCGGATGGGTGCCTTTCCATCGATTCGATACGGGATTTTAGTGAACTGACGGAAATCAAGATCAAATCCCCGACGACGGGTCTTCTCATCATCGGCGGCGGGGTGCCGAAAAACTTCGTCCAGGATACGGTGATCTGCGCCGAGATGCTCGGGCAGGATGTTCCCATGCACAAGTATGCCGTCCAGATTACCGTGGCCGACGTCCGGGATGGGGCCTGTTCCAGCTCTACCCTGAAAGAAGCCAGCTCCTGGGGCAAGGTCGATACCGCCTTCGAGCAGATGGTTTATGCCGAAGCCACGTCCGTCCTGCCGCTTCTGGCCAGTTACGCCTACCATCAGGGAAACTGGCAAGGGCGTCACAGGCGGGGTTTCAGCCGGTTGTTTAGGGAATAATCATTTCGAAACTGTTGAAGAAATAGCCAATCTCGAAGGCCGCGGTTTCGGGCGCATCGGAACCGTGGACGACATTCTTCTCAATATCCGTGGCAAAGTCTTTTCTGATGGTGCCCGCTTCAGCAAGCCGGCAGTCGGTTGCCCCCATCAGTTCCCGGTAGCGGGCAATCACGTTCTCTCCCGTCAATACCATGACCACGACCGGTCCGGACGACATGAATTCCGTCAAACTGGCAAAAAATGGCCTTTCCCTGTGTACGGCATAAAAACCTTCGGCCTGGGCTTTCGTCATGTGAATCATCTTCATGGCGACAATTTTCAGGTTGTTCTGCTCCAACCGTTTGATCACGTCGCCTACGTTGCCCTGCGCGACGCCGTCCGGCTTGATGATGGATAATGTTTTTTCCATAAATTGCTTCCTTTCCTTTCTGTGCTGCATGTATTTATTACTCTGGCAACTAAATCTCTCGATTTGTCATTCCGGCGCGTCACCCCGGTGAAAACCGGGGCGGAATCCAGGGTTAAGACCGGATGCCGGATCAGAGCCTGCCCCGGACTCGATCCAGGGTCCGG
>JAZDIK010000124.1:0-2004 GCA_043805145.1 Pseudomonadota bacterium | reverse complement strand
CCAGTTCAGAATCTTTCTCGCTTTATCCGAGCTTCCGACGAGGATGGGAGGATCTCCGGGGCGTTTTTCCGCTTCAACAATTTGGATCGCTTTGCCAGTGACTTGTTCAGCCGCATGGATTACTTCTTTAATGGAAAAGCCACGCCCATTGCCAAGATTAAAAGCGTCTGAAGGGGCTCCGCCTTGAAGGTATTCCAGAGCAAAAAGGTGGGCCGTTGCTAAATCATTAATATGTATATAATCGCGGATACATGTGCCGTCCGGGGTGTCATAATCCGTGCCATAAATTTCAACATTTTCACGTTGTTCTGCTGTGACCTGAAGCACTAAAGGAATCAGATGCGGTTCCGGTTCGTGCCATTCTCCGATCTCACCTTCCGGGTCTGCCCCGGCCGCGTTGAAATAGCGAAGGCACACATGGCGGATCCCATAAGCTTCGTCGTAATCTTTCAGGATTTGTTCAATCATGAGCTTGGATTTACCATAAGGGTTGATCGGTTGCTGAGGATGATCTTCCGTCATTGGAATCTGAAGGGGATTGCCATAGGTGGCACAGGTGGAAGAAAAGATGAAGTATTTCACTCCGTATTCAATCATGACGTCGAGAAGATTCAGCGTATTGACCACATTGTTCCGATAATATTCAGCAGGGTGATCGACCGATTCGCCTACATAGCAGAAGGCGCAATAGTGCATGACCGCTTCAATAGGAAATGTCTTGAAACAGAGGCGTAACTGATCTTTGTCTGCCAAATCTCCCAGGACGAAATGGCCCCATTTGGCAAATTCCCGGTGGCCGCGGTCGAGATTGTCATATACAACCGTTTCGTAGCCTCGCTTATTGAGGATTTTATTAGCGTGGGAACCGATGTAACCGGCACCACCGGCGATGAGAATCATGAAAGTTCACCCTTGTAGTTTTTGACAATTTTTACTTGGTCTTTGATGCGCTTCACATGCCCCCGTCCCAAGCTCTTTACCTCGCAACCCAATTCAAAATAGCGGCGGATGACGGCGTTGTCGAGGGGTCTAATTGGGGTCAGACTCCAGTTATTAGAAAATGAGAGTTTCAAATGCTCCTGATCATGCATCCAAAAGTCTCCTCTGCAACAGTGTCTGCATGTCATGGCGTCCGTCGACGATCAGGGCGACGTATACGAAGTCGCCTGTAACCCGGTAAATCACCCGGTATGGCTTGAAAAAGATCTCCCGGTAGTCACGAATTCCCAGCGCCAGCAGTTCCTTCGGATAGGTTCCCCGATCCGGGCACTCGGAAAGGCTGTCGAATGCCTTCTCGATTCTCGCAAGCACATGTTCCGCTTTACCAGGGGTATCATGCACGGCAATGTATTGATAAAGCTCCTCAAGATCTCGCACTGCGCCGGCGGTTAGAAAAACCGTGAAGGGCATCAGCGCTCGCTCCGGCGTTTCCGCAACCGTTGGATCACGGCGGCGGCGGGTTCCACATCGCCTGCCTCGATTTGGCGGCTGCCGAGGGCCAGAATCTTCAGAAGGGCCATGGTTTCCTGGGTTTGTTCGTAGCTTTCGATATCCTGCAGGACCACCTTGGCCTCGCCGTTTTGGGTGATCACGAGCGGCGCCCCTTGCTCACCCATAGTGCGCACGATTTCGGCGGCGTGTGCTTTCAGGTAGCTGATTGGTTTAATCTGAGCGGATAATTTCATGATTCACCTCACCGGATCGGATAGGACTGATTATAGTCCGTAAACAGGTCGTGTGTCAAGGCAAACGATGGGTCGATGGGGTCAGGTCTTGCATTTTAGCGTTTTGCAGAGGAGGAGCCACTGTCCTGCTTCTTTGCCCGTTATGGCAACTGTAAATGGAGTTGTGCTTTGATCAGGATGCACAGCGTATTCTTTATCTCGTTATGCCTCGGTATAGGCGCTTTCGCGCCGTTTTTGGGGTTTATATAGATGTCATGGTTGGCGCCGCGACGATACAGGCAACAGCCCTCATGCACCAATTGTCTTATGAATTCTTTTC
>JAZDIK010000123.1:0-3533 GCA_043805145.1 Pseudomonadota bacterium | reverse complement strand
CGGCGAGCACCACGGCTGGATAATAGGTCAGGTACGCGGTGCCTCTCCCCAGATCTCCTAAGAAGATCGCCCGTATCGCGCTCGCGATAGCGATTATCAGTACGGCCACAAGATAGCTTCGCCATTTCAATTTAAAAGCATATCCCTTCAAGCTGAAACCCTTCTTCCCTGAACAGCTTCAGACAGACATCCACAACATCCGGGTCATATAGAACCCCTTTGTTTTTTTCGATTTCTCCCAAGGCCATATCAATTCCGAGGGTTGGACGGTACGGGCGGTGAGAAGCCATGGCTTCAACTACGTCAGCGACGGCGATGATCCTTGATTCAAGAAGAATATCGTTATTTGACTTTCCATTAGGATAACCGGATCCATCCATTCTCTCATGGTGTTCCAGTATGATCCTGGCCACAGGCCAGGGGAACTCGACGTCCTTCATGATATCATAACCCGCCTGAGGATGTATCCTGATCAGTTGCATTTCAATGCTCGATAACTTACCGGGTTTACTGAGAATATCTGCCGGTACGTTCATCTTGCCGATGTCGTGTATGACCCCTGCCATCTGAATACCTTTGATTATCTCTTCCGAAAGACTCATTTTTTTAGCAATGGCGACGGCAAGCCTGGCTACCTTATCTTGATGACCTGCCGTGTAAGGGTCTCTTGTTTCCATAACCATTGACATAGCTTTTATAGTGTCTCCCAGGCTTTTCTCCAACTGGTTGATGCCCTGTTGAATTTTTTCTTCGGCTTGCCTGTATTCGGTTATGTCATCAATGGTCAATACGACTTCATTGATATGACCCGACTCGTCAAAGATGGGAGCGCCGTTGATTGAGAGGAACACCCGCTGCCTGCCGGGCAATTCGATGGCATGACGGATTCCATAGACCGGATTACCGGTGTTCATCACATGGGTGAACGGCAACTGCTCTTCAGGAAATGGGTTACCATCAAAGTCTGTGATATGCCACTCGGAAGCGTTATAGTCCCGTTGGGTGATTTCATTTTTCATGAGACAAAATATCTCCTCAGCCCGTTTATTGGCAAATACGATTTGTCCCTTACAGTCAACAACCGTAATCCCTGCGGGACTTGTCTTCATGATACGGTCGACCATGCTCCGCTCCCTTAGAAGCCACTCCTCCGCCAGCTTGCGCTCGGTGATGTCGATAAAACTCTCAACATAACAATCCCTTCCTTTGATGGTAATAGGATAAACGGTTTTCAGGATGTCTTTAAGATGCCCATCAGCATGGATAAGCTTGTGTTCAGAGTTTTCGACACTTTGACGGAGATCTTTGACCGGACATTTGCCTGCCTGGGCAGGACAAACCAATAAGTGACAGATCTGTCCTATCATCCTCTCCTCGGTCAGCCCGCTCATTTCTATGGCAGCTTGATTAGCGTCAATAATGGTCTGAGTGTCCTTGTCAATAATGAGAATCCCGGTTCCTACTGCATTGAATATTGCCTGTAGTTTGATTTCGTTATCTCGCAATGCTTCCACTGAACGCTTGCGTGCAACAGCTATGCCGATGCTGGCTCCAATTCCTTCAAGAAATTTAATCATCTCGATAGTAAATAAATCCCGCCGCGAATCGTTCAATTGCAGAAGGCCGATTATCTCATCTCCAGCCCGCAGAGGAATCAAAGCTACCGATTCATACCCTTCAGAATTACAACGGTTGCGCGTGCGCGCCTGACGGTCTTCTTCCGATGTCGAGGCCAGAAGTTCAGTCGTACTGTTCGTCCAGAAGCTTCCCCCCTCCGTGAAGAAGGGTAACGTTGGATCCGTACGTCCGCAGACTATATTGCCGCACATACATTCGAGACAGGGATTTCCCTGGGAATCACGAATTATTTCACCGGCATTGTCCCGCGCGCAGAGATGCTTTTCGGCCTCCACGAAATCGTCTGTGAAACCGTTGGTCACATAGTAGGGGTAATCTTCTTCTTCCTTCAGGCGGATGCCGGTTGCCTCGATACCGGTATGTTCCTTCAGCAAAAGAAGGATATCACGGATCAGGTTGATGATTTCATTCGGGCGGTTCAGGGTTTCAAGGATTCTGCTTGTTAAGAGGCGCTGACTCTCTGAAAGTTTCCGCTCAGTAATATCCTCCTCGATACCTTCATAGTAGAGGAGATTCCCTTTTTCATCATTGACGGCACGCATGCTCATTGAGACCCAGATAATCCGGCCGTCTTTCCGGTAAAATCTGGTTTCATATGATTTTACCAAGCCTTTATCTTTGATCACTTGAAATAAATTGTCCCGTTCTTCCTGATTCACATAAACTTGACTGGCGATATCCGTCACGGCAGATATTAACTCTTCGGGAGAATCATAACCCAACATTTTTGCAAATGCTCTATTGGTGATGATGAACCGTCCTTCCGGAGTAGACTGGAAGATTCCCTCGGTTGAGTTTTCGAAGATTGAGCGATATCTTTCTTCAGCCTGGCGCATCCTTATATTAAGCCATGTATTTTCCAGGATGGGAGAAATGATGCTGACAAGAATGCCCAGCGCCTTCACCTGTCCCAGGGTAATGTGGCGATGGCTCTTTGTGATATTGACGTTCAGGACGCCTACCAGTTTGCCTCCCGCCATCATCGGCATGGAAACGGCCGCACGGATATCGCTGCGCGGATTGACTGGAGAAAAACGCGGATCATCAACCTTTCCATTTATTATCACGGTCTCCTGGTTACGGGCTACCCAGCCGGCAATACCACGCCCCATGGGCACACGCTCCCCGATGTACTCACTGTGCCCGCCTCGGGCAACGGCAATATAAAGCTCCTTGCCGTCACGAGTCGGAAGCATTATGGACACCTCGTCCGCAGTGCATTGCTGAAGGACGGCATCTGCAACTTTATTCATAATGGCGTTCAAATCGGTGGAAAAAGCGATCGCTTTACCAAGTTCATGAATGGCTACGGTCTCTTTAAGCTGTATGTTATCCATCCGCAGACTGCGTACTTCCATGGCTCGTGATAGTAAGGGCATAAGGGTATTCAGCTTGAAAGGCTTCAGTATATAATCAAACGCGCCTTTCTGCATGGCCTCCACAGCCGTCTGAACTGTCCCGTGGCCGGTCATTATGATGCTGATAAGATTCGGATCAATTTCGAGCCCGCTCTTAAGCAGGGCAATACCATCCATTTCCGGCATCATCAGATCGGTCAGAAGCAGGTCGTAATCCTGTTCCGCAAGAACTTTCAATGCGTCGGCGCCGTTGATAAATCCGTTTGCTTCATATCCCTGAGCTGCGAGTGATTCACAAAGGGCTGACATAAGCTCGGCTTCGTCATCAACGATCATGATTCGGCCCAGTTTGAGATTATTATGATCCATTTTCATATCCCCCGACCTGTTTCATTTGTCATTCCTTTTTTGATACCTTCATAAAAAGTCAAAAAACAACTTTTTACTTGGCGGGGAAAGGGCTTCCCCTCTCCCGCCGCTTGAAGTAAATTCAAGCGGTTCCACCCTCACCCCAGGCCGGGGCTTACTCGCCCTCGG
>JAZDIK010000122.1:0-2007 GCA_043805145.1 Pseudomonadota bacterium | reverse complement strand
GCGGGTAAATTTCAGGGCGGGGCTTCTCCTGCGCGGTCTTCCGTCAATCGGCGTCGTCAAGGTTCTCCGGCAATAGCTTCTCCGCTTCTTCAGCCGGAAGTTCCTGTACATCCCGCAACCTTCGTTCAATGGCGCGGGAGCGCCTGGCGGCGTCATCCATAGTGTTCGATGCCTGTTCCAGTTTTTTCTTCACATTATACAGGATGACGCCGAATTTACCAAAATCCGTTTTGACGGCGCCCAGCAATGTCCATATCTCGCTGGAACGTTTCTGAACGGCCAGGGTCTGAAAACCCATCTGTAAGCTGTTCAATAAAGCTGCGAATGTGGACGGACCGGCGATAATCACGCGAAAATCGCGACGCACCATTTCCACAAGAGACGCCCGCTTGACCACTTCCGCATATAGGCCCTCCGTGGGCAGGAACATTATTGCAAAGTCGGTCGTTGCCGGAGGGTTGAGATACTTGCCGCAGATGTCTTTCGCGCACGCCTTGATCCTTGTCTCCAGCATTTTCACCGCTTCCTCGACGTCCTCGGGCGCCGCCGAATTATCGCAGCAGGGAATGGTTTTTAAGGTTCATCCGGTTCCCGCGTACTTTATGATTTGAGAAGGTATTTTATGCCCTCAGGGCGCCCCTCTCTTTCACCTATCACTCAATAGAAGCTGTGGGCTTAAAGAATTGAAGATTAACGATTGAAGAACGTATATTCTAATCAGAAATTCAAAACAATGAGATGCTACCAAAAAAATATCTATATACACCGGATCCATCAAATCCCCGACCAGGTAGACGCCCTGATGAGCGAGGGTGATGTCGAAGTCATTTATGTTTATCTACCCGGACGTAGGGACGTAGGGAAGAAGCCGCATGAAAACCTGAAGGCAAAGCCGAGGCGCTCTCTCGAGTTTATCGGTAATTGCATGGAAAGGGGGTTCTGGTGAACTCAGGTCATGAAAATCATCGTCCCGTTTCACTCCGGAAACGGGACAGGCCCATGAGCAGGAAGCGACTGGAGCGGGAAATCAAGACGGACAGGATCATGATCGCCATGTACTGTCGGCACCATCACGGCGGAAGGGAGATTTGCGAGGATTGCCGTAAGCTGGCCGACTATGCCGTTTCATTCTCCTTTCTCTGTTTTGAAAACTCCGATGATCTATTGTCTCACAAAAGCACCGATGATAAAACAATCAGCTATGATTGTGGGATATTGCGTGCTTACATGGGACGGGTGTCAAGGAATAATTCTCCCGTAATGCGCAATCGTGATCTAAGAAAATGTGAAATGGGCCGGAAATTGACACCCCTTACAACTGAATAATTTTGAAAAATTTTGGAAGCCCTCACACCTTCTCCGCCCAATCCCGGCTCAGGACTTCCGCCTGTTCCAGAACGAGCTCCGTTGCCCGCGCCTGCTTATCTGGCGGGTAGCCGTAGCGACGAAGAATCCTCTTGATCATCACCCGCATCTGTGCCCGGACATTTTCACGGACAGTCCAGTCGATCGTAACGTTATTCCGGATGGTCTTCAGGAGTTCCTGAGCGATGGTGCGGAGCGTCTCATCACCGAGAACCTTCACGGCGCTGTCGTTCGTTTCGAGGGCATCATAGAAGGCTACTTCATCTTCCGTAAGCCCGAGTGCTTCTCCCCGCCGGTCCGCCTCCCGCATATCCTTGGCCAGGGCGATCAGTTCCTCGATGACCTGCGCCGCTTCGATGGCGCGTGCCTGGTAGCGCTTGATGGCGTTTTCCAGCATTTCGGCGAAGGAGCGGCCTTGAACGATATTTTTCCGGCTTCGTCTCTTGACTTCTCCGTCCAGCAGTTTCCGGAGCATCTCGACGGCCAGGTTCCGCTGGGGCATGCCCCGGACTTCCGCCAGGAACTCGTCCGAAAGGATGGAGATGTCGGGCTTTTTGAGTCCGGCAGCGGCAAAGATGTCGATTACCTCATCGGAAGACACAGCCCTGGAGACGATCTGCCGGATGGCGTGATCGATTTCGT
>JAZDIK010000121.1:0-14084 GCA_043805145.1 Pseudomonadota bacterium | reverse complement strand
GGTCCGGAAGCCGATCAGGCCGCGCGCCGGGATGATGAACTCCAGGTTCACCCGGCCGCTCCCCTTGTTCACCAGATTGACCAGACGACCTTTACGCACGGCGAGCTTCTCCGTGAGGATCCCGATGAACTCCTCGGGGGCGTCGATGAAGAGGCGCTCGACCGGTTCGAAGACCTTCTCACCTCCAAGCCTCGTAATCACGTGGGGCTTGGAGACCATGAATCACTTTTGCAGACTGCAAAATTATTCTTGACAAAGCATTTTCCGTGTGATAGTCATCCAGACGTCAGATGTATAGACGTCTGTCAATTAGGAGATAACGAAATGACACAGTATCCTTCCTCTCTATACCTTTTCGTAAAAGGAAAAATCGTGGATTTCATCGCCAATGGAGAGCTCAAACCCGGCGATCAGTTACCTTCCGAATACGAACTTGCGAAAAACCTTGGGGTGAGCCGGATGACGCTTCGGGAAGCCTTGAGGGCTCTCGAAGAGGAAGGGCTGTTAGCCAGGAAGCAGGGAGTCGGAACATTCGTCAAGGCCAGATCGCATCGGATTAAAAGTATATTAGACATCAACTATGGCGTCAGTGAAATGATCGAGAATATGGGATATCGGCCCGGTACGCAGGAGAGTAAGGTGAAAGTGGTCATGGCCGATACCCATCTGGCAAAGACTTTGAATATCGCCGAAGGGGAGAAGGTCATTACGATCGAGAGGGTGCGAACAGCTGATAACATTCCCGTCGTGTACTCTCTCGATATGATCCCTAACTCTATCATTTCTGATATAAATGATATTAATAACTTAGATTGGTCTGTGTATGATTATCTGGAACGGAAGTGTCATGTGATTCTGTCAAGCAGTACGGCGAGACTCTTTCCCACCAAGGCGGTGTCAAAACTGGCCAATAAATTGAACGTCAAAGTTAATTCTCCCCTTTTTCTCATGGAACAAACGGACACGGATCAGACCGGTAGACCGGTCGTGTTTTCGCGAGAGTATTTTGTGAGCGACTATTTTGATTTCGTGATCTATCGCCGCCGTAAGAAATGAAACGGAAGCACCCTTTTATTGGGGTACGCTTTTTCACAAAATGACAGATTGGGGTGTCAGTGGACTGAGCAGGTATGCCCAGAAAGGGGAAAACGATGGAAACCAAGGGCGTCATCCAAACAGCGAAAACAGCGAAAACCTTTATGGATGAAGGAGAGTTCGTCCGTGAGTATTTTCGTACCGACCGGTTGAATTTCGGCATATCCGAACTGCTCCCGGGAAAGGTCGGTGGGCTTGATCCCGGTCACAAGGAGGCGGACGAAGTCTTTTACTGCGCGGCCGGTCGCGCCCTGTGTTACTTCCCGGAGGAGGACCGCTATTACCAGTTAGAAAAAGGGGATGCCCTTTTGATCCCGCAGGGTATGGGTCACAAACTATTCAATGTGGATAATGAGAAGGCCGTCATCATCTGGTGCTGTGCCCCTCATCCGTAAATAGTAGAGGAAGAGAAGGAGATAGGCCATGCAAGATCTCATCCTGAGCATAGATTTGGGAACAACGGCTGTCAAAGTTGCCCTCTTCGGTAAATCCGGAGATCTGGTGGCCCTATCGACACAGGAATATTCCCTGCTGACCCCGGAAGCTACAGTGGTTGAAGCGAGTGTCGATACCTACTGGGAATCCTTCAAAAAGGGAATTCTCGCTCTAAAAACAAAATGCGCCTTTTCCGCAGAAAGCATCAAGGCTTTGGGCATCTCCGCACAGGGAGAAACGCTTTTTTTCTTGGATCAACACGGTACACCGCTTCGCAACGCCATCGTCTGGATGGATAACCGTGCCCAGGCGGAGTCGGAAGTCCTTACGGAAACGTTCACGAATGAACTCTGCTATCGGATCACCGGGCAGGTGAGCTTCGATCCCTGCTGGCCGGCGGCAAAAATTCTCTGGGTTCGCAACAATGAACCGGAAGTATTCGGAAGGACCGACAAATTTTCCCTCATCGAAGACTATTTTATTTACCGGTTGACCGGGAAGTTTGTCTCTGAAGGGTCGCTGCTCTGCTCCACTGCTTACTGGAACATTACAACGAAACGATGGTGGGAGGAGATGCTTCTCTTTCTGGGGATCAGTGAGGACCGCCTTCCGCAGATCTGCGAACCTGGAGACCCCATCGGACCGATCCTGCCGGCAGTGGCGGTGGAGCTCGGGCTCAGCCCTTCGACTATTGTCTGTACGGGGGCGCTCGATCAGGCGGCGGGGGCCATCGGCGTGGGTAATATTGCCGAAGGCATTTTTTCGGAAAACATAGGCGCGGCGCTTGCCATCTGCTCACTGGTCCGGAAACCGCCCTTTCACGAGAGCCGGATCATGCCCATCCATTATTTCGGGATTCCTGATATGTACATGATGCACAGCTTCACAACCGGAGGGATGGTGCTTCGCTGGTTCCGCGACGCCTTCTGCGAAATGGAAAAGAGTGTCAGCGGTTTGATCGGGGACGATTCCTACAATCTGCTTGGTCGTGAGGCCTCTTTGGTCGCTCCGGGATGCGAAGGATTGATCATGCTTCCTCACCTGAACGGTTCCATGGCGCCGGATGTGAATCCAAAAGCAAAGGGCGTATTTTACGGCTTCACGCTGAAACACCAAAAGCCCCACTTCATCCGGGCCATCATGGAGGCGCTGGGATACATCGTCCGTCGCAATATCGAAGCACTGGACAATATCGGAATCGCAGTGGGCGAAATTCGCTCCCTGGGAGGCGGCGCACGGAGTGCTACGTGGAATCAGATCAAAGCGGACATTACTGGTAGGCCGCTCGTGACGATGTATTGCGCGGAGGCAGCCAGCCTTGGCGCGGCAATCCTCGCGGGCAAGGCCGTGGGGATGTATGGCGATATCACTACCGCGTGCGAGCAGATGGTTCGGGTAGAAGCGCGGTTCGAGCCGAATCCGACCGTTCGGGAGCTTTACGACAAAAGCTACGATAATTACAAGCAGCTCTTCAACGATCTGACGGAACTGTTCCGGAAGAGTTAAGAAATGTAGCGCATGAATGCCAGAAAGGATATCCCATGAAGACAAAGTTGATCGTCATGCTCACCAACAACGACCAGACCGTCCCCGATGCCATCGAGGTCTTCGACGGATGTAAGAACCTGCCGATCCTGTTTTGGGGTTTCAAGAATATCGGCCTCCCCGTGGCGCAGATGAAGGTTTTGGTTGACAACATCCGGAATGCCGGAAAGACCGCTTGTCTCGAGGTCGTGTCTTACTCCGAAAAGGAATGTATGGAAGCAGCCCGTCTGGCAGCCGAATGCCGTTTTGACTACCTGATGGGCACACTTTTCTACCCCGCGGTGTTCGACTTTCTGAAGGACAAGCCCATCAAATACTCACCCTTTTGCGGAAAAGTCAGCGGGAATCCTAGTATTCTCGAAGGTTCTATCAAAGAGATCATCGCCGAAGGTCTTAAATTGCAGGAGGTAGGAGTCGACGCCATTGACCTCCTGGCCTACCGGCATGTGGATGATCCGGAGGGCTTGGCCGAGGCATTCATCAAGGCACTCAAGATTCCGGTGATTTTGGCGGGAAGCGTGGACACCTTCGCCCGGATCGATCGTGTCGAAGAGATGGGTGCCTGGGGTTTCACCATCGGCAGCGCCTTTTTCAACAAGAAATTTGTCCCCGGTGGTTCGTTCAACCAACAAGCAGAGGCGGTGATTGATTACCTGCAGAAATAGCACGATTGATGGAGAATAAATCATCATGAGACTCAAAGACGGCAAAAGTATCCTGTTTGGGGCACTGATCCTGGCATTGGGGGTGTGGATCACGTTCAGTGACAGCATCATCAAAGGTGGTTTTTCACGTGCGATACCCTTTATGGCGCTTCCCACCACCTATCTGCGATTGGTCGGTTCGATCCTCATGATATTGTCCCTGCTCATGATACTTTCCAACTTCACCTTCGATAAAGAGTTCAAGCCTGCCCGCACAAAGATGAAGGCTTCAAAGGTGGTAGTCATCTCATTCGCTGCCCTGTTAATTTACGTCTTTGCAATGAATATACTCGGTTTTTTAATGAGCAGTATTATTGTGACCGGTTTCTTATGCTTACTCTACCAATATTGTGATAAGAATATTGAGGTCGGCAAAAAAAACAGCCGTACTTTGATGAAATACGGCATAATTTCTCTATCCTTCTCCATTATCAGCGTTTTTATTTTGCAATTCATTTTCACTTTTTTTCTCAAGGCGAATCTTCCCAAATTTCAGCTATTTTAACTTTATATTTACGCTTTATACAGCATTGCCGTACTTTCAATAATAATCAAGGGAGGTATCAAATGAATGTTTACAATTTTTAGGTTTTTCCTGACACATGTAGCCCAAACAGACGTGGCCAGTTGAGACAACGTTTTTTTCAAAAATTGGATCAGGGAGGCGTCAAATGAAAGCGTTAAAATTTTGGTTTGTAGCTATAGCACTCGTGATATCCCTTGGAATCGCATACGGGATTTCCGTCAATCCTGCCGAAGCGAAGACTCCATATCCCAAGGAACCGGTTCAATGCATCATACCGTGGCCCGCAGGCGGGGCAGCCGACATCCTAACGCGAGCTATTTCGAAATATTTAGATTTTACGCTTGTCTCCATAAACATGGCCGGTGCCGGCGGGCTCATCGGGTCTCAGGAAGTTTATAATTCCAAACCAGATGGTTATAAGTTGCTTTCAAATAACCCGGTCAACCTCATGGCCGCTTATATGTCCGGCGCATTGGAAAAGCCTCTGTACAAGGAATTGACGACCATCGGTTATCTGGTTGAGGATAGTATATTGATCACGACAAGCAAGAAGACGGGCTGGAAAAATTGGGCTGATGTCGTGAAATATACCAAAGCAAACCCTAAGAAAGTCAAGATAGGCGTTCCGGGCGCTGCATCTTTTTCGGCGGCTTGTGTGATGATCCTGATCAAAGAAACCGGAGCAGATATCACTGCAGTACCTTATCAGGGTGGCGCCCAAACCCGTACGGCACTTCTTGGAGATCATATCCAGTTGGAAGTGACAACTGGAGGGGACTCTCGTGGCGTCATCGACGCTGGAGAAGTTATTCCCATCGGTGTGATCGCCAATGAGAGATCAAAATTCCTGCCCAATGTTCCTACCTATAAAGAATTGGGCGTCAATGTTGCTACGGGGCTTCCGCGAGCGATTTTTGGTCCTCCGGGAATGGATCAGGAAACCTTAAATTATCTCGTTGCAGCATTTAAGAAAGCGACGAACGATCCGAGATTCGCTAAAGACTGCGAAAAACTTTCACTGGAACCCAATTTCAGGGGACCAGACTACGCAAAAAAGTGGATCGGTGAACAGGAAAAACTGTTCCAACCCATCTATGACAAAATTAATGCCGAGCAAAAGAAAAAGTAGTTTTACCCCATCGGATTCGGGACTCCCCCGGTTCTTCCGGAGGAGTCCCGATAAGCAAAGCTACGGAAGGTGAGATCCATGGAAGCCATCACAATGGGTTTTGGTTTGATCGCATCAGATCCCTTTTCGATTCTGCTCCTCTTTTTGGGAGTCTTTTTGGGTATCGTCTTTGGCTGCATACCCGGACTCACTTCCGTATTGGGCGTGACCCTCATAATTCCCTTTACCTTTACAATGACCTCCGTTCAGGGAATGGCGATCCTGCTTGGGATATTCGTCGGCGGAATATCGGGCGGTCTGATCACGGCAATACTGTTAAACATCCCGGGGACACCTGCATCGATAGTGACATGCTGGGACGGATATCCGATGGCCAAAGCGGGAAGGCCGGGCGATGCGCTTACTCTGGGAGTTTATGCCTCCACATTCGGAGGGCTCTTTTCGGCATTTGCCCTCTTGCTGATTGCGCCCCCCCTGTCCAGAGCCGCCCTCGCATTCGGACCATGGGAATACTTTGCGCTTGCTACGATGGGCATCAGTCTCGTGGTAGCCATGGCAGGCAAAAGCATCTTGAAAGGTCTAATTTCTGCGTTTCTCGGAATATTGCTTAGTGCCGTGGGAATGGACGGCCTCACGGGGGTCATGCGACTTACATTCAATCAGTGGCAACTGCAGGGAGGAATAGCCACCATCGCTTTGCTCATGGGTTTGTTTGCCATTACGGAAATAATGATTCAGACAGCCCAGCTTGGCAAAGGGAAAAAGGGGAAATTGGTCCTTGATAAAGTCTCCATATTTCCCAAAATAGCCGATCTAAAAGGGACAAAGATGGCGTTTTTTGTCAGCTCCGTAATCGGAACATTTTGCGGCCTTCTGCCGGGGATTGGGCAAACGACCGGTTCTATGCTGGCCTACAATCAAGTCAGGCAGAATTCCAAACAATCGGAAAAATTCGGAACCGGAACGCCGGAAGGGATCATCGCATCGGAGACAGCGAACAATGCGGTGAACGGTGGTGCTTTGATCCCCCTCATTACCTTGGGTATCCCGGGTGACTTGGTGACCGCTGCCCTTATCGGAGGTTTTTTGATCCATGGCTTACAACCGGGGCCTCTTTTCTTTAAAGAACATTTGGACCTCGCCGGCGCAATCATGATTCTCTATTTTTTTTCGAATATTATCATGTATGCGATGGAAATCGGATTTATGAAATTGTTCATAAAAATCATTAATGTACCTCTCTATTTTCTTTTCCCCCTGATCATTCTGACCTGTACCATGGGTGTGTTGACGATAAACAATCGCATATTTGACGTCTGGGTCTTGATGATTTTTGGATTGGTCGGTTACTGCCTCTACGAGTTCGAAGTCCCGCTCACACCACTGATTCTCGGGTTCATTCTCGGCCCACTGATCGAACTAAATTTCCGCACGGCTTTGATTGGTTCTCACGGCAGTTTTGCAGAGCTATTCTCCAAACCACTGGCTCTTACATTCATATTCATTTCGATAATCTTCTTATTCATGCCTTACATCAGGACCTGGTTTGAAAAAATTTTCAGGACGGTAAAATCACGGATGCAGGCATCATGAGGTTAAGTAACGATGTGCTTTCATTTATCGAGAGGAATCATAGATCTCGTTCAATATCCTTTGTACCGATTCCAAGTGGAGGCCAATGATGATCAAAAACAGCCTTTATGCATTCATCGATGAACATCGAGACAATATTATAAATGATTTGGTAACGATGGTATCCATCCCGTCGGTCAATAACAGTGAAAATTGGGAAAAGGACAATGAGAAAGCTTTTCAGGAATGGTTTGCACGACGGTGTAAAAGGATAGGACTGGCCGTCGATATGTGGGCTGAGGACAAGGATCGTTTGCGACCCAATGTCGTTGCCATGCGCAAGGGAAGTGGGGGCGGGCGCAGCCTGATGTTCAATGGGCATTGCGATGTCGTCCCTGTTCAGAATCCAGAAAACTGGGTGCATGAGCCCTTCTCCGGAACAGTCGTTGACGGGAAACTTTACGGTCGCGGTGCAAGCGATATGAAAGCTGGTCTGGCCGCATACATCTGGGCCATGGAGGCGCTGAGCGCTTGCGGGGTCAAGCTGAAGGGAGATGCCTTCATAGCCTCCACTGTAGGCGAGGAATCCGGGGAAGGGGAAACGATCGGCGCTGCGTCGGTCATAAAAAGGGGTTATATGCCGGATTTTGGCATCGTAGGTGAGGGGACGAACCTGGAATTGCGCATCGCCTCTTCAAGCATTTTCATGTTCGAATTGACCATCAGAGGCAAAGCTGTGCATGGTAAATGTCGCAATCAGGTTTTATACCCTCAGCCAAACCGGCTGCCATCTGGCCCTGCAGTGGGCGTTGATGCCCTGGAAAAGGCGCTGCCTTTCATTGAGATGTTTCGCAGAATGGAATTTGAATGGAATCATCGCTGGAAACATCCCGTAATCGGCAGCGGCGGACATCCCGTAAAAGATAGTCAGGGTGTCGGTGCTTTTTGTATCAATCCGGCCATTATCAAGGGTGGTATTTACAGGGCGTCGATCAATCCATTCCTGAAGATAAACTACATGGTGTGGCATCCGCCGGAGATCAGCAGAGACCGGGTAATAGAAGAAATTACCCGGAAGGTTAATGCTCTGGCCCAGACTGATGATTGGCTGGTCGAGAATCCCCCGGAAATAAAGGTGCCCTATCCCAGAAAACCCTGGGAAGGCTTCAGCACCCAGGAAGATTGTGAAGGCATCACGGTGATGGAAAAGACCTTCCGGGAACTATTCAATCAGGATATTTCCATAACCGGTATGAGAGCGGTCTGTGATGGAACGTGGTTTGAACGATCCGGTGTTCCAACGGTTCTGCTTGGTCCCGGATCAACGTTGCAGGGTGTTCATGGCGACAATGAATTTGTATTCATCGAGAACGTCATGAAATGCACAAAATTATATAGCTCTTATGCAATAGACTGGTGCGGCCTGGACGCCTAGCGCAGTATATCTCATAAATTGACTTAACGATGGACACTGGGGGGATGGCAGATGATAAATGCTCGTTGTGAAAAAGAAGTTTCCGATATGATGAAACAATTATGCAAGCATGGTTTTCTGTCAAATGGGATTTTGGGAGCGGTAAGCATGCTGGACTCCCAGACACAAATCATCTACATAAGTCCCCAGATTAGCCATCACTTCAATATAAAGACATGGAGTTATTTGAGACCTGAAGATATCGTTGCCGTAGATATGGCTGGCAACAACCTCAAAGAATATTCCCCAGCACCGTCACTTGAACTTTCTACGCACCGGGAAATTTATAAAACCCGGCCCAATATGCATTCGATAATGCATATTTACTCCGAGTATGTTTCGGCGTTTGCCGCTGTCAAAAAAGACATGTACCCGGTCATGGTCGAGGATGTAAAAACCATGATAGGCGGAGGGAATGGGGTTGTAAGATGCACCCCCTTCGCCCCCTACTGTTCCGGAGAATTTACGGCCTCCATTGTAACGTCACTTTCTCCCGATAAAAAAGCCACATTTTTACAAGCCAATGGCGCGATATGCATCGGTGAAGATGCGGAAGAGGCTTACAGTATGTGCACTATTCTGGAACGGCAGGCCCAAATGGAAATTTATGCGACATCACTTGGCCAAATCAATTACGTTGACATCGATATGGTTATTGATGAAGCCATCAGGCCTATAAAAAAATAATATCGGTTCATTCAACTCCCCAATTGAGGTATCCGCTGATGATTAAGAATTCCATTAAAGAGGAAGTTGCTGAGGCCACGAGAATCTTTTTTGAAAAGGGATACTCCCCTTCTAAAGACGGTGGCGATCTGAGTATCAAGGATGCCGAGACGGATCTTGTCTATATCTGCCCCAAGCCCGGTAAAAATGTAAAAATAACAAACTGGGGTGTTATTCGCGCCGACGATATCGTTGTCATCGATATGGATGGAAATATTGTTTCATCGGATAACCATATTTTGCCGACCATTGAATATAAAATGCATCTGGCAATATATAAATTCAGGCCCGAAATCAAGGCCATAATCCATGCACACGCGGCCAATTCGGGTGTCTTTGCAATTGCCGGATTCGATATCCCGATGCTGACAGCAGAGATGTATCAAATCGGAGGCAGTGTTGTCTGCGCTGAATTCGGCAAGGCAGGCTCCGATGATCTCGCGCAAAAAATGATCGTGGCGCTGGGAAAGGACAAGCGCGGGGCGCTCCTTAAGAATCATGGGACAGTCGCTTTGGGTACGGATATGATCGATGCATTTCATTGCGCCGATTTGATTGAAAAGAGTGCAAAGATAGCCATTCTGGCGAATATCCTGGGTGAGCCCAAGGAAATCAGCTGCGATGATGTATTCCCACGTTGATATAGCAGGTTATATTTTCTGGATAAGATTTCAGCGCGCCCATGAGGTGACCCAATGAGCAAAGAGAAAGTTTGGAATTACATAGAAAGCAACTCTCATATTGCTGTTGAATGGCTAAGCAAAATGGTCTCCATTCCTTCAATCAACAACGCCACGGACTGGTCGGTGGATAATGAAAAGGCCGTTCAGAAATGGATAGCTGAAAAACTAAATGATATCGGACTTGATGTTGATATGTGGGCAGAAGACGAGGCCGGTGATCGCCCCAATGTTGTTGGAATTCTGAAAGGGACAGGGGGTGGGAAAGATGTCATGCTTACCGGACACTGTGATGTCGTTCCCGTATTGCAGCCCGAAAACTGGCAATATCCCCCGTTTTCAGGGGTGATTGCTGACGGAATGGTACATGGACGGGGCGCTACGGACATGAAAGGGGGATTGGCCGCTGAATTATTCGCCATCAGCGCTTTGAAAAAGTGCGGAATCGAGCTCAAAGGCGATGTGTACTTCGCTTCCACCGTGGGAGAAGAAGCGGGCGAAGGCGGTACGATCGGAGCAGCTACGGTCGCAAGAAGAGGGTATAAGCCTTCTTTTGCCATCGTCGCCGAGGGAACGGACCTGGACATGCTTGCTGCATCGACCGGTGTTTTTATGTTCGACTTCATTGTCCGGGGAAAATCGGTTCATGGAGCCTGCCGCAATCAGGTGATATTCCCACAGCCATACGGCATTCTCTCGGGTTCGGACGTCGGGGTTGATGCTTTGGAAAAAGCATTGCCCTTCATATATATGTTTCGCAGGCTGGAAAATGAATGGAACCAATCATGGAGGCATCCGGTGGTCGGTTCAGGAGGAAACCCTTTCTATGATTCACAGGGAATCGGCGTATTTTGCATCAATCCTTGCTTCATCGATGGGGGAACCTATCGGGCTTCAATCAATTCCTATTTAAAGATAACCTACTACGTCTGGTATCCACCGACAAAAAACATCGATGAGGTCATCGCCGAAATTAAAAGCAACGTTCATCACTTAGCTCAAACGGACGCGTGGCTTCGTCAAAATCCTCCCGAAATCATCGCGCCTGCGATAAGAAAACCACTGCCGGCCTATGATACCCTCCTCGACCTCGATGCGATCAATGTCATCAAGCAATCATACAAAGAGGTCATCGGGAAGAAGTTGACAATTTCGGGGTTAAAAGCGGTCTGTGATTGTGCCTGGTTTAACATGGAAGGCATTCCTTCCGTATGCCTCGGTCCGGGATGCAGTTTTTGTAACCACGGGGACAACGAGTTCGTCGAGATAGAGAAAGTCATTCAAGCGGCAAAAATATACGCCGGATTCATGATTGATTATTGCTCACAGGCATAGCAGTTCAGAAGTGCAGGACAACATTCCTTATTGCCCCAATAACCACAACTGCGGTGATGCGTTTTATGGCACAGGCGCTGCTGTCAGTTCCTGAGGGATTTGAGAACCTCGATGGTTTGAGCCATCGCCTTTTCACGATTGGGGTGTTGGATAAGTTCCGCCGAGATGTAACCCCGGTAATCGATGGTCCGGATGGCTTTGGCGATGCACGCAAAATCAAGGTTCCCCCCTCCGGGCGGCAGACGGTTTGAATCCGAGATGTGGACGTGCGCAAGGTACGGCCGCGCTACCTCCAAACTCGCCAAAATCGATTTTTCCTCGATGTTCATGGCATAGATGTCCACCATAAGACGGACGTTTTTTCGTTTGATCCTTTCCACGACCTCGATGCCGTCATGGATAGTGAAGATGTTGTTCCACTCGACGCGGGGGATAGGTTCGATGGTTATCGTCACACCCCTGGTAGCCGCATAGTCCGAAATCGTTTCAAAAGCGTCGTACATCCAAGAAAGGGATCTTTCGCGGGGAATTCTCCTGTTAAACTGGCCCCGCAACCTGCCGATATTCATTTGCGCCCCAAAAATCGATGCAAAATCGATTATCTTTGTTGTCCGCTGGAGCGCCTTTGCACGAACTTCCGGATCCGAATCCATGAAGGAGAGACGGTCCTGTCCGAAAACCTCTCCGGTACAAAGGGCAGGGATCTCTAGGCCATACTCTCGGGAAAGCCGCTCGAACAAGCCCGTTTCAATGCAATCGGGATCACGGATCATCAGCTCTGCTCCATCGTACCCTAGATCGCGGAGACTTCGGAATGCCTCTTCCACATCTCCCTGGCAGGCCGTCATCTCTTCATCGTAACGGAGTTCCGGTGTTGCCACTACATAAGCGATCTTAATCGAATCCATAAGCTGAAAACCTCAGTATTATCTACAGGTCCCAGAAAAAGGTGACACCGCTGGTGGGGAAGATCCAGGAGTCGTTGCCAAGCTTCAGGGTAATCGATTTTCCCCGCTCCCGGACCACCTCCGGATAGGGATGTTTCCCGGCGAAGAAGCTCTCGTTGCGGACGTTCTTGATCCCTGTCTCGCCGTAATGGAAGGCGATCTCCATTTCCCGCGTCGGGTAGATCAGGTAGGCGGAGAAGAGGCGGTTGCTCTTGAGCTTCTTCGTCTCGATCTCCATCGACAGGCGGGTCTGGCGGTTGAGCTTCTTCTTGAACTCCTCGGCGCCGCACCAGACCTCGTAGCCCCGGGCGGTGTGCTCCACCCGGATGATCGGGATGTCCTGGCCGTCGATCCGGACCCGGTTCACCTTGAAGTCCCGTTCGGTGACGAGCTTCTCGTCGCTGTTGAGGAGCCAGCGGTACTCGCAGCGCTTGTCCTCGAAGAAGGCGGCGAGCTGTTCGTTGTCCAGGGCGCAGCCGATCATGAAGGGGGCATTGCGCAACGCCTTGGTGTACTCGATGCGGGCCCAGGTGTGGAAGCAGTGGCGGATGATGTTGCCGATCCGGGCGATGGACTTCTCCTCGTCGGGGAGGAAGATCCGCCGCAGGCTCGGCTCCACCCGGTCGGCCCGTCCTTGGTAGAAGAAGACCCGGGGCACCCGCTTTCCCAGGGCGCAGAGGACCTCGTAGCTGATCGAGTGGGCCTTGGCGGCGATCTCCTCGGCAGTGATCCGCTCGTTCCCCTGGGCGCCCAACAGCACCACCTCGTCGCCCACGGCGCATCCGGGGATATGGCTCACGCCCAGGGTGCAAATGTCCATGGAAACCCGGCCGGCGATGGGGACCCTTTTCCCGCCCATGAGCGCCTCGCCCTGGTTGGACAGGAAGCAGCCGAAGCCGTCGCCGTAACCCACCGGGATCGTGGCGATCCGGGTGGGGCGGCGGGTGATGAAGCTCCGGCCGTAGCCGATGCTGTAGCCTACGGGGAACTCCTTGTCTGATAAGGCATTGCTTTTTCGTTGAGGAAACATAGGGCAAGACGGTCCTGTTTGTCAATGGAAATTTGCCACAAAATATGGGATGCCGTGTCGAAACGACTCTAGCCTTGAGAAATTTAATGACGCCCGGATGATGTATCTGGCCAAGTTCTCCATGGCCGTTTCATCTTGGGGAGAGATGCGGTTGCCGCAGAAGACGTGGAAACCGGAATGCCGCCATGTTGTGAGCATGGCGATCATCTCCTTCGTGATCTTTCCCTTATCCAGGAGCATCCTGAACACATTGTGCCGGAAGATTGCCTCAAGCTTTTTCAGTTCCAGGGGAGGGGCAACCCGAAACATGCCGTTGTCTCCGTAGAAACAGCCGTCGGTAACGAGGATGTGACAATGGGGATTGAATCCGAGGAAGTCGCCAAAAGTCTGGATGGCGATGGCGGTGCCGGGGATGGGATGCTTCTCAGGGACCGCCTGCCGGATAAAAACCTTCAGCGATTCCCAGGCGCAACGGCTGAGATCGGAAAGAAGCCTCCGGTCGTAGAGACAGTAACGGCGGAGGATCTTCGGGATGCTGAAGACGAAATGACGGTGCGGGACCTTCTTGAGGACATCCATGCAGAGCCACTCCCCGAATTCCACCACGCGTTTCTGGTGGCAGGATGGGCAGAAGTGACGGCGCTTGCAGGAGAATGCCAGGAGGTATTCGTGGCTGCAGTCTTTACATTTCACACGGGCAAAGCCGTTATGCAGATCGCCGCAATCGAGATACCGGTACCAGGCTTATGTTTATGACCATTTAGCGGGTTTCAGGACCATTTTTCCTCGCGGTAGCGGGCCATCCGGGCATTGGCGTCGAGATCGCGCTTTCGCAGGCGGATGCTCCCCGGGGTCACCTCGACCAGTTCGTCCTCAGCGATGAACT
>JAZDIK010000120.1:0-3378 GCA_043805145.1 Pseudomonadota bacterium | reverse complement strand
TTTCCCCGGTGTGACCGGGGATGTCGCGGGCGGTGGCGATGATCTCCACTCCCGGCAAGGAAGCTACGGTTACGGTGGCGGTGTATTCCCACCAGATACCGAGCGTGTCGAGCTGGCACGGGCCTGCCTCGATAACGTCGCCGTTGGCATCGATGATCCTGAGGCTGACTTCGGTGACCTTGAAGTCATCGGATGCCTGAACCCGGACGAGATCCCCGGGATTTCCGGCATACTTTTCCACATCGATCTCATCGACGGAGGGGCTGCGAAGGTAGTCGGACATAGCCACAAGGTAAGGAGACTGACCATCATTGGCCTTGGCCGAGTAAGCGGCCAGCATCTCGGGATCGAGCAGGATCTGTTTGGCGTAATGCGAAGCGTTGGTAAACTTTCTCCTGACGTTTTGCTGAGCTTCCGTGGGGCTGTCGCCGGTTCTTACAGGCAACGCGGCCAGGATGCTTTTCCCGTTGCGATTGCGGAAAACAAACTGATTTCCGAATTTACCACTATAGTTTTTCGTGATGGCATTTGAAGTTGTGTTTGACATTGTTTTTGGTTTTTAAGGTGAATAACTGTGATCGGGGCCACGATCTTTTTCTATTTGTACAAATACGTTAATGCGGTACGGTTGCTTCGACGCTGCGTTCCTCGCAATGACAGTGATGTCGGATCATAACAGGCGTTTTAGGATGAAAAGTATCAGGATAATGGAGATTAGGATGATGATGAGCCAGGGGAGGTTTTTGAGCAGTTTTTCGGTATAGTCGGATTTGACCAGTTTGATTTTTTCAACCGGGATCTTTCGTTCAAGGATAATGGTATCGGCTTTGCATTTTCCCCGGATAAAGAGCGTATCGCGCTGGCGGACAATGGTTACTTCCAGCCGCTCTTTCTCCATTACCACAGGTTCGCCCAGGCTGTCAATATGGAGTGCAGTATCGGCCTGAACCTGGGGAATCGGAATCGTATCACGGATTACCAGTGTATCGGGCATCAATAGTCCGGGGTGGCGTTCGACCAGCCGCTCCAGGCGCTTTGAGGGGGAGCAGGAGGTAAGTATGATAATGAGGAATAAGGAATGTGGAATCAGGAATGATAAGCGATACGCGATTCGGGATGCGCGATGCGCTTGCTTCGTCGCTTCGCTCCTCGCAATGACAATGATGCGGGATGTTTGGGATATTGTTTTCATGGTTGGTGGGTTTATTGATAAGTGAAATCGTTTAACCGGTTCATCCAGCCTTTTTCAAAACGCTTTTGCTTCGGATCTCGCCGGATGATCCGTTGAATAAACTGTATGCGCGATTCATAGACCTGCCGGTGAAGTTCCCTGGGATCGGAGTGGTTGACGGCCGCGAGCGTGTATCGCCCTGCTATCCCATCATCTGCAACGCCAAGGATCCGCTGAGGAATGATGATCCCCCATTTGCCGCTGCACCATAGCCAGTCGACCAGGATCTCGGCGATCGCCTGGCTGAAAATCTCATCAGCCCGCCAGCGGTTCCAATAGAAAAGCCGCAGAACCATTATGGCATCATGATGCGATAGTGACCGCAGATCATTCTCATCAATATCTCCGTCGCCGTCTTTGTCGTAACCGGCACGATGCCAGGTTGCAAGGGTGACTCCCATATTGGTCGCGTCTCCCCGATCGACCGGATCGTCGGTATAGCCGCCTTCCCATTTGAGGATCTTTTTTGTGAGGGGTTCTATGTTTGCCATACTTGTATGCGTTTAAGGGTTCTTTTTACGAGGGATCGATCCTAAAGATTGAATCCTGGACATAGAGAAGGCCAAGGACGGTTGGGAGCAGGGCGAGGAATTCGCTGCCGGTAATGATTTTTAAGAACAGCAGGACGAAGGTTGCGATCAACAGCGCGAGTCCCAGCAGGGAGGAGCGCCAGTTTTTTAGGATACGGGTTTTCATATGCGTTGGTGTTTTGGGTTTGACATGGGACGCGGCGTGCGACGTCCCGTGAGACGCCGTTCACGGCGCCTCTACTTGTTGTTTCGGAGGTAGATCTGGATCTCGTCAATCTTGCGTATGATTTCCTGGGTATCGCCATTGATATCGCTTCGCAGGATGTCGAAATCTTTGCGGTTGTCGGTTTTATGCTGAACCATGTCCTGCTTGAGATTAGCCAGGTCCACGTTGATTTCGGCGATACGGATCTCCATGTGGAGCCAGATGGATGCCAGCGCGAGGATGAAGCTGATGAGGCTGATCGATTGCGGAAGGCTCATTCCGAATAGCGATAACCGGTGACTCATGATTTCCCCTCCTTCCTCACGACATGAGAGTTGAGGTAATCTTCTACATCAGAGAGGCGGTAGAAGACCTTTCCACCGATACGGCTGTAAGGGAAAATGCCTTGAGCACGATACGAATCGAGGGTTCTTTTGGAGATATTAAGCATCTGGCATATTTGCTGGGGATCGAGCCAGTTCCGTTCAATATTGTTCGGCACATTCAGGTGCTCTTCAATCCGCCGTAGGCTTTCCCGGATCTCGGCGAAGATTTTCATGGGATGATGTGTCGTTTCCATAATATTTGGTTTTTAAAAGTTTTCGCAACAAAAGTAGCGCGCAAAAAAGGCGCGCGGTAGTGGTAAAGGGTGGTACCACCCTGGGATAAGTGAATGATATTCAATTGTATATTGGGGAAATATTTTTTCTGGTTTGGTAAATTTTTCTGGATTTTGCTAATTTTTGCGCTGCTGGGATTTATGTTTCTTCTTTTGTCATTGCTACAAAAGAGATGGGCTTCGCCTTTACGTTTCTGTGAATCAAGACATTTTTCTTTTTCTTGCCCTCAGGCCGGGCGGGCCTCGCTACTGCCTCCACAACTGGAACGCTTGTGCATTGTGTCCAGACTTAAAGAGTTGGTAGTTCACCCCGCGTCCCTAGGTTGCTCCGGCAGTAGCTGATGTTTTTTTCTTTGTTTTACGGCAATTTTTTGGATGATGGATTTTTTTTCTTCGAAAGTATTTGATGGTGCCGGAGCGGAGCGAGCGACGGGGGGGTTGTGTTTGAAGTATTACAAGACCGGAGGCCTTGCAGATAAATTGCCCCGGGCTTCAGCCCGGGGTTACGGGGGGAGCAAGTAGAATAGCCCTCCCCCCCATACGTTCAGAAAAGCCTGTCGATTGCAAGAGGAGGGTTGGGAGGGGCAAGTGAAATCAGAAGCCAGAGGTACGAAGTCAGAACTGGAAGTTTGAAGTATGAAAGACGAAGTGTTACTGTCTCGTATCCCGTATCGGTTAATTCAGTATGGTTAGTCGTTGGATCTGGGTTTTCCAGCGGGAGAGCTCCTGTTCGAGGAGGTTCAGGGCATCGGGTAGGGGGCAGTCGAAGTGGTTCTTGAAGCTTTTGATGCTG
>JAZDIK010000119.1:0-17232 GCA_043805145.1 Pseudomonadota bacterium | reverse complement strand
GGTTCATGGGCTTCTCCTTTCTGCCCTCGTGGGCAAATCTCGTGTGGTGACTGGCCTGCCGTCTGCCAACCGATGTGAGTGCAAGGAGGCTGCCTAACGACCAAGCTCACCGGCGGCTATGGAGCGCAGCGGAATCGCCGTCCGGTGGAGCGCTTTGTTGGGTCGATTCATAATATGAGCCTATTCCTCATAGGGTCCGAGAAAACGTTCACCGTTGAAGTGGATCAAATGGGTTGGTGCGTCGGCAATCCAGACTTCCGTTTCCCAGGAAATGTCATTCAGGTATTTCAACATAGCCCTTCGATCAATAAACGCAGTCACAAAAACCAGACCAGCGGTTGATCCTGAAAATAATTCTTTCAATTCTTTTCTGCGCTTTGGGTTCACAGGCCCGTGGCTGGTTACAGCTTCAATCAGAACCAGCCAGTTCTTTTCTACATGATGCACTACAACATCGGGCATCTTCCCGTGTTCTTCTATATTCACGCCCAATGCTGACAAGATTTCTGAATCGAAATAGGCCCACTTTGCCTGGGTATCGCCTACATAGATGATGCAAGCTCCCGGCGTGAACAAGGGACAAAAATCATCAATAATTCTTTTAACTAAGACATTCTGTCCGCCAGGAGAAAGCCTGATTTCCTGACCATCTGATAACCTGACAGGCAGCCGTCTCATCTCCCTCTCGCGTGCGTAGAGACTTTTCAATGTCTTCACGATCTTCAAATATTTCTGCAAGTGCTTCTTCCATCCCGGTTTTCCAAAAATCCGAAGCAGTTTCAGCGCGGACGGCTCGATCTGGTAGACCGCTTTCGGGCTGTTGGTCGGTCTGGAAGGTTTATCAGAATTAGCAATAATCAAGGCGGCTTGCAGAAACTGGTGGACTGTCTGGCGGCGCACCGTCTCGCGGGTATTGGGTGCATATCTTTTCTTGTAATGCTCGTGAAAGAAATCCATCATGGGAGTAATTCCCATCAACGGATCGGTTGCATCCACCCATTTGGTTTCAGGCGTAAGTCCCAGCAACGACAAGAGGGTCAGGGCGGATCGCTCGTTCTGTTGTTGCCTTGGAAAATCCAAATCGTTAAGAATTGAAAGAGCTTCCTTGATCTTTTTTGCTGCTTTCTGTCCACTTGCTATTTCACTCACGGTTTAAGCACTCCTTTTCTATGATCGCATCAATCGACTCCTGATCGGGCAATTTTCCCTCGATATAGGAACCAAGTCGTAAAAGTTTTTCATAAGCGGGATAGGGCATCTTTCGGAGATCCGTTGCATTAACCTGTGTGTGTCCGCTGAATAGTCTGAAATACTGATCCACAATAGTTGAATTGAGATACAGGGCAAGCCCTTTTGCCAGGTCAGCCGAAAATCCCTTTCCGTCTCTGTGGAAATAATTCAAGTGATTTTCAAAGCTTACAAGAGGCGCTTCAATTCTTGAGGGGTCATAAATCGCTGCCATGACGCGTCGTTTCTGTTCCTTGGACGAAAACCTCTTTGTGAGAACATAATATCCCGCCTCTACGAAAAGACCGGATGTCTGGGGCGATGATACGATGGCGTTGGCTTTCTTTCCTGATTCGACAGGCCACCTTATAAATCCATCTTGAAAATGACAGGGATAGATGAGCGGCGCCGTTCCCCGCTGAGGCGCTTGTCTCAGATGCTCCCGAGCCCTAAAATCAACGGTACGTCCCGTTGAGACATTAAGATTCAGTTTGCTGAGTGATGATTCAAAACGCTCCATTCGTCTTATCGCGTCAAGATTGGCGTCATCAATGCCAAGATGGATGAAAGCGTCACTGTCTTTGGGATAAACAACATGACTGTATGGAATTGTGATCGTGTGCACTTTGTCGAACTCAATGCCCTCGGAAAAGGAGACTGTGACAGACTTCGGTTTCTGCTGCCACCGGATGGCGTGATAGATTACGTTCTCTTGCAACACATCGTCATCGCCGAATGCCTTCTTGCGCGATGTGAATACATGAATACGCCTGAGACTCATCATGTCCAGGAGCGTCATACGGAATTTTTTGAAATAAGGACCGTTACAGAAGCTCCGGGGAGTTATCGCGACCAGTTGGCCTCCTGGTTCCAGCAAACGCATCGACAACCATACGAAGGCAGCGTATAGGTTTGCCACTTCAATGTCTGCAGAATAGAGCATTTTACTCATGGCAGTCT
The DNA here is from genome assembly GCA_043805145.1 of Pseudomonadota bacterium. Lineage (GTDB taxonomy): Bacteria > Desulfobacterota > Syntrophia > Syntrophales > Fen-1087 > JAPLJM01. Next base: position 15,045 of record JAZDIK010000119.1, on the reverse strand, counting down.
GCCCGTTGATTTTTTTGTAGGGTGGGTTAAGAATAGCATGGGTAAAATGCTTTCCCGGTGCAACAAAAAGAGATTCTTCCATTTCAGCTATGGCAGACGGAATAAAATCCTCCATTCTTATTGTTCCATGAAAGACAACGCCAGCAGCCCCGCAGAGCAATTCGCACCGCTTCATGGTTTCTTCCAGATAAGGCAGGATTCTGCTGTCTGTTTCATAAGCGACAACCTCAATGGAAACAGGCTGATTCTTTCTTGAAATCAGAATTTCCACAAGAGCCGCAAAAAGAACGCCCGCCCCTGCGCCAGGGTCCAGAATCCTTATCTCACTCTCATTCATTTCAAACATCGACGCCATAAAAAAGGCAATCGGTACGGGCGTCAGGAATTGGCCGATCTCGGCGCGGTCCTTTCGATTCGTAGCAGCGTTGAACGATTTACGGCTATGATCGAGCATGCTTAACGGTTCAAATGTCATATCATATTATCTGGTAGCGGCATCGACTGCCGTCATATTTTTCCCCAATGAAGTGGCGCCGGAAGATTCAGTGGAGCGGTTTGCTTTTTTGATTACCCGTATTGCAGCCTTGCGCCATTTGGAAATATACGAATCATTTAGAATTTCAGGATGATCTTCTGTATATTTCATAAACCAATGAATTAGCCCGTCCCATTCTTCCAAATCGCCCGGTGGATGCAAGCCCCATCCGATCTCTTCGAGAAGCCAATGTGATTTGGCACTATTCCTTAACATGGAAGTGCTAACCCAGTTTATATCTTTATCTTCGCCACCGCGGGAAACCGGTATTATATGGTCAATGGTCGGAAATAAATGCCAATATGCAATATGGCATTCCGACATTTTCCAGTTTTTTTGAAATGGAAGTGCATCCGGTATTAAATTAGACACCAATCGAAGAACGGGAGGGAATACAAGTCTTTGCCCTGAATACCGATCAATGAAGCCATCCCTTATAAATATTGTTGCTGATTGGAACGCTGTATAACTTCTGCCATCGGGCATGAGTGGTCGATGCGGGTATTCCACTTCGACTATTCTCCTGGCGTCTTCAATTCTCCCTTCTGTCAGAGCATTACATACCATTGAAATAATGGTATCTTTCATTTCTCATACCGTTCCCTTCAAAATCCCCTCTGTGACGGCCAGTTCGTGCATGGGATTTTCGATTCTCGATAACTTTTTAATCAGACCGGGACGTTAACTGATCTACCACCTTGCGGTATTTCTCATGAATCATGTTGCGGTCAAACTCGTAGAATTTGCTCAGCATCTGATCCTGTTCCGCTTTCGTGAAGTAATCCATGCAGGGATAGAAAAAATGCTTGTCTTCTTTTTCGATGTGGACCGGGTAGAATTGCGCCAGTTCTTTCAGACAGGTGATGACCTCCAAAGAGGTGTCTTCGCCTTTGAGGTATCTTTCCTTGGCAGCCACGAGTTTCCCCACAACCTGCCGGGAGTATCTGTGTTCCGAAATCAGATCATCCATGATCCGGGCATGTTCCGGGGTGAGCCGTTTTTTCACAAGGTCCCGGAAAAGGATGTCCTCCTCCTTGCCGTGATGGGTCCGGTCGGCATAGGTCCTGATGAAATCGATGGCCATGTCAATAAATACAGTATCTATCTGTTTTTGTTTATCAATCTTTTCTATTTCCCCATCAAATAACCGCAACATCTTTTCGATCAGGCGATGTTCCCACATCATCGGGCCAATGGGTTTCATAAGCTGCCTCCTTTGTAAAAAACCTTCCCCGCTATTGCTCCAGGGCAATCCAGAGGCCGTCCCACTCCGGCGGCGGTGGATGGTCAAGAAAATGCCGACAGCGTTGCTCATACAGGCGGCAGGGGGAATCGCTTTTTGCCCCTTGCGCAAATAACAGACCGGCTTCCCGGAATTGGCGTTTATGGTAAAGGGCCATCGCGTCGTAAAACATCATGATCTCCGGGGGTACATGGCATCCCCTTTCCCCCAGAACCTCATAGACATTGACAGGTTTTTTCTTTCCCTTGAACAGGATGCTGTCGATCAGCCGGGTCACAAAGGCATCTCCAATGTCCATTTTCGTCGATTCGGAGATGAGAATGCCCGTCCCATACTGTTTGTTCTGTTTCTCCAGATATTGGGAAATATTGACGTCATCTCCAATGACGGTGAAATCCATTCTTTTTTCACAACCGATATTACCCGACACCACCTCACCGGTGGCAATCCCGATCCCCAGACGGATCGGGTCAAGGCCGGCTTCCACGCGGCGGGCGTTAAACCGGATCATAGCCTGGCGCATTGCTATGGCCGCGCGCACAGCCCGGGAAGCATCGTCATGATACACATAGGGAACGCCGAAGACGGCCATGATGGAATCACCGATATATTTATCCAGCACGCCTTCATGCTCAAACAGGATATCCACCAGAACGCTGAAGCAATCGTTCAGCAGATCCACGGTCTGCTCGGCGCTGATTTTTTCCGCCATGGCCGTGAACCCTCGAATATCGGTAAACAGAATGGTTGCCTTGTTCCGGATCCCGCCCAGACCTTGTCGTTCCGGATCATTGAGCACTTTCTCCACGATGTCCCGCGCCATGTACCGCGTGAGCGTGCCCTTCAGGCGTTTTTCCTGGCTGATATCCTCAAAGACGAGCACCAGGCCCTGATAGTCCTGTTCGTGACCGATCAGGGGCACAAAATTGAGATTCACCGAATGGGGCGCGTTTTCGCCCAACGTCAGTTCAATGTCGTGGTCGATGACGGCAGCATGTGATGTATAGACCCGTTCAATATGCCGGAGGATGGAATCGTTGCCTGAACCGATTACTTCCCGGATGTCGTGTCCATGCAGGGCTTCAGGTGCTCGATGGAACAGCAACAGGGCCGCCCGGTTGGCCGTAACGATCCGATAGTCGCTATCGAGCGTCAGGATGACGTTTGAAATACTTTCGTGAACGCTTTCCAGATAGTTCTTCATCGACACCATGCGCTCGAAAAGCTGGGCATTTTCAATAGCCACGGCAATCTGGGAGGTCATCGCCCGCAGGAGGTCCTCATCTTCCTTTTCAAAGACGCCTTCGCGCTTGTTCATAACTTCCGTCACACCGATGATCTCCCCGCGGCTGAGCATGGGCATGCACAGAACCGTACGGGTCTTGAAGCCCGTCTCATGATCCACCCTCGGATTGAAGCGGGAATCTTCATAGGCATTCCGGATATTCAGGACGTCTCCAGTGCGGACCACATGACCGGCCAAACCTTCATGGCACGGGAAGCGGATCTCGGAAAAGTCAACCCCCTGCGCTACCCGGGACCAAAGTTCGCCGGTCCGCCTGTCCAGCAGAAACAGGGAACTGCGTTCGGCATCGAGAATCTGTGTAATTTTTTCAACGATCCGGGTGATCATAGTGGACAGATCGAGGGTCTGGGAAATGGACGTCGCCACATCGAGCAGAATGGACATTTTGTCATAATTGGCCATTATTTTCTGGGAGAGGTAGAAATTCTCCAGAGAAATGGCAATCTGATGGGTGAAGACGCGGAAGGAAATTTCGTCCTTTTCATCGAAGACGCCGTCCTTTTTGTTGATCACCTGGATGACGCCGATCAGTTCCCCCTGAAGATTGATCACCGGTCCGCACAGAATGGAGCGGGTCCGATAACCGGTTTTACGGTCTACCTCTTGATTGAAGCGATCGTCCTCGTAAGCATCCTTGACATTGACGATACCGGCATGCTGAGCCACCCATCCGGCAATGCCCGTATCCATGGGAATCCGGATTTCCCGGTTGCCCTCTCCTTCCGCAACCATGGACCAGAGTTGTTCGGCCACCCGGTCCACAAGAAACAGCGTGGCGCGGTCCGCATTCATGATCCGGCCGGCCATGAGCACCACCCGTTCAATCAGATCCCCGATGCCCATACGGAGGTTGACGATTTCAGAGATATCAAGAAAATCATAGAGGCTCTTCAGGGATATTTCCGTAAAACGGGTTTTTTTGACCGTATCCTGGAAACGCAGGTTGGCCCGGCGCAAACGCTCCGTTACGACATGAAGAAAATTGACGGCCAGCTGGGGGACAAGATCGAAAGCTTTGTGGATGTCTCTGTAAAAAATCCGGTACAGGAGCGTATCTTCCTGGGCGCGGACGGAGGCGGACCGTTTGCCGTCGGAGAAATATCCCATTTCTCCGATCATTTCACCGGCCGTCAGGATCTCCAGCGGCACTTCTTCTCCTAATTCATCACTCCTGAAAACAAGGGCTTTCCCGGAGACGATCATGTAGAAGCAATCTCCCACCGTATCCTGACGGATGAACTCCTCGCCGGCGGGAACCGTTGCCTCATCTATCAGATCGCACAGCACCCCCTGCATACGCCTGTTCATAATGGAAAAAACGGGAACGGTCCGCATCCGTCTCAGCCGTTGCCGGCCAAGCGCCATCTCGAGATCCCGCGGTTTGATAAGCCCGGCCTCAAGAAGCAGCTCGCCCAGGCGTTTTCGTATTCCCTGGCCGGCGAGCTTTGTCTGCCTCTCTAGCACCCGCTTAACCTGGGAACGTTTTAGTCCCAGGTACCGGCCGATTCTCCATGCGGGGTATTTTGTCTCACTTTTCATTGTTTGCGACCTCGTAAAAAAGTCGAAAACGACTCTCCCTGCCTTCCCGGAGAGTTAAAAAACATCACTCCCTTCAACAGCTTTCGCTTCCGACCGTCTCAGGATTTTAACATTCTCATTTTTAAGTAGCCTGCGCAAGAAAAAAGACTTGGCGGCTTTTCAGATTTTTCATCCATTATGATATGGCCTGACCGGCTCCTCCCCCGACAGCACGCGCAGGCCGCCTTCGGCCAATGCCGTCATTTCATCTTCGCCGGGATAAACGAAAACGGATGCCAGTCCCTCAACCCAATCGCGGATCCAGCCCGTCAGCATCTCCGAGCGGGCCAAGCCGCCCGTCAGGACAATTCCGTCCGCCGATCCTTTGAGCGCCACACGCATGGCGCCGATATCCTTGGCGATCTGATAAGCCATAGCCTGATAGATGAATCTGGCCTTTTCATCGCCCTGAAGGATCATGGCTTCCACCTCTTTCGCATCCGTCGTCCCGAGATAGGCGGCCAAGCCCCCGCGACCCACCAGGCGGAGCTGCAACTGTTTCCGATCCAGCGTTTCCGATCGGGTCAGATCGATCAGGTCCTGTGTCGGCAGGGTGCCCGCTCTTTCCGGCGTGAAGGGTCCTTCCGTCAACCCATGGGTGCAATCCACCACGCATCCGTTCCTGTGAGCACCGATTGTTATTCCCCCGCCCAGATGGGCAACGACAAGCTTTAACTCTTCATAGGCCCGGCCGACGGATCGGGCCATGCGTCGGGCTGCGGCCTTCTGGTTCAGAGCGTGAAAAGCGCTCCTGCGTTCAATCTCGGGCATTCCGGAGATCCGGGCCAGGGGGTCGAATTCATCTGTGCTGGGTGGATCGACAATGATGGCTCGCTTGCCGTATTTTTCTGCCAGATGCAGCATCATGGCCGGTCCCAGCGCCGAGGGGTGCCTGCCGTATTTCCCGGCCAGCAGGTCCTGACACATGATTTGATCAACGGCATAGGCCCCGGCCGGACCCGGCTTCCCCAATCCTCCGCGGCTGATAAACAGATCGACAACCATCAGGGAAATGTTATTCTTTCCCACAAACTGTTCCAGGTCGTCCCGGCGGCGCGGCAACTGGTCGTGCAGGCTGGCATAGCCTGACAATTCATCGGCGTTGTATGTGATCGTATCCTGAACCACGGATTCCGTCCCTTTGAAAAGGGCGATCTTCGTGGATGTGGAACCCACGTTGACAATCAGCAATATCGGCATGTTACGCATGATTATTCTCCAAGAGCTTGCATGTCCCATGAAAAATGGTTCGCAAGCGGCGAATGAAAGATTTATCGACTTTCCAGAAATTCTTATATTTGGTTGATTTCATTTATATTGAAGCATTATCAAGGGGGACACGACCAAGTTGTGTCCCCCTTGACGAAAAAGATTCTGAGCGGCAGGTGTTGTCCATTATTCATGGGTCTCTTTCTGTGATGCCATCATCAATGCTGCGTTCCTTTGCCGTCCAGCAGCACCGCCAGGGCGATTTCGATGGCCTTATTGTCCGGTGAAACAAAAGGCAGGTCGAGGACGACCGGGCTGCCCGTTCCCATCAGTACGCCGGCCATTTGCATTTTTCCAATATAGACAAGTAATTGTGCCAGTGAATACCCCGTGTCCATCTCCGGCGCCAGATAAATATCCACGTTTCCCGCAACCTCGCCGTGCACGCCTTTTCTGGCTGCCGCATTCCGATCCAGGGCACAGTCCATATCCAGCGGGCCCTCCAGAATGATATCGCCGAATTGCCGCCGATCGGCCATTTTGGAGAGAATCGCTGCATCCAGCGTGGAGGGAATGCCGGGATTGACCTGCTCGATTGCCGCCAGGACCGCCACTTTTGGCCTTGGAATCTCCAGGAGAGCCGCCAGCCGCAGGGCGTTCTCCAGAATCCATTGCTTTTCCGCAAGCGACGGCCGGTTCTGAATGTACGTGTCGGTGACCAGGAATATTTTATTCCGCTCCGGGAGTTCAAAGACGGAAACATGACTCATCAATCTGCCGTTCATCAGGCCCGCTTTGGCGTCTGCTACCTGGTCGATAAAGGCCTGGTGATTCGTGCCACCCTGCAACAGGATATCCGCCTCCCTGTTTTTGACCAGGGCGATTGCCCGGGCGAGCGCCCGAGAGGGGTCCGGCTCATGGACAATGCGACAGTCCGATGCGGCAAGGGTTGTGCCCCTACATAAATCTTCGAGTTTTTTCGAGTCGCCCACCAGTACCGGCATGATCAAACCGGCTTGTGCCGCTGCCTTCAACATTTTCAGTTGCCGAAGGTCGGGCGCCGCCATGGCTGCGCGCTTTCCTTTGCCGGCCGCTTTGGCCCTTGTCAGAATATCCTTGAATGTTGAGATCATCGCTTCTCTCCCCCCCTCATTTGATCGGCCACCACCCCATGGCGATTTCTCCGGTGAATTGAATCGCAGAAATCGGAGCGCAATGCAATGATAAACGGGCCTCCGGACGTCATGACCAGCAAGCGCCCGCGCATGGGGAGAAAAAAGTCAAGCTTGCTCAGGATGTTTCCCGTGTCGAGATTGAGCATGAACAAACTCTCCGGAAGCCGTGAAACATTATCCAGCGTTCTGAGCATCGTAATCTCCTTTCACCGATCACCGACCGGACATTTCTTTGCAACTTACGTCCATTTCAGGATATTTTCAATCATAAAATCCAGGCGCTGCCGTCTTTTGCACAAATCATGCGCTTGTTCGGGCTCAAGCGGCTTGCGCCGGATGGTCGATCCGTGATAGGCATTCGGAACAACAAAGAAAAATGTCAGGATAATGAATGCAGACGCATGACCCGCGCCGTTCCACCGCGAGAAGACATCAGCAATACGCTAAAACAACCGATACGCCGCATATGAAGCCGGAAGCGGAACCGGTTTTAAAAAACGTTTTTGCCCGCATCGGAAAGCCGGAATCCGCCGCGTTTGCGCCGGACGCCTTCCAGCGCGAAGCCCTGCGGGCCGTTCAGGAAGCGGACTGTCTCGTAGTCGCCCCCACGGGTTCCGGAAAAACATGGATTGCCCAAGAGGCGATCCGGACCTTTTTCGACAGGGGGAAGCGCTGCTGGTATGCCTCGCCGCTGAAGGCCCTTTCCAATGCCAAGTGGGTCGAATTCGGAGGCGTCTTCGGTGAGGGCCAGGTGGGCATTCTGACAGGCGACACGAAGGAAAACGCCGACGCTCCGATCATTGTTGGAACCACTGAAATCCTGCGCAACCAACTCTATGACGTCATGCACCGGGGCGAGGACATGGACTGCGACCTGGTTGTCCTCGATGAGGCCCATTTCCTCGGTGATCCGGACCGGGGAGTCGTCTGGGAGGAAATCCTGATTTATCTGCCTGTGCGTGTGAACGTCCTGCTGTTATCCGCCACCATCGGCAACGCCGACGAGATCGGCCAGTGGCTTAATTCGATCCGGAAAAAGCCCTGCACCATTATCCGAGAGGAAAAAAGACCCGTTCCTCTTTATCCGCTTTTTCTGCACCCCAGCGGCAGAATTATGCCCTATCTCGAAAAGCAAAAGCTCTACGGACGGATTGCCCAGTTTGCCGCGGAGCGATCACGATCGCATGGGCGCCGGGGTGCGCAACCCCACTTTGGAGAAATCATCGATGTTCTGGAGCGGTTTCAGTTGCTGCCTGCCATTTTCTTCCTCAAATCGAGGTCCGATTGCGACGCCGCGTTGAAGACCTGCAGGCATGACACGAATCCCATCAACAACGGCGCTTTCGACCTTGATCTGGAAGAACAACTCAGCCGCTCCCCCTATCTGCGCCATCACAAACAGTTGCGTGAGCTTGAGCATGCCCGCGTGGCGGCGCATCACGGCGGCCAACTTCCCGCCTGGAAATTCCTCGTGGAGACCATGATGAAAAGGGGGCACCTGAACGCGATCTTTGCCACGTCCACCGTTGCCGCTGGGGTCAATTTCCCTGCGCGCACGATTGTCCTGCTCAATTCGGACCTTTTCAACGGACATGAATTCAGCCCCCTGCGCGGGACTGATTTTCACCAGATGACGGGCCGCGACGGCCGGCGCGGCAAGGATCAAATCGGTTTTCTGGTCGTCATTCCCGGCCGGTTCATGGATCTTGTTCATATCCGGAAGCTACTATTCCGGGAGCCGGAAGACATCATGAGCCAGATCAAAAATGACTTTTCCATGATCCTGAACCTGTTGCTTTCCCATACGCCGATGGACATCCGGGATATCTTCGAAAAATCCCTGGCCAGTTTCCAGTTGACCCGTCGCGGAACGCATGCCCCCACCCGCAAAGAGGGGATCAATCTCTGGAATGATTTCCTCATGCATTTGAAATTTCTCAAAGCGGAAGGGTTTGTGGATGGCCATGACCGTCTGACCGAAACCGGCCTCTGGGCGTCAAAACTGCGGCTTGACCAACCCCTGCTCATTGCCGAATGCCTGCAACGCGAAGCTTTTCCGCGGCAGGATGAAAAATTGTTGGCCGCCGTCGTCGCCCCCTTTGTTTATGATGGAGATCATGAAACCCGCATCGATCCGAAGAAGATGCACAGAAGGTTGGCACAGGCCTGCCTGCGCGTGGCCAGGACCCTCAACCCCCTGTCGCGCCGCATGGATGAGGCCGGCTTTGCCGTCAATCCCATGTCCGCATGGACCAGTGTCGTCATGTATCAATGGGCCTTGGGCAGGGACTGGGATGAAATCATTCAAGCAGCCGGCATTGCCGACGGCGACATGGCCATGCTGGTTTTAAGAACCGCCGACAATCTGCGGCAAATCATATCGCTCAGACAAACGCATCCGGACATGGCAGATCTTGCGCTCAAGGCGCGGGAGGCTATCTTGCGGGAACCTGTGGTCTTTGAGTAAAATATTTTGAAAAAATATGAATTGCTTCTTGACATCCTGCCCGACAACAGGATATAAGGCGCGGCTCCGGTATAAGCCAGCCCGTTGCATCTTCATAATGCGTCCCCATCGTCTAGTGGCCTAGGACACGGGCCTTTCACGCCTGTAACCGGGGTTCGACTCCCCGTGGGGACGCCACTAAGAAATCAAGGAGTTAGGTGAATATCTGACTCCTTTTTCTTTTCCTTAAATATTCATTTCCAGCCACATTACCAACCTGTGCCCGGCAATACCCCCCTCCATAATATCTCCGGGATCGTCGTCAGGTGGTCATGCGGCGTTTACAGGTGGCTTGCAATATTGCAGGCTTGGAGCCGCACAACGGCTTTGCCTGTGTGAAATGCAAAGATTATGACCACAAGTTTTTCTTGACCGTTTCCTGCAAGTGCTATCACTCCTGCCCCTCATGTCACCAGAAACGTATAGTGGAATTCGGCTTGTCTGCCAATTTTCCGTTGACATATAAAATTATCTTATCTTATACTCCGTGCGCCAAAAAGCAGATTCTTGTCAGTTCAATTTAGGTTGTGTTGGCCTTTCCGGCATCGCTACCATGGTGATGCGGACCAGTTGTGTCCATGCTGTGCGGATCGGTTCGTATTTGGAAACTTTTTTGCCGGTAGTCGAAGGCACTGCCGTGCACCAGTTGATCAGTGAGGTGATCGAACATGAATGTAGGATATGTCCTTGCCAATAGTGCCGCCAAGTTTCCAGATAAGGAGGCCATCGTCTGCGACCAGGGGCGCATGACCTTTGCCGCTTTTGAAAATCGCGTGGCCCGTCTGGCCGGAGCTATGCGGGCCTCGGGGCTTAAGCGGGGAGAGCGGATAGCGTTCCTCTTCTACAACGGCGGTCCCTTCGTGGAGACCTATTTCGCCGCCATCAGAATCGGCTTGGTGGCCACGCCGGTAAACTTCCGCCTTGTCGGAAAGGAAATCCTTTATATATTGAATGATTCCGGTGCCGCGGCCCTTTTTCACGGTCCCGAATTTTCCCCCGTGGTCGAAGAAGTTCGACACAAGTGTCCCGCATTGCGGTTGGTGATTTCTCCGCAGGGAAGAGCGACCACTCTGGACTACGAGGAGTTCCTGTTGAAAGGGGAGCCATGCCCCGTCGACATGACAGTGACCGAATTGGACCAGTGCCAGCTCATGTACACCTCCGGCACCACCGGGCGGCCCAAGGGCGCAGTGATCAGTCACGGCAACGTCCTGTGGAACCTGATCAATACCATGCGAGGTCGCGAAGACCAGCCCGGACAGGTTTCTGTGATCGTCGGTCCCCTTTACCACACGGCAGCACTGAACAATCACTTTACCATCCAGATCGCCCTGGGAGGAAAGAGCGTGCTTGTCAGTCGCTTTGACCCCGGGGAACTGCTGCGCACCATCGAGCAGGAAAAGGTAAATGTTATCTCAGGCGCACCGGCTTTCTATCATCTCTTGATGCAGCAGCCGGGGGCCTGGGACTGTGATCGCTCTTCCATTACCAAATGCACCGCCGGTTCGGATAAACTTTCTCATGAAACGAAACAAAAGCTACTCGAGTTTTTCCCCAACATAGACGGCATCTACGATGTCTACGGCTGCACCGAGGCCTCTCCCTGTATCACCATCCTGACTGCAGCAGAGTCACACCGCGTGCATGGTTCAGTGGGGCGGGCACTGCCCTTCCTTCAAGCCGCGATTATGGATGAAAATGGCGCCTTGCTCGGAGCTGGCACAGTGGGGGAACTGGTCTGCAGAGGACCCAATGTCATGCAGGGCTACCATAACCAGCCTGAGGCCACGGCCCAGGCCATCAAGGAGGGCTGGCTCTGCACCGGTGATCTGGCTTACATGGATGAGGAGGGCTTCTTCTACATCGTAGACCGGAAAAAGGACATGATTGTGAGCGGGGGCGAAAACATCTACCCGCGCGAATTGGAGGAACTACTCTTCGGCCATCCCGCCGTGGCCGATGTTGCCGTGGTGGGCGAACCCGACGATCTGTGGGGAGAAACGGTCAAGGCCGTGGTGGTCCTGAAGCAGGGGGCGCAACTGAGCGAGCAGGAAACCATCAATTATTGCCGGGCACATCTGGCGAGCTACAAGAAACCGCGCAAGGTTGTCTTTTTATCGGAATTGCCGCGCAACGCATCGGGCAAGGTCATGAAGGGAAAGCTTCGAGGGACAGGGGAATGATGTAGGCCCCCGGTGGTCTTATGGACGCGAGGAGAGGTGGGCAGATCGGACACCGTGCGGTCCGAATTGTAAATTGTAAAACCCTCTGCTTACCCGCAGATCTTCTTGTCAGAAATTATATGACATTGAACAATCTGACAGGCTGGGCGGCAAATCTCAGCCTGTCAAGGAAAAGAATTTATGTTTTAGAGTTTATCGGTACACAAACATTTTGGATCAATTCTTTTGTTGGTTGTCCTTCCCACAAAGCATAAGGTCTTAATTTAACGTCAATTTCGGAAGCCAGAGGGCGATCTGCGGAAAAACGACAACGATAAGCAGCGCAAGGCCCTGCAGGAGCACAAAAGGCACTATCGACCGGTAAATATCAGCCATCGTTACTCCGGGTGGAGCGATAGCCTTCATATAAAACAGGTTAAAACCAAAAGGCGGGGTCAGATAGCCCATTTCCATGTTCATCACGAAAAGAACACCGAACCAGAGGGGATCAAACCCTAGAGACATAATGACAGGAACAAAGACGGGAGTACAGATCATGATAATGCCCACAGGATCCAGGATACATCCCAGAACGAAAAAGATAAGCTGCATGGTGAGCAGGATGACCCATTTTCCCCCGGGAATGGACAACATAATATGTTCCATCAATATATGCGCCCCCGTTCCGGTATAGACGGAAGTGAAACAATAAGCCCCGATAAGGATCCAGATGATCATAGCCGTAAGGGCGGCTGTCCGGTAGCAGGCATCTTTGATCAGAGCCCAATTCAGCTTACGATAAATTCCCGCCGAAACAATCGCCCCCACACATCCCATAGCGGAGGCCTCGGTGGCTGTACAGATGCCTGCATAGATCGATCCCAAAACCATGATGATTATCATAATCGGCAGCAGCACCGCCTTCAGGGAGATGAATTTCTCCCGCCAGGACACCCTTTCTTCTGTGGGAAGAGCAGGCCCCAATTCCGGCTGGAAGTAACAGCGGATACCGATGTATGCAATAAAGATGGCGGCAAGCATCAGGCCTGGTAAAATACCGCCGGCAAACAGTCCTCCGATGGATATCCCGGTGAGCGTTGCATAAAGAATCATGGGCACGCTGGGAGGAATCAATATTCCCAGCGCCCCGCCGCCCGAGATGCAACCCATGGCAATTGTTTTATTATAGCCCCGTTTGAGCATGGCCGGAAGGGCAATCACCCCCATGGATACCGTTGCTGCTCCGCTGATACCGGCCATGGCGGCAAATATGGTGCAGATGACCACTGTACCCATGGCCAACCCGCCCCGCACCGGCCCTATCCAGCGGTGCATCAGAGTGTAAAGGTCATCGGCGACTCCCGCCCGTTCCAGAATCATGGACATAAAAATAAAGAGGGGGACAGCCAGGAGGGTAAATTTTCCCATGGCCCCATAAGTCTGTGTGACGATCAGAAAAAGTCCCCGGTCTCCCCAGAGAAGATAAGAACCTATCACTCCTACGCCACCCATAACAAAAGCCAGAGGCAAACCCAAGGCAAGAAGAAACATGAGTGATCCGAAAAGCAGAACAGTCGTTAATTCAATGCTCATGGCGTTTCCTCCTTGCCGGTAATGGCCAGCTTTAAGTCACCGATATATTGGACCAGCCCCTGCAGTAGAAGAAGCAACGCGCCCAGCGGGATCATCATTTTGATCGGATAGATCGGCGGAGCAAAAACGGTCGACTCTGTTTCCCGCCAAACGAAAGAATCCCAAGCCATGTCCCATCCTTTCCAAAGCATCACTCCGCAGCAGGCGAAGAAGAAAAGCCATGTGAAGCAATTGATGATGGCCTTGGTACGAGGCGAGAAATGCTCGGTTAGAATTTCCACGTTCACATGCCCTTTACGCTGCTGGAGGAATCCCCCCAGCAGGACGACGTAAGCACCGAACACCATCTGGGTGACTTCATGAGCCCAGATGGTTGGAGTGTTGAAAATATAACGGGCAACTATCTCATACACAATCACGCCGACAAAGACGAGAATGAGAAAGCTGATGGCCTTGCCTATAACCTCATTTGTTTTGTCGATCACCTTAAAAAAAGTTTTCACGCATAACCTCCCTCAAAAAATAAACTGGAAACATGCCTCGCTTTTTTTAGTTTGATCAATCAATATATTTAAGTTTTTTAAGGTAAGTTTTCAGCATGCCGACCGCTTTGGCCGAATCGGCGTCTTTGGCCGCTACTTTATCCCACTGCTTCATGGCCGCCGCCATCATCACTTTCTGGCCGGCAGGATCCATGGTGCATACTTGAACTTTATAATCCTTAATCATGGTCTCCAAAGCTTGACGCTCTTCATCTCCATAGTCTTTCGTCCGTTGATACGTTCTTTCTTTCAAGGCTTTATCAAGAATCGACTGTATATCCTTGGGCAGAGAATTAAAGGCGTCCTTGTTGATGAGGATCGCATCAGTACCGGACATGGCCAAGTTAGGCTGCATATAGTATTTGGCGATCTCCGGGAGTTTCATGCTCAGCGCTCCACGGGCAGCTCCCCAGTGTACTCCATCGACGACACCTGTTTGCAGAGCCAGATAAAGCTCCTCGCCGGGAATTAAGCTTGTAGCAGCGCCTAAATCACGCAGCATTTCGGCAATCGATCCGGACGACCTGATCTTATATCCCTTGAAGTCCTCGATCTTGTTGATGGGTCTTTTCCCGACCATGGCTGTGGGATAAATTCTTTCCGTGTAATAAATCAAGTTGTGCTTGGCATGAGCGTCTTTCAGCATCTGCTCAAAACCGAGATTGAAATGAAAATACAAACCCTCATCGGCAGTATGGAAACTCATCGGACAATTAGCCGCTACCGCAGCAATGGGGACGTTGCTCGTCCAGTAGATTGGTGACCCGGTCGCACCTTCAATCGTGCCCTTACGGCAGACGGCGAAGATGTCTTTGGTTGGAACCATGGCCCCGGCCGGATGAAGTGTAATCTGCAACCGCCCGTTGGTGAGCTTGGTTATTTTCTGGTCGAAAAAATCTTTCAGCGGTTTGTAAGCTGAAGAGCCGGCCGGCAAATGAGATTGAAAGTTCCACTTATATACCTTTTGATCTGCCGGTTGCTGAGCTAGCGCAATTCCCGCTGTAAAAATAATCAGAATCCCGCTTAAAATGATGCAAAATAATCTTTTTTTCATCTTGGAGCCTCCTTTTTAAAATTAGATTTTGAAAAACCAATTATTACTCCGGCAATAAAATATCTTAATCTAATCAATTCGAATGTCGGAAAACACAGCAGTAGCAGGTCTTCAGACCAAGATGAGTGGTTAATATTTACAT
>JAZDIK010000118.1:0-3564 GCA_043805145.1 Pseudomonadota bacterium | reverse complement strand
TATTTACGGAAAATTCTCCGGACTCCTCAAGCATGTGATACGTAAAGCGGGAATGCCGCACCAGCACGGTAAAGACCGGTCTTTTCCAGGTAATCCCCAGGGATCCCCAACCGATGGTCATGACATTGGGAAGGCCTTTATATCCCTGACTTACCAAAAGGACGCGCTTTTCATCATAAGCCTTAATAGTTTCCGCCTGGCACTCTCTGAAATCAACAATCCTCTTTGCCATAAAACTCCTCCTTATCGTTATTTCGTTTCCATAATCCAGCCGCCGTCCCAGTCCTCGCCGGGCGGCTGTTCCTTGAACAAGGCGCACCGCTCGATGTACATCCGGCAGAGCTGCTCGTTCGGGTTCAGACGCAACGCCTCACTGAGGCGGTCAATGGCCCGGTCCCACTCTCTGCGGCGATAAAGCGTCAGGCCGTCCCGAAAGTGGTTTACCACCTCCATCAGATGGGGATACGTTTCTTCAACATGGTAATCAAGAACTTCATAAATGCCGACGCCCTGCGTCTTTCCCTTGACCTGCACCCGGTCCACCTCGCGAATCCGGTAGGTTCCCTTCAGGCGCCGGCAGGTGTTTTCGCTGATCAGGATGCTGGCGTAGTACTTTTTGCAGAGGCCTTCGATGCGGGAGGCAAGGTTTACGCCGTCGCCGATCAGGGTGTAGTCCATCCGCTTCGGCGAGCCGATATTTCCGGAGACGACCGAGTCCGTATTGATGCCGATGCCGATGCCGACCGGTTTCTTGCCCTCCGCCGCGCGCTGAAAGTTCCAGGCGCGCAGAGCGCTGATCATGGCGATTGCCGCCCGGATGGCCCGGTCTTCGTCATCGCCGTGGGAAATCGGCACGCCGAAGGCGGCCATAATGGCATCCCCGATGAACTTATCCAGCATCCCCCCCTCTTTCCGGATGCAGTCCACCATGATCGTGAAATACTCGTTCAGGAAGGCGACCGTTCCTTGCGGCCCTAATTCCTCGGTCAACGTTGTGAAACCCCGGATATCAGAGAAGAGCACCGTCGCCATAGTGCTCTTCCCGCCTAAGATCTCCTCCCCGCCTGCGAGGATCTGATCTGCCAGTCCCGGATCCATGTAGCGCGACATGGTCGTTTTCATCCTCTTTTCGCTTGTGATGTCATCAATGATGATCATGGAGCCGAGCTTCTTTTGGGTGGTGTTGACCAGCGGGAGAATCGTGAGGTTGACCGAGATCCGTCTTTCCCCGAAGGCAACTTCCGCATCCATGATGACTTCCGGCTTGCCGCTGCCCTCAACATGCCGGATCTTTTCTATGATCCAGGCATTGGCGCCCATGAAAAAATCGCCGGCGTCCCACTGGAGGATCTCCGCCGGGGCAAGTTGGAGCATCTGCAGGCCGGCGGCGTTGCAGGTGACGATCTTCCCCTCCTCGTTTAAGGTGATCACGCCGTTCGACATGCTTTCCAGCATGCTCTCGCTGTAGTTTTTCATGTTCTGGACGTCATCGAAGAGTTTGGCGTTTTCCAGGGCGATGGAGACCTGGGCGGTGAAGGCCTTCAGGCGGGATTCATCCTCCGCAGTGAAAGGACCGCTGCGCTTGTTCAAGACCTGCGTCACCCCGATGATCTTCCCGTTCTTGTTGATGACCGGGACGCAAAGGATAGAGCGGGTGAAGAAGCCGGTTTTCTTGTCAAAGGCGGGGTTGAAGCGGAGGTCGGCGTAGGCATGGGGAATGTTGACCGTCTGCCGGGAGGTGAAAACCGCGCCGGCGATCCCGAGATGGTTCGGCAGGCGGATCTCCGTTGCCGCCAGTCCCAGCCCGACTTTGGAGAACAGCTCGTTCTTTTTTTCGTCGTTCAGGAAAAGCGTCGCCCGCTCCGCATTGAGCATTCTGGTCGCCTCGGACATTACCTTCTGGAGAAGGGCGCCCAGATCTATCTCAGCGGTCACGTCGGAAACGATGTCGAAGAACTCCATCTCCTGAGTGCGGAAGCGTTTCATCCGCTCGACGAACTGGGTGCTCTGCAGGGCAATGGCGGCCTGGGTCGTCATCGCCTCTAAGAGCCGCTGATCGGCTGGCGTGAAACGGCTTTTTTTCTTATTCAAGGCCTGGGCGACGCCGATGATCTCCCCCTTGATCGTCCGGATGGGAACGCAAAGGATCGTTTTGGTTACATAACCGGTTCCTTCGTCGATGTCACGGTTGAAGCGGGGGTCCTTATAGGCGTCGTGGACGATGATTCCTTTTCCGGTGGTAAACACGTACCCGGCCACGCCGGAGTTGCTCAGGATACGGATTTCCCGCTGGAAATTGCCCTGGGCGACGCGGGAGTAAAGCTCGCCCGTTTCGCTGTCACTGAGAAATATCGTCCCCCGGTCCGCGTTCAGCTCCCGGGTAGTGATCTCCACCAGCGTCTTGAGAATCTCGTCGAGGGTCTCGAACGCTGCGATCGTCCGGGAGATGTCGAGCAGAAGCTCCGTTTCATTCTGCTTTTGGCGCTGTGAGAGACCTGCGGCCGGTTTTTTCGGTTGGCTATCTTTTTTCATATCCTTCCAGCATTTCCCGTATCGCCGGGATCACTTCCTGTTTTTCAGAAGAAGTATAGAGCTGCTTTCGTGGCGTGTCAAGGACGATTGCCGAATGCGGCGCGCTGAGTTAATTTGGTACTGTTGCGAGTATCGAATAGCGCCTGTTCATTTTTCTCTTGACAAAATAGATCGCACTTGCATATCATCAGGTCATCAGGTGGTCTGACATTTCATCCATTCAGGGAAATCAGTTGTATCCCGTGGCAATGACGGGCTCGCTACTATAGAAAACGGCTTGAATAAGTGGACATTTCTTAAGTGTCATTGCGAACGAAATGAAGCAATCCCAGGAGATTGCCACGTCGCTTCGCTCCTCGCAATGACACATTTCTTGGGCCGTTCACTATATCATCGGCCTGTCGCAGGCGGTTGTCTTTTGGTCATTGTTGCTTTTATAGGGTTATCTTATGACGGAGCAGCTTCAGTTGAAAGTGAGTGAGGTCTTTGTCGAAGATGTCGGAAAAGGGCTGGCGCGCTTTGACCCTGATGACGTTAAGGCCCTGGGCGCTGTTCTGGGCGATGTTGTGGAAATTATAGGAGAAAAAAAGACTGTCGCCAGAATTTCGGGGATCTTTCCCGAACACCTTGGCAAAAAACTTATCCAGATTGACAGGAACACCCGTGACAACGCCGGGGTTCAAATAAGCGGCACGGTGCAGATTAAAAAGGCGCCTCGGCAAACCGCAACGACCGTAGTGCTTACACTCCTGGATTCCGGAAACTGGTGGCCTGACGAAAACGAGTTGGGATATATCGGCAAAATTCTTCAGGGACTGGCAGTTATTTCCGGCGACAAAGTGAATATTCCGCTTTTTGGGGGTAAGGACCGTTTCTTTTCCGTGGACGGCGCTTCGCCTTCCGGACCGGTCATCATCAACCAGCAAACCAAGTTCAAGGTAAACAAACCCGACTATACCGAAGCGGCGGACTCACGCATTTCGTACGAAGATATCGGCGGATTGGAACGGGAGCTGAGATCAGTTCGAGAGA
>JAZDIK010000117.1:0-100915 GCA_043805145.1 Pseudomonadota bacterium | reverse complement strand
CAGCTAACCTGACTTTTTGAAAGTCCAAGTCAATTTAGGCCAAATCGGACAGCCCCAGGTGCTCGCATACTGAATGTCAGGATTATAGCCGTTAAAATCCACCTGAAACTCCAATATTTTCGTCAACACATGATGCTCTGTCTTCGGACAGAGAACATCCACGTTCAAGTAGTACTTGCGGTTTCCAAAAGTATTTGCCGGAAACACGCATTTTGCCATATAGCTGCCAGGATCAACTGAATAGAACAATTTCGCAATTTCGCAATCGTCAATATTTTGTGAGCCATAAAAGGGAGAGCCATTCTCGTCAGCCACAACTGCAATAACACGCAGATCTCGTACTGTCCTGAAACACTTGAAAGAAACACTTACAACCACGGACTCGGTAGAGTCGAAAACCGTTCTTGTTACACCTTGAACATCTTCAATTCTCACTTCTAGAATCCTGAAATTGGGTGCATCACGTTTGATATCACCCTCAACACGACCAGCTATTTCTGCTTCAGATGCGATTGAGCCCTCTATAAGGTTTCGGTCTAGATACCTTGCAACAACGGAGTCAGTATCTGCATCCAAGACCAGTCGCCCCTGATCAACCAGAAGCGCTCTCGAGCAAAGATTCCTTATGGCTACCATGTTATGACTCACAAAGAGCACGGTCCGCCCTACGCCGGCGACATCCTTCATTTTTCCAAGGCATTTCTTCTGAAACGCCACGTCGCCGACTGCAAGCACCTCGTCAACCAGCATAATCTCCGTTTCCAGATGCGCCGCAACGGCAAATGCCAGACGAACATACATGCCGCTCGAATAACGCTTCACGGGCGTGTCTATGAATTCGCCTATCTCTGCAAAATCCACTATTTCATCGTACCTTTGGTTTATCTCCGCTTTTTTCATGCCCAGAATCGAGCCGTTGAGATAAATATTTTCTCTTCCCGTCAGCTCCCCGTGAAAACCTGTTCCAATCTCCAACAAGGAAGCGACCCTGCCGTTAAGAACGGCATCACCCGAAGTCGGCTCCGTGATTCTCGTCAGTATCTTCAGCAGAGTACTTTTCCCTGCACCGTTCCTGCCAATTATACCGACTACCTCGCCTTTAGTGACCTCAAACGAAATATCCTTAAGAGCCCAGAACTGACCTTCTTCTCCCATTCTTGACTCTTCCGCCGACGCTTTCCCGACCTTTCCCATAAACTTTTCAGGATCCTGGCCGGTTAATTTCAGCCATCTGTATTTCAATTCATCCTGAAGCGTCTGTCGGCCGATAACGCCGAGACGATATGATTTCGACAGGTTTTTTACTGATATAATTGATGATTCCACAAGCACTCTTGCTATCGATGATATTCCATTGCGTCTATATCGTGTCTATGTACGTCCTCTGAACACGATTATATTGCAGCATGCCGGTAAATAATATGACCAGCATCACGATAAAATTGGCTGCGATTGCTTCGGGATATAAGGTTCCCTGTCCCAAAAATGCATATCGGTTCAATTCGATCACGGATGCCATGGGATTGAGCGATATCCACCATCTGAATCCCTCCGGTATGATGCTCGCAGGATAAACAACAGGCGTCGCATACATCCACAATTGCGCAATGAACGGTAAGGCAAATGAGATATCCCGATATTTGGCTGTCAGCGAAGTCAGCCACAGGCCTATTCCAAGCCCAAGCCCTGCGCAATGAATCACCATCAGAGGGAAAACCACGATCAGCAGGTTAGGCGAAATGGGCGCCTTCCTGACAAATATGAAAAAAAGCCAGAAAGCGAGAAAGAGCGTCAAGTTTATGGCCAACCTGGCAAGATTATTGATGACTACCGCAAGGGGCGGGATGATCCGCGGGAAATACACCTTCCCGAAAATTCCGGAGTTTGCCACCAGGGAGTTCGATACGTTATCCATGCATCCCTGAAAATAGGTCCACAGAACCGTTCCACTCATGTAAAATAAAAATGGAGGCAGATTATCCGTGGGTATTTTTGCAAGATTACCAAATATAATCGTGAATGTTATCGTCGTTGCCAAAGGCTGAAAAATGAACCACACCGGACCCAGTATGGTCTGTTTATAGACGGTAACAAAATCCCTGCTGACAAGATTCCAGAGCAATTCCCTGTACTCCCAAATCTCGCGCCAGTTGATGCGCCACCATGGTTGATTAGCTTTTATGTGTGTTCTGATGTTCATTCTTCCTTGACAGCTTTGTGGAAAATTTGATTTTTCATTATTGGTTCTTCAACACCTTATTTTCTCAAAACAATTGCGAATTTGTCATTACAGGACAGGCTGGAATACATGGAACTATTTCTTGCCCTGCAACAAAACCCATTTCCAGTCACCGTCTGTCCTGACCTCAATCACCTTGCTGAAATATTTGAGCATCATGAGAAAAATCGCCTCTTCGTGTTTCCATTCAACCGCCTCAAAGGGCCCACCCTCCTGAATGGACAGGTCGTAAAGGACATAACCGTCCGGCTTGATCACGCGAGCATGCTCTGCAAAAAAATCATCCAGGTTAAACGCGTGATCGATGCTATTGGTATACAACAAATCCAGCGAAGAATCGGGTTTTTCAATGTGCATGAAATCGCCCACGACAACCAGCGAATTGACCGGACCCGGGTTCAAATCGATACCCCACGCCTTATGATAGCCGAGATCACGCAACACCTCGACCTCTGTGCCTTGCCTTGCTCCGGCGCACAGGATATCGGCTGAAAAGGGAATGAACCGTTTCAAGTGATGGAAGCGCCGATAAAATTTCCTGCGATACATCAGAATGTCTTTCGACTCGAATCCCCCTTCAATTTTAAGTTTTTCATCCCATTTTTGAACTTGATGAGTCACATATTCATCATAGGAAGCATAGTCCCGATAACAAATTTCACCTCGATCTTCTTTCCATCCGCCCCGACCGTGATGTTTATAACGCACCGGGTGTTTATCCCGTTCATGAACGTAATGAGGATCGCGATAGTTCTTTAATTTTCGATAATACCCATAACCACCGGGCAAAATCCGCAACAGTAAATTTTTCAGCCGATAGTGAAGATTCAGATTCATATGCTGTTCCAAAGATTCTTCCACCGATGCAGCACCAGGCTGGCGGCGGTCAGGACAGATGCCTGGCCCGCTTTTCTTTTATAAGAATCGCCCAGAGACACGTATGTAACCGCGATCTTGAAGATCGCCGTGACAAGAAACGCCAGATCGACCAAGATCAGCTTCAGCCATTTCAACGTTGGAGGATGCCGTTCCACCAGGAGCGTCCTTGTTGGTTTGCGGTGGCTGTCCAGAAAGTCCTTGAATATCCGGCCAAGCCCCAATTTGGATATCAGGGCGATCAGGCGGGACATGACCGCGCCGTCAATCTCCAGCATGGACAGCGAAATCCCCTGGCTGACGACCAGCCGTTTGAAATACGGCCAGATCATCCGCTCCGGGCCCACCAGATGTTCCACCCTGACGGCGGCGTCATATACCAGTTTGCCCCCGGCAGATTGAATCCGATAGAGCACGACCGTCTCTTCGTAGCATCGCAGCTGCGTTCCGATCCGACCGAGCGTAACGTCGAATCCCCCAATATCCTGAAGCGCCTGTTTTCGGAAGGTGACATTGCACCCGCTGTACCCGTAGCGGTCCAGGCCAACCAGCCGGGTGGGGTCCAGGTCGAGCTCCGCGAGGTGCATTCGGAACAGCGGGCCTAACCATGCCGGCGGCGGGGCCTGGAAATTGAGGTCGACTTTACCGCCCACGGCGTCTGCATGCGTTTCATCAAGACATTTTTGCAGGCTTGCCAACCATCGGGAATCGACGATCACATCATCGTCCAGGAATGAGACAAAGTCACCGGCGGCTTCTGCAATCCCGCGGTTGCGCGCGAACGAAAGCCCCTGGCGGCTTTCTAAGACGTAGAAAAAACCAGGCTTATTCGAGAACTTTTTAGCTACTTGCGGCGTGTCATCAGTCGAGTTGTTATCCACGACGATTAACTCATGCTTAAGGCGATCTAAATCCTGCTGCGAGAAGAAACCCTCCAGCATCCTGCGGAGCGTCTGCGCGCGGTTGTAGGTGCAGACGATGACGGAGATCATTGGCATCCCTTACAGGATCCTCCAGTTCGGCCGTTTCATGAGCATATCGCGATTTTCGGCAAACTCCTGGGCGCTCATTACCATGACCCGGATCTTTCGCTTGATCTCCTTCTCCAGGCTGGGTCTCAATGCCTGAATCTTATCCATATTCACGTCACCAACAATCAGCACATCGATCAGGCCGCTGTCACGACCTTCGGCATAGTCGTCGAGGGCATAGATCGCTTCAACCTTTCCAAGATCATTCAGTATCTGCTCGACAATTTTATCGATGCCATAATACTTCTTTACAATGGAATTGATTTCCGGGAAGAAGGGATGATTGGTGTTGGCCTTATAGAATATGGATTGTCCCCGTTGTTCCTTACCCAAATATCCCGCCTGACTCAGATTGTCCAGTTCCTCTTTGAGGGCATTGGGGGTCAGGTTAAATTCCCTTGCTAATTCACGTAGATAGCATGATATCCCTGGATTGAGGAAAAGCTTCAGAAATAGATTGATGCGGGTTTTTGAAGTGAATAACTCGGTTAGCATGCTACCAACTGTTCATTTTTTCTAAACGGATGCGTAAAGATATTTTGATTATTCTGTCAGCATGATAAAAATGAATGACAGGTTTTATTAAAGCTCCGCCCTGTCGATTACACCTACAATCGATCAGGGCCTGCCTTAATCCTGTGATAGAAGCCTCTTGATCCGCCTGGAATCTGAAAGTATGGAACTGTTTAGCTAACCTAAACAGAGATGTCAAGAAAAATTGTAAGGTTGGTCAGGCGTCTGCCATCTTTTTTAGGCTCAATGACGGTAAATTTCACGGGAATCGGATATATACGACTGTTTACAAGAGGCTGCGGTGGGTTAGTGATTCAATGGTTTGCGTGTTTTTCAAGATTATCAAATATCTAATTGTTTATTGATATCATTGCTTTATTCGTCTTTAATGCTAAGTTCGTTTTTTTCCGTAGTGTTCGACTCTCTCTGGAGATCTTCGAGCATCGCTATCTTCTGATTTAATCGGCGCAGCATCCTTTCCTGTTTTGAACGCTCCATATCCATCGACAGAATCTTGATCAGAATAAATCCCATACCCACTGTTAAAATAAGGACTGGTGGATAATTAACACCCAAAAGTACTCCAAATTGAGCAATTGAAAGGGGGAAAAATCCCATCACGACGATCAGCACAGCAATACCAATCCACCACAACGAACGCTTCACATGGAGAATGTCCCTGCGGATTAGAAAAAAGATTACCACGGCAATCATCAGACCAATGATTGCCGTGGTCCACTGATACGACAATAGTGGCGTCATCATGTTCCCCTGTTACCGACAGACAAGCGCGACCTCATTTTCAGGAAATACGAAGTACAGAGAATCAGGTTCAACAGCAGATATTCGGCAACCTTGAACCAGGAGCTGAATATTTTCGAACTGCCCGATAGCCTGAGTTGCATTGGCACTTGCACCTCCTGAATTCTCAAGCCAGAGTGCATCAGGAGAAGGAGTACGCCTATGTCCTGATATTCCAGCAAGGTAGCTTTTTCGGAAGCCAGCACTTTCATCGCCGGAAGGTCATAGGCCCTGAAGCCTGAAGTCAGATCTTCGATCTCCAGGCCAGTCATCCCTCGAAAGAATCGCCAGGCCATTTTCCTCGCATGACTGCCACGCTCGGTACAGGACCCGATCACCATGTCAGCATTCCCGGCAGTGATGGGCGCCAGCAGACTGGGGATGGCGGACGACATGTGCTGCCCATCCGCATCCATGGTAATGACTTGGTGGTATCCCTTTTTCAGGGCAAAGCGAATACCTGTCTGTGTCGCCCCCCAAGCGCCAAGATTTATCGGCAGATTCAGAACCTTTGCACCCGCTGCAGCAGCACGATCGGCCGTCTGGTCTGTACTGGCATCATTGATCACGATCACATCGTAAAGGCCAACCACCCGAATCTTGTTCACGACATCGGCAACGGTGGCTTCTTCATTCCAGGCGGGAATCAGAACGGCAAGACTTGATCCTCTCATGAACACCTTTGAAAAATGATAATCAGTGGTATTTGATATATATGTAAGGCATCATGTTGTAAAGGGTTTTCTTGGTTCAGAAGACGTTTAAGGATCGATATTGACAATAAATGGTCATTTTGAATTTAATTGTCGCTGAATCCAGAAATTAATGACGTCTTCCAAGGACTGTCGCAACGGAATCTCCGGCACCCAGCCGATGTCACATTTTATTTTCTCGTTGGAGCCGATGATGATCCTGTTGTCGTTCGGCCTGATTAGCTTTTCATCCGTCTCTGTCGTAACTTTCATGTCCAGGATCGAAGTCAATTGCTCAATGATATCCTTCAGACGATACCCGGTTCCACTGCAAATATTATAAATTTCACCTTGTCTACCCTTTTTCAATAATCCGTCATAGGCTCTGACCACATCGCGCACATCCACAAAGTCTCTAATAAGGGATATCTCTCCGGTGATCAATTTGGGAGAAGCAGCCCCTTGTTTTTTCATCTCCACCAGCCGCTTGGCAAAGGAGGCAACAACAAAGATATCCTTCTGTCCCGGCCCGATGTGATTGAAGGATCGGGTCATCACAATATCCAATCCGTAACCTTTGGCATAGACTTTGGAGAGCATTTCCTGTGAGACCCGCGCGACGGCATAGGGGCTGACGGGATGCAATGCATCCTCCTCGTGGAAAACTGTATTGGCCTCGGTCAGATCGCCGTATTCCTCCGAGGAGCCGACGGACAAAATCCGCGTCCCCGCATTGACGGAATGTATCGCATCGAGGACATTCAGAAAAATGTTGGTGTTATTTTGAAAGCTATTAACAGGATTGGCCCAACTGAAGGCAACGCTGCTGTAAGAGGCCAGATGGAGGATATAGTTCGGCTGAAACCGGGAGATGACCTTTCGTATTTCATCTCTGTCCAACAAATCCAATTTTTGAAAATCGCATTGCACATGGTTCAACCTGTCCAGGTTGAAATCAGGCAAAGCAATATCGACTCCCAATACGATGGCTGGAATATTCAATGCGGAAAGATAGTCGAGAAAATGCCTGCCGACAAATCCGGAAAACCCTGTAATGAGATACTTATCCATAGGTTCTATTCACTTTCTCAAAACATTCCATTGTCATTTCTGCCGTCCGGTCCCATGAAAACTGACCTGCACGCTTCTGCGCTTCCGTAGTCCAGGCAGTTCGCTGATCGTTCTTCCACGATAAAATCTGAACGATCTGGCCGGCAAGATCTGCCGAACTGACCGGATCAAAGTAGCACACTTTGTCGCCTCCGACTTCCGGGATCGATCCGCACCTCGTCGTCAAAACAGGAACCCCGGACATCATGGCCTCCAGCACCGGCAGACCGAAACCTTCATAAAGCGACGGAAAAACAAAAAGGTCCGCACCCTGGTAGAGGACGAAAAGATCGTCATTTTCCACACGGGGAATCCTATAAATGCGTGAAAGATCCGGCACCCGGCGCAAGGCTGATTCAACTTCAGGTTCTCCCAGGCGCGGCTTGCCGACGAGCACCAACTGATGGGGAATCCTTTCCATAATACGGACAAAGGCCTCGACAAGCGCATGCACGTTTTTATGGGGATAGGTATTGGCGATACAGAGGATGTATGGTTTTTCGAAGTGTATAAGTTTTCTAAGTCTTTGCCGCCTGGTGTCATCGGGAATGGGCTGTGCGAAGGCCGGATCGGCAGCCAGGGGTACGGCATGGACGGATTCTTCATGGGCATGCGTAAATGTCAGGATCTCCCGGCGGGAAAATTCAGAGATGGCAAGGATGCATCGGCAGCGTCTTACTGCCATCCTGACAAGAATATCCGTTGCGATCCGCGCCAGGAAGGTCAGATCCTTCGGATATCTCCGATACTGCATGTCGGGGATGGTAACCACCTGTGGACATGGAACAAAAAATGGCGCCGTGTAGCCAGGCGACCAAAGAACATCCACATGACTTGCGGCCACCCGAAAGGGCATATCTATCTGTTCCCGGATGATGCGGGCATAGCGGTTGGTTGCCCTCAGAGGCAGAGGATGAAAGGCGAATTGAGGAAATTCCCCGAAAATCCTTCTGAGGTATTCGTCATTTTCTCTGTTCGTGAAGAGTACCCACTCAATGCCCGCAGAGGACTTCGCCATGGCAAGCAGGACTTCCCGCAGGTAGGTTTCCGTCCCCCCCACTTCCCCGGGGATGAGAAAGAGTGTATTGATCCCGATCTTCATTGAGATTCCCCTTTTTCCCGGATGGAAGCCACGACCGTATAGATACCCACAATGCCCCAGCGCACAAGCCAGTGGATCCAGGTCTGCGGGGCCAGTCGGCCGGCGTCTCTTGCTGCGATATCGAATTCTTCCTTGAACTGTATGGAGAAATTCCTTCCGCTGATGGAACCCGCATGCCAACGGAAATCGGCCAGGGGCTCACCCGGCACATGCCCTGCCCCGCCCTGTCTCCAGAGGCGCAACATGAAATCATAATCCCATGCGGCCACCATATCTTCCCGAAGATAACCGACGGCCGCCAGTGCAGAGCGCCGGAAAAACATAGCCGGCTGTGAGATGTAGTTGAGACACTGGATGGTAAATCGTGAAGAAAGCGGGAAAAAGGCCTCCTTGAAACGGGTAATGCCTTGACGGATCTCTTGGCCAGATTCATCAATGATCCTGCAGGCACCAAAGCACAAGGCCTTTTCGGGATGTGCATTCATCGCCTGCGCGACCCTTTTCAGGGCGCCGGGATAATAGCGGTCATCGGCATTGAGCCATGCGATGATCTCCCCTGAAGCAAGTCGCAGCCCTTTGTTGATGGCTGAAACCGGCCCCCGATCCGGTTCAGAGATAATTTTCGAGATATCCTTCTCGTAACTTCTTATGATTTTGAGAGAATCATCGGTGCTGCCGCCGTCGATCACAATATATTCCAGATCAACACCGGTTTCCTTCTGGGAAATGACACTCCGGATGGTCTCTTCCAGAAAGCGGCCCCCATTTTTATTCGGCGTGATAATGGTGAGTTTCATGATCTTCTTCGAACAACTGATCTACTTTAAACCGTTTACTTTTAAATGCCATCTCCAGGCTGATTCAATAATCGTATTCAAGTCAGAATATTGTGCTTTCCAGTCTAAGATCTCAGCGGCTCGTTGCGTATCTCCAATAAGACTATGGGGATCGCCTTCGCGCCGTGATTCGATAAGAAAGGGAATCTTTTTCCTGGTTACACTTTCAGCGGTAGCAATAAGTTCTTTTATTGAATAACCTCTGCTATTCCCTAAATTAAGACACTGGCTTTCCCCTCTCTGATTTAAAAAATCGAGAGCTGACACATGAGCGTGTGCAATGTCCGATACGTGAACATAATCGCGTATACATGTTCCATCCGACGTTGGATAATCATTTCCAAACACTTTCAAATTATCTATGCGACCGGAAGCAGCATCCAATATCAGAGGAATGATATGGGTTTCCGGCTCATGCCATTCACCGATTTCATTTTCAGGATCAGCGCCTGCGGCGTTGAAATATCTTAAAGCCATGAATCTGAGTCCATAGCTCTTCGAGTAATCCCTGAGGATCCGCTCGATCATCAATTTCGACCACCCGTAGGGATTGATTGGAACTTGCTGACTGTCTTCCCTGATGGGCAGTTCTTCGGGGATGCCGTAAACAGAACAACTTGATGAAAATATGATTTTGTTGACTTTGAACTCCCGCATGACTCGAAGCAGGTTCAGGGTATTTCTGACATTATTCAAGTAATATTTTTCAGGATCGACAACAGACTCCCCGATATAAGCGCTTCCCGCAAAATGCATGACTGTATCTATGGAGTATTCAGCAAAGACCTCCTGCAACTTTCCAATATCATTTAAATCGCCCTGAAAAAAATTGCCCCATAAACAGAACCCCTTATGTCCCGTGTCAAGGTTATCATAAACGACAGTCTTATAACCATTTTTGCACAATTCCTTATTGGCGTGTGCTCCAATATAGCCAGCTCCACCTACAACAAGTACCGTTTTCATATTGCGGTCACCTTAGCGAGTGTTCCCCAAAAAAATATTCAAGATCCCATTGGTTACAGCTCCGCCCTCTGACTTCCGTCAGGAGTAAAATTTCCGCTGTAAGCCCCCATCTCCGTTATGGTTGGAACCCGTTAATAATCTAAAAAAAACCGGGGCAGCGTCCCATTTTCATTCGGAAAAAATATGCTGTCTCTTATTTTTCCCATTGAACCGGCACTTCGCCCACTTCCTGCTCCAGCCGCCGGATCTCCTGCTCCAGATCTTCGTATTCCTTGATTTTTTTCCACAGGAAGCGACAGGTGATTCTGGCTTTTTCTTCTGCCCCCTTTGGCGTAAGGTAATACAAATAGGCGGATTTGTTATTGGATTTCTTGAAGTTGTCGACTTTGATATGGCCCTTGTGAATCAGGGCTTTCAGCAGAAAATTGACCTTGCCGAGACTGATGCCCAGACTGGAGGACAATTCCCGCTGGGTCGTTTCGGAAGTATGTTCTATCTCCCGGAGGAGCTTTAAAACCTCTTCACTCTCAAGACTGGTTTTTTGCGGAAGAGACATAATAACATCCGATATGTTCATGTTATGAACACAATATTTTTTGCTAATTAAAGTATTATTCAGGGCGAGTCAAGATATATTTCTATGAAAATGCCAGAGAAGGAGGCGGGAATACACGACCCATTTGTCGCGCATTTCTTTTTGCATTCCCAGGGTAACGATCGTGGCAACCGACGCCAACAGCCAGTTGATGCAGAGACGGATTACAATGACGGCAGATATGAGAATAAAGGAGGGACGGCTTTTCCACTTCCGGAAAAACTGATATCGGGACCGGTAAAACTCAATCCGGGACCGAATGTCTCTTCCAATGCTCTGCCCCTGAAGGTGATAAATAAAGGCGGTGGGAACATGGTAGACTTTCCAGCCCGACTGTTTCATCCGGTACGCCCAGTCGGTTTCCTCGAAAAAAAAGAAATACCTTTCGTCGAACAGGCCCACCGTGTCTATCGCCGCTTTGCGGACCAGAAGGCAGGCCCCGATGGCCGAGTCGATTTCGATCGGCTGCTTGTACGCATAGCGTTTGCTGGGGTATTTTTTCGGAATCAGGACCTCCAGCAGCGAGGTATTCGTCACCAGGGTCAGCAAGCCAGGAAAGGCGGCGATGGAGTTCTGTTTGCTACCGTCTGCATTGAGTAGTTGACCGCAGGCCATGGCAGCCTCCGGGTGATTCTCCATGAAAGAAAATAGTTCATAAACGGCGTTTTCCGTCAGGGCCGTATCCGAATTCAACAATACGGCATACCGGCCGGCCATGATGCGCATCGCCTGATTGTTGGCTGCTCCGAAGCCGCGGTTTTCGTTATTCTGTATCACCTTGACATGGGGATACTTTTCATGCATCATGGTCACGCTGCCATCCCCGGAGGCGTTGTCCACCACAATGATTTCATGGCGGATATCGCTAATGGCTTTGCTAATGGATGCGAGACAGTTTTGAAGAAGATCTCTGGTATTCCAGTTGACAATGATAAACGAGATGTCCATTTAAATATGCTTTTTTTCTTTGCCTGTCAGTTCCGCAAGTTTCGCGTATTTAAAAAACTTGTTGATCGCATCCGTTGTTGCCAGCATCAACCCCTGCCTGCCATCAAGCATGCCCAAGCGTATAATGTAGTTGTGAAAAAATGCAAGGATAGCCCGCAGGACCGCTGTAACCTCTGTAGCCGTCCTGCCGGTGGCAAAGGCATCGGCCGCGCCCAGCGTCGAGTATTTGTCGATTTTAAGAAGGATTTTACTCAGACGGTTTTCTGTCAGATGCTCAATCGGAACGTGCAGGATCGCGACAAGACCGCTAATCTCGACGGCCTCATGCACTGCTGACGGGATCATCCGCCCGTGTTTCTTCTGAAAAAGCCGCACCACACGATCCGGCCACCATCCGGCGTGCCTGATCCAGCGGCCCTGAAAAAAGTTTTTTCGCGGCAAGCTGTATCCCGATGCGGCACCCGCAGGATTAGCAAGAATTTGACGGATGGCGGCAGCCGTTTCCGGTGGAATCCGTTCATCGGCGTCGAGCACAAGGACCCATTCATGACGGCACTGATCAACAGCAAACTGTTTCTGGGCGCCGAACCCCCCCCGCCATGGTTCCTGGAACACATCACAGCCGAAATCTCGTGCAATCCGTACCGTATCGTCCGAGCTGCCCGAATCCACCACGACAATCTGTTCGGCAAAGGCGACGCTTTTGAGGCAGTCGGACAGATTCTGCGCCTCATCCTGGGCGATGATCGCCACTGACAGGGGGATTTTTGTTTCCATAACGCGCCTCGTCCTATTGAGAAAATTATTTCTTCCTTCCGAAGGCCAGGCTGTCGGGTGAAAAGGCGAAAAACCTGCTTCCCGTATAGTTGACCAGCGTGCCCGCCAAGATGCCGATGAAATTTGTTAGGATATAGCGGTATCCCCCGTCGAGGTCGGCGTATTCGATCAGCATGTGCATGACCCCCAGGCGCCCCGCAAGGCCAAGGCAACAGACGGCGGCAAAGATCAGATAGCTCCGGACGACCGGGGTGGCCCGCGCGCCCTCGAAGCTCCATCTCCGGTGGAGCACGTAGTTCGTGCTCATGGCGGCCATGAACCCGAAGACCGCACAAAGCCGCGTATCCAGCGCAAACAGGGTCTTGACCCCGATCACGACGCCCATATCGACAAAAAAGCCTAAAAACCCCACGATGCAAAACCGGATGAACTCGGCCAGCGTGGGCATCCTGAATTGGTAGAGGCGACAGAGGTGCTTGATGTAATTCCACTGCTCCTTGAGCGACATCTTGCTTTCGCCCAGCTCCCGATCGTTAAAGGTAAAGGGCACTTCAATCAGACGGTCGGTCCTGGCCTTCACGACGATCTCAAGAACAATCTTCCACCCCACGGGGTTGAGTTCGAGGCCCTGCAAGAAAGTGCGCCGGATCGCCATGAAGCCGCTCGTTGGATCGCTCATTTTCGTCAGGCCGAGGGTCATCATGGCGGCGGCTTTTGAAACGATCCGCCGGTGCAGCGGCCACTGGCCGATGCCCCCGTCCGTGACGTGGCGGCTGCCCACCGTCATATCGGCGCGATCATCAAGGATCGGCCGGATCATCTCGGGCAATTTTTCAACCGGGTGGCTGCCGTCGGCGTCCATGACCACGCAGACCTGCGCCTCGGACAGGTTGAAGCCGGCGATGACCGCCTTGGCAAGCCCGCGGTCTTCGGTGCGCACGATGACGCGGACGGGAAGGGCCCTCGCAAGCTTTCTCGCCGCCTCAGCGGTCCCGTCGGGTGAATTGTCGTCGACGACGATCACCTCGCCGCGAATGCCGGCGTCTTCAAGGACCGAACATATTTTCGGGATAATCATCGGCATGTTCTCCGACTCATTATAAGTCGGAAGGACCACCGAAACCTGCCATTTGCAAGCGTTCATTATAACGCAACCGTTTTTGATTTTGTCTCCGCAGGCTGCAACCGCGCACTCACTTCAGCGCGGACTGAAGTCCGCGGCTACAACCACGCATGTCCTTCCCGTGTCTCATCGATGGGGCTGCCAGTTTCCCTGATAATCCTTGCCCAGAACGAGATAAACGCTGTATTCCTCGATAACCTCGCCGCGAAAAACGGCCTGGTGTTTTCCGATGACGGCAAGCTCTCGGAAATAGGGCCTGTAATATCGAAGGTTCGCCTCGTTGACGTGATGAAGCAGGATCATCGCATTTTTCCCCTTCAATTCTTTGAGGTTCCGTTGAAAGGTATAGCGTTCGGGATCGGAAAAATCAATCGCGATATAGGGCTTGCCTGTATAAAAGAGGGCCCCGGCCGCCGTCGAATACCGGTCGGCCAGCAGAAAGTATCCGGCCGGATGGGGATTTTCCGCGATTCGGCGGTTGATTTCCTGGCCCAGCTCTCGCCAGCCGTAGAACTGCTGGGTCGTGTCAATCTTGGGAGAAATGGGAAGGTAAGGCAGGAAAAGATGCATATGAAGCGCCACGTTGGCGACAATGGCCAGGCCGACGGCGCAATTAAGAAAAATCCGGTGCGGCCGCTTTCGCCGGTAAAAACGGCTGTAAATGATTCCCAGCATGATCAGACCGGCAACGTAGGCCGGCGCGGGCCAGTTCGGCTGCGACACGCCCCCACGCGCGGATGAATAGGCGAAAAACAGGATCACGGGCCAGGACAGAAAAAGCAGGTAGAGATATTCCGGAACTTGCCGACGGTGGTAAAGCCCGTAAGCCGTGATGGAATAATACAGGAAAATTAGAAATAACAGCGGGGTCACGATTCCGGCCTGCCCGCCGAGATATTCTATGAGTCTACCGACGACTCGCCGGTCTGCGGCTTCGAACCCGTGGTGGAGCTGGAACGCGAAGGAAATCCAGTCATGCTGCCAGTTCCAGATAATAACCGGCGAAAAAATGACTGCGCCGATCAGCAGGGCCAGCCAGGGCTCCTTTCTGAACAGCCAGTGGCGGTCGTCTCGGGAAAAAATCAGGAAGGCGAACTGGCAGGGAACGATCAGGATCATCGTGTACTTGCTCAGCAGCCCCAGGCCCAGGGCAACTCCCCAGAGATACCACCAGCGCGGCGACGGGTCGGTGATGAGCGCAATGCCGCAATAGACCGCAAGCGCCCAGAACATCAGCAACGGGGTATCCGGCGTCTGGATCAGGCAGCCAGCGGAAAAAAGCAGCGTCACATTGGCAATGGAAACCACTTCCCACGGAAGCGCCGGATCATCAGGGGAAAGCCGGCGACAGGATCGATACAGCAGGAAAAGCGTCAGCAGCGAGGCCAGAAGCCCGCCGGCCCGGACGAAGAATTCATGGTTCCCGCCCAGACCGGTAAAGAAGGCCATGATATAAGCCACCATGGGCGGGTGATCGAAATAACTCCAGGAGAGATGCTTCGACCAATGCCAATAGTAGGATTCATCGGGGGCCAGCGGCAGCCAAGCAATGAGGACGAGGCGAACAAGGTATGAAAGAATCAGAAAAGCGATGATCCATGGAATTTTACGCATGCTTTCCGTTCCGGTCTACAAAAATCGGGCCGTGCCCCCGATCATGATATCGTCAGCGATACGATAAGAAAATCAGGGCCTTCAGCCAATCTTTTTCTTTCGCCAGCCACGGTCGATCTGACTTGAAAGATCAGTTGCTGGAAAAACCAAATCTCATCATTTGCGTCTGAACAACAGCCCAGACCTCTTCTATGTCCAGTTCTTCCAGGCAACGGCTAACCCCTGAATCGTCACACCCTTTCCGGCGGCAGGGGACACACGACAGGTTTTTCTGAACGACGGCATGACCGTCTCCGCCGGGCGCCCAGGATGCAGGCGAGGATGGCCCGAAAATGACCACTGTGGGTGTATTGACCGCAGCGGCAATATGGACGCCCGCACTGTCCGAACCGATGAACAACCTGCATGACCGGATGACAGCGACCAATTCCCCCAAGGACGTCTTGCCGGCCATATTGAAGACGTGCCTGCCCCCGCCTTCATGGCCCGTACCCTGACACGATGAAACCAGATCTTTCGCCCTTTCAGATTCGTCTTGCGAACCCGTAATCAGGACAAAGACGTGATAGGCTGACAGAATCCGCTGAATTAATTGGATATATTTTTCCGTGCTCCATTCCTTATAGCGCCACAGCGAAAATGGCTGAATGGCAATGATCGACTTTTCCGAAGGAACACCTTCGTGCTTCAGTATGAGGGCTGCCTGTTCCTGCATCCGGGGTGTAACGCGCATTTCAGGCTTCTCATGAACGACGTCCATGCCATCGGCATGGAGAAGACTGAAATAATAGGATGCCCAGTATGGCGAAGTGCAATTATCCGCCTGATAGAGTGTGTTAAAGAACCTGTTTCTCCAGAAATTTTCCGGATCAATAAAACCGACCCGCTTTTTAGCTCCCGAAAAAAAAGCCAGGATGGCCCCGCGCGTTCCCATGCGGAAATCATAGACAAGATCGAAATGATAGCCACGGACCAATGAAAAAAAGGACCATTGATATAAGAGTTCCTCAGGCAGCGACCGTCGATCCTGATTAATGCCGATGACGCCGTTTACCCAGGGAACATGCTGGATCAAGTCTTTTGCTTTTTCTCTCACCGCAACGATAATGTTTGCCTGCGGCAAATTATCCCGAACAGCGCGAAAGGCCGGAATCGATAAAACGACGTCGCCGATGTCGCCCAATTGGATAAGCAGAATATTTTTTGGGACCTGTTGCACCCCGATGGACTCTATCATACGTAAAGATACTCATAACAGGCCGGATCACTCGCCGTAACGGTCCAGGATCATCAAGCCGTTGCAGCAGGCAATGTGTCGGATCTGCCAGTCGCCGATGGTCATCATAAAATCCTGCGCCTCATCAAAGGACTGCGAAAAATGCTTTTCTATGGCCCTGATGACGCCTCTTTCATTGTTCCATCCTCGACCTGCGCTGCCGTCCTTTCTGACAAAAATTTCTTTCAGGTTGGTATCGTGAAAAATGACCTTGCACCGTGGCGCTAAGAAGGGACACCATGCATGGATTTCCTGGACGGTATGCTCAAAAACATGGCTTGTGTCGATAAAAAGAATATCAATCACAGGTTCGAGATGATGACGTCGGCACCAGTCCTCAAATTCTTTTGCAAAAGCAACATCATCCCGGTGAACAAAGAGACGATCCCGATAGGAGGACACATTCCGGCGATCCTCAATATCAACGCTGACGAGTTTTGCTTTCCATAACTTCGCGATCCGCTCGAGAACAAAGGTTGACTCCCCATCCCCCGACCCCAGCTCAACGATCAAGCGCGATCGGATCCCCAGGGTATCCAGAAAAAGGGTTTCCAAATGGTCACAGATGTCGGTCCGGCGTTTCGCTCGTACCTGAATGGCCGCCAGAGATTTTACCAGCGCCGCATTGGACGTATCCAGGGTATTCAAGAATCTTTGCATTATCTGCGGATTGCCTTAAAAATAATCAATAGCCTGTTCAAAGGGCAAATAGATGTTGTGCTTGAATTTTTCATAAAAATTTGGATAATTCGATATCCTGCTGTTCTTTAAGGGCTTATAAATGTTAATATATGAATCTTGGCCGCCCCATTTTCGGTCCCAAAGATTTTTCGCTTCCAGCGGCCAGTTTTCCAGGTAGCCATCGTGGCTCCTCTCTCTCGATTGATTCTTGTCCGTAATCTTATGATAATGCCATACAAAGGAGTTCATGCTGATCCCGGTACACCCCCCTGCCAAGAAGCAACGAAGGGAAAAATCGTTGTTCTCGTAAGCAGCTTTCCATCGCTCATCAAAATAGCCGATTTTTTCAAAAATGGACCTTCGCCAGAACATGACGTTGAATTCCACACCGACACAGCCCAAATAATTTTTTGACTTTCTATTTATAACGGTTCCCACCAAAGATGCCTTTTTTGCCTTGAGCTTTTTTAAATCGACCCGATCCGCCCCGTAAGGTTCCGATGGCTGCCATGTCTGATAGTCTACATCGCTTTTGTCTGTAAAGGGCGTCGCCTGGTAAATTTCAGGGATCTGCACTTTTTCATACAAGTCTTCATCCATGCCGGACGTAATCAGTACGTCCGATGTAATCAAACCGATAACCGGCGATTTGCATGTCCTGACGAAAATATTGATGGCCCGGCTGATGCCGATGTTGCGATTCAGGAGAATTGTGGAAAAGCCATACTGCTGCTGTTTTTCGATCAGCCATCGCCGATGATCCAATGTCGAACCTTGGTCCAGAAGAAAGACGTCACAGCGCAAATGCCTGCTTCTGCGCTCATAGAATGTATCTATGGTCTGATTCAAAACGCTCGTTGCCCGCTCTTCTCCGTCAGGGTTGTAGTTAAGTATCAGGTAAGCGATATCGGGAATCATGTGTTCGACCTTGAAAAAATATTTATATCGTATCTGTTGGCGCATAAAATAGCGCACTGCATATTCGAGTTTTATAACACAGTTCGTGTACGAACAAAAGGATGAAATCGATGACGGGATATGTTATTAGACTTATGGTATCCAGACAAAGGTGAATCCCAACGGAGACTGCATATGGCCAATATTTTAAAAAGAACCGTTTTCTTTTTTAAAGATATTCTCTCACATATTGTAAACGCAAAAGAAATGTTTCATCTGTGGTACTATAGATCGGGTGTTTGGGAAACGACCTACTTCATGGGCATTCATTGTTGCAAATCGGTTACAGATATATGGAATTATCAGGAAATCATTTATCAAATGAAACCTGCGCTTATCGTTGAGTTCGGATCATTGTATGGTGGCTCAACACTCTTTTTTTCCACAATCCAAAAAATGGTGAATCCTGATTCTAAGGTTATTTCCGTAGATATCAATCATGATAAAATCCCAGAAATCGTCAGACAGGATCCTCATATCGAGCTTATCAGCTGTTCATCAACAGATGCATTGGTTCAAAACCGCCTGAAAGAATTGAGAAATATATACAGGGGGCCAATGTTTACAATCCTTGACAGCGATCACAGAAAAAAACATGTTTTGAAAGAAATGGAAATGTTAAGGGGCATTCTTGTCGCCGGAGATTATTTGATTGTGGAAGACAGCAATGTAAGCGGCCATCCGGTCCGACCCGACTTTGGGGATGGTCCGATGGAAGCCATGAGTGAATACGTGCAAAGATATCCAGATGATTACGAAAGGGATATACAAAGAGAAAACAAGTTCGGCTTCACCTTCGCTCCGAAAGGTTTCTTAATAAAAAAATAAAATGACAGTCATTCAAAAAAGTTATCCTGACGACGGGACTCGCCTTAGAGTTTTTGACATGATCGAAAAAAGTGTCATTGTTCTACTAGTGACATTCATTTTTTGCATCCCGTTTCCATATACGACGTCCATTACGAATATATGCTTTTATCTTTCATTGGCGGCTGTTCTTGTTCTAATTGTTGTTAAACATATAGATTTTACATTCAACACGCCCTTGGCATTTCCTTTGATACTTTTTTTCATATGGGCATTTCTGAGTATTTTCTGGTCAGTAAATAAAGGAAATAGCCTCCATGATGTACGGGGGCATTTGGTGAACCATATCATTCTCTTTTTTTTATTGGTCAATTTTTTCAACTCGAGAAAGAGACTTGCCATCCTGTCATGGACGGTTGTCATTTCAGCTGCTGCATTTTCGTTAGTGGGAATGTTTTATTACTATGTAATCATGGGCAATTCGATCCATGCAACGAGGTTTGGTTTTTTATTGAGCAACTCGGTTAACTGGTCAACCGAACTTCCTGTAAATTTTATCGGAACAATTACGGTTTTTTCAATCATCCTATGTTTGCACTTATCTTATCAGGAGTTTCGCATATATCGCCATGCGGCTATCATTGCCTGCATGATTCCAACATTAATCGCTACGATTTTGACTCAGAGCAAGGGAACTTTTGTTGCTCTGATTATTGCAATCATCATCCAATTATTTATCAAGGCAAAAAAGATCCTGTTGCTTTTCATCCTAGCCATAGCCGTCATTCTTATGCTGTTCCCCTTACAAGACAGGATAACCGCAAAATCATTCAAGGAACGTCTGAAAATTAATTATTTCACCTACGAAGTGATCAAGGATTATCCATTAACGGGAATCGGCTTCGGCATGCAAACATTCGTCAATGATATTGATAAAAATCTGTATATGAAAAGATTGCCGGAGAAATACAGACCTGCAGAAGTTTACACACCCCATAATCTGTTACTGGACATTACGGTGAGGCTTGGCTTGACGGGTCTGATATTATTTTTATTCATCATTTTCTCCTTCGGAAGAATATGCTGGGAAACCATAAAGAATGCAAGGGACAAAGATATCAGAAGCGATGCGGAGTGCATGGCCGTTTCGTTCATTGCTTACTTCACAATCGGATTGGCGGAACCTGTTTTTCTGTTTAGAGCCTCTGCGATCGTGTTTTACATCATCCTTGCAATCATGACCATTTTATGGCGCCTCAATAGAAATGAGGGATTGCCACGTTGTTCCGACTGAACCCTGGCCGGAGATGCCTGTATTCAAGTCTACTGCAAACAGATAAGGATTAAAATGAATATTCAAAAAACCATCAAAACAGCGATTGATCAATTCGGTCATGAAACAGAAGACCTTCTGTTCCTTCCGGAAAATCGTTACAACGAGGATATGTTTCCGACAACAGGACAGTACGACTGGTTTTCCGGCGAGGTGTTGTACTGCCTGATCCGTTACCTGAAACCCAGACGGATTCTCGAGATTTCAACCGCTTCAGGCTATGCGACATTATTCATGGCCAAAGCCCTGAAACGTAACAACTGGGGCAAGATCGATACCTTCGAATTGAATTCCAAAGCAGCGCACGCTGCCATAAAGGTTTTCAGGCAATCCGGCGTGGATGCCTTCGTTGAATCCTATATCGGAGACGCACGAAAAACATCCCTTGCGTCACCGTCGGATTATACAATCTATTTTCTGGACAGCCTCCATACCGAGGATTTTGTCCGCTGGTTCATTGACACGCATGTCATGCGTTCGGATCGGATAGATGCTCTCTTTCACATGCACGATATACTGCCGTTGTATGCGCGTGTCCGCCGCTGGAATGCACCGCCGTTCGAAAACGATGAATACGACGAGAACCCTGCACTGTCCGGATTTGGAAAGTCGATAAACATGATGCGCAACCTGCTGCGTGTACCGCACCGGGAAGATAAAAAGATCATCCCCATCCAAACCTTTCCCCCGGGAAGCCAGGAGGTATTGGAAACCTTTGACGGAAACTGTACATCCGAAGCCATATTTGGGAACAAGCTCGCGGCCTTGATTCCACCGGAAGGCCATGTTTTTCTCCACGACATCGCCAATGATTATCCGCAACTGACACCGAGGAAATATGATCATGTCGCCGTTGGCCGCTCCGACAGCAATAATGACCCGATGGAATGGAATGAATCCTGGTGGTGCAACGTGTCCGACCTAAAAAAAGCTTACCGTCAATTGTACGATTTGCAAGAAGAAAAGAAAAATGCGGGATACCTGATGTGAGAAAGATCGCAATCGTCATTCCCAAATACGGCCTCGTCGGCGGGGCGGAAGGATTTGCAGCGGAACTGACGGAACGGATTGCGCGCAATACAGCTTATGAGTTACACGTATTTGCCAACGACTGGCACGCCCATAGCGGTGAAATCACCTTTCACAAGGTGCCTATTATAACTTTTCCAAAATTTCTGACAACAGTCAGCTTTGCTTTTTTTGCCAAACGGCTCATTTCGAGAATACCTTTTGACTTGATTCATGCCCATGACCGGATATTTCGCGCCGATATCTATACCATGCACGGCATCCCTCACAAAACATGGGTAACCAAGGTTCGCAGGAAAAAACAGATGAGCCTTTTTGACCGGACGACCGTATGGGTTGAAAAACGGATGGTTGCCGACGGCGGGTGCAGGCGGTTCCTTGCCGTATCGCAGATCGCAGAGGATATGTTCCTCAGGGAATATCCCGTTGATCCGGAACGGGTTTCGATCATCCATCCGGGTATCCGGATAAAGGAGGTGGATTCTTTCACAAGAGAACAATCCCGTCAAAATATCAGGAAGCAATACGGGATTGACCCCGCAGACGTGCTGATCCTTTTTGTGTCGATGAATTTTGACGTCAAGGGTCTTGATGCGGTGATGGCAGGCATGGCAAGATTCAAATCAATACAACCTTCGGAAAAAATCAAATTGCTGGTCGTCGGCAAAGGCAGGGAAAGCCACTATCGTCATCTGGCGCATCGTCTTGGCATCGGAGACGATGTCATCTTTTCGGGCAAGGTCAACAGGGACGCCCTCGAACGGATCTATTACGCCGGCGATCTTTACGCCATGCTTTCAAAATTCGATACTTTCGGCTTGGTGGTCCTGGAGGCCATGGCGGCATCCCTGCCCGTGCTGATCAGTGAAAATGTGGGTGCAAAGGATCTGGTCAGCGATGGCATAAACGGTTTCATCATTGATAACAATGCCGATCCGGATATGATTGCGGGGAAGCTTGCGATCATGATGAGCAGCGATATCAGAGACCGGTTCGCCCGGGAGGCACTGAAAACAGCTGCCGATCATTCGTGGGACAAAGTAGCAGCAAAAGTTGAAGCGATTTATGAAGAAATTTTGGAGCAAAGGACGTGAATGGATCTGTCGATCATCATTGTCTCTTACAATACCGTTGATCTGATTGAATCCTGCCTTGGTTCTTTGTCCACGGATGATGTGGAGAAAGAAGTCTTCGTGGTGGACAACGCCTCCAATGACGGCACGGCAGACGTTGTACGGATCTGCTTTCCAAGGGTTCATCTCCTCGAGAATCCTGAGAACAGAGGGTATTCAGCAGCCAATAATCAGGTGCTGTCCCAATGCCGGGGGCGATACATTCTATTTCTGAACCCGGATACGCAGCTCAGGGCCGATACATTGAGAACAGCGGTATGCTTCATGGACGACCATCCCCGTATCGGTCTGGCGGGCATGAAAATAATCAATGCAGACGGGACGCTTCAGGAATCTGTGTCTTATCGTTATCCCGGAGAGAAATACACAAGAGGCGAATTATCGGGCCTCAGTGGCGAGATCGCCTGCGTTCTGGGCGCTGGCATGATGGCCCGCCAGGAGATCATTCAGGAAATCGACGGGTTTGATGAAGATTTTTTCCTGTACGGCGAGGACCAGGACCTGTGTCTCCGGATCCGGAAAAGGGGTTATGATATCGGTTACATCGAAAAGGCCGAGGTGATTCATCTTGGCGGACAGAGTGAACGCCAATCCACTTCAGCAGATAAGTGGCAAAAAAAGATCAGGGCGGAATATTTGTTTTATCGAAAACATTACCTTCCTCAATCCATTAAAAGAATCATGCGGATAGACTTGCTGAAAGCACGCTGGCGGATACTAACCCTGAAACTGGCCATGCCCTTTGCGAGTGACGAGGCAAGATCCGCTGAAAAGCTGATTAAATATGAAATCATCAAGGCTGAGATCGAACGTGTCGGATAATGACATCCGCCACGAATTGATGCCCTTTCTCATTCCAGTGACCGTCATGCAGGTAATACATCTCGGCCGTGGTCAGTCCGTGCAGATCGATAACCCGAACCGACGCAGAGAGCGTCTTTGTCAGTTTCTCGAGAAAATCTGAATATCTGACCGACCTGAACCCGTATGCATAATGAGGACCGGGGATCAGCAAAATGGTAACGGGGATCGGATCTGAAATGTTCCGGACAGCATTCAAAATCATGATTGTTTTATCCAGAGAGGCATTATTTATCTGAAGCTTTCTTAGATACTCATCTTCCGTGATGTGGATATCCGTAAACGGCTTCAGTCCGGCTTCCTTCATGCCTTCCATAATGTCCTTCCGGTTGTCGGCAAAAAACTGGAGCCAGTCGGAAGAGGATTTTTTTCGAAGCTCAAAATCATGGACAACCACAGTTTCCGGATAGGGAGATCCATAATAGATACCGTTAAACCAATCATTAAATTGAATCCATTTGGTGCGGATCTGATAACAAAGCCGCTCCAATTGCAAGAAACAGAACCAGTCGTATCGTAAAAATTCCGGACGATAGGCATGACTCAAAGTCTCGGAAATTCTTTTATCCCCGATATCCTGAAAATCATTGCCGATGCAGAGCCCGACAATAATGTGCCCGGCTTGGAGTCGATGGCTGTATAGAATCCGTAATTTGTGAAAATAATCGATCGGATTAGTGGCAATTTCCGAGGCGTTCAGGACATAAAACCCCCTGCTCTGTAGAAGGTCCGGAAAGGTTTTTCCCTCCCTTACCCCCTGACCGAAAAAAAAGGAATCCCCCAGGAATACGATATCGTATACCGTGGAAGGGAAATAGTCAGGACCCCGGAACCCATAGTTGTTATAACGATAGGTGACCGAATAATCGATCGTGGTGTGACGATGTTCGGAATAAGGCGACACGGGAAAATGAAGCATGGCTTTAGTCAGATAAAACCCGAGGAGCCATTCCGAAAAATAGAGACAGAAAAGAATGGAACCACAGAACAGCAGAATATTTTTGAGACTCTTGTTCATTAATATAAATTACTGGAAATAAAAGTCCTTGCATGGTAGTAAATTTGCCCTTTTAGATCAACAATAAATATGAACATATTAGGAA
Organism: Pseudomonadota bacterium; assembly: GCA_043805145.1. Taxonomy (GTDB): domain Bacteria; phylum Desulfobacterota; class Syntrophia; order Syntrophales; family Fen-1087; genus JAPLJM01. The sequence continues at coordinate 76,512 of JAZDIK010000117.1, read as the reverse complement.
TATCCGCATTCTATCACGATTCTGCCGCCGCGCTGCTGAAAGACGGGGGAATTGTCGCCGCAGCCCAGGAAGAACGCTTTTCCCGTAAAAAACATGACCCCTCCTTTCCAGTCCGGGCAGTGGAATTCTGTCTGCAGTATGGCGGCCTGCCCCTGTCCAGCCTGGATGCGATTGTATTTTATGACAAGCCCCTGTTGAAGCTCGAACGGCTCCTTGAAACCTATTATGCTTTTGCCCCCAGGGGATTCAAGTCCTTTCTATCGTCCATGCCGATCTGGACAAAGGAAAAGCTCTTTTTCAAAAAGCTCATCCGGAATGAACTGGAAAAAGTTGAATCCCTGAAACGCAACAAGGAAGTGAAACTGCTGTTCACCGATCACCACCTTTCCCACGCGGCCAGCGCCTTCTTTCCGTCCCCATACCGGGAATCGGCGATTTTGACGATTGACGGCGTCGGCGAATGGGCAACGGCCTCCATCGGATTCGGCAGCGGCAGCAGCATTGAGGTCCTGAAGGAGATGAAATTCCCCCATTCCGTGGGCCTGCTCTATTCAGCTTTTACCTATTATCTCGGTTTTCGGGTGAATTCGGGAGAATACAAACTAATGGGGCTGGCGCCCTACGGCAATCCCGGATCGGGCCGCGTCAACCTGTATATGGCAGCCATCCGCGAACATATTGTTGATATCAAGGAGGACGGTTCCATCTGGCTGAACCAGGACTATTTTGATTATGCCACCGGCTTGAGCATGGTCGAGGAGGACAAGTGGGAACAATTGTTCGGGTTGCCCCGCCGGCATCCGGAGTCGGAGATTGACCAGCGCCATGGCGATCTCGCCTTTGCGATCCAGCGGGTTACGGAAGAGATCGTCCTCAAAATGGCAAGGACGGCAAAAAAATTGACCCATGCCAAGACCCTCTGTTTGTCCGGCGGCGTTGCCTTGAATTGCGTCGCCAACGGCAACCTGTTAAAGGACGGCATTTTCACCGACATCTGGATCCAGTCGGCCGCAGGAGATGCCGGCGGCGCCCTCGGAGCCGCTTATGCCGCCTGTCACATGTATTTTGATCATCCCAGAATGATTCCGTCCGGTACGGATAAAATGCAGGGTGCCTATCTGGGTCCGGAATTCAGCGATCTTGATGTCCGCATAACGGCCCGGCAATACAAAGCCCCCTTTGATTATTATGATAACCACGATGAACTCTGCAAGGTGGTCGCGGAGCATCTGTCGGAGGGCAAGGCGGTCGGCTGGTTTCAGGGACGGATGGAATGGGGACCCCGGGCATTGGGTAACCGCAGCATCCTCGGCGATCCGAGAAACGAAGACATGCAGAAGCGGCTGAATTTGAAAATCAAGTTCAGAGAAAGCTTCCGTCCCTTCGCCCCGTCCGTTCTGTATGAAGATGTCCGGACCTACTTTGAGACGGAAAAGCCGTCGCCATACATGCTGCTCATAGCCGATGTCCGGAAAGACAGGCGCACCCCCCGGCCCGAAGATTACGACCGGAAGTCGATCCGGGACAAGCTCTATTATATCCGCTCCGATATTCCCGCAATCACCCATCTCGATTATTCGGCGCGCCTGCAGACCGTCCACAGGGAAACCAACCCCCTGTTCTGGGCCTTGCTGAAGGCGTTCAAAGACAAAACGGGTTATGGCGTACTGGTAAACACGAGCTTTAATGTGCGCGGGGAACCCATTGTCTGTACGCCCGATGATGCCTACAAGTGTTTTATGAGAACAGAGATGGACTATCTCGTCATGAGCCGTTGTTTTTTCGCCAAGAAACAGCAGCCGGAATGGCAGGAAGAAAGAGACTGGCGGGAGGCCTATGGCCTTGATTGATTCAATGAAAAAAGCCGCCAGGATCATCCTGTTCAACTTGGTTTTCATCATCGTCCTGATGGCGCTCTATGAAATGTTTCTTCTTTTTCTCATCCGCCACCCGGGTGTGCTGAAGAAGTGTCCGATGCCGATCAGAAACAGTATCGGCCACCTGTACAACACCGGAGACCGGCACGTCATCCAGTTCTCACCAACCTGCGCGAAGTTTGACGAAAGTCTCGGATACACGCTGAAGCCGGGCCAGTGTATCTATTCCGGCAGGGAATTCAGCAACCGGTACTCCGTGAACCGCCTGGGGATGCGGGATGATGAACCCTCCCTGGATCACCCCCGGATCATTGTGGCCGGGGATTCCTTTGCCATGGGATGGGGCGTGGATCAGGAGGAAACCTTTGCGCAGCGCATCGAGCGGCAGACGGGCCTGCGGGTTCTGAACGCCTCGATGGCCTCCTTCGGGACGGCACGGGAAATGATGATGATCGGGCGAATTCCAACAGATCGGCTTCAATACCTGATCATTCAGTATTGCGAAAACGACTATGATGAAAATTTGTCCTTTTTTCTCAACCACAATGTGTTGCCCACCATGAAGGAGGCGGAATACCGCCGTTATGCGGCAATGGACAATCAGCCCAAAACCTATTTTTTCGGGAAATACCTGCTGATGGAGATCGGGAACCGGATGGATGAAATCAGGCGGCCCCGCCCGGCAGAAAAAAAGCCCCTTGACAAGGACGACGTTGATCTGTTTATCAATGCTATTATGAAAAGTGGTCTTGACCTTAAAAATGTCCAGATTATCGTTTTCACCATGAACGGAAGGAATCCTGATGACAATAAGGCCTTTCCCGCGGAATTGAGGAGAAGAATTGCCCGCGGCGATTATCCCCGGTACATTCGTGGAATGATCGTTCTGGATTTATCGGACATTCTTAAAGACGATCATTTTTACGTCCTCGATGACCATCTGAATCGGACCGGCCATAAAATGATTGCAGATGTTCTCCTGAAAAACATCAGGATAGCATCATCGAAAAGCCCCTAGACAAGGAGCAAATCATGGAAATCGTAAAAGACCTTTGGGGATTCCTGAGGGAGCGGAAAAAATGGTGGCTAATGCCGATGATCGTCATGCTGTTTTTGATCGGATTGCTTATCTTTTCAAGCGGTTCGGCTGTCGCCCCCTTTATCTACACACTGTTTTAGGCAATTCCCATGGATCGAATCGACACCTTCAAAACCATTGATGTCCTGGCTCTGGCTTTGCTGATCGCCTATCTCGCATTCGGTCTCCCGTGGCTGCTGTGGATCGCGATGCTGCTGGTCTTCGGGAATGCCTTTGAAAGCCGCATCACGGCCAGGGTTGCCGCATCCTGGATGAAGGTTGCCGCCGTCATCGGGAATTTTAACACCAGAATCATTTTAAGCATCATGTTCTTTGTGATCCTGACACCCATCGCCTTGGCCTACCGTCTCCTGAACAGGGATCTGGTAGACCATTTCCGGGAAAACCGACGGCCTAGTTATTTTGATGACGTTCATAAAAAATACGTGAAAAGCGATTTTGAAAAATTATGGTAAAGCAATGCGACCTGATGCAGTGGTTCACAGACCGGCAGTTTCATTTTGCCGAACTGGCACTGACCGGCATCGACAATCAACCGGTTCTTGCAATCAATTCGCCGGAAATGGCCGATGAAGAGATTTGTCTGTTTCACCGGGGTATATCGAACGGTGACCATTATTTTGAAAGGTTAGACGAATGGGTCCGGCGATGTACGGCAGAACGAAAGGCCCTGCCGGTGGTTCGCTTTGCCGATGGAGAATACGCGTTTTATAATCTGGATATGCACTGCAATGGCCTATACCGGCAAGCGGAGTCCGTCGCCGCCATTCAAAGGGCCATCCCGCTCCATCAGGAAGCCCTGCAATACCTGACCACAACCGGCGTTATGGCGCCGCTGATTTTTCCGGGCAATCTGGCCCGCAAGCCGGAAGGGTTTTTCTACTTCCTGAAGAAACTTAAAGAGTCCTCGTCCGCGGTGACTTTCATGACCTTTCTCTTTGAAAACGGAATCGAATTGAACAGCCGGTGTTACGTGCCGTTTTATGTGGTCTATGCCTGGTTGTCGTCAATGGTCTTTGCCCGTCTGGTGGACCGGAAAAGAGTCTGCATTCTCAACTCGGAATGGAGCGAGGAAGCTTGCGCCCGCTGGTTCAGCAACCTTTCCAGCCGCCCGGATTTCGCTTTTGTGCGGATTCCTGCCGAATATGTCGCAACGCGCTGGGAGGCCATGCGCGAGGGTGTCCTGAACCGGATACCGGCAGATGCCGATATTTGCCTGGTCGGCGCGGGCATCGGCGCCCTTCCGATCTGCGTGGATGTGGCCAGACGATTCTCCGTGCCCGCCATTGATGCCGGCCATGTCCTCAATATGATGAATGATCGCGTGGATAAATCCAATGGCGCCCGGTTATACACGCTGTGGAAAAACAGGGGCTAAGGCGATCGACGCCATGGCTGATTTTTCTTTGGTGATCTGCTCATGAGAGATTCCCTGAAAGAATACCGAAAACGCTTCCGGATATGGAACAATGACCGGCGTCTGCAACGTGAACACCGGTTCTATGAAGCGGCCTTTGCCTCCCAAAATCTGACCATACCCGATGATGCTGCCGTCCGTCGGGGCGTCATTGAAAAATTTCCCCGATTGCAACCGAAAAAAAGGGGGGCTCTGAGTATCCTGGCGATTTACCATCATTACAACTGGGAGGAATCCGCCCTAAAGCCTGCTCTCGAAAAATTCGGGACGGTCCGCCATTATGATTGGTTTGAACAATTCAAACCACCCGGGGGACAATGGCATTATGCCCACCGTGCAGACATGAACCGGAATCTCATCGAACGGCTGGAACGATGGATGAGAGAAGATCCCGCAGACCTGATTTTTTTCTATGTATCCGGAGAACAGGTAACCTTGCCGACCGTACAGGAACTGCAGGCCTTTCGTACTCCCATGGTCAATCTCTCTTTGAATGATAAGGAAAATTTTGTCGGGAGGATCAGGCAGGGTCAGGCCATGGGCGTCAGGGACATCTGCCGCTGGTTTACCCTCTGCTGGACAAGCACGGAAGACGCTCTGATGAAATACTGCATAGAGGGAGCCCTCCCGATTTATCTGCCTGAGGCGGCCAATCCGGAAATTCACAGACTCTATGACACGTCAAGGACGGTTGATGTTTCTTTTGTGGGCCAATGTTATGGAAATCGTTTGGAGATCATCAACAGGCTCGCGGAAAACGGCATCCGGGTTGAAGCGTACGGTTACGGTTGGCCACGAGGTCCACTCTCAACGGGGGATATGGTGCGGTTGTATTCAAGAAGCAGGATCAATCTTGGCTTTGGCGGCGTGATGGGATATTCGGAGACCTACTGTCTGAAAGGCAGGGATTTTGAAATTCCCATGAGCGGCGGGCTTTACCTGACCGAGCACCATCCGGAACTGGAGAAGGTTTACCGCATCGGAGAAGAAATCCTGACCTATGCGGGCTTTAATGATCTTCTCGAAAAGATCCTTTTCCTTCTTTCCAACCCGGACCGGGCATCTGAAATCAGGCAAAGGGGATTTGAACGGGCTCGCCGGGAACATACCTGGGAAATGCGCTTTGAAAAGATATTCGGACTCATCGGGCTGATTTGAAGAAATCTAAGGGTCTGTAACGGAATTACTGTTGCGTTACAGACTTTAAAAGCATGCCCGTCGTGCCGCCTCGCAGGTGTTCTTCATCAGCATCGCAATGGTCATGACGCCCACGCCACCGGGAACCGGCGTGATGTAAGCGGCTTTTGCAGCGCATTCTGCGAAGGCCACATCGCCCACGAGACGTCCGTTCGCAAGGCGGTTGATCCCCACATCAATCACCGCTGCGCCGTCGCGGACCATATCTGCCAGAATCATTTCCGGTTTGCCCGCTGCGGCGATTAATATCTCCGCCCGTCGGGTCACCTCGGCCAGGTTCCGGGTCCGTGTATGGCAGACGGTCACGGTGGCATGGCGCGCCAGGAGCATCAGCGCCAGCGGCTTTCCCACGATGTTGCTGCGCCCGACGATGACGGCTTCCTTTCCCTCGATTCCGATGGCGCTGCGATCCAGCAACTCCATAATCCCGGTTGGGGTGCAGGCACGGTGCCAGGGGTTGCCGGAAAAGAGCCGACCAACATTAAGGGGGTGGAAGCCGTCCACGTCCTTGCGCGGATCGATGGCTTCCGTCACGGCGTCGAAAGAAATATGGCCCGGAAGCGGCAGCTGCACGAGGATCCCGTGGATCTGCCGGTCCTTGTTGAGGATTTGAATCAGTTCCAGCAGTGTTTTCTCCGGAGTCGCGGCCGGCAGCCGGACCATTCGGGAGAGGAATCCCGCGTCGGCGCAGGCATTCTCCTTGTGCCGGACATACACTTGGGAGGCAGGGTCCTCGCCCATGAGGATCACGGCCAGCCCCGGCACGATGCCCTTTTCATCTTTAAGTCTGAGAGTTTCTTCCTTCAATTCCGCCCGGATTTCGCGCGAGATTGCTTTTCCGTCAATAATGATGGCCATTATTTAATACGCTCATAAAAAATGGGGGATCGTTTTATTCATCGACAACGAAGTAAAAACTCTAAAGGCAACACGGAAGTATGGAGACACGACTCTGTCATGTCACCAGGAGGCCGTACATGGGCGGACGCCGCAACGACAAGGAATAAGGCATCATGCCGCCGCATATGGGTTTTTTACGATGTCGCCATTATTTTACCTGGTACTCCTGCACAAGTGCAATGACCTTTGCGATGTCCTCCTGGGGCACTTTGCCTTTGTAGATGTAACGGCAGGCTCTCTGTTTGTCCAACATGATGATGTTCGATGTTTTCCTCGTCAGACCCCACTGATTCAACACAATATAATCCGGGTCGATCAGGATAACTGCTTTTGTTTCTTCCTGTTTGCTTTTGATGACGCTTCGGAGCAGAAAATTGGGAAGGATACTGTCCTTGACGTTGACAACGCCAAGTCCTTCATAATTGTTTTTGTCGATTTTTCCGGTCTCTCGGGCAGCTTTCAGGGCATTCTGAAGATCGTTGTTGAGATCCTTGGACCCCGGATCGGCATAAAATACAACGACGACTTTTCCCTGATACCTGGGCGAATCTAGGGAATATTCAACGCCATTTGGATCTTTGAGTTTGAATCCTCCCGCGCTGTCTCCCACCTTAAGGTCAGCCGCCGCCACGCTCACGGCAGTCCACAACAGGATCATCAAAACTGCCATAAATGTTTTTTTCATAGCGATCTCCTTTATAATGATGCAATTTATTTTTTTGTCCTCTGCTTGCGCAGTATAATCAAAACCAGGCCCTCGAGCAAGCAAAAACAGCAAGACAATTTATCGGTTGAAGACGGCCCGCGGCTGTGTTAAGGAGATCAAAAAAATACAAGGGGGAGGCGGTCCATGATCAACTTGGCACAGATGTTTGAGCGAGTCTGCCGTCAATATCCGAATAACACAGCCCTTATTTACGAGGAGCAAACGATCAGCTATCGCGTGCTGGATCGGACCGTCAACGCCTTTGCCAACCATTTAAAGGCGCTGGGGCTTCGTAAGGACGATAAAGCGGCCCTGATGCTGCCAAACTGCCCGGAGTTTGTCATTGCCTATTTTGCCTGTCAGAAGATCGGGGTTGTTGCCGTTACGCTCAACGTGCTTTCGACCCCCTACGAACTGCGCTACCTGCTGGCGGACAGCGACGCCCGCGTCTTCATCACTCAACCAACCCTGACGAAACGATTCGAAGAAATCAAAGCCGACCTGCCGCTTTGCCGTCATCTCCTGACGACGGAAGACATGCAGCGCATCACCGTTGCGGGTCCTTTCACCATCGATATTCCGGATATCGCAGCCGACGATCCCGCCGTGATGATCTACACCTCCGGCCTGACGGGCAAGCCCTTGGGCGCCATGCTGACCCAACACAATCTCCTGACACAGTCCGATCTGATCCGCGTTGTCTGCAAAGGCACGGAGCATTTCCGCAGCCTGGCCGTCATCCCGCTCTTTCATTCTTTCGGGGCAGTCGTCAACATGCTCGCCCCGATCCGCGTCGGCGCCGGCATCGTCCTGATGGATCACTTTACTCTGGATACCATCTTCAAGACCATCAAAGATGAAAAAGTAAACTATATCGCGGCTGTTCCTCGCCTGTTCATGGGTATGGTTTTTTACGACAAGGCAGATCAGTACGATATAAGCTCATTGGACTTCTGTATCACCGGCGGTTCGGCCATGCCGCCTGAATTCATTCCGCTGTTCAAAGAGAAATTCGGCGTTTTGCTCGTGGAGGGTTACGGCCTGACCGAGGCATCGCCTGTCTGTTCAGTCTGTCGGCTGGAATTTCCCGTCAAACCGGGCTCGATCGGCACACCGATCCCGGGTGCTCGGGCCCGCGTGGTGAATGAAGCCGGCCAGGAGCTGCCGACCGGTGAAATCGGTGAACTGCTGATCCAGGGTGAAAATGTTATGAAAGGCTATTACAAGGACCCGGATATGACGGCCCGGGTTATCCGGGACGGCTGGCTCCATACGGGCGATCTGGCCCGGATCGACGCGGACGGCTATATCTTCCTGACGGGGCGTATCAAGCGCATGGTCATCACGAGCGGTTTCAATGTCTATCCCGTGGAGGTGGAGAACGTTCTGGACATGCACCCCTTAGTCCAGGCATCCCGCATCATAAGCAAACCGGACCTGATCCGCGGGGAGATCGTCAAGGCCCTGATTGTTCCAAAACCGGGCGTCACGCCCGATGAAAAGGCGATCATGAAGCACTGCCGGTCCTATCTGTCCTCCTACAAGATTCCGCGCGAAATCGAATTTGTGGACAGGATTGAATAGGGGGACAACGCCCCTAATTATTTCCCCTATTTCTATTTCTCTATTTCTTACGTTTGGCCATTTCCTCTGCCTTGAGGGTCTTGCGCAGGATCTTGCCGACATTCGTCTTGGGCAGTTCCTTGCGGAATTCCACTTCGACGGGCAGCTTGTAGGCAGCCAGCTTCGTCTTGCCGTATTCGATCATTTCTTCCTGCGTGGCCGTTTCGCCTTCCCTGAGGACCACAAACAATTTTACGCTCTCGCCGCGTTTTGGGTCCGGGATGCCGATCGAGCAGGCCTCCTGCACCTTGGGATGCTCGTAGTAAACCTCATCGATGTCGCGCGGATAGACATTATAGCCGCCGGAGATGATCATGTCCTTCTTTCGGTCCACAATATAGAAATAGCCGTCCTCGTCCATTGTGGCGATGTCGCCCGTATAAATCCAGTCGGCCCGAAGGGTGTTGGCCGTCTCTTCGGGTCTGTCCTTGTAGCCCAGCATGATCTGGGGTCCCCGGACAATCAATTCGCCGCGTTCGCCGACGGGCATGTCCGTAACGCCGTCTTCAAGATCGACAATGCGGCACTCCGTGTCCGTGATCGGCACTCCGACGCTGCCCACCTTTCGAGCGCCGCCGGCAAATGGGTTGACATGGGTCACGGGCGTGGTTTCAGTCATGCCGAAGCCTTCCACGATGACCGCGCCTGTGGCCTTCTCAAAATCGTGAATGACCTCTACGGGCAACGGCGCGCTTCCCGAGAAGGCTCCCTTGACACAGCTCATGTCGGTCTTCTTGAGATTCGGGTGCGCCAACATGCCGATGTACATAGTCGGAACCAGCGGCGCAAAGGTCGGCCGGAACTTGCCGATGGCTTCCAGCAGCGGCTCCGGCTGCGGCCGCGGGATCAAGACCTGGGTCCAACCCATATGGATGGAGAAATTCATGGATACGGACAGCCCGAAAACATGAAAATAGGGCAGGGCGCCCAACATAATTTCCGTTCCCTTCGTGAATTTCGGGAACCATGCCTGCAACTGCTGCACCTGCTTGGACAGATTGGCATGAGTCAGCATGACGCCCTTGGATACACCCGTGGTCCCGCCGGTATATTGGTACATGGCCACGGCCTGAAAGCCGATCTTGACGGCGGGTGGAGAAGCGTCAAATTTTGCAATGCAGTCTTTCCACTTGAAGACATCCGGTGCAGGCTTTACATCAGCGGCCAGCTTCTTCTTTTTACCCACGAGCGGGAACAGCAGGCTTTTGGGGAACGGCAGATAATCGCCGATGGAGGTATAGACGATCTGTTTGATTTTGGTTTTCAGCCGCAAGTCGATCATGCGGTTTCCCAGAAGATCCAGCGTTACCAAGACCTTCGCGCCGGAGTCGTTGAACTGATGTTCCAGTTCCGCATCCGAATAGAGCGGGTTGTTCATGACCACGACGCCGCCGATTTTCAGGATCGCGCAATAGGCCACGACACAAGGGATCACGTTGGGTAAAAGCAGGGCCACGGCATCCCCCTGCTTGACTCCGAAAGCGGTCAGACATGTGGCAAATCGATCCGCCATGTCTTTCAACTCTTTGAAATTCAGCGTAAATCCCTGAAAAATGAGGGCCGTTTTGTTGGGAAACTGATTTGCTGTTCTGTCTAGAATGTCAGGCATGCAGATTTCCTCATACTGGAGGGTTTCCGGAACGCCTTTCTCATACGATTTCAACCATGGTTTCGTCTGATAGATGCTTGCTTGCGCCATTGTCCTTACACTCCTTTCTTAGTGTCGCTTGTGCCTCCCGCCGGATACTCAGGAAACTGTCGTTTGCGGGATTATAAGTCAATGCATCCGGAATTGCCATAAAAAAACCCGTTTCCTCCCATGAGCCTTATCCTGCCTCGCTCACACAAGGGAAAAAGGAGCAAGGAACGGGTTTATTAAAGCCCTCACGCAGGGGGAGGGGAAAATTTACTTTTGCGAATTTGTCATGATATAGAATCGCCATAAAAAAGCCCCGATCTGTTTTAGATAGGGGCTTTTTTTCGTTTCACCGATGTTCATCAGGACTATGCCGGATTTGTCGCCTCCGCAGGCACCTCGCACACCGGCGCGGAAATGGGTTCCTCTTCTAGGCCCATGGCCTTCCAGACGATCTCCGCAATATCAAGAGACGACATTTTTTCTTCCATGCCGTGCGTCTTGATGCCGTCGCTCATCATGGTCAGACAGAAAGGGCAGCCTACGGCGATCGCGTCCGCCTTGACGTCGATAGCCTGTTTGGCACGGGCGTCGTTGATCTTTTCGCCGTGCTCTTCCATCCACATGCGCGCGCCGCCGGCGCCGCAGCAGAAGCTCTTTTCGCGTTTGCGTTCCATCTCCACAAGCTTTAATCCCGGAACGGCCTTGAGGATATTCCTCGGCTGGTTATAGATATCGTTGTAGCGACCCAGGAAGCAGGAGTCATGATAGGAATAGGTTCCCGGCACGGCCTGTTTCAGGCTGATCTTCCCCTTGGCGATGAGGTCGGCGATGATCTCCGTGTGGTGATAGACTTCGAAATTGGCGCCGAAGTTGGGGTAGTCCTTCTTGAGCGCATTATAGCCGTGAGGGCAGGTGGCGATGATTTTCTTCACGCCGTAGCCGTTCATCACGTCGATGTTCATCTGCGCGAGCGTCTGGTAGAGATACTCGTTCCCCCCTCGCATGGCCGAATCGCCGCAGCAGCTCTCCTCCGTTCCGAGGATGCCAAAACTGACGCCCGCCGCCTGCAGGATCTTGGCAAAAGCTACGGAGACCTTCTTGCCGCGGTCGTCGAAGGAGCCGGCGCAACCTACGTAGAACAAGTATTCCACGTTGGGGTTTTCCGCGAAGGTTTTGACACCGAGCTCCTTGGCCCAGTCCGCCCGCAGGTGCGCGCCCACGCCCCAGGGGTTGGAGTTGTTTTCCATGTTGCGGTAGGCCAGTTGCAGCTCGGGCGCAAAATCGGCCTCCGTGAGGACCTTGTACTGTCTCATGCCGATGATCTTGGGTACGTGCTCAATGGAACTTGAACAGTTTTCCATGCAGTACATACAGTTTGTGCAGGCCCAGAGTTCATCAAGGCTGATGACCCCGCCCACAAGGGCTTTTTCCGTCGCCTCGCCCGTTTCGCCAAGGCATTTATCTTCGATTATCTTGACGGCCTTGTCTACGGGGGTCAGCGTCTTGATGTTGAATATTTCGCCGGAGGCCTTTTTGGCTTCAACGGCGACGGGCGACTTTTCGATCCAGTAGGTCTTGAGATCCTGAACGAGTTTTTTCGGGGACAGGGGCTTGCCGGTCAGATAGGCCGGACAGCCATCCTGGCACCGCCCGCAGCGCGTGCAGGCGTCGGCGTCGAAGATCTGCTTCCACGTGAACTCGTCGAGAGTCCCGACGCCGAAGGACTCGGCATTTTCAAAATCCCGGATCGGCTCGATCTGACCGACCGGTTTCATGTTCTGCATGAAATGGTTGGCCGGCGTCGTAATGATATGCAACAACCTTGAGTATGGAATGTAAGCGATAAATCCAAGGGCCAGGAAGGTGTGCATCCACCAGGCGTACTGGTGCATTGATTTGGCCGATTCGGGATCGATCCCGGCAAAGGCCTTTGCCAGCGTCCAACCCACGAACGACCAGACCTCCCAGGGGGTCTGCTGCCAGGTCACACTGATCCGAAGCGCCTCGATAATGAATCCTGTCGTGATGATTCCGGCCAGGAGAACCAGGACAATGGCATCGTCTGCCGTGTTGTCCGGTTCGCCCTTGTAACCCAGGCGATCCGGTTTGCTCAGGTACCGCCGGTCGATCGCCATAAAAACGCCGATCAGCACGGCGAGCCCGAACAGATCCATGAGAAATGAAAAGAACAGGTAAAATTTGCCGGTCAGAAACGGGATGCCAAGGGGTTCCGCGACGTGAAACTCCGTGGCATCAAAGGCCGCGCCGAAGATCAGCACGAGAAACCCGAAGAAGATCAGCCCGTGCATGATGCCGGGATAAAGATCCTTGAAGGTCTTGATCTGCAACAGGCCGTCCTTGAGCAGCAGCTTGATGCGCTCATTGCTGTTGTCCCACCGGATTTCAGGCTTGCCCATGGCGGCCCACATCTGCCAGCGCCGGTAAACGCCGTAGGCAAAAACGGCCATCGCCGCCCCCGTAAAGAGGAAAAGCAGCACTTCAAAGCTCTGGGCATTCCAGAAGACCTCCCTTCCTTCATGACCACTCGAAAATTCCGACAGTTTCATATCGCCTCCCTAAAAAACGGGGGGCGATGATCTGTCCCCCCCGTTTTTACAACCGCCCCTTTACGCGAGCAGTTTTTTGACTTCGCCCGTCAACGCGGGAACGACCTTGAAGAGGTCATCCACAACGCCGTAGTCCGCTTTTGCAAAAATCGGTGCTTCCGCATCCTTGTTGATGGCGACGATATATTTCGAAGAGCTCATGCCGGCCAGATGCTGAATGGCGCCGGAAATGCCGCAGGCGATATAGAGGTTCGGGGAAACGACCTTTCCCGTCTGCCCGACTTGATCGGCCTGTGCGCGCCAGCCCGCGTCCACGGCGGCTCTCGAAGCGCCGACCGCGGCGCCCAGAACGCCCGCCAGTTCTTCAAGGATGCCGAACCCCTCGGGGCCCTTCATGCCGCGGCCGCCGGACACGATCACGTTGGCTTCCGCCACGTCGATCTTGCCCGCCGCTTCCTTCTGGGTTTCCAGGACTTTCGTTTTCAGTTCGCCCAGACCCGCATCAAACTTCACGACAGCGGCTGCCTTGGCGTTTTCCACAATGGTAAACACGTTGGGCCTTAGCGATGCCATCTGGGGGGTTCCCGTGACCACCACGTCGCCGTAGCATTTGCCGGCATACATGGGCCGGATGGCCAGGAGTTTGCCGTCGGCGATCTTGACATCCGTGCAATCTGTTGCCATCCCTGTGGCCAGCTTGCCCACGAGCGCTGCCGACAGGTCCTTGCCCTGCGCTGACGCACCCAGAAGCAGGATGGAAGGATCGTTTTCCTTCACGACCTTGGCAACGGCCGTCGCGTGGGCGTCTGTCGTATAGGGTTCGAGGGCCGGACTGTCGGCCACATATACTTTATCCACACCGTATTTTCCAAGCGCAGCGGCCAGAGCTTCAATCCCGCTGCCGCACAGGACGGCGGAGACTTCCTCGCCCAACTGGTCGGCCAGCTTTCGGGCCGTACTGGCCAGCTCGAAACTGATCTTGCGCAGGGCGCCGTCTCTCTGTTCTGCAACTATCCATACACCTTTTGCCATATCTCGTATCCTCCGTGATTTTCTGTATTTATGATGATTAAATGACCTTCGCCTCTTCCCTCAGCAGCTTGGCCAGCTCTGCGGCCCTGCCTTCCGGGGTGTCATCCGCACAGATAATCTTTCCAGGAGGTCTGGCCGGAGGCGGTGCAAACTTGGCAACTTTGGATTTCGATTCGGCGGCAACGCCCAGCGCAGCGGCATTTTTCACATCAACGGGTTTCTTCTTGGCCTTCATGATCCCAGGCAGCGACGCGTAGCGGGGTTCGTTCAGACCCTTGGTGGCCGTAATCACGCAGGGCAAAGACGTTTCAATTACAAGCTGGGCACCTTCGATGGGCCTCACAACCTTGGCCTTGGCGCCGTCGATTTCGAGTTTCGTGGCAAACGTCACGCTCGGAACACCCAGCAGTACCGCCAAGATGGAACCGACCTGCCCGGAGTCGTCATCAATGGCACGCTGGCCACAGAATACGATGTCATGGGGAACGCCCTTGATGGCCGCCGCCAGGGCGGTTGCCGTGGCATAGGCATCGGCATTGTAAAGGGCCGGGTCATCGATCTGAATGCCCTTTTCCGCGCCCATTGCGAGGGCTGTCCGGATCGTTTCCATGGTCCGGGCCGGACCAACGCAGACGATGGTGACCTCGCCGCCGTATTTTTCCTTGAGCCTCAGGGCCTCTTCCACACCATACTCATCATAGGGATTCATGACCCATTTGATGCCGCCCTCTTCGATCCCCGATCCATCACCTTTTACCTTGATCTGGGCTTCCGTATCCGGAACCTGTTTTACACATGCAACAATATTCACGTCTTCCTCCTTCCCGAACGCACCTCCTGAGGTAAAGGGAACAGAATTTATTCTGTTCTCCTTGCTCATCCGGTCATTCAGTGTTTAGTGTTCATTTACTGACGTATTCCCCCTGAGGGTAAGGCAATGGGGACAGAATTGAATTCTGTCCCCATTGCTTGTATTTATTACACTCTGTTTTTGACGATGTCTTCAACCACGGACGGATCGGCCAGGGTTGAGATGTCTCCCAGGGATTCCTTGGCAACATCGTTTGCCGCGACCTTCTTGAGGATTCTGCGCATGATCTTGCCGCTGCGGGTCTTGGGCAGACCATCAGCCCATTGGAGCTTTTCCGGGGTGGCGATCGGGCCGATCAGCGTTCGGACATGGGCGATCAGTTCTTTCTTGAGGTCGTCCGATTTTGCGACGCCGGATTTGAGGGTCACGTACGCGTAGATCGACTGTCCCTTGATATCATGGGGATAACCGACTACGGCGGCCTCGGCCACTTTCGGATGCGCGACCAGGGCGCTCTCCACTTCCGCCGTGCCCATGCGGTGGCCAGACACGTTGATGACATCGTCGATGCGGCCCGTGATCTGGTAGTAGCCATCCTTGTCCCTGCGGGCGCCGTCGCCAGCCGTGTAATAGCCCGGGAATTGCTCGAAATAGGTCTCCTGGAAGCGCTTGGGATCGCCGTAGACTCCGCGCATGAGTCCGGGCCAGGGTTTCTTGATGACGAGTGCACCGCTGGCTTCGGTCTCTTTGAATTCCTTGCCCTCATCGTTGACAAGGGCCGGCCAGACGCCAGGGAAAGGCAGGGTGGCCATACCCGGCTTGATGGGAATGGCGCCGGGCAGCGGCGTGATCAGGATGCCGCCCGTTTCGGTCTGCCACCAGGTGTCCACGATGGGGCATTCGCCGCGGCCGATGACGTTATAGTACCAGTTCCAGGCTTCGGGATTGATGGGCTCGCCCACCGTGCCGAGGATTCTCAGCGAGGAGATGTCGGCCTTTTTGACCCACTCATTGCCTTCCTTGGCGATAGCCCGGATAGCTGTGGGGGCTGTATAGAAGATGTTGACCTTGTATTTCTCGACGACCTTCCAGAAACGGCTCACATCGGGATAGTTGGGCACGCCCTCGAACATGACCGACGTGGCGCCGTTGCACAGCGGCGCATAGACGATGTAGCTATGGCCCGTGACCCAGCCAATGTCGGCGGTGCACCAGTAGACTTCATGCTCCTTGTAGTCGAAGATCATTTTGTGGGTATAGGAGATAAAAACAAGGTAGCCGCCCGTGGTGTGCATAACGCCCTTGGGCTTTCCCGTGGAGCCGGAGGTGTACAGAATGAACAGGGGATCTTCCGCGTCCATCCATTCGGGTTCGCATACGGCGCTGGCTTTGGCCATTTCCTCATGCCACCAGAGGTCTTTGCCCGCTTTCCACTGGCATTTGACCTTGTCGCCCACGCGCTGCACGACGATCATCTTTTCGACGAAATCGAATCCCTTGACGGCGGCGTCGGCGTTGTCTTTCTGGGGAATGGCCTTGGCGCCGCGGAACGTCCCGTCGCAGGTGATCAGCAGCTTTGATTTGCTGTCCTCAATGCGGTCGCGCAGCGAATCGGAGCTGAACCCGCCAAAGACAATGCTGTGAATGGCGCCGATGCGCGTGCAGGCCAGCATGGAAATGGCAAGCTCGGGAATCATGGGCAGATAGATCTGGACGCGGTCGCCTTTCTTGACGCCCTGGGCCTTGAGCACATTGGCGAACTTGCAGACTTCTTCATGCATCTGCTTGTAGGTCAGCGCCCGGTCTTCACCGGGTTCGTTGCCTTCCCACTGAATGGCGACTTTGTCGCCTCTTGTCTTGAGGTGTTTGTCCAAGCAGTTGTAGGAAACATTGAGCTTCCCTCCTTGGAAGTACTTGAGATAGATGGGACCTTTGCGGATGTCGAAATTGTACTCCTCAACCTTGTCCCACTTCTTGAACCACTCCACGTACTCGCTGGCGATTTCGCTCCAGAACGCATCGGGTTCCTCGATCGAACGTTTCCAAATTTTGTCATAGGCTTCGCGGCCGCTGATGTAGGCCATCTTCCTGATGTTTTCCGGAATGGGATAAACATCTTTCAACTGAGTTTTTTCTTCTGCCATGTCCTTCTTTACCTCCCCTTTTTTGCTTTGATTAAATATTGTTTTTGTACATTTGATTTCTGATGCGGATTGTCAAAAAGCTCCTGAGATTCTACAAACGGCTACCGGGGATTTGGATATTCAGGGCGCCGCGGATGGGCCTGAATCCGGACTTCGGAGCGGATAACCGTCAGGATTATGACCATGGTTCAAGACGATAGCGGCTCGCAATATCTCAATATTCAGCCGCTGTCAAGAAATATTTATTGGGCAAGGGGGCTGGCGGGAAAGATAAGGGGAAGGGGGAGGTAGACGCAGCCGTGTCTCCATATTTTCAGTTTATGGAACGGGAACGTCTTGCTGTTTTAGGAGGCCTTCGCGGTCATTTGATGGCGCCTGTGGTATGCCCTTTGCTTGACAGAAGCCGAACGACAAAACCGTCGAGCGTCGACGAAAATGTCGAAAAAAGTGCTTGACAAGCCGGGCGACCGGTGTTAGCGTCCAATCGCTTTTGAAAGGGGGGATGCGCAAAAAAGGCAGAAGCTTTGGAAGCAAAGGTAAATATTTCAAATGTTTTTGCGGAAGATGCGATTCAGGATGATCTTCAGGGGCTCATGCCCGTGGGCGCCGGGGGATCGTAAAATTCAACCAGCAACATTAATCAGGAGGAAACTTATGAAGAAGTTTTGGATTGTACTGCTTGCCCTGGGGCTCGTCGCAGGCTTTGCGATGTCCGCCTCGGCAGCGGACGTAAAGTTCGGCGGCCAGTACTATGTTTACGGGATCTATAATGATAATCCCACATTTGTAAAATCAAACAAAACATCCCAGGCGTACTATCATCAGCGTTTGAGAATCCAGACCGAGTTCAAGGTTGCCGAGGGGCTCTCGCTCGTGACGCGCTTGGACGCCCTGGAAAAACCTTGGGGTTATGGCCAGGTTGGCACGACCGATGCTTGGAGAGCCAGCAACTCCTATGACTCGATAAGCCGCTCGAGCACGGGCGCGACAGGCGCACGGGCCCAGGAGAACATCGAATTCGAGCGCGCCTACATCGATATGACGACGAAGATCGGCCGCTTCAATATCGGCTACCAGGATTTCATTTACTGGGGCACAATGTTCCTCGATACCCACGCGACGCGTCCCGGTATCAAGTACATTGTCCCGGTCGGTCCGTTGACCGTCGTGGCGGCCCTTGAAAAGACCGTCGAGCAAACCGTGGGCACGGGTTACCGTGATGACGCCGACAACAACATCTACGATCTCGGCGCCATCTATAAATTCGGCGCGGGCGATGCGGGTCTTCTGTACCAGTACGCCGACATGAAATATACCCGTCCGCTTGGCTACAAAACCACGTTACACATCCTCAACCCATACGCCAAAATGAAGTTCGGCCCCGTATACTTTGAGGCCGAGGGCGTTTACGGCTTTGGTAAGTGGGTGGATTCCGAAATTGCAGCAGTTAGCAGTGTTGACGCTCAGGCGCTGGGGCTTTATCTCCATGCCAAAGCCGACATCGGGCCGGCCTATGTGGGCGGTATCCTGGCCTACATGAGTGGCGACGATATCTCAACGACGGATAAGAAGGAAGGCACCTTTGCAGCGGCGCTGCTGGCGGGCCAGGCCTGGGATCCCTGTCTGATCATGTGGAACGACGGCCTCTATAACGGTCAGCATCGGGCAATAGGCACAGGCTTGGGTGTCTTTTTCGACAACGCTTACTTTGCTCAGGTCTACGGCGGGTTCAAGCCCGTCAAGCAGGCCGACATCATGCTGAGCGTGACTTGGGCAAAAGCGGATCAGGACGTTGTTGCACGTCAGATCAGCAAGGACATTGGGTGGGAAATCGACCTGGTTGCAAAATACAAGATCTTTGACAACCTCGAGTACATGATCGGCGCCGGCTATCTGCTTACGGGCGACTACTTCAAGATGGCCGATACAAGCAGACAGCTCGACAACAACTACATGCTGGTCCACAAACTGACCCTGAGCTTCTAAAACAAACGGCAACTGCCGCAATTTGCGCAACTCCCAAGCCCCGGGCCAACCCCCCGGGGCTTTTTTATAGGGGCGACAGCGCCTCTTTATTTATGGGAGACATCATACATATTTTCCGAAAAATCATCCATCTGCTGCCGCTGCTGATCGTTTTTACGCTAAGTTTCCCGCTGTCGATGCAACCGGTTCATGCCCGTGAACCGGCCCAATCACCGGATAATAAATCGTTCAATCCTGATCTGTCGGGTGTTCCTGTTTTTGGTTTCCGGATCGTCAATACCTATCCGCACGATCCCGGCGCCTTCACACAGGGACTTATCTATCACAACGGCCATCTCTATGAGGGCACAGGCCTGTACGGCGCCTCGTCGCTGCGAAAGGCGGACCTGAAAACGGGCAGGGTGCTGAAAATTCACCATCTGCCGGAAAAATACTTTGGAGAAGGGGTCGCCTTCTGCGGCAGACGCTTGATTCAATTAACCTATCAGTCGAATATCGGTTTTATCTATGACCTGGATCTGCGGCAGGTCGGTTCTTTCAACTACCCGACGGAGGGCTGGGGTCTGGCCTGCGACGGCAGTCGTCTGGTCCTGAGCGACGGTACGGCAACGCTTCGCTGGCTCGACGCCAAAACCTTCAAGATGGTCAAACAGGTGATCGTCACCGACCAGGGCCGGCCAGTGGGCCATCTTAATGAACTGGAGTTTGTAAAGGGAGAGATTTTCGCCAACATCTGGAAAACTGATTACATCGCTCGGGTCTCGCCCGATACAGGACATGTGACGGGATGGATCAATCTTGGCGGACTGTCACAGCATGCACGGGGGGAGGGGGATAATTTCAAACCTGTCCCTCCATCTATCGATGTCCTCAACGGGATAGCCTACGATGAAGCGGGCGACCGGCTCTTTGTGACCGGCAAGTTCTGGCCGAAAGTATTTGAAATCAGGCTTTTAAATAAATAAAATCAATATAGGGATACTCCCCTTATTAGTTTTTTGCCATCAGGTGCTGCACGGCTTTCTCCAAACCGTCTAACGTCAGCTCGAACATGGGGAATATCTGGCGAATGGCCTCCACCGTCCAGGCATAGCCCCATTCATCTGCTCGTTGGGGATTGAGCCAGACGGCATGGCGAAAGGTTCCGGCCAGGAATTTCAGGCGGTGTACGCTGGCGCTGGCTTCCTTCTGTTCGATGTAGATGGAGCCGCCGGCGTTCATAAGTTCATAGGGCGCCATGCTCGCGTCTCCAACGAGGATCAGCCGTGTTTCGGGATCCCGGCGCATGAAATCGTCGATGGGCTCCGGCTTGAACCGGCGCTGCGGATCTGCCCAGACACGACTGTAGACGGTGTTGTGGAAATAGTAGATCTTCAGATCCTTGAACTGCGAGCGGGCATAGTTGAACAGCGCCTGCACCATCCCGATGTAGGGCTCCATGGACCAGCCGCCGTTATCGATCATCAGGATGATCTTGAGGCGGTCGGCAAGACGACGATCAAAGACAATCTCGATTTCTCCGGCGCTCTTCATGGTCTCGTAGATCGTCTTATCCACGTTGACCCTGTCTTTCGGGCCGGCGGGAAGCATACGGCGCAGCCGCTTTAAGGCCTCTCCCATCTGAAATTCCGTCAGCGGCCCTTCTTGGGAATAGTCCCGGTAGCGACGTTCCATAGCCACCTTGATGGCCGATTTGTTCCGGGATTGACCGCCCACGCGCATGCCGCCGGGATGATGGCCTGAATGCCCTACGGGGGACGTCCCCCGCGTGCCGATCCAGCGGTTGCCGCCGTGATGGGCTTCATTCTGATCCTTGAGACGGTCCAGAAAATACTGGATCAGCTCTTCAGGCGTTAGTTTCGACAGTTTATCCGCATCCAGCCCGAGGGCCTCGGCAATTTCCGCCGGATTCTTGAGCCATTCCTCAAGCAGCGCCCGCGCCATTTCCGTCAGTTCGATCTCTTGGGGCTCCAGGAGCGTCACACCCCTGAAAAAATGGGAAAAGACCTGGTCGTAGGCATCGAAGTACCGCTCGCTTTTGATGAGAATCGCGCGGGCGGCCGTATAGAAATCCTCGATGGAGCCTATGACGCCTAGGCTCAGGGCTTGCTGCAGCTTAAGAAAGGATGTCGGCGTGACAGGGACGCCCCGTTCGCGCAGGGTATAAAAAAAATCAACAAACACGGCTACCTCTACCTCTGAGTCAACGACCTAAATGCTTTGAATATTTGCCCATGTTGCGTTGAGGGGGACACGACTTCGTCATGTCCCTCTCTTAGTCCCAATTAGTGTTATCGTAACCGCGCTATCTGCTGGGTGGCCGTGTTCAGATCGGCGCTCTTCTTGAACAGGATGCCCAAGTAGGGCAGGTTGCCCCGCGAAAGGGATTTCACCTGGAAGTCCGGATCGGTCTTGAGTGCCCGGACCCAGTTGATGAGCTCCCGCGTGGCCGGTTTCTTCTCGATGCCGCGCAGCTCGCGCAGGCGGTAAAAGGCCTCAATGCAGCCGTCGGCCAGTTCCTGACTCAGATTGGGATAATGCACGCCCAGGATGAGCCGCATCATGGCCGCGTCGGGAAAGGCGATGTGATGAAAATTGCAGCGGCCCAGAAACGGGTCCGACAAGTCTTTCTTGGCATTGGAGGTGATGACAATCACTGGCCTGTGCCGGGCTGAGATGGTCTTGTCGATCTCGATGATGTCAAACTGCATCTGATCCAGAACATCCAACATGTCGTCCTGGAAGTCGCTGTCCGCCTTGTCGATCTCGTCGATCAGCATGACCGTCCGCACATCCGAAACAAAGGCCTGCCCGATTTTGCCCATGCGGATATATTCTTCGATGTTGCTCACATTGCGACTGGAATCCCCGAATCGGCTGTCGTTGAGGCGGGTCAGTGTGTCGTACTGGTACAGGGCTTCCACAAGCTTCATGCTGGATTTGACGTTCAGCACGATCAAGGGCATTTTGAGGCTCTCGGCAATGGCATGGGCCAGCATCGTCTTGCCCGTACCGGGTTCTCCCTTGAGCAGCAGCGGCATCTCAAGAGCCATGGAAACATTTACGATTTTTGCCAACTCGTCATCGAGGACGTACCGGGACCCCCCGCGAAAATTTCGGTTCTGTTCATTCATCTCATTCACTCCTTTATATGACTGAGGCATGAAAATGCCTATTAATGCATTGTATACTACTTTCACACAAGTTGCAGCTTGCGGCTGCCCTGATGATTTTGGCCGGCTGTGCTTGTAAACAATCCGGACAAAAATTACCAGTACTTTTTTCAGGCCGCGGGCCGACCTACCGATCATGACACGGGTGAAGCCCGGTCCTGTCGGCGATCACCATGACGCAGGATACCTGTGAACATGTCGCTGTAGCACGGAAAAGACAGGGCTTGCCGGCGGTCGTAAAAAAAGACCGGATTATGGCTCGCCGGATGATTCAACAAAGAGACGCTCATCGGCGGCCCGTTCCCGGAAGGTCGTCCAGGCATTTGTGTCGCCCTTCAGGAAGCGGTCGAGCCAGGGCCTCAGGAGCTGTACCGTAAGCGCATTCTGCCGGGCGGGGTCGATCGTCTGTCCCTGTAAGAACAGGCAACTGGCAGATTCGGTGGATTCGCAGAGGATCTTTCCCGGCCCGCTTGCGTCGCTGAAGCCGCAATGGTCGCCGTCTGTAACCGTTACAAGGTACTTGACATACCCTGTATGGAGATTGTTGTAGATCAGCCGGGCATGAGATGCCGGCGGGCAGATGCAATCCTTTCCGCCCGTCAGAATCAGCGTGGGAAGAACCGCGCCACCCGCTACAATGTACGGTGCTGTGCCCGTAATCGGTCCATAGGTCTGACCGAGCGGCGCTAAAATGGCGAGCGTTGTGGCGCGCCGGCTGCCATTGGAGGCCGCGTTGGCCGCTGCGATGACACTCGCGCCGCCGCCTGTCGAGTGACCCAGTAAAACCGAAGTCGTTTCAAGATGCAAGCCAAGCACCGCATCGCCCCCGGATGCCAGGCGGTACAACTCCGCCAGCACAAAGTTGATATCGGCTGCATAGGCATCGATGGCAATCGTTGCCGTACTGCTCAGTTTATCCGTTAAAGCCACGATATAGCCGGCGGGAACCAGGCACTCCCATACGTACCGATAGTCCAGAGGAGCCTGCTGATAGCCGTGGGAAAAAACGACCAGCGGAAACCGGCCGTCAGCCACGGGCGCATCCGCGCCGATGCTTTTGGCGGGATAATAGATGCGCACGGGAATCGATCCGGCGCTCCCGGGGGAGCCGGCGAAGGTTCGTGTCGTTGAGCCGATCAAGAAGGTGCGCGGCGGGCATGTCAGCATGGCGGCATTGCTCGTCGCCGCGCCCTCACGATTGATGGCCCTCACCCGGAACCGGGCGCCATTATCGGCGGGCTCGGCCGTAAAACTGTAGGTCGTGCCGGCGGCGCCTTGAATGTCCGTCCAAACCAAACCGTCTGCGGATCGCTCCCATTGAAAGGTCGGTGCCGGGTTGCCGCTTGCGGCTACGGTGAAACTGGCGGTCTGTCCGGCCGCGACGGCCTGGTCTGCGGGGTGCCTTGTCACAATGGGCATAGCCGTGGAGGATTCCTGGTTGCTGCTTCCCCCTCCACCGCATCCGCTGGCGCTCAGAAGCATAAAAAGGAGGATGAAGAAATATAAAATGAGGGCTGCGCTCCCGGCGTGTATCAGGTCAGGACGATATAACTTCAACATCCCGGATGAATCCGGTTTCATAAGCGCCCTTTCATAGCAGGATGTATATTTTTGTAGAGTATCCATAAATCCGGCATGGCGGTCAAGTTGTTATTGCGTGCGAGGTCATCGGGAGACGATATCAAAAAGAAAATGCTTTCTCTTCCGGGCGTTTGGCGATAAAAATGATGAGGCGCTTATCTCGCGCCTGAAAGGCCTGTCATCGTGGTTCAGATAGAACCCGTCGACGGGGCAGGTCCTTTTACAATCATCCGTAGCTTCTTTATTTAGAATGGTTGTGATCGTCCATCTCTGAAAAGAAGCCGTAAAAATTATGGGGCTTGATTTCTCAGGGACAAGTTCAGTATATTGCAGCAATCGATAAGCGAACCTGCTTTTGGGGGTTAATCTGAAAGAACGGAACAATAAATTTAAGGGAGGACAGATGATGAAAAAAGTATGCGGTGCGCTGATGGTGATGTTCCTGGTCCTGGCAATCGGCCTGGGTGGTCCGATGGCCCAGGAAAAGAAACCCATAGCAACCCAGACGGCCTTTTCAAAGATGGATGCCAATGGCGACGGCGTCCTGACGGTTGCTGAATTTGGCGCCTACTGGAAGGGGCGCTTCCAGGATATCGACGCCGACAAAGATGGGAAGTTGATGGCCGCTGAATTTGAAGCGGCGACCAGACAGACCTTCGGCATGATGGACGCCGACAAGGATAATGTGCTCGTGGCTCAGGAGTATGTGGCCTACTGGTGCGGTCCGGAGGCCGGGGCGGTTAAAAAGGCAAAGGGAAAGGCGAAAAAAGATATCGATGCCAATAGCGACGGCAAGGTCGGCAAGGACGAATGCGTCGTCTTCTTTATGGCCCGCTTCAATGACATGGACGCCAACAAGGACGGCAAGGTAACCATGGATGAATTTCTGACGCAAATGAATAAACGGTTCAAGGAGATCGACAAGAACGGCGACGGCTTCATCTCTGTCCAGGAACACGATATCTACTGGTCGCAAAAACCGGCGCCCGCCAAGAAAACCAAATAGCGCCAATAGCGGATGTCCACAACATCCCCGAGTGGTCCGCTTTACCTCCCCCCATCCCTTCCTCACGTCATGGGGAGGTGGGGGACATTTTTATGAAACTGTCGTCTATCAGCCGGATGCCACCTTTGCCGGAGGGATCCAGCAAAAAGGGCTTATGGCCGCACCTGCACGAAAGAAACGCAGTGAAGTCCGGAATCCTTCCCCTTATCCCTGTCCCGACGTAATCGCTAAGACAGACATCCCTCTGCCCCAGCCAAGATGGGACACCGCCTGCACCGGCACCGAAGGGTTCACAGTCTGCCGGAATGCAGCCGGGCGAACGGCACCGGCTACTCCGGCGGATAGAGCGCCTCGATCTCTTTTTCGTGCTTTTGCCGGATTACCTCTCGCTTGAGCTTCATGGTGGGGGTCATCTCGCCGGTATCCTGTGACCATTCGGATTCAAGCAGTGCGAATTTTCGGACCTGCTCCACACGACCGAAATCTTTGAGTTGCGCCTCGATCTCCTGTTCAAAGAGCTTGTTGATCTCGGTATTTCTGATGAGGTCCAGGCGGTTCGAAAAGGGAATGTTCTTTTCTTTTGCCCAGATCTCCAGTGTCGCAAAGGCCGGCACGATAAGCGCGGAAAGATACTTGCGGTTGTCCCCGATGACAGCCGCCTGTTCAATGAAAGCAGATGTCAGAAGGGCGTTTTCAATGTTCTGCGGCGAGAGGTTCTTGCCGCCTGAGGTTACGATGATGTCCTTGATCCTGCCCGTGATCTTCAGATAGCCATCCCGGTCGATTTCGCCGATATCCCCCGTGCGGAAGAAGCCGTCTTCGGTAAAGGCTTCCTTCGTTGCGGTCTCGTTCTTGTAGTATCCCTTCATGACTTGGGGCCCCTTGATGAGGATCTCGCCGTCTTCGCCGATCCTGATGCTCGTATCCTTCACGGCCGGGCCTACGGTTCCGGGCTTGATACGCTTGGGTCGGTTCGCGTTCGTAACAGGCGTTGTTTCGGTCAGGCCAAACCCCTCTAGAACCTTGACGCCCATGCCGAGGAAAAACTCTGCATCTGCAACCGACAGAGGCCCGCCGCCGGAGATGGCGGCAACGAGTTTATCCATGCCCAAGGCTGCCCTGAGCTTGGAGAAGATAATCTTGTCGGCCAGATTGTATTTGAACGAAAACAGGCCACAGAGCTCCCTGTTTTCGCAGACGTAGGGGAGGTTCTCTTTTGCAACGCCCATGGCCCAGCCGAACAGGGCCTTCTTGACGGGATGAGCCGTTGCAACCTTGGCGAGGATGCCCGCGTGGATTTTCTCATAAATGCGCGGCACGCTCACGAGGAAAGTGGGCCTGATCTCTCCGAAATTCGTCAGGAGCTTCTCCGCGCTTTCGGCAAATGCTACCTTATGGCCGAGGAAAATCGGAACATAATAACCGCAAGTCCTTTCCAGAGAGTGAGCCAGCGGCAGGAAAGACAGAAAGGTATGATCCCCGGAGAGAAAATCCGGGTCGATCGCCTGGGCTTGATTCACGTTGGAAACGAAATTCCTGTGCGTGAGCATGACGCCCTTGGGTTTGCCCGTTGTCCCCGAGGTGTAGATGATAGTCGCCACGTCCTCGATATTGATCGGGGCGAGCCGCTTGTCGAAAGCATCCTTATTGGCGGCAGCCCCGCCTTCCCCAAGGGCCTTCTTCAGCAGGATCACACCGTCAGGAGGGTTATCGACATCGTCGAAGATAATGACCTCACCGAGGTTCGGGAGTTTCTCCCTGGCCTTGGTGATCTTGTCCATGTGCTCCTTCGTACCCGCAAAGCACTTCTTCGCATCAGAATTGTCCATGATGTAACGGGATTCTTCAGCGGAGTTGGTCGCGTAAATCGGAACATTCACGGCGCCCACCGAAATGATGGCAAGGTCCGCCACCCACCACTCGTAGCGGTTCGGCGAGAAAAGCGCCACTTTATCACCGGGTTGAATGCCTCTGTTGATGAGGAAAACACCAAGATCCCGAACCATCTCGTTGAGTCTGTTCCAGGAGATCTCTTCCCAAACGCCTGCCTCGTTTTTGAAAATGACCAGTGCCTTATCGCCGTATTGCTGGACCCTGTTTTGAAAGATCGCTCCCATTGACGTTTCTTTAAACGGCGCCATAAAGATTCCTCACTGGCTGATTATTTCCTCCGTATACGATGGTATTGTATCACGATTTTAATTCGGAATCTACATCAGACATGAACAGATTCTCGTGAAGAAAACATGATTCATAAGGCTTGCATTTTATCGCTGCTGTCGATAGGTAAGCAGTCATGAATCAGATCATTCCCCGCATTGTCCTCAAGCCCGGCAGAGACCGGTCCATCCGGCAAGGCCATCCGTGGATCTTCTCCGGCGCCGTGGCGTCCGTGTCGGGAACCCCGGATTCCGGAGACATTGTGCTGGCCGTCAGCCACAACCATGAACCGCTCGCGCTGGGTTTTTTCAACGCTCGCTCCGATATCCGGTTCCGCATGCTTTCCGGCCGTGTCGATGCGCCTGTTGACGCGTTCTTCTGGGCGCATCGTATCCGGTCGGCATCAACGTTGCGGCGGCAGATGGTTTTGCGCGGCACGACAGCCTGGCGTCTGATCAATGCTGAAGGAGACGGCATGCCGGGCCTGATCGTCGACCGGTATGGGGAGGATCTCGTTATGTCCATCGCCACGGCGGGCATTGAGAAACACCGGACCGCCATCCTGGATCAGCTCCAGCGGATTTGTCATCCAGCGCGAATTTACGAGCGCAGCGAGGGCCGTGCCCGGCAACGGGAGGGTCTGGAAGAACGGATCGGCCCTGCGATGGGCGCTCTGCCCGATGCGCCGCTGGTGATCACGGAAAACCATCTGCTCTTTGAGGTGGACATCGTCACAGGCCAGAAAACGGGGTTTTTCCTTGATCAGCGGGACAATCGCGAGCGGATGGGAGACCTCTGCCGGGGGGCTGAGGTGCTGAATTGTTTTTCCTATACCGGCGGTTTTTCCGTGTATTGCGCCCGGGGCGGTGCAAGCAGGGTCGTTTCCGTGGAAACATCGGCATCGGCCAATGGCCTGGCCAAACGCAACCTGGCGCTCAATGGTTTTTCACCGGAGGCACACCCCGTTATTCAGGCCGACGTTTTTCAATATCTCCGCGAAACGAACGACCGGTTCGATCTGATCATCCTGGACCCGCCATCCTTTGCCAAGTCCGGAAAGGATGTCGTGCGGGCATCCCGGGGCTACAAAGACATCAATCTCCAGGCGATCCGGCGCCTGCGGGAAGGTGGCCTGCTGGCGACCTTTTCCTGTTCCAATTACATCGATGATGTCCTCTTTGAAAAAATCGTCCTCGGCGCCGCACGCGATGCGGCCAAAACGGCGCAGATGATTGCAAGACTTGGCGCCGGTTCCGACCATCCCGTTCTGTTGGCCCATCCGGAAGGTCTGTATCTCAAGGGATTGCTACTGCGGATGGAATCCTGAAATATGGGGACACGACTGCGTCATGTCCCCAAGCATCCGGACTTTTTACGCAGTTGTTAAAGGATAACGTACGAAAGAGCGCCAATAACGGCCCAGAACAGGACAGCCATCGTCAGGAGAAGACAGGCCCAGCCCAGGAAATGATGCAGCGCCGTCTCCGGGCGCCGGTCCTGATAGCCCAGCAAAAAACCCAGCAGTAACCCGGCAAGCACGCCACCACCGTGAGCCCAGTTGTTGATTCCCGGTATCAGCAGGCCGAAGATGACAAGCCCCACGATCCAACCCATCGCCTGTTTGTAGATGGCCTGCCCGTAAAAGCCCCCCTGGCTCTTGCCGTAAAAGAGAATGGCGCCGATGAGCCCGCAAATGCCGGCGGACGCACCGATCGTGAAGGGAACGCCGGCAGCCAGGGATAGAAAGAAACCTGCGACACCGGCCGTGATGTAAATCACGATAAAGCGGTGCGTGCCGAATTCCTGGACAACGAAAGGTCCCAGCTGGAAGAGCGCCGCCATATTGAAAAAGATATGCAGAATCCCTCCGTGCAGGAAGGAAGCCGAGATGAGCGTCCACCAGCGGCCGTATTGAGCAACGGGAATCGTTCCGGTCGCGCCCAGAGCGAACAGGCTCTGGTTGGACGGGGCCAGCAGCCCCATCGGGTTGGCGGTAAAACCCATTTCCGACGGGTTCAAAAAAAGCGACAGGATAAAAAAAATGCAATTGGTATAAATGATGACCCTGACAATATTCATCGACTCCGGGGAAAACAGCCTTAAAAGCGCCAGCCATCTCACCGTCCCCGGCCGGGCCAGGCCGCAGTAGGGACAGGTCGGCTCATCGATGCTGATCAGCTTCCGGCAGCCCGGACAGAGCATGGCTTTTTTTTCAGCGCCCGCCATGAATTCACCTTGGTCAAAATATGTATTTCATCATCACCGGAATCGCAACAAAAGTCCCGACGGACGTCGTCAGATTCACGAAAGCCACGAGAATCAGCAATCGCGTGATCTTGTTACGGAAAAAGCCTCTGAAAGTGGCAATATCGTCTTTCAGGTCTAAAAAATCCTTCACTTGCGGCTTGCGCAAAGACGCCTCCACGAGACCGGCCACCCATCCTGTTGCGATCAGGGGGTGCAGCGTCGCAATGGGCGCCGACAGGGCCGAGGCCAGGATCGTAAAGGGGTGCGCCAGCATCAGGATAGCGCCGGCGGACGCGCAGGCAGCCGTAATGGCCGACCAGGAAAGCATCATATTGATGCCGGTCTGACCGCCGGAGTAAAAGAAGCCGGCGGCGAACAGGGCGATAATCGCTCCGGGAAATCCCCATCCGAAAAATTTCGCCCAGAGGCTGGCGGGTGGAATCCTGCTGATCGCTTCGAGATCGATTTCCTGATCGATCTGCTGCCGAATCCCGGGGACGTGACCCGCGCCGACGACGGCCACAATCTTCCTGCCGCCAGCATGGCCGATCCGGTACGCGAGATATTGATCCCGCTCGTCAATGAGGGTGATCTTCACTTCCGGCAATTTCTCGCCCACCGTCTTGAGGGCCAGATCGAGCACATCATGCTCCTTGAGTTTTTCAATGTCCTCTTCGGTGATATCTTCGCTGATCAGCAGGGAAAAGATCATCTCCGTCAGAAACTTCATCTTGGTCCAGCACCGCATCATCCGCCACGTCCTCATGAGCGTGATGCGAATCTCCCGGTCGGCCAGAACAATCCTGGCCCCGGTGGCTTCGGCCTTCGCGACGGCCCGGAGCATTTCCTCACCGGGATTGACGTTGAATTTTTCAGCGATCTTGCGCTGAAAGGAAACCATCAGGAGCTGCGTCAGCAATAGGGCTGTCCGGTTCTCCCGGATGACCTTGACAATGTCCGTTTCCTGCCACTTGTCCTTCTGTTTGAGGGCGTCGAAGCGCGCCTGACAGAGTTCCACACAGACCACGTCGGGTTTTTCTTCGTCGATGACCTTTTCGACGAGTTCGGCGCTGTCCCTTGATACGTGGGCCGTGCCGACGAGAATGATTTCCCGGTCGTCCTGCGTCAGGCGATGCACATGAGGATGGTCCAACAAATCTTTCCTTTCTTTACAGAGTCCAAGCGGGCACGATCATTATCAATATTCCGTGCGGTTGTAAAGGGAAATGGTTTTTGTGGACGTCGAAAGCCAAATAGACTATCTTCAAACCGTTACAGGAAAAGCATGCAGGAGGTAAAAATTGAGACCGGGAGATCGGATTGAATTGCGCATCGACAGCGTGGCCTTCGGCGGCGACGGCGTGGGACGTTCTGGTCAGCAGGTTGTCTTTGTGCCGTTCACGGTCGACGGCGATGAGGTTGCGGTTCGCATTACGGACGTCAGAAGAAGATTCGCCCGGGGCTGTCTTGAACAGATCATGAACCCCTCACCTCACCGGATCGAACCCCGATGTCGCCATTATGCCCTTTGCGGCGGATGCCAGTTCCAACACAGTCATTACGAACACCAGTTGCGACTCAAAGGGCAGCAGGTGACCGACACCTTTGTTCGGATCGCAAAAGTTGCTCTACCGTCGCTAACTCAGGTTATTCCCTCGCCTAAAAGCTTTCAGTACCGCGACAAAGCGGATTATCATGTCCGGCTCGCACCGAAAGATCCTCCGGTAATCGGCTTCATGGATGTTTTCAACGACCGGGTCATCGATATCGATCGTTGTGAAATTATGGATGAAACGATCAATCAAGCCTGCCTTGCCTTCCGGCAGGATCTGGAAACGGGCAGAATAAACACACCTTGGGACAGGCAAACCATCTGGTCCGCCGGTGCAGCCGGGGAAAAAGCCGAGGTGGTTACAGATTTCCGAGCACCCCGATTCGTTGCCCGGACCGTCGGTGGGCAACGCCTGATAGTCCCCTATCGGGGGTTTTTCCAGGCGAATGCGTCACTTCTGCCCCGGCTGGTCGATGAAGTCCTGAAGCTGTGCGCCCCGACCGGCAGGGAAACCCTTGTGGACGCATATTGCGGTTCCGGCCTGTTTTCTCTGTTCTTGGCGCTCCATACACGGCAGGTTTACGGCATCGAAAGGGACGGCGAAGCGATTCACTGCGCCCGGGTGAACCACCGCCACGCCGGTTTTCAGAACGCTGTCTTCCTGCGCGGCGATGCAGGGGATATCCTGCACAGGAAATTCATCCGCGTGAAGAGACGCGTTGACGCACTGATCCTGGATCCACCGCGCACCGGCTGCGATCCGGTACTCCTGTCCGGGCTTGTTGAACTGAAACCGGCCCGGATTGTGTATATTTCATGCAATCCGGCAACGCAGGCGCGGGATATCCGATACCTGCTTGATCACGGGTTTATCCTCAAAAGCCTTCAACCCTATGACATGTTTCCGCAAACGGCGCATATCGAAGTCGTCGCCCTGCTGGAATCATAAGTTTCAGACCGCTGTCCTATTCAACATGCGAAACCGGCCATCGACAAAGCACGGGAGATAGCGGAGGTGAAATATACCAAACCGAAAGGGCACGGCCGGGGAAAAAGCGAAAAATTATTGGCATAACCCCCGATTACTTGCACAGCCTGTCAATGCGAAGATAAAACTCGTAACAATCAGGGCCTGAATATATAATTTATTCCAGTTAGTTGTTCTCATTGATTTTCTCCTTTTTATTCATTGTTTTTATACTCGAGGATGTCCCCCGGTTGGCATTCAAGGTATTTACAGACAGCATTCAAAGTGGAAATACGAATAGCTTTTGCTTTCCCCGTTTTTAGAACAGATAAATTTTGTTCTGTGATTCCAATCAATTTAGCAAGCTCCATTGATTTCATCTTGCGCTGTGCCAGAACCACATCCAAATTTACAATGATTGGCATAATGACTCCAGCTAAACAGTTAGTTCATTTTCTTCAGATAAAACTCTACCTTCATCCATTACCCATGCGATAATAAAAACAATGCCCCCTACCAAAAGTGGGGTAATTTCTGCCGCACCAAAACTAACATCAATAACTCTACTGCCGGGAGGGTTACCTAGGGAGAACAAAACACTTTTGGCTGATTCATAAATCATTGACAAGAAAACCCACAATACGAGAGCTTTGGCTGTTTTTTTAAAGAAACTGACATGTTCAAAAGAAAAGATGATGCCTTCTTTGTAAAAAGAAAAAAGCTTTCTGATGGATACAAGCCCGTAAATTAAAGCAGAAAGAGGAAGCAAACTTGTCATAAAACCAACAAGTTGTAATTCGATTGGCAGTTTATGAGGAATCAATGGAATTGAAGGAATATTTACGGCTATTAGTTTCGCAGGTAGATGATTAATGAATGCCCAGTAGACGACATAATATAGCGGTATCGCTACGATCAAAAACGAAATTAAAAAATGGAAGTTCTTACTGAATTTCTTGATTTTGAGTAGATTACCCATGGCAGCCCTCCTTAATAAGGTTTTAAATCACTCATAGAGCCCTTATCCCACGGCTTGCTACCGTATCAATCATCATCTTCTGTGCGCTTGATACCCGGCAGGCAACATGTCGCAAGTAAGTCTGTTGGAGGGGAGCATAGCATTGAAATGAACGAGTGTCAATAACTATTTATTGTATTACGATAACATTAGCATTGTTTATATTTAGACACCCAACGAGTCTGTAGAAAAAATAAAATCAGATATTTGTAAACCGGGAAATGCCAAAATAACGGAGGACGCCCCTTTTCTGCGGGCTCAACAACAAAATCAGCGGGAGGCCCGATTTGTGGCCAATCTGCTGCATGCCTTGTTCGGCAATCATTTCTTTGCAATCGCCTTAAAAAAAGTGTAACAGAATACCCCATCCGATTCTGCAGTCCGGTACAGATCCTTAATCCCTTTTTCAAAATCATGCTTTTCAATTATTCCTGCCTTAATTGCCGACTCACGAACGCCTTCAATCATAGCAGTAAAGGTTTTCTTCGTGAAGCCTTCGACCAGTTCAGGCTTGCTGGAATCAACGTAGACCATCCGAGGAGATACACGAATCGAGCGATAGCCCGCTTTATGCAATATGGGATAAAGTTCTCTCCCTATCATGGCGTTACCGCCGGCCCGGCGCTGCAATTCGACTTGACAATGAATCGCTCTGAGTGCGGCTTCGCTGTCGGGATGAAAATAGGCCGAGCCGTGGTCGCCCTCGATGACCGTGATTGTGCCACCCGGCCGCAAATGGTCTTTTAGCTTATGCAGGGCCTCGACAGGCTGGCAGAGATGTTCCAGGACAAAGCAGACGAAAATATGATCGAAGGAGTTCATGCCATGTGACAAATTGAAGATATCCGCCTGTTGAAATAGAACATTTGTAAAGCCCGCCGCTGCCACTTTTGCCTTGGCTTCAGCTAAAGAGGACTCGGATATATCGACAGAGGTAATGAAGGCCTCAGGGCTGTTCCTCGCGAGGGTGAGGGTTTGCGCCCCAACACCGCAACCGGCTTCCAAAACACGGCTTCCTGCCGAATAGAAAGTATCATAATGCAACAACTCCACCAAAGTAGAGGCTTGATCCTGTAATCGTATGTTTTCTCGATGATCGTAACCGTGAATGTATACTTTATCCATGTTTTCTCTTTCGTTGCCGAACACGAAGTTCGCCGGGAGCGATAGCAATCCGATGGAATGCCTCGCTATGCCTTTCTGTCACTGTCCGATTCCATACAACGTCACTGCCGCCTGGATTACGGATACGAGTAGGATAGCAACAAGGATGCACTTTGAGATCGGGTTATTGAACTGTGGCCGTCCCTTTCTCAGGAGATAGGTGTGAGCGGCGAAAGCAAAAAAACCACCTAAACAGAGCAATAGTGAAAGGACTGACCCCCAGTAAGACTGCTTCACAATCAGGATCAATCCCCATAGGATAACAAATAGCAACGGGATGTGAAGTAGCAGGAAGCCTGTGATCCCGCCCGGAAGCCTAAACAACTCCCATTCCTTCCAGTATGCCGAGTCGATTTCATGGTCTATGAGAAGGACAGCATTAATGACATACAGCCATAGCAGAAGATCAGACATCGTCAAGAACCCTCCTTCCTCGTTTGGTCCGTGGCATTGCCATGGCCAGCCAGAGCCCGTTTTATGGGCGCTTGGCTGCACTAAACTATTATGAGCTTTTTTATGAATACTCTCAGTCACCCTCAAGCTTGTTCACAATCTTGTCAGCTTCCTTAAGAATACTCAGTTCAACATAATCATAGCGTGAACGAGAATGATGATTTCCTATGATCTCACAAACCTTTTTTGTTTTTTCAGGGGGAAAGCCTATGCTTTCAAGAAGTTTCTGCGCTATTGGCGGTCCGTATTCCTCTTGAGTCTTGCCATTGTTATATCCAAGTAGTTCTTCGGATTGTTTTATGCCGATATCGTGCAAGAGGGCAGAGGCTACAAGAACTTCGTAATCACAGTTCGCCCTGTTCTCCAGGATCCTTTCAGCATGTTTTAAGACATCCAGAGCATGCGTCATTCTTCGAAAATCATTCCCGAAATAGTCAATCAAAAGCTTTGTGATTTTCCCTTTGCAATAATCCATAAGTGTACCTTTTTCGTTAATAGGATTATTTTTTATACTTAACGAATCTGTAGAAAAAGTCAAATTTGACCATTTTGGGTAAAACGTATCTAATAATATCAAATGCCTATTAAGATAGAAAAATGCTTAAAAAAGCGAACTTTTCCACTTTTCCTTCAGGTTCAACAACGGAGTTGAGCGGCGGCAACGCCTGCGTCACCCGGAGCTGGCAGTTTCGGCGATCAGGCGCGCACGGTTGTTAGGACCGTTTCAATATACGGTCGTGGCAGCGGACATTCCGAAGTCCGCCTCTGTTCACACGCTACGCCACAGTTTCGCGACCCATCTTTTGGAAAAAGGACATGACATCAAAACGAGTCAGGAACTTTTCGGCCATGCCAACCTTCAAACCACGATGATTTACACCCATGTGGCGACAAGAAGCATATTGGGTGTAAAAAGTCCTTTTGATGCGTAGGCGGCTATTAATCCACCGTCGCGCCGTCCATGGCAGCCAGGGTATCGGGGAATATCATTTGCGCCACGCCTTCGGAAACCTTGCGTTCCGCCAGTGTCAGGTAGGTTCCGGCGGTAAAGTGTGTCAGGACCAGCTTTCTGGCGCCTGCCTCGACGGCAATCCGGGCCGCCGTTTCCGGGTTCAGGTGGGGCCAGCTTTCATCGGTCTCGCCGCTTTTATAGGCGCATTCGATGATAAGCAGATCGGCGTTAAGGCTCAGGGCGACGGCATTCTCGCAGTAGCCGGTATCCGGACAATAGGCAATGGTTTTCCCGTCAATGTGGATGCGATATCCCAGCGTCACGCCGCTGTGGAGCAGGGGTTTTGCGTCCAAAGAAAATGACAGGCGCCCGTTATCTTCGGGAACCTCATAGATCGTAGTTGTAAAAGGGAGTCGCTCCAGGCTTACGGTAAAGGGACTATTGACGATGACGTCGATGATCTGACGAGTTCCCGCGGGACCGCAGAGCGTCAGGCCGTGCGGAAAACGGCCCTTGACGAGCATGTGAAGGCCGTAGATATGGTCCAGGTGAAAATGGCTCAGCAAAAGGGTGGCCGGTTTTTCGTCGCCCACAGGAATATAATGGTTGATTTTATAGAATCCGATCCCCGCATCGAGGATGATATCGTGCCGCTCGGCCCTGATCAGTGTGCAGATGGTATTGCCGGTGGGCGTATCGTACCAGCCGTTCGTTCCCAGAAAAATGACTTTCAAGGCATCCCCTCTATTCGCCTGTAATCGTTTTCCGGGCCTTTGCGAAGACTTCCGCCCGAAACCCGTAATAGCCGGGGATCGTCTGGTTCAGGTATTTGTGAGTGTACTGGCTGTCATACAGCAGCATGCGCTCGAATTCGGCGTCCTTGCCCACCGGTTTCAACTGCTTGGCGACCGCCTCATTGAAAAATGTTTCCAGTTTCGCGGCATAATCGTCGGCCAGTTTGCCGCGGCCGGCGGCATCAAGGCCGCTGATCCTTCCGGCTTCTTCCATCTCGGCAATCCAGCTCAGCGCGGTTTCCTTGAACATCTCCTTTTCCTTATGAAAAATTCTTCGAGACCTTTGAAAAACGGCTCGCGAGCGGCAAGTCAAATGTTTCCTGTTACGATGCTGTCTTAGGCGACGGTGCATCACCGGCTCTTCTCTCTTTGAGCCAATGGCTGAAGTTGTCCAGATAGACATAGAAAACAGGGGTCACATAGAGCGTCAGAATCTGAGAAAACAACAGGCCGCCGACAACGGCCACGCCAAGGGGTTGCCGTGATTCACCACCGGCGCCGAGCCCCAAGGCGATGGGCAAGGTTCCGAAAAGGGCTGCCATCGTGGTCATCATGATGGGACGGAAACGCACCATGCAGGCATGATGGATGGACGCCTCGGCGGTTTTTCCCTCAGTCCTTTCCGTTTCAAGGGCAAAGTCGATCATCATGATGCCATTTTTCTTCACGAGCCCCACGAGCATGATGATGCCCACAAAGGCGTACAGATCGAGCTCCATCCCGAAGATTTTCAGGGCGAGCAGGGCGCCGAAACCGGCCAGGGGCAGGGCCGAAAGAATCGTGAGGGGATGAATATAGCTCTCGTACAGGATGCCCAGGACCATGTAAATGACGAGCACCGTGATAAACAACAGAAAACCGAGACTGGCAAAGGACGACTGGAAGGCCTGCGCGGCGCCTTCGAAACTCGTCGAGATCGTCGCCGGCAGGACCTTGGCAGCGAGTGCCTGGATCTGCCGCGTGGCGTCGCCAATGGAATAACCGGGCTTGAGATTGAACGATACCGTTGCCGCCGGGCGTTGTCCCAGGTGATTGACCGTCAGCGGCCCGAGGGTTTTTTCCACCCTGGCTACGGTGCTCAAGGGGACCAGCTTCCCCGTTGACGACTTGATGTATACAAGATCGAGGTTGTCGGGATAGGACGAATACTGATCCTTGAGCTCCAGAATGACATCGTACTGGCTTGCGGCCCCGTAGATCGTGCTGACCCGGCCGCCGCTGAAGGCATAGCTCAGGGCGTTTTCAATCTGTTGCGCCGTCAGCCCCAGCGAGGATGCCTTGTCCCGATCGACGGCAATTTCTATCTTGAGACTACGGAAGTTCAGGTCGCTGCTCACATCGGTCATACCCGGGATCTGCCGGACTCGCTGCTCGAAATCCTTGCCGGACGTGTAGAGGCTCTGCAGATCATCGCTCTTTAGCACGAACTGGTAAAGGGCATTGGATTGCTTACCGCCGATCTCGATGGGGGGCGGGTTCATGGGAAAGGCAATCAGTCCCGGGATGTTGTTGATGGGCCCCCGGAGCTCATCGATGATCCGGTCGATGTGGCGCTTGCGCTTTTTGTTTTCAGTGCAGCGGGCGAAAATAAAGCCCGAATTGTTGTGGGGATTCGCCGCTACGGAAACGAGCATGTCCACATCGGAGTCGTCGATGACGATTTTATTGAGAACCTCCTGATGGGCGGCCATGTCGTCATAGGAGATAGAGTCCGCCGCCATGGTATAGCAGATAAAGAAATTCCTGTCTTCACTGGGGATGAAGCCTTTCGGCGCCGACGTGAAAAGATAAACCGAGGCCGCCATTACAGCGACTGTAAAGATCATCGCTGCGAAACGGTGTCGCAGGACATTCGCCAGGGTCCGGTCATAAAAGGACAGCATCGTCGCAAAGACGCGTTCGGAGGCCAGGTAGAGGCGACCATGCCGCTGCTCGGCCTTCTGTTTGAGAAAGCGGCTGCACATCACGGGCGTCAGGGTCAGCGAAATGAACCCGGAGATGAGGATCGCGGAGCCGATGCTGACGGCGAATTCGTGGAGAATCCGGCCTACAATCCCTCCCAGGAACAAGACGGGGATGAAAACAACCACGAGCGAAACGGTCATGGACAGGATGGTAAAGCCGATTTCTTTTGAGCCCACCAGAGAGGCCGTCATGGCGTCCTCTCCCATCTCCATGCGCCGGATGATGTTTTCCATCATGACGATGGCGTCGTCCACGACAAAGCCCACGGAAAGAACGAGGGCCATCATGGAAATGTTGTTGAGGCTGTAGCCGCACAGATACATAACAGCGAAGGTGGCTACGAGCGACAGCGGAACGGCGATGCTGGGTATGATTGTCGGCCTCAGGGACCGCAGAAAGAGGAAGATAACGATGATGACCAGACAGATCGTCAGCAGCAGCGTGAACTGAACGTCGTTGATGGATTCCTTGATGAAGTCCGTCTGATCAAACATCATGCGGACTTCGACGCCCTTCGGAATCTGCTCCGTGAGGGTCGGCATAAGGGCTTTGATCTGGTTGGCCACTTCGACGGCATTGGCCCCGGGCTGCTTGCGGACGGCAAAGATGACGGTCTGCGCGGAATACGCGTCGTCCACATACCAGACGGTTACACTCTTGCTGTCGGTGCTGTCGATGGCCTGTCCTACATCCCGGATCCGGACGGGGTAGCCCTTCTGGTAAGCGATGATCAGGGGATTATAGTCATCCCCTTTTTTTAACTGTCCCTGCGGGTCGATGGCGTAGGATTGATAAGGACCGTCGAGGGATCCGCCGGGGATATTAACGTTGCCGGCACCAATAGCGCCGGCCAGTTCGTTGATGCCGATGCCTTTGTTCGACAGGCTGTGGGGATTGACCTGAATCCGGACGGCGTATTTTTTCCCGTACTTGATGACCTCGGAAACCCCCTTGATCGTGGAGAGATTCGGAGAGATGACCGTGTCCACATATTCGTACATGGTCGTCTCCCTGACAGAATCCCCGATCATGGCGAAAAACATGATGGGCCACTCCGCGGGGTTGACTTTCTGGTATGTTGGCGGTGCGGGTAGCGACGGCAGGAGGCCCGAGGCCGCGGTGATCATGGCGTTCACATCCTGGGCGGCGGCGTCGATGTTACGGTTCAGGGAAAACTGCAGAACGATGGACGTCGAGCCCTGGCTGCTTGTAGAGCTCATGGATTCGACCCCCTGGATCGTGGCAAATTTCTTTTCCAGGGGAGTGGCGACAATGGCCGCCATGGTCTCCGGACTGGCACCCGGTAGGGCGGCAGAGACCTGGATGGTGGGATAATCCATCTGCGGCAGGTCGTTGACGGGGAGACTCCGATATCCGATAATGCCGAAGAACAAAAGACTCAGCATGACGAGGCTCGTCATGACAGGGCGGCGAATCCAGAGAGCGGAAATATTCACGGTTTTGCGCCCCCTGCAGTCGCCCGGGTCGCGCTCTTTGGGCTGGTTACGGTGGTTGCCCCCAGATGATCCTTGATTTCCACCCGGCCGCCCGGCCGCACTTTAAGATGGCCGTCCGTGACAACCGTCTCCCCAGCGGCCAGACCTTTGGCAATGACTGATTCTTCGCCCACCGACCAGTCCACAACGACCGGGCGCATTTCGGCGGTCATGTCCGGCTTGACAACCAGCACAAAGGTGCCTTTCTCGCCCGTCTGGACGGCCCGCAATGGGGCAACGACAGCATTCGGCTGGACGGTCAGTTGAAGGGCCACATTGACGAACTGGCCGGGCCAGAGGAACCGGTCCGCGTTGGAAAATTCGGCCTTGAGTTGGATCATGCCCGTATTGGCATCGACACTGTTGTCAATGAAGACGAGCTTGCCGGTACGAACCTCTCCCTTGAAATCGGAGGAAGGGCTCACTTTCACCTGAACGCCGCCCGCCGCCCGGTATCGCTTCACATCGGACAGGACCTTTTCAGGGACAGAGAATCTCGCATGGACCGGTGTAATCTGGTTCAGAGTGGTCAACAGCGTGTCGTTGGCCTTGACAATGGCGCCGATGTTGACGCCATAGACCCCCGTGCGACCCGCATATGGCGCTGCGATATCGCAATAAGCGAGATTCAGGCGGGCGTCTTCCACCTCCGCCTCGCTTGATTTGACGCTGGCTTCATAGGCGGCCGCGTCCGTCCGGTACTTTTCCGCTTCCGACTTTGACACGGCCCCTTTCTCGAACAGGAACGCGTATCGTTTTGCTTCTTCCTGATTGTACCGGAACTGGGCAAGGTCCCTGGCCAGTTTACCTTGAGCCTGGCTGAGTTTTTCCCGATACGATGCCGGATCGATGGTAAAGAGCGGCTGTCCCTCGCGGACGTCCTGCCCTTCTTTGAAATGGGCCTTAAGCAACTGGCCGCCGACACGGGAATAAATGCTTACGGACCTGAAGGCTTCGATCGTTCCGATTGCCTGAACGACGACCGGCATGTCTTTCTGCACCGCTTTGACGGCAAGCACCGTCGCCGGGGGAAAGGCCGCCGTTCGCGGCTCTTCCTTCTTGCATGCGACGGCAGTCGTGAAGGTCAGAACAGACACCAGGCAAGCGATGGAAACCTTATGGCAGCCAAACATGGCATTCACGTCTTCGCGGAAATAACGACGCACAGAGCAATGGATATTCAAGTCTTCCCCTCCTGTCCTTCTTCCAATTCTAAATCAAAGCGCTATCTTTGTTGGCGTCGTTATCGGCTTTGTCAACGTATGTACAATATGCCTCGTTGCCTCCGCCTGGCCGCTTCAATATCATCTTTGATCTAGACATGGCATTATCGGTTCCCCATCGCTTTTTCGATGTTTGCAACAGCGGTGTAAAATTGATAGACGGCTGCAATCTGGGTCAGCTTCGCATTGCTGTAGGAGACCGTGGCGTTCGTGACATCGAGCGGCGTTCCCAGCCCCGTTTGGTATCGCAGGTTGGCAAGTTCGAGATTCTCCGTCGCTTGTCTGACCTGAACGTCGGCATTGGCCATCGTCTCCTTCGCCTTCTTCATGTCCAGTTGGGCCTTTTTAATATCCTGGCGGATCTGCAGCTTCAGGCCGGCGATCTTCGCTTCCACCACCTTGAGGTTCGCCGCCGCCTTCTCGATTTCCGTTTTTGTCGACAGCCCCTTGAAGAGATTCCATGTCAAGGCCACCCCGGCATTCCATCCTTGGGACAGGGGCGTCTGGCTCCCTGCGAAATCATAACCCGCAGAGGCCTCCAGGGAGGGAAAATAATCCTTTCTCGCCGCATCCACAGCCCGCTGGGCCGAGGCCTTCTGGGTTATCAGCGATTGCAAATCGGACCGTTTCTGATACGCCTGCTCCAGCGCCACCCGCTCGTCAATCTGATAGACGCCGGGGGCGGATGTATCCTCGATGGTGTATCGGGAGGATCCGTCATAGCCCATGGCGTTGTTCAGCTGCACCCACGCGTTGTCGAGATCGCTTTCCGCCTGGATTAGTTTGACCTCGGCGCTGCTCAGATTGACTTCCGCCGTCGTGACATCGTACTTTGGTTTCTTCCCGGATTCAAAAAAAAGCCTGGCCTGTTCCAGTTGCTGCCGGTACTGATCGATGGCCTCCCTGTGGACGGCCCTAGCCCGCTTTGTGCTCAATACGCCGTAATAGGCCGTTTTCACGTTATTGATTACGCCCGTGATCTGATTTTCGACATCGGAGAGCGCCGCCTGCCTGTTGAAAAGGGCAACGTCAACGTTCGCTTCCCGTTTGCCGAAGTCATAAATCTTCTGTTTTAGGGTCACATTGTTGCCGGCGTATTCGTAACCGTATTGCGTGATGGGACTGTGGGCATCGTTCTGGCGGGAAATGGCGTTATACTGGTTGTAGTTCGCCGTGAGGTCCACCTGGGGATAATATGCGCTCCGAGCCTGTCCCAGTAGAGCTTCGTTGACCTGCGCCGTATAGTGATATTGGAGAATGGCCGGCTGATTCCGGACGGCGATGTCGATGCATCGCTCCAGGGTTAGATGCTCTCCATCGCGGATCAGGGGCTCGGTAAACCCGGCAGGAGGAGCGCCTGCCAGGAGCATCATCACGCCAAGAATCCATAAAGAACGCTTCATTTCAGACCTTTTTATTGAAGGAAACCTTTGAAAAATGGTTTTACCGCGGCTCAAAACCTTTTCGTTGAGGGGACACGACTTCGTCATGCCCCCTGATAATGCTTAAATATATATGAAATCAATAAATTAGCATAATTTAGGAAAATTGAAAAATCTTTGATTCGCCACTTGCGAACCATTTTTCACCGGTTATGCAAAGTTCTTCTGAAGGCTGACAAGCGGTGCATCCATTCCGGTAAAATAAGGACCGTGGGATGCCGTGCAATATATTTGAAAACGTAACAATAGTCAAAATAAAATCCTTAAAAAAACAAAGCCGCATCCTTGGTCAGAAGATATGATAATAAAGCGCGGACAGCAAAATGGATGTCGCCAGAATGACGAGAGCCGGCCCGACGAGATACCGGTAGACGCCGAAGATGGATGTTTTGAAATATTCGGCCGTCACGACAAGACAGGCATGCATGGGCGACAGCATCATGCCCATGTAGCCGAAGGTATAGGCAAAAGCGGTCGTCGCCGCCGCGACGGCAAAAGAGGGATCCGGACCCAGAAGGGCAAAGACGATAGGAAAACTGGCGCCGACAAAACCGAAGGCCACTCCGGTGATCATGCCCGAAATGAAAGGAATCAGCATAATCACCATGAGCAGCGGAATGCCGGTCTGAATGAGCTCATCCCGCATGCCGGTGACCAGGGTTGATCCCGCCGCATCGAGCGGACAGGAAAGCGCTGCCGCAAAGCTCTGGATGCCGATCACCAATAGGATCATGAACCAGGTGTCCACGCGTTTCAACATGAGCAACGTGGACCCGAAAGCTGAAGC
Organism: Pseudomonadota bacterium; assembly: GCA_043805145.1. GTDB lineage: Bacteria > Desulfobacterota > Syntrophia > Syntrophales > Fen-1087 > JAPLJM01. The sequence goes on along the minus strand of JAZDIK010000117.1, from coordinate 33,534 downwards.
ATGGCCCGTAAAAACTACCAGGAGCGCCGCCACAAGCCCCACAAACATTGCAATCAGATTGGCCAGTGTCCCTTTGACACCGATCAGAGGCAAAAGTGCTGAGCCCGTGAGGGAAATGATAACCAGAAGCCCGATCGGGCCCAGAGCGGCAAAAACTGCGGCGACATCCAGATAGCCTCTACTTTTGTAGTCATCACCCGATCTTTTGATCTTCTTCAAGATAAAAAGGTACCCGCCAAAAATCGCCGCGAATGTAAATGGAACCTGAATGAGAAAAAAATATACCGCGGGGAGCCCGGAATACTGCATCGCCAGGATGACGCCGGGATACAACGGCCACCAGTACTCCCAGATATGGCGGAACCAGTAGTTGATCGCCACCTTCCGTTGTGCTTCAATTTCCTGACTCTGATCGACGGCATCGACAAAGGGCGCCGAAAAGAGGGCGCCGGCCGGCATGGGCAGCAACCCCACAAGGGCAGGCAGTCCGGCCAGCATCAGATGTTTGCTTCTGAGCCAAGATTTAAGCGCGGCAATAGTTCGACCCATCCGACCCGTCTTGTTCAGGGCGTCACTGAAAAACAGCAGCAGCAGGATGACCAGGGGAAGCAAATTATTCTGCGGCAGGACAAAGTTTTCGATCTGGAACTGGAGCCCTTTTTGTCCTGTTCCGGTCCACAACGTCAGCAGGATCGAAAAAAAAAGGATCGCCGCCCCCAGCGGCGCCTTTAGACGATAAAGCAGTAAAATTCCCAAAAAAGAACTTCCCACTTTGACATAAGCCGGTATATATAAAAGCCAGTCCATGATCGATTCCTGACGCGACGCGGATTCACGGCATTTCTGCCTGCTCGCTCTTTTATAGTTTAAAGAAAGTCGGGGGTCAATGAGAAACGAAAAGCGTTTCATGAAGCGCTCAGGCAGGCATGGAAATGGTTAAAGAAGGACGAGTATCAAGAAAGACGGAAGAAATAATGCAAAACCCGGTCTTCCCGCGCGATGAAATCGCCTCCATGGCTAATTTGTGGTGGGACATCTGTCTCGCGGGAAAGGCTGAAGGCAGGGCGCAAACCGCAACTGCTTGGGATATTCGTGGTTATAAGCGGAGCCCCCTCCTTGCCGCCTTGTTATCCATTCGGATTCATATCGCTGTTTCTTTTTAAACGGGGGCATGCCCGTGACTTTTGCATGCCCATTGTTTTCCTTGATTGGCCTCATGTATGCAGAGCCTCGGCTCTTCGCTGCAGGGCGATGTCTTCCTCTGTGACGGCTTCGATTGTTATCCCGTGTGGAGTGGGACACCCCTTAGCATCAATATGGACAAAAGAAATGAACCCATCGACAACAAATTCATCATTTTTACTTTTAACGACCTTGATGTAAACGATCATTCGGGTCTTTCCGCTAAAAACCACCTTACTTTCATACCGAAGGATTGTACCCTTCGGAACTGGGTTTTTAAAAAGCATCCCGTGGATGTTGACGCAAACGACGTTTTTGGGCGTTGTCAGATTGGCAGCGGCAATAAAACCGGCCTCCACAAACCATTTGGCTCCTTGACCGGCAAAGAGGGTACCGTGATGATTCAAATCTGCCCCCATGACAACATGGTGAATTATGTCCGTTTTTATAATCATTTTATCACCTTTCTTTGAAAAGTCATATTTATCAGGACAGACTAAGCAGTGGAAAAGTATACTGCCTGGATGAGTATGAGAAAAAGGCATAAATAAGCAAGAGAAAATAATTTTATCTTCACTTGACAAGGATGTTTACCTTTGGTATAGGTAATTACCGGTTTTAATAGGGGAATATTCCCCCATGTTGCGGCAATCCTCTCCCGTTTCCTGAGATTCCGGACAGATCGCTTGATGTTAAAGGCCATGGCGCCACAGAGATGATCCCAGCTCTCCTTGATGATAGTTATGAACCGCGCCTTCCCAGCTCCATGATTTTCATGAGTGATCCCAAAATACTGCTCGGTATTATCCGGGACCTCGGATATTCCCTTATTCCGCCGCATCTCCGTTTTCGCAATGACAGCCTTGATCTGGTTCTTTTTCATGATGCCGTCACCCATACCGTTCATGCCCAGGAACTCCCGGTTGTCTCTGCAGCAGCATCCCTTGTCGGCATATACCAAGGGCGGCAAGGCTTTTCCATGAATGCCATGGCGGTTTCTTTCAAAGATGAATTTGGCCGGAAAACAAATATAAAACCATACTATTATCAAGGAATATCAACATGTTAAATGAATATTTAATTGAGACGCCCTTGAGAGTTTCACCGGGAGCTGTGCAAAGGTTTTGACTGGTTATCCTTAACTGCGGAAAAGTTTTCTGAATCACGGCGCCACCATTCATCAAAGGTCTCACATCAGGGAGAAAACAAAACATGAGAAAATGGAAATGCCTGATCTGCAAATATACCCACGAGGGGGATGCACCTCCTGAAAAATGCCCCGTGTGCAAAGCGCCTGCTTCAAAGTTTGTAGAAGTTGAACCCGAAGCGGCGGCCCCGAAGAGCAAAATCTTCGACATGGTGGCCGGTTTGATGAGCCGGCGCCATGCCCATCCGATTTCCGTTCACTTCCCCAACGGCGTTTCGCCCGTTGCGCTCATGATGTTTCTGCTTGCCTGGCTTTTCGATGCAACAACCCTGGCAACAGCCGGTTTCTACAACATTATCTTTGTCATGTTCGCCCTGCCGTTTGTGATCTTCACGGGATTTCTAGACTGGGGAAGGAAATACCGAAAGGCCTTGACCCCTATATTCCAGGTCAAGATCGTTGCCGCCTCCATCACCTTTGTCGCCTGCCTGATCAGCCTGACCTGGTATTTGATCGATCCCGGCGTCATCAGGTCATCCCGGGGCTGGCTTTTCATCGTCATCAACCTGGTAATGGTTGCCGCGGCCGGCGTTGCGGGTCATATCGGGGGAAAGCTCGTTTTCAAGGATTGAAGCGGTATCTTCAATCAGACTTCATGCAACTCACGGGGCGAGATCGTCAGCAACTCTGCGCCATCGGAATGGACAACAATCGTATCTTCCACCTTGACGACCTCCGTCTCCGATTTCCACATTTCGATCTCCAGCGTCACGACCGTTCCCGCCTGAATCACATCGGAGTTGCCCTTGCTCAACAGGGGCAACTCATTGACTTCGAGACCGACGCCGTGACCGACGAAAGAAAGCGGGGCGGGATTTCCTCCCAGTCTCAGATAGTAAGGTTCCATGCCGATTTCTCGCGCGATGGAAAAAGTCATCTGATAAACATCATCGCAGGTTACACCGGACTTCAAAAACGCAATCGTCCGATCGGCGATCTCTCTCATGCCCTGATAGAGTTCGAAGCATGCATGCGGCGCTTTTCCGATCACATAGGTCCGGCTCTGATCGCCGTGATAGCCTCGGTAGAGCGTGGGGATGTCCACGACGACCATATCGCCCTTTCTGATCTTCCGAGCCGACGCACCCATCGGGATAGCGGCGCTCAGGCCCGCGCCGCTGATGGACTGTACCTTTCCGGCAATGTGCGAGAGGTTCTCGCCCGAGCCCAGCACGCCCCTGCCCATGAAAAAATCCCACTGACGGACGAAATACTGTCCTTCATGCCCGGCCCGCCGGTGGGCATCCTCCACTTCGGCGGACAATTCCAACTCGGTCATGCCGTCCCGCAGTACGCTCATGACCCTTTCGTGTCCCTCGTGCAGGATGCGGGCTGCTTTACGCAGATGGGCCAGCTCCTGATCGTCCTTTATCTTTCTCTGTTCGAGGACAGCCTTCGCAACATCAACGATTTTGAATTGCGGAAGCATTCCGGCCACCTTGAAATAGAGCACAGCCGGAATCACATCGAGTTCCATTCCGAGCATACCCCCGCGTATCCCCCACTGCTTCAGGATATCCATGATGCCGTCGAATCCTGACGGGCTCATTTTTTCAGCGGGAAGCCATGTTTCCCGGAAAGCATGTTCGATTCCCTTGCTGATCAGGAGATGATAATCCTGCTGGGAGACGATCAGGAAAGAGGGTTGGGCCGTCCCCGTGTAGTAATAGAGGGATTTGGAATAGTTGAGCAAGACGGCGTCAACGGCGATGTCGCCCAGTCTTTCCTGTATGCCCCGGATCCGCCGAAGCGGGCTGAATTCTTGAATCCCCGTGTCCTTCATATTCAGAAAATTTTCATATCGCAGTACTCGCCGAAAATGTCCCGACCGGATGATTCATGCTGGAACCGTTGTTTTTTCTTTCTGAAGCTGGACAAGTTTCTCCCAGAGATCATCCACCTGTTTACGAGTTTCATCCAAAGAGCCCTCATTGCGGATAACGAAATCTGCATAGCCCACCTTCTCATCAATAGGAAGCTGGGATTTCAGACGGCCGGCCGCCTCATCCCGGCTGATTCCGTCACGCTTCACCAGGCGCCCGCGTTGCTGTTCTTCCGGCGTGTAAACGACCAGGGTCTTGTGAAACAGGCCCTGAAGATTCGATTCGATCAGGAGGGGAATGTCCACCAGAATGATGGCTTCAGGCGTGCGGGCCGTGATTTCCGCCAATTCCCGTATAAACTCTCCATAAATCTCGGGATGCGTGAACGCCTCGATCTTTTTTCGTTTCTTCATATCCTTGAAGGCGATGTCCGCCAGTTTTTTCCGATCCAGAGTCCTGTCTTTCCGGAGGACCTGCCGGCCGAAACAGGACACGATATTCTTCCAGGCCGGCTTGTCCGGTTCCACCACGCGCCTGGCCAATAGATCGAAATCGATCACGAGCGCTCCCTTTTCTTTAAACATGTTGACCACCGTTGACTTCCCGGAAGCGATGCCTCCCGTCACGCCCAGCAGGAAGCGGTTGTCTTTTCCCCGGATCATTTCCAACGGGTCCAGGCCGCGGTAGGACTTGGGAAAGGCCGTGGCGAGCTTCGGCTCCGCACCGACGAAACTGATGGGACAGCAAATTCCTCTGCGGGCGATCTTCTCTCCGTCCCGTGTTATATTCACGTCACTTCCTCCTTGTGATTTGATCACGCTGAAGGCGTTACGGTCCCCTGATGCCGTCCCAGGTTGGGAGATTTGACCGGGATCTCCACCCAGGCCTCCATCCATCATTGCAACCCTACTTGTCCTCTGCCACGGCCTTCACCTTGGCTGTCAGATTGATCAGATAGGGCCTTGCTTCCTGAAGGATGGCGCCCGTTTCCTCATAGTCTTCGTGGAAGATTCTTTTCACCACGGCCTCTCTATTGCCATGCAGATCATGGAGATCATCTTCAATCCTTTTTTTGAATATCTTTGTCTGGGCAATAGATTTTGTAATGTATCCCCTGGCGTCCTCCCCTGTCAGCGTTAAATAATGGCCCATCAGCAGCATGTCCGGTTCCAGACAGGCCAGTTTTTCGAGTGAGGCCAGATAATCACGGTAACTTGCCAGAAATTCGGGATGGATTGTCATGTTTCTGTCATAAACGCCGACAGCCTCGCCGGTGATGAGGGCCTTTAACTTCGGAATATAAAAGGAGATGGAATCACGTGTATGGCCCGGCGTCGCCACAACCTTGAATCCGAGACCGCCTCCGAGGTCAAAGTCCATGCCGTCCTCAAGCAGGATATCCACCTGCAGGGCGTCAAAGGAAATATCTTCCTTGCCGGTCTGCGCGGCATGCCTGTCTTCGTAATCCCTGCTCAAGCTGCGGATCAGCTCGACAGCGTTCGGCTTCCTGAACGTTTCCGCGGCTATGGGGTGCGCTCCCACCTGAAGTCCTTTGATGTTTCTTTTCAGATAAGGGCATGCGCCACTATGATCAAAGTGGGCGTGCGTCAGGAAAATATAGCGCAGAGGGGTTTCATCTCCCAGCAGCGCCGTGAGATCATTCAAATACAGGGGCCCCATGACAGTCATGCCGGCATCGAAAATGGCAGGGGTCGCGCCCATTAACAGAAACGCAGGCAGCTCCGGTGTGCCGACAGCGAATAAGCCTTCACCGATTTTTCCTTTGCTTGCAATGATCATGTTATCACTCCTCTTTTCGAGCTTATCCCCGTTATGCATTTTGATGTCGACAAACAATTCCGCGACCAGTTTTTCAGCCTATGCTCTATCGCATGGACGCCTCATTTGATGAAAGGGTTCAAAGACATCCATTCAGCGTCTGACGGTATTCAATCAGACGCAAGCTTCTTTCCCAGCTCAATAGCCTCCTGCATGACTTTTTGATTTAATTTGATTTCACCTGCATCCATGGCGCTTCCATAGACCATGCCGATGATGTCGGATTCTTTATATGCGAACGCATCCTGGAAGGTCCTCAAGGCATTTACGCATCCTGAATCAAAAGGATCGTCGCCGCCATAGGCCATGGCGATGGCGATTCGTTTCCCTTTGAAAGGATCATTCCGGTAGGCCGGCAAGGCAAAACATCGATCCATAAATATCTTGGTCTGGGCGGACACAGTGAACCAATAGACCGGACTGGCGATCACCCATGCATCCGCTTCAATGAGTTTCAAATACATCTCCTGCATGTCATCCTGAATCGAGCACCCCTTGCTGTTCTTTTTTTGACAGGCGAAGCAGGCCTTGCAGGGGGCTATGTTCTTACCATGCAAATAAATGGTTTCGACCTTCGCTTTGGCCGTTTTCGCTCCCTTGGCTATCTGTTTTGCCAGAATAGCGCTATTCCCTTTTTCCCTCGGACTTCCCAGCAGCAACAAAACCTTTTTCGCCATCATCGTCCCCCTGTCTAATCGGCTTACCAGTTTCAGAAGGCCCAGGGTCGCCTGATATATTTTCGGGTTTTTACCGGCCCTTTTCCCGGCGACATTTCCAATCGTTTTGGCATAATCCAGAATACGGAGCTTCTTGCTGATATCCCGCCGTGCCGGTGTCATGACCTGACCTCCTTGGAGAAATAAGTAATTGTATCAAATTATTGTCTCCCGAGGTCGTAATTTTCAAACATATTTTCCAGAAAATCGTTACCGCAATATGTCTTCCTGTTATCAATAGAAATCGGGTTGTTGGAAAAATTCAACCTTTTAATCACAAATCAATAAACACCTTGTCGTTAAAAAGCAGTTCTGCTAAATTTATATTACAATTATCGGAAAAAATGAAGTTCGCATATATAATTGATATGCCATCGAAAGAAAAGATGTAAAATGAAAAATCTAGTAAAAAAGATACCTTTCCTTCGTTCTATAGCCAAGGTTGTTTACTTCACTTTTATTGCGCCGTTCAAATCATTTTCAGGCTCCGAGGATTACTGGAGACAAAGATACAGGTCGGGAGAAACTTCGGGGGAAGGATCTTACAACAAATTTGCAGAATTCAAAGCTGAGGTTCTGAATATTTTTGTAAGAGAAAAACAAATAAGAACGATTATTGAATACGGGTGTGGGGACGGTAATCAATTAAGATTGTCAGAATATCCATCATATATTGGTTTTGATGTCAGCCCAGAAGCCATCTTACAATGTGAGAGTCTCTTTTCTAATGATGAAACTAAAACCTTCAAATTGATGGATGCATATGCAAACGAAACAGCTGATCTAACTTTGTCTTTAGATGTAATTTACCACCTCATTGAAGATAATGTTTTTTTTACTTATATAAAACGGCTTTTTGATTCATCTACAAGATTCGTGATTATTTACTCATCCAACACCGATAAGCAGGAAAGATTACAAGCGGCCCATGTAAAGCATCGAAAGTTTTCAAGATGGATAGAACAAAACAAGTCAGAGTGGAAACTTGTAAAACATATTCCCAATAGATATCCGTATACAGGTGATGAACAACAGGGGTCCGTCGCTGATTTTTATATATATGACCGAACGGGGACATCGGTGTAAAAGTTAGGATCTTCCCGGACAGTCAGCTTCTTTCCGGTGGTGATGTTTAACCTCATCCATGATAACGATAAATGTTCTATGAGGGTAGCAAATAAAATAAATGGGTTACAGCTTGATATCTGTAACCCATTTATTTTATTGGTGGGCCGTGCGGGAATCGAACCCGCGACCAACGGATTAAAAGTCCGCTGCTCTACCACCTGAGCTAACGGCCCGGAAATGACTACGCAGACGAAGCCCCCTGCGATTGCAACATGTTTGGACAATATGCTTGAAAGGATCGACCTCTTAGAACATGTGCATACCCTTGTCAAGCAGAATATAAAAAGGACCGGCCTCAATCGCTGAAAGGATTCTTCAGCACGATGGTGCTCTCCCGTCCAGCCCCAACCGAAACGAGCATCAATGGTGCACCAGACAGGATTTCCAGCCTTTCAATATACTTGCGTGTGTTTTTTGGCAGATCATCGATCTGATTGGCATGGCGGATATCCTCCGTCCATCCTTCCATCTCCTGGTAAACGAGATGACATCCCGCAAGTGTCTTGAGGTTAGCCGGGACGGATTCCGTATATTCCTCACCTGCCGCCGTCCGGTATCCCACACAAATTTTAAGCTTCTCCAGCCCTGTCAGGACGTCCAGCTTGGTGAGAGCGACGCCGCTGATCCCGCAAACGCGGACGGCCTGCCGAACGAGGACCATGTCGAGCCAGCCGCAGCGCCGTTTCCGCCCCGTGGTGGCTCCGAATTCCTGCCCCACCATCTGCATGTGTTCGCCGACGGCATCCGTCAGTTCGGTCATGAAGGGCCCCTCTCCCACGCGGGTCGTGTAGGCCTTGCAGATGCCGACCACGCGGTCAATGGCCCGCGGACCGACGCCGCTGCCGCAACTGGCATTGCCGGCCACCGTGTTGGAGGACGTCACATAGGGATAGGTCCCGTGATCGATATCCAGGTGGCAACCCTGGGCGCCTTCATAGAGAATCTTCTTGCCGCGCCGCATTTCCTGTTCGATGATCAGGGAGGTGTCCGCCACAAAAGGCTTTAGATATTCAGCGTAAGTCTGGTATTCGTCAAAAACCTGCTGCACGTCAACAGGCGTTTCCCCAAAAAGCCGGGTCAGGTAAAAATTCTTTTCTTCGATGTTGCTCGCCAATTTCTCCCTAAACGTCGTTTCGTCCAGCAGGTCGCAGAAGCGGATCCCGATACGGGCCACCTTGTCTTCGTAGGCGAGTCCGATCCCCCGGCCTGTGGTTCCGAGTTTCCTGTCGCTTTTCCGTGCTTCCCGCGCCACATCCAGACGGCGGTGATAGGGCATGATCAGGTGCGCTTTTTCGCTCACAAAGAGTCGCGTATGCTCGGGAAAGAGGGCCCGTTTTCTGAGGTTTTCGATTTCCTGCGTCATGACTGCCGGATCGACCACCACGCCATTGCCGATAATGCAGGTTTTATGATCGTGCAGAATACCGGATGGGATCAGGTGCAGAATTGTCTGCACGCCCTTGACGACCAAGGTGTGCCCCGCGTTATTGCCCCCCTGAAATCTAACAATGACATCCGCATCCCCGGCGTAAAGATCGACCACCTTGCCCTTGCCTTCATCGCCCCACTGGGTTCCTACAACTGCGACATTTGCCATGAAATGTTCCTCCCCCTTTTCCTTACATTTCCATCCCTATAAAAAAGGACATGAAAACCTTATCCTGGACGGCTTCGTAAAAAACGCCATAGGCAATACGCGCGATTCACTGAGGAGTGAGGCGTGCCGGGTTGTACGCCGCAACGACGCAGGATGAAGCGCAACACAGCCTATGGACTTTTTACGGAGTCGTCACATTTCCAGTTGGATCACGGAAATAACGTGCGGCAGGCTCCTGAGTCTTTCGAGCGCCGCTTCGGGCACGACACTGTCCGTACTCAGCACAACGAGGGCCTGATTGTCGACCTGGTCGCGGCTCAGATGCAACCGGGCAATGTTCACATTGTTTTCGCCCAGCGTGGCGCCGATGTTCCCGATCACCCCAGGGCGGTCGTAATTGGACAGGACCAGCATGTAGCCTTCCGGCACCACCTCCAGCGCGAATTTATCAATCTGGACAATGCGCGGATCCTGCCGGCCAAAAAGGGCGCCAGCCGCGTAATAGTTTCCCTTCGAGGTCTTGAGGGTCAAGGCGATCATGCTTGTATAGTCGCCGATTTCGCTGCTTTTCGATTCGACGACCTTGATGCCGCGTTCCTTGGCCACCACGGGGGCGTTGATGTAATTGATGCTGTCTTTAAGAACAGGCGTCAGCAGACCCTTCAAAAGGGAGATCGTCAGGGGGGCGACATTGTAGTCCAGGATCTTGCCGCTGTATTCGACGATCAACTCCTGGATGCCGCCGGCAACGACCTGGGCCTGGAACTTGCCCAGTTTTTCGGCCAGATCGAGATAGGGCTGGATGACCTGCAGCAATTCGGCGCTGACGGATGGGAAATTCACGGCATTGCGGATTTCTCCTTTGGTCAGATAGTCGGCGATCTGCTCGGCGATTGCGATGGCCACGTTGATCTGGGCTTCGTCGGTTGAGGCGCCCAGGTGAGGGGTGCAGACAACGTTCTCCTGGGCGATTAGATTCTGATTCTTCGTCGGTTCCTCTTCGAATACATCCAGGGCAGCCCCGGCAACCTTTCCGGATGTGAGAGCGTCATAGAGGTCGCTTTCGTCGATAATCCCGCCACGGGCGCAGTTAATGATGAAGACGCCTTTTTTCATTTTTGCAAAGGCGCCGGCATTGATGAAGCCCCGGGTTTCCTTGGTCATGGGCGTATGGATGGAAATAAAGTCGGAATGCTGCAGGAGATCATCCAGGCTGACCAGGCTGATGCCGATCTTCGCTGCCGCTTCCGGCGACATGAACGGATCATAGGCGATGACATTCATTTTGAGGCCCTGCGCCCGGTTGGCCACAATGCTTCCAACCCTGCCGATACCGATAACACCCAGGGTTTTGTTAAAAATCTCTTTGCCCATGAATTTATTCTTTTCCCATTTGCCGTTTTTCATGGAGGCAGTGGCTTGGGGGATTTTACGCGCGAGCGACAGCATCATGGAGATGGCGTGTTCTGCCGTGGTGATGGTATTGCCGCCCGGGGTGTTCATGACGACGACCCCCCGCTTGCTGGCCGAAATGATGTCCACATTGTCGAGACCGACTCCGGCCCGGCCGATGACCTTGAGGTTTTTCGCGCTGTCGATGATGGCCGGGGTGACCTTGGTTGCGCTGCGGATCACGAGCCCGTCATATTCTTTGATCACGCCTCTGAGTTCATCAGGGGTGAGGTTGGTCATCACGTCAACTTCAATATCCGGCGTGTCTCTCAGCACGTTGATCCCTTCGGCAGAAAGGGTGTCGCTGACCAATACTCTTTTCATGAAAAGATTCTCCTTTTTCGAGTTGATATTTATAATTCCATGATCTTTTGCTGATACATATTTTCCAATTCGGCAAGCGCCGTGCGGATATCCTCAGGTTCAATGGTGGGACCGCACCAGAACCGGAACCCGGGGGGGGCGTCCTTATAGGAATTGACGTCATGGGCGATCTTGCTTTTATCGAGCGCACCGGCAATCGTCTTGAGGAATTTCGCCCGCTCCTCTTTTGACATGGCTTTGACCCTTTCGCTGGTCACGGTCAGGCAGACCGAGGTGTTGGACCGGATGGCCCTCGATACGGCCAGGAACTCGATCCAGTCCGTTTTTTCGACCCAGTCTTCGATCACCTTTAGGTTGGCCAGGCTGCGACGAAAAAGACCTTCGAGGCCGATCACATCTGCCCACTTGAGCGCATCGAGGTAATCCTCCACGCAGAGCATGGAGGGGGTGTTGATCGTGTCACCCTCAAAAATGCTTCTATCGACTGTGCCGCCCTTTTTCATGCGGAAGATCTTTGGCAGCGGCCAAGGCGGATCGTAGGATTCAATCCGGGAGACGGCCCGGGGGCTCAGGACGAGCATGCCGTGGGCTGCTTCCCCACCCAGGCATTTCTGCCAGGAGAAGGTCAGGATATCCACTTTGGACCAGTCGATGGGCATGGCAAAGGCGGCGCTTGTCGCATCGCAGACAGCCAGACCGGTCCGGTCGGAAGGAATCCAGCCCCAGTGCGGGATCTTGACGCCGCTCGTGGTTCCGTTGGCCACAAAAACGACATCGCTGTTCCAGTCGACCGCATTCAGATCGGGAATCATGCCGTAATCGGCTTTCAGAATCGTGGGGTTGAGCTTGAGCTGCTTCGTCACATCGGTCGCCCACCCCTCGGAAAAACTTTCCCAGACCAGGACGGTCACCGGCCTCGGCCCCAGAAAAGACCACATGGCCGCTTCGAAAGCCCCCGTGTCCGATCCCGGAAAGATACCGACAAGATAATCATCAGGAATTTCAAGTATTTTTTTTGTTTCAGCGATGGCCTTTGCAAGTTTTTGCTTCCCGATGGCGGATCGGTGGGAACGCCCAACAGCCGCTTCCTGCAGGGCATCAAGGCGCCATTGGGGCCTTTTGCTGCAGGGGCCGGAGCTGAAGTTTGGATTATGCATCACGTTATCCCTTTCATGTTTTTTTGGATATGTCGGGTCACAGGCCAGTAAAAGACGGCCAGGGGCGAGATGCGTGCGACCGGAGACCGCCAGATACTCACCCTCGGACATGCCGACAGACGACGCACAAGCTCATTCAGGGATGCAGTGCGATGCGGCGATAGGTCTTGACCTTCCGATTCCTTCTCAAATGCAGATAAACTCTATCAGCATTAAAATCAATATTCAAGATTTTACTTTCCATGTTTTACTTTCCATAACGCTTCGCAGGCTATTTGTGCGGATTCTTTGAATTGACGGGTCTGGAAAAAAAACGTATGATCGCCGCCAAACATCCTGAAGAGGGCCTGTCATTGAAAAAAGTGAAATTCTCCTTTTTTTGCCAGAACTGCGGCCACCAATCCCCGAAATGGCTCGGCAAATGTCCGTCCTGCAATCAATGGAACCCTTTCGTCGAAGAGGAAATCCGGTCCGATCCGCGCAACGAGCGCTCTGAATACACCATGAACGAAGCCCCGCTACCCATCGACGCCATCGTTTCCGATGAAAAGGAGCGGATCTCGACGGGTATGGCAGAAATGGACCGCGTGCTCGGGGGCGGCATCGTCGGCGGATCGGCCATCCTCGTCGGCGGCGACCCCGGCATCGGCAAGTCGACCTTGCTGCTTCAGATCCTCAGCCGAATGGCCCGAAATAACCTCAAAGTCCTCTATATCTCCGGCGAGGAGTCGGCCAAACAGATCAAACTCAGGGGCCGCCGGATCGGCGCGTCGTCCGACAACCTGCTGATTCTTATTGAAATTTCGCTGGATAATATCCTGCAACAGATCAAAGCCATCACCCCGGCCGTGGTCGTGATCGATTCCATCCAGACGGTTTATTCCCCCGTTCTGTCTTCCGCTCCGGGCAGCGTGGGACAGGTGCGGGAAACAGCCGAACAACTGATCCTGATGTCGAAAAAGAGCGGCATTCCCGTTTTTCTGATCGGCCATGTCACCAAAGACGGCGCCATTGCCGGCCCCAAGGTCCTCGAGCACATGGTGGATACGGTCCTCTACTTTGAGGGGGACTCCGGCCACGCCTACCGGATCATCCGGGGCATCAAGAACCGGTTCGGACCGACCCATGAGATCGGCGTGTTTGAAATGCGGGACAACGGTCTCAACGAGGTCTCGAACCCCTCGGCCTTTTTCCTGGCCGAACGGCCGGAAGGCGCACCCGGTTCTGTGGTGGCGCCGAGCATTGAAGGCACCCGGCCCATCCTCATCGAAATCCAGTCCCTCGTCCATCCCACGAACTTCGGGCTTCCCCGCAGAACCGCCATCGGCGTCGATCACAACCGGGTGGCCCTGCTTGTCGCGGTCATGGATAAGATCTGCGGCCTGCATCTGAGCAATCACGACATCTATCTCAACGTCGCCGGCGGCGTGAGGGTGGATGAACCGGCCATCGATCTGGGCATCGTCTCTTCCATGGCATCGAGTTTTCTGGACCGGCCCATTGACGCGGGGACGGTCGTGCTCGGGGAGGTCGGACTGACAGGCGAAATCCGTGGGGTATCCCAGATGGACGCCCGGATCCGGGAGGCGGCCCGCATGGGTTTCAACCGTTGCATTCTCCCGAAAACAAACACGCACGATATACCCAGGGGAACAAAGATAATTCTCAATAAAATCAGCAATCTTAAGGAACTGATCGAACATCTTTTTTAAAGTATGGGGACACGACTCTGTCAAGCCCCCTCCCCCCATGAGGCGTATATTGGAAGTACGCCGCAATGACGAAGGATGCAGCGCAACACAGCATCCGGACTTTTTTACATAGCCGTCAAGGATGTTACGGATGCAGGATGCCGCTCCGCTCTCAAGACGCGCATTTGCCGAAATCAACCAGAACAGGCGCCGGCTGCTGTGCGCCGCCTATGAAATCTATCCGGAATTTGTTTATTGCGAACCGGAGCGGTTCAACTGGTCGAACGCCGAAGCGCGAACGAACGTCTTTGATCTTTTTTACCTCTCTGATTCCGACTACATCGATCTGGTCAAGAGCGTCACGGAAGGCCATCGCCGGCCGGACTTTTACATGCTCACCCCCAAAGGCGCCGATCTCATGGAAGTTCCGGGAAAGCTGGATGAACGCTTCCCGGTCGGACCAAAAACAGAATAAGATTTCATTCATAACAAATTAATAAATAGTTCTTGACAGTTACATCATTTAAGGCTATCAATTCACGACTTCCAGCAATAGACCGCAGCCAGTGAAAAAAACAGGAACACGGAGCTGCAAAATGTACTATCGAAGAAAAGTGCTTTTAGCGCTTATTGAAGCTTTTGGCGGCACATTAAAACGGACTGATTGCCAAAAGTTGTTGTTCCTTTTTTGTCGATATGCCAATCAAAATCATTACGACTTCTTCCCGTATAAATATGGCAGCTTTAGTTTTTTGACCTACCAGGATAAACAGCGCCTGACAGATTTAAACCTCTTGCGGAATAGTGACGATTTTGAATTGTTGAAAGGTCAATCTTTTATTCCCCAAATAAAATCAAAAGATCAAAGCGTCTTAAGAGCAATGATCTCGACTCTTGGTAATGTACAGGGCAAAAAGTTACTCCGGAAAGTCTATATCGAGTATCCTGAGTATGCGTGCAGGAGCACTATTCTGTCTGATATTCTGACGCCCGAAGAAATTGATCGCATCAGGCCTGAATGGAATTCGGATCAGACGCCATGCATGTTTACGATTGGCTATGAAGGTCTCACGATTGACGCCTATTTGAACAGGCTGATTCAGAATAATGTTCAAGCATTGATCGACGTCCGCAAGAATCCCATCTCCATGAAATATGGATTTTCAAAAACGAAGCTTCAATATTATCTCGAAAACGCCGGGTTCAAATATATCCACATTCCCGAATTGGGAATCCCGTCTGAATTGAGAAAAAACATGAATAATCCTTCTGATTACGAAGAGTTGTTTCAATATTATCAATCTGAAATGCTACCCAAACAATTAGATGCCCTTGATAAACTGAAAAACCTGTATTCCAAATATGCTCGCATAGCCCTGACATGTTATGAGGCGGACTACAATTCTTGCCATCGGCATAAAATCGCGGAATATTTACAAAGCGACTGCTCGTTTACCATAAACGTATTTCATTTATAAATAAAACGGTACCCTTCTATGTACTTGCCCCCGGAGATAGGTAAGGCGCGTGTTTTGATTACGGTCAAAACATATCCGCTGCCTTCAGGGAAGTACGATGAACTCGTTTGCACAGCCGGGTTGTTGGATGGCCAGCAATGGATCAGGATTTATCCGATACCCTACCGGTTTCTCTCTGAAGAAAGACAATACCCCAAGTACAGTTGGATCGAACTCGATCTGGTCCGCAAAACCGAAGATTTTCGACCGGAAAGCTATCGACCGTTCATGGGAATTGATGAGGACATACGCGTCCTGGATAAGATCGGCACTGCAAAACATTGGGCTGCACGCAAGGATTATGTGCTGAAGGAAATTTATACATCCATGCAGGAGTTGATAAACATTGCCAAAAGCCCTCAGAAAAAATCGCTGGCAACCCTTAAACCCACTGAGATTGTTGATTTTATCATAGAAGATGATGACAGACAGTGGAAAGACAAATGGCTGGCCCAATCAAAACAGGGCATTTTTGATGAAATCCTTTATCGTGATCGCCAGCCAAAAGATCGTTCGCCTCTCAGAAAGCTACCCTATAAATATTCTTATCTGTTTTTGACCGAAAAAGATTCAAAACCAAGAAAACTATTAATTTCCGACTGGGAAATTGGAGCACTATTCTGGAAATGTCTGATAAAAACAGGTGGTGATGAACAAGCTGCAAATAGCCTTGTCAGGCGGAAATATTTAGACGAATTCCGAGAGAAAAATGATCTCTATTTCTTCGTGGGAACAAATAAACGCTTTCATAACGTGAGCCCCAATCCCTTTATGATCATTGGCGTGTTCTATCCGCCTAAAACCAGGCAGATATCGCTTTTATGATTAATTGAGACAAAAAACGCCTCCTCAGGTGAGGAAGCGTCGGGCCGGAGATGCTATCTCCGGGGCTGTTGAGGCTGGACGATAACAAACCTGCTTTTTGTCGTCAAGCCCAATTTCGAATAGCCCGATAGTGAGAGGTCAACAGGCCTGAAGATGTGCACTGAGGGATGGATAACCCTCCTCCATTGTCGCAGATATTATACACAACCAAGACGGTATAGGTAAATGCAACCAGTCTAGGGTGTGGCTTGGTTTTATAGAGGACACCGACTTGATAAATGGAATGGCCTTCAATGATCTATCAACCCTTGTTCAGCATATCGCTTCTCGCTTCCCGCTGGGAAAATGAATTCCGAGATTTTCATGCCTCCGCCGAAGCAAAGGCATTGCTGGAACGTCTCAAAAACTGGAATAAACGCCGCAAGCTCAAGGAAACAGCCACCGATGCCGCTTTCATCACACTGTTTTTTCATGATATCTGGGGCTATGCCCTGCAGGGTGAAAGCGCCGCCGGCTATCAGTGCCATCCGCAATTTTCGATCAGCCGTGCGGGACAGACGGGTGGCGTGGGCCAAGCCGATTTGGCGCTGGGACGGTTCGGTGAGGCTGGAATGCCGGATATTCCTCAGGCTCTCTGTGAGTTCAAGGACATGCGTTCCGGCCTTGATGAACGCCAAAACCGTAAGGGCAACAATCGCACGCCCATAAGACAGTGTCTCGATTACCTGCGCGAAGCCCGATCCTCCTTGACCGGTCATGAACTGGTCGAACCGACGTGGGGCGTCGTAACCGATACGAACGAATTCAGGCTCTATCATCGCATCAAAGGGGACGCCCAATGCCAGCGTTTCGTGATCGCCCCGGCCCCCGGCGACGAGGACGAATCGCTGCTTAACGAAACGGAATCAGCGGCGTTTCTGCGATTCTTGTTCAGAAAAATCTTTCATCGCGACGTACTGCTTGCCGAGCGCGGCCCCTCTGCGCTCGATGCGCTGCTGAAGGAAAATTTCATCCGGGAATCGGCCCTCGAACGTGACTTTTACCTGGAGTACAAGGCCTATCGCGAATTTGTCTTCAGAACCATCGTCGCGGCCAATCCGGGATTTGCCGGCACCAAAGGCAAACTGGTGCGGCTGACCCAGCGATTTCTCGACCGCTGCCTTTTTATCATGTTCTGCGAGGACATGGGAAAGGCCCTCGACTTTCCCGGAGACCTCCTGAGAAACGTCCTGATCAACCTGAGTCGCGACGAGTACTACCGCCCAGATGATTCCCATCCGTGGGACCGGGTGAAGGGCGTCTTCCGGGCCATGCGCGACGGCGGTGAGTTCGGCGCTCACCGCATCAACCGTTTCAACGGCGGCCTGTTCGAGGAACTTCCCGAACTGGAAAACCTCAATATTCCCGCCGAGGTCTTCTGCGCCCGGAACCAGGGAACGGGCGGCGAGCAGGCTCTGCTTGCCCACCCCTTGACGTTACTCTTCTTCAGTGCCAAGTACAACTTCGGCATCAAGAACGCTGCACATGAACGGATGATCGATTTTTACGCCATCGGTCGCATTTTCGAACAATCGATCACCGAATTGGAAATAATGGAGGCCGAAGCCGACGGCAGGCCGTCGCTCAACCTGCTGTCGCAGCGCAAAAGAGACGGCGTTTACTACACCCCGGAATGGGTCACTGCCTATATTGTGGAAGAAACCGTCGGTGCGAGGCTCCGCGACATAAAGGATGATCTTGACCTGACCGAGGCAAAGCGCCCGAATCAGGAGCAGATCGACGAGTATCGCAAATTCTTAACGGACAAACGACGCACCGCCAAAGCGGCCGGCGCCTGGCAGAAATCCCTGCAAGTCTATCGCAAGCGTTTACGCGAATTGAAGGTCGTCGATCCCGCGTGCGGCTCCGGCGCTTTTCTCATCCAGACACTGGAAAAGCTCAAGCGGGAGCATCGCTGGGTGGCCGACGAGACGTTTCGCATCACCGGGCAGGAAGAGTTGTGGGATCTGGATGCGGTGATCAACGACATCCTCGCCAACAATCTGCACGGCGTTGACATCAATGGCGAATCCGTTGAAATTGCCAAGCTGGCGCTCTGGATGCACACGGCGTCGCCGGGCAAGCCCCTGTCGAGCCTCGATCAGAATATCCTGTGCGGCAACAGTCTGGTCGGCCCCGACTTTTACACGAACCGGCAGCCGGATCTCTTCAGCGAAGATGAACGGGAGCGCATCAATGTCTTCGACTGGAGGGCGGCGTTTCCAAAGATATTCGATCAAGGCGGCTTCGACTGCGTAATCGGCAACCCGCCCTATGTCAAGCTGCAGAATTTCCGCAAGGTTCAAGGCCCGGTCGCCGAATACCTGATGGAGGCCAAAAGTGCAGATGGCGCCCCTTTGTATGCTGGCGCCCGGACCGGCAACTTTGACCTCTATCTGCCTTTCATCGAAAAGGGGGTGGACCTCCTCCGACCGGAAGGGCGCATGGGGTTCATCGCCCCCAATGTCTGGATGATGAACGAATACGGCCAGGGTTTGCGCGCCGCCGTCAAGCGCAGCCGCAGCCTCGACCGCTGGGTCGATTTCAAGAGTTTTCAGGTCTTCGGCGAAGCGATCACATATACGGCGCTACAGTTCTTTCGGGGCAAGGCGGTGGACGCGCTGCGCTGCGCCTTCGTACCCGACGGGGACATGTCCAGTGTCGATTGGCAAGCGCCCCATGCCGTTATCCCATACGGGGACCTCTCCGACAGCGCCGCCTGGAACCTGATGCCCGACGCCGAGTGGAAGCTGATAGACAGGCTGATTTCGTCATGCAAACCGCTGGAGGCGTGCTGCAAGGGAATCTTCGTGGGGATCCAGACCAGCGCCGACGCCGTTTACCATCTCATGCGTCTCGGGCCGGGGCGCTTTCGCACGAAAAGCGGGGCAGAGGTCTCTCTGGAAGACGCCATCATGCGCCCCCTTGTTTCCGGCGCCGAGGCCAAACGCTATCAGTCCCCCCAAACCGACACCCGGCTCCTTTTTCCCTACGACATATCCGGTGCGAGGCCCCGTCTCTTGTCCACAGACGAAATGTCCGCCAATTTTCCTCTGGCCTTTACTTACCTGAAGCAGCACGAACAGGCGTTGCGCTCAAGAGAAGGCGGCAAGTTTGACGATGAGCATTGGTATCGCTTCGGGCGTAACCAGAATATCGGCATACACGAACAACCCAAACTATTGATTCCTCGTCTGATTTCAAGGCTTTTCTGCGCGATGGACGAAAAAGGGGAGGTCTATCTCGACAACGTGGATGTAGGCGGCATCTCCGTATCTAATATCGACGAGCTCCCCTATCTGGCAGGAATTCTCAATTCGCCTGTCTGCAACTTCATCTGGCGGCGCACATCGAAACCGTTCCAGAACGATTATCGCTCCGCCAACAAGCAGTTCATCGCCCCGCTCCCCGTCTCCGAGGCGTCGGACACAGATAAGGCCGATGTTTCCCAGAAGGCGAGTGCGTTGCAACGGCTGCACACGCGCCGGCGCGACCTGATTGCCCAATTCGACAAACGGATCAATGGCGATCAGACTTTCATGGACAGGCGCAAGCCGGGCTGGCTTTGCGCCGATGCCGGCATGTGGGTCGAAAAACTTGCGGCCTGGGACGCCCTGCTGCGCCCCGGCGTAAAGCTCGCCGTGGAAAATACGGCCGACGATTTACGCCTCAAGATCGACAGCGCCCTGGCCCTGGAATTGTTCGACGAGCCCGAAACACCCTTTATCGCCGCCCAATGGCGACAGGCGTTGCGCGATGTGCAGGTGACGGAAAGCTTCAAGGCAAGAAAGCTGGCCGAGCTGCTGTTGAAGCTCAGAAAAAGCGATCACGCAGAACTGAAAAACCGGCTGGTCGAGATCGACAGCGAGATCGAACAAACAGAAGCCGCCATCGCCCAAGCCGAGACGTCCATGAACAACATCGTGTATCGACTTTATGGTATGTCCGAAGAAGAAACGCGGATGGTTGAGGCCGGGTAGTTCGAGGAACTGGGAGATGCTTCGCGATGGAGCCTTGCCCATGAGCAAGGAGAGCAAATTCTGAAACACTTCTGAATAAATATAAGGAGAGAATTATGCCGGGAGCGCTGAAAGATTTGAAGATCCTCGATTTTACAACGCTGTTGCCGGGACCTTATGCCACAATGTGCCTGGCCGACATGGGGGCCGATGTGTTGAGAATCGTATCCGGTTCCCGGCCCGATCTCGTAGATTTTACCCCTCCCTTCGTACCGGGAACGAAGCTGTCCGCAGCCGCCACGCAACTGGGGCGTGGTAAACGCTGCATGGCCCTGAATCTTAAGGATCCGAGGGCGATCCGAATCATCCATCAACTGGTTGCAGACTACGACATTGTAATCGAACAGTTCCGGCCCGGCGTCATGGCAAAGTTCGGTTTGGCCTATGAAGACCTGAAAAAAATCAACCCCGCCGTCATTTATTGCTCCCTCACTGGCTACGGCCAGACGGGCCCGTTGCGCAATCGCGCCGGCCACGACATCAACTATATCGCCCGTTCCGGCGTCATGTCCTATTCCGGGAAAAAAGAATCCGGTCCAGGTCTCCTGGGCATTCAGATTGCCGATGTCGCCACCGGCTCGAACAATGCCGTCATCGGCATCCTGGCATCAGTTGTCAACCGCCACGGCACCGGTCGGGGCCAGCATATCGACGTCTCCATGACGGACGGCATGATCGCCTTCAACGCCATGTCCGGCGCGGCGTTCCTCGTGGATGGCAAAAAACCGGTGCGGGATGAAGATTTCCTCAACGGCGGGTCCCTTTACGATTATTATGAAACGAAGGATGGAAAATATGTCAGCTTCGGCGGGCTGGAGCCTCAGTTCTTTACGAACTTTTGCAACGCCGTCAATCGACCGGATCTCATTCCCGGCGGCATTTTCCCCAAGGGGATCAAGAAAATCAAGAAAGAAATCCGGGCCATCTTCCTGACGAAAACTCGGGATGCATGGGTGGAGATTTTCAATAAAACGGACGCCTGTTTCGAGCCGGTCCTGTCGCTCGCAGAGGTCTTCAGCGATGCCCTGACCATCGAGCGCGAAATGGTCATGGAAGTGCCGTTGGCCGGCGGTGGCCGGGTCAGACAGATCGGCAATCCCATCAAATTCTCCGAAACCCCGCCCGCATACCGGCATGCGGGGGTTGCCGGAGGGGTGCATACCCGCGAGGTCCTGATCGGTCTTGGATATACGGATCAGGAGATCGATGAGTTTGAAAAGACGGGTTTATTCAAGTGATTTGTTCCCCATTAGTTGGAGGCAGATGTTCATTTTGGTCGTGGTAGGAAGATTTTTTTTACTCAAAGGCAAGATCATGAAAAAGTCCTGCGGGAGGATATCAAAAAGAAGCTTGGGATTGCCTGAGGGGACGCAAGCCTTACAACTCCTTTTCTTTTGACTTTGCGAGGGTTTCGCGTTATCGCTGAAATATGGTGACATGACGCAGTCGTGTCCCCATCCGTGGCATCCGTGGGGCTTGGTCTTACGCTGCCATGGCGGAGGCGTCAAAGATGGCGACAGCGACCGGCATCAGACACCAGGAGGACGACTATGAAAGTGAAGGAAATGGACTACTTTGTCGCGCTTTATGACGTGGCAAGGGTGATCAACGCATCGCTGGAGCCGGCGGAGGTACTGCAGGAGATCGTCAATTGCGTGGTCAAGGCCATGCCGGTGAAGGCATGCAGTCTGAGGTTGCTCGACACCCAGGAAAAGAAACTGGAAATGGGAGCGTCCTGCGGCCTTTCCGTCGGCTATCTGCGCAAGGGGCCGATCCTGGTCAAGGAAAGCGGCCTGGACCGGAAAGCTTTGAAAGGAAAGGCGGTTTTTCTCAAAGATGCGCAAACGGACAGGAATTTCCAGTACGGGGAAAAGGCGGCCGCCGAAGGCATTCGATCCGTACTCGTCGTGCCGCTGATGCTGGAGAAGAAAGCCGTTGGCGTCCTGCGGATCTATACGGAAAAGACGCGGGTGTTCAACGAAAGGGAAATCCGGTTCCTGGAAGCCGTGGCCAACCTCAGTGCCATTGCCCTGGACAACGCCCGGCTGCACAAGACGCTGACAATCCGCTGCGATCTTATGACGGCGCATAAGTACCGCATCGACGATAATTAAAAGGAGGGGGTCCATGATTCGCTTGGGCATCAATGGTTTCGGACGGATCGGCCGGCAGGTGCTGAAGGCCGTTCTGGAAAGGTATCCCCGGTCGCTGCAGGTGGTCGCGGTCAACGACCTCTTTGATGTGGAAACCAATGCGCACCTCTTCAAGTACGATACGAATTACGGTCGCTTCCCCGGCGAGGTCCGCGTGAAAAACGATGCCTTTCTGATCAACGGAAGCCCGATCAGGAACCTGGCATTTCGGGATCCTACGCAAATCCCATGGGAAGAGGAAGGGGTGGATATCGTTATTGAAAGCACAGGGCTTTTTCTGACCGGCCCCAGGGCCGCCGCGCACCTCGCGGCAGGGGCTAAAAAGGTGATTATTACGGCGCCCGCCAAAGAGGAAGACCTCACCGTGGTCATGGGCGTCAATCACAAAACCTACAATCCAAAAAAACACCACATCGTCTCAAACGCCTCCTGTACGACCAATTGCCTGGCGCCCCCGGTCATGGTGATCCACGAAGCCTTCGGCATCGAAAAGGGCATGATGACCACCGTTCATTCTTACACCAACGATCAGCGCATCCTCGATCTGCCCCACAAGGATCTCAGACGGGCCAGGGCGGCTTTTCAGAACATCATTCCCACGACTACCGGCGCGGCCAAGGCCCTGGCGCTTGTGATTCCGGAACTGGCCGGCCGGTTTGACGGTTATTCCCTGCGCGTCCCCACGCCGACGGTTTCCATTGTGGATTTCGTGGCAGAATTAAGGACAAAGACGACGACTGAAGACTTGCGGCAAGCGCTTCGGAACGCCGCGGTAAAATCGTTGAAGGACATTATGACCTGTGAAGAGGGCTGCCTCGTTTCGACGGATTTCAAGGGAGACGCCCATTCATCCATTGTAGATATTGAATTCACACAGGTTCTGCGTGACAATATGACCAAGGTCGTGGCCTGGTACGATAATGAATGGGGCTATTCCTGCCGGGTGGCCGATCTGGCCCATCACATGGCAATAAAAGGTTTGTAGGAGAACGCGAACATGCCGGTGCGGATTCTTGTCATTGACGACGACGCCATTGCCTGCGAGTTTCTGCAGGAGGCCCTCTCGCGGGCCGGCTATGAAGTGGACGCCTTCACGTCGGCCCAAAAAGCCCTTCGGGAGGATTTATCTGTCTACGACCTGCTCATGTCCGACATCCGCATGCCGGATATGGACGGACTCGAGTTTCTCAGGCGGGTTCATGAAAAATGGCCGGAGCTGCCGGTCATTCTCATGACGGCCTATGGTTCCCTGGAAACCACGATGGAAGCCCTGCGCCTGGGAGCATGGGACTATATCAGCAAGCCCTTTTCTCCCGATCAGATCCGGGCCATGGTCAAAAAGGTTCTGGAAGTTCGGGATCTTCAGCAACGGCGGATGCGAGGTCAGCCCAACGCGCCCGGAACACCGGAATTCATCGGCTCATCGGCGATAATGGTGGGCCTCTACAAGCAGCTCGCCCGCGTCGCCGATTCGTCGGCCAGCGTCCTCATCGAAGGTGAAAGCGGAACGGGGAAGGAACTCACGGCGCGTTCCCTGCATCAGTTGAGCAGCCGCCGCGCAAAACCCTTTGTGGTCGTCCACTGCGGCGCCATTCCGGAAACCCTGCTGGAATCGGAGCTGTTCGGCTATGAAAAGGGCGCCTTTACGGGCGCCGACCGGTCTCATCACGGACTGATCGAATCGGCGCAGGACGGCACTATTTTCCTTGATGAGATCACGGAGATGTCTTCCGGGCTCCAAGCCAAACTCCTGCGTTTCATGCAGGACGGCGAAATCCGCCGGCTTGGCGGATACGAGGTCCGCCATGCGGCGGTGCGCGTCGTGGCCGCCGCCAACCGCAACATCAACGATGAGATCTCAAAAGACAAGTTCCGTGCGGATCTGCTCTATCGTTTTGTGGTGCGCCTGCACATCCCGGCGCTGAGGTATCATAAGGAAGACCTGCCCCTGCTGGTCGAGTCGCTGTTGAAAAAACTCGGATATGCCAATGTCCGCGTGTCCGATGAGGCCATGGAACTCCTGATCGCCTACGACTGGCCCGGCAATGTCCGGGAACTGCAGAATGTACTGCAACAGACCATGCTGCTGTCTCCCTTCCTTTTGATCCTCCCGGAGAATCTGCCGGAGCGATTCCGGCAAAAACGGGAGGCTCTCCAACCGCAATTGATGCCGTTGGAAGGCGCGGAACGGGATCAGATCCTCCAGTGCCTGAAGAGCACCTCCTGGAACCAGAGCCGGACAGCCCAACTGCTGGGCATTGACCGCAAAACACTGCGCAGTAAAATCCAGCGTTATGGATTGTTGAAGAATGGCTAAATACAAGCTGACGATCGAGTATGACGGCGCGAGCTACAGCGGCTGGCAGACCCAGAAGAACGCCAAAAGCATCCAGGGGACATTGATCACGGCAACGCGGGATCTGCTGGGCCATGAAGTCGATGTCCAAGGCGCCGGGCGGACGGATGCGGGCGTTCACGCCCTGGGCCAGGTGGCTCACCTGGAGACGGGTAAGGTCCTGCCGCCCAAGAAACTCATGGAGGGGCTCAACGACCGCCTCCCGTCGAACATCAATGTGCTGCGCGTGGAGAAGGTCCATGCCCGCTTTCACGCCCGTCATCACGCGACGGCCAGAACCTATGTCTATCTCGTATCGAAGCGCCGGACGGCCTTCGCCAAACGGTATGTCTGGTGGGTACGCGATCCGCTGGATGTCGAGAAAATGCAAACGGCTTGCAGGCTTTTCGAGGGTCTGCATGATTTTGTCTCCTTCGCCGACAAGCGCTTCGATAAAGACGCCTCCACGCGTGTGCAGATCGACCGGGTCGGGATCGTCCCTCTGAACGGCCTGATTGTTTTTACCGTCACCGGCTCCCATTTTCTCTGGAAGATGGTTCGCCGCATGGTGGGCATCCTCGTGGAGGTGGGCAGGGGAAAGCTGAAGGCCGGGGATGTGGCGGGAATGCTGAAGACGTTTTCAGAGACGCCGGCGCAATGCACGGCGCCGCCGTCGGGACTGTTCCTGATGCAGGTTCGATATGAAGGCGACAGCGAAGAGCCGCTGCGGGTTCCCTTTCTGATAACCCCTTTGGTGAATGCAACCGACTTGTCGGGAGCGTTCAGCCGCGATTGATTTGAGGTCCCTTGAAAAATGGCTTCGCCGCGGCTCAAAAATCTTTTCCGCTAAGAAGACGACCGGTTGTAATCATGATATATTATAAACCGTTAACGTCAGGGGGACATGACGAAGTCGTGTCCCCCTCAAAACGGCGGAAAACATTTGATTCGCCACTCGCGGACCATTTTTCAGCGGTTATGCAAAGTTTTCTTTTCTATAAACACATCGGCAGTTGACGGGGAATGATCTATGGCGAAAGGATACATGGGCAGAATTCTCTGGGTGGATCTTTCCCGCGGCGATATCCGCGAAGAAGTTATCCCCGATGACGTTTATGAAAATTATCTGTCCGGAACGGGGCTGGCCGCTTATCTGCTCTATCGGAGGATTCCCGCCGGCGTTGATCCGCTGGGACCGGACAATATTCTCGGTTTTATGTCCGGCCTGCTGACAGCGACGGGCAGCCTTTTTTCCGGCCGGTGGATGGTCGCCGGTAGGTCGCCGCTCACGGGCGGCTGGGGCGACGCCAATTGCGGCGGTAATTTTTCCCCGGCGATCAAGCGGTGCGGCTACGACGGCATCTTTTTCAAAGGAATCAGCAAGAAGCCCGTTTATTTGCATGTCCGCCACGACGGCGCCGAACTCTGCGACGCTACGGAACTTTGGGGACAAGACACCGTGGAAACCGAAACGGCGTTAATCAAGGCGGCGGGCACCCGGGCGCGGGTAGCCTGCATCGGCCCTGCCGGAGAGAAATTGTCTCTGATTTCTGGAATCTGCAACGACCGTGGCCGGATCGCCGCCCGTTCGGGCCTGGGAGCCGTGATGGGCTCGAAAAAATTAAAAGCCGTTGTCCTGAACGGGCGCAGACGCATCAATGTCCACAACCGTGATGAAATCAAGAAGATCAGCAGGCAGTGCAACCGCTGGGTCCAGTGGCAGCCTCCCTTCATTTCCGGCCCGTTAGCGGCCTATCTGGGTGTTATCATACGCATGCTGCCCACACAGATGGCCATGGACGGCATGATTGAAAAAATCCTGCTCAGAAAATGGGGGACCAGCAGCCTGAATCAAGCCTCCGTGGAGATGGGGGACGCACCGATCAAGAATTGGAAGGGCACTCATCTGGATTTCGGGCGCAAACGGTCGCTGCCGACCAATCCCGACGTCATCAAAAAAGTGGAACGCGTCAAATATCACTGCCATTCCTGCCCACTCGGCTGCGGCGGTATTTGCACGCTGCCTGGCACGTCCGGCGAGACGCATAAGCCCGAATACGAATCCACGCTCGCCTTGGGCGGTCTTTGCCTCAACAACGACATGGATAGTATTTTCCACATGAACGAGGTCCTGAACCGGGCCGGCATGGACACCATTTCCGCCGGCGGAACCGTGGCCTTCGCAATCGAGTGCTATGAGAAGGGCATCCTGACCAAAGCGGAAACGGACGGTTTGGAGCTGACTTGGGGAAATGCGGCGGCCATTGTGGCGCTCATCGAAAAGATGGTTCGGCGCGAAGGAATCGGCGATCTGCTGGCGGATGGTTCGAAGCATGCGGCGCAACGTATCGGCAGGGGAAGCGCCGAATATGCCATCCATTCCGGCGGGCAGGAATTGCCCATGCATGACGGCCGCAACGATCCGGGATTCAATCTGCACTATTCGGCAGAACCGGCGCCCGGGAAGCATACCATCGGCTCCCAGCTCTACTATGAAATGTTCCAGATCTGGAAGCAGGTCAAAAGCCTGCCCCGGCCGAAGCTTTTCTATTTCAAGGGCAAAAAATATATCGCGGCAGAAGAGAAAGCCTTAACGGCCGCGGCCTGCAGCAAATACATGAACGTGGCCAACGGCGCCGGCCTGTGTCTGTTCGGGCTTTTTATCGGGGCCAAACGCATCCGCGTCTTCGACTGGCTCAACGCGGCCACGGGATGGCACAAGACGCCCGAGGATTATATGGCAATCGGCGAGCGGATGCAGACGCTCAAACAGTTATTCAATATCAGGCATGGCATTGATCCCCGGTCTTTCAAAGTCGGAGACCGGGTTCTGGGACGGCCTGCCCAGACCGAGGGCGCCAACCGCGGGCGTACAATGGACATCGAAAAAATGATGGGCGATTACTGGCGGCAATTCGGATGGAATGCCGCAACCGGCATCCCCACAGACGCCGCCGTCGCCCGTCTGAAGATTGAATGATTTGTGTCTGTTGCTTCCTCACCGGGCAATTCGCGGAAAGACCTTTGAAAAACGGCTTCGCCGCTTGCGAATCATTTTTCAGCGGTTATGCAAAGTTCTCGACTTATGGATTGATCCGGAGGGAACGCTATGGCCTATCGAATTACCAAAATCTGCAACGGCTGCGGGGCCTGCATCCGCCTCTGTCCTGTAACGGCCATCGGGGGTGAAAAAAAGGCGCTACACGTCATCAACCCGGCGCTTTGCATCGAATGCGGCGCCTGCGGAAGGATCTGCCCACAGGCCGCCGTCGCCGATCCCTCCGGCGTGATCTGCAAGCGCAGCAAGCGTTCCGAATGGCCGAAACCCGTCATCGACGGGGCGTTATGCATGTCTTGCACGATCTGCCTGGACGTCTGCCCGGTCGGATGTCTCGGTCAGCAGCTCACCGGCGAAAAAGGCGATCTGCATGCCCGTCCCTTTCTGAAAAACGCAAAGGCCTGCATCGGCTGCGGTTTCTGCGCACTCGAATGTCCTGTAAACGCCATTGCAATGTCTGTTCCGGCCAAAACATCGCCCATCTCCGGAGATTGATGATTTCATAAATCGGGCAACCGTCCATGGAAACGGGATCAAGGATTGCGAAAGACATAATAAATATGAGGTGTCACCTACGTCTCTGGAATAAAGTGTTACCCGTGTATCCGGATCATACCTTCGCGCGGCACCGACAAATCGTTGAAGCGGTCGTGCACGACGCCTGCATGGGACACTTCGCGTCCCTGCATGCGCGTGCTGCCGCTTAGCTCCGCATTCTTTCCACTTTCTTTCAATCATTCGCGGCCTATCACACTTCCTGATCAATTTCAGGGAGATTATCGCCACCGCTAATCTCGTCTTCTTCCCACTCCCTTTTCATCCGGATCTAACTACATTTTCGTAATCCTGTCCTGGAACGATACAAAGTTGTTTCAATTATTTCTTCGCCAAACCGTTCGGGGCTTTAAGTTAACTCAATTTATCCGGGCACATATACGTCATTTGAGCAGTTGGCACCATCTTTGCCCTATGGTGGGTCAAACGAGATCGGCGCTGGAAGCGCGTGTCTTGTTTCATCGAACAGATGGAATTTTAATCGCAGACAAGAAGGAGGAAGGTTATGAAAAAAAATTCAGGGTTCAGGAAGTTGTTTACATTCTTTTTGCTCATCTTCACGGTACTGGCGGCCCCGGGCACACTACTCTGGGCCGAGGAGGAAAAGCCTACCGGCGATTTTACGGCCGCCGTTCTGAATCAGTACGTCTGGAGGGGCTACGAGTTGAGCCGGAACAGTATCGTCGTCCAACCGTCGATGACCCTCGGCTACAAGGGGTTCTCGGCTAATATCTGGGGTAATCTGGACACCAAGCCCTACTCCGCGAACGACACATCCTACACGGGAACGTGGAACGAAACGGATTTGACCCTCTCCTACAGCAAGACGCTGGGGCTCTTCAACGTGGGAGTCGGCTATATTTATTACGGTCTGGCTTCACCGAACAAGGATATCGCAGATCCGAACGATTCCCAGGAGCTCTTTGGCACCGTCTCGCTCAATACCCTGCTGTCGCCGACCCTGACGGTCTATAAGGAAATCGATCATTATCGCAACTGGTATTTCCTGTTCGGGATCTCTCACATCTTCGAATTGAATAAAATGGTTTCCCTGAAATTGGCGGCGTCGGCCGGCTATCTGCTGAGCACCGATGCGGATACTTACGCGAAATACGACGGCAACGGCGCAGCGACGACCGACAAGTTCAATAACTTCCACGACGGAACGGTGTCTGCCAGCCTGCCGATCAAGGTAACCGACCGGATCACCGTGACACCGACGCTCTCCTATATTTTTCCGCTGACCGACGATGCAAAGGATGAGATGAAGGGACGGGGCCTCAAGGGAACCGCCGCATCCGAGCGCGACAGTGCGTTTATCGTGGGAGGCCTCCTGGCGAGCTTCAGTTTCTAGGAATTACCCAAAAGCAATTCACACGGAACTTGACGTCGCCCCGAACAGGGGCGACAAAAAACTGGAGGTAATAAAAATGAAAAGGTTTATAGGCATTATGATCATCATGCTCTGTCTATTGTGTACGGCAGCTGCGTCGGCCCTTGCTGATGAAACGTCGGGACAGGCGTCGCCCACATTGAGTCAGCCGGCCACTGTGGCGCCAGCAACGGCCGCAGCGCCAGCCGTCCCGGTCACGCAGAAGGCGCTGGACGACCTGAAAAGCTCTCTGCAGGTGGGAATGGATACGGGATGGGTGTTGTTCACCGCATTTCTCGTCTTTTTCATGAACCTGGGCTTCGGCATGGTGGAGTCCGGATTGTGCCGGGCCAAGAACACGGTCAACATCCTGGCCAAAAACTTCATCGTGTTTGCGATCGCCTCGGTATCGTTCTGGATCATCGGCTGGGGTCTCATGTTCGGAAACGGCAGCTCCCTTTTCGGACTCGAAGGTCTCTTTTTCGTCGGCGGGGCCGACAACAGCCCGGCAATCGGCGACGCGTACAAGGGAGTCTATGCCGCGATCAACTGGACCGGCGTGCCGCTCTGGGCAAAGTTCTTCTTCCAGCTCGTCTTCGCCGGGACGGCCGCCACGATCGTTTCGGGTGCCGTGGCAGAGCGGATCAAGTTCCACGCATTTATTTTCTTTTCGTTCATTCTGGTGGGAATCATGTACCCGATCACGGGCCACTGGATCTGGGGCGGTGGATTTCTCGCCTCTTTGGGCATGTTTGACTTTGCCGGATCCACGGTCGTCCACTCGGTCGGCGGATGGGCGGCACTCGCCGGCGTGCTGCTGCTCGGCCCCCGCCTCGGCAAGTACCGCGCCGACGGGTCCGTCAACCCGATTTTCGGTCACAGCATGTCCCTGGTGACGCTCGGAGGGCTCGTCCTGTGGTTCGGGTGGTTCGGGTTCAATCCCGGATCCACCATGGGCGTGGGCGACGGAAGCGCCATCGCGCACATCGCCGTAACCACCAACACCGCGGCTGCAATGGCCATTCTCAGCTCGACCCTGGTCTCATGGCTGATCCAGAAGAAACCCGACCTTTCTATGATCGTCAACGGCGCGCTCGCGGGACTGGTCGCGATCACGGCTCCCTGTGCCTTCGTGAGCGTCGGGTCGGCGGCCGTCATCGGCCTTATTGCCGGCGTGCTCGTCGTCTTCGCCGTGCTGATGTTCGATAAACTGAAGATCGATGATCCGGTGGGCGCGCTTTCGGTCCACCTGGTCAACGGCATTTTCGGCACTCTGGCCGTGGGCCTGTTCGCCCAGGACAAAATCACGGGGACGGCGACCGGTAACGGCCTGTTCTTTGGCGGCGGGCTCAAGCTTTTCGGCGTACAGGCCGTGGGTGTCGTAGCGGTCGGAGTTTTTACCTTCGTCTTCGCTTTCGCAGTATGGTACGTAATCAAGATGGTCATGGGACTCAGAGTATCGGCTGAAGAGGAGACTTCCGGATTGGATCTCGGCGAACACGGCACAAAGGCCTATCCCGATTTCCAGGGGTTCCTGACAAAGTAATACACGCTTCGCAAGACCTATTTCTAATGAAAGGAGAATACGATATGAAACTGATCATAGCAATTGTCAAACCTGAAAAACTGACCGATGTCAAGCAGGCTCTCGTCCAGGCGGACGTGGGAAAGATGACCGTTTCCAACGTCATTGGATGCGGCGCGCAGGGCGGGCATACTGAGTCCTACCGAGGCGCCTTCACCGAGGTTAACCTCCTGGATAAGGTCCGCTTTGAGATTGCGGTCAACGATGGATTCGTCAAACCGACGATTGATGCGATCATCAAGGGCGCCCGAACCGGAAAGATCGGCGATGGCAAGATTTTTGTCCTCCCGTTGGAGGACTGCATCATGGTGCGAACCGGCGAGACAGGTCCCAAGGCCATAGGCTGAAATACATCTCGCCGGTACAGGGAACAGTCCGAATTATTGAGCGGTTTATCCGACAATCGTTCGGCTGACCGCAATCTCCCTGGTCTCTCCACAATAGTGTGAGGGTAAGGATATGAAGACAAATGAATTGGTGGCCGACGACGATCTTCTCAAGAGTACAATCGCCGACTTTGAGAGACACATCATCGTTTCCGCCCTGGAGCAAACCGGTGGCAACCAGAGCAAAGCGGCAATGCGGCTGGGAACGACCAAGCGGATCCTCTCGCACCGCATACGAAAATACGGGATCGATCTCGGAAGGTTTTGTAAAAAGGACGATAGAAACAAAAGACAAAGAACATGAATGACCGGCCCCTGGAGTGTAGCGCATCGGGATCGTTCCGTCCCCGGAGTGGCATATCAATAGCTACTTACTGAATGAGAACGGCCGGATGCGCATCCTGGGGCTGATCGGAAACATTACGCTTGGGTCAGCCGCCGTGGGATAGCTCACAGAGTCGATACATGGCGCCGGATCCCGGCAGGCGCAGGGAATCATGATTTCCCGCCCGGTTGATCTGGAAGGGAAGTAGAAGGTCAAGAAACCCTGTAATTCATTTCGTAGTCAGGAACACATGGAAAAGGTTTATTTTGTTGACAATATCTTTGTTTAAGTTACAATGCAGCCATGATTTCAGGACTTGGGAATCTTCAAATCCAGCAGCGTCAGCAGCATAGGCGAATATATCATTCGTCCGGGATTGGATATTTCTAAGCTTATTTTCTGAAATAATAAATCAAGCCCCGGCGAATCAAGAGGTCACCGGGGTTTTTCTGTTTGTGCACTGAGGGGTCGTCTAATGGTAGGACAACAGGCTCTGGACCTGTATATTGAGGTTCGAATCCTCGCCCCTCAGCCATCTCATCGGCGCGAGCCGGACGCCGGTTTTATTTGGGAGCTTCCGCAAGCGGGATGCCCAGCGCCTTGGCAACCCCTTTGCCGTAGGCCGGGTCGGCCTTCAGGCAGTTGCCGATGTGGCGGACCTTGATCATCTTGGGCGCATCGCCCATGTTGCGGGCGGTGTTTTCACACAGGACCTTCTGCCGGGCAGGGCTCATCAGGCGGAAGAGCTTGCCGGGCTGGGTGAAGTAGTCGTCATCGTCCTCGCGATGATTCCAGGGATCCACCGTTCCGGTTCAGCGGCGGCGGTGAGCCGTCCGCTGGAACCGGTTGTTCAGTGGCCGTCTTTTCGCTGCCCTCTCGGGAGCCCTCGAAGACGTTTATACTGTAATCAGTCGAGGTCGAAACGGTCAAGATTCATGACTTTGTTCCATGCCGCCACAAAGTCTTGCAGGAACTTCTCCTGGGAGTCCTCACATGCGTAAACCTCTGCCAAGGCCCGGAGCTGGGAGTTCGAGCCGAAAATGAGGTCAACGCGGGTGCCGGTCCACTTGGGTTTACCCGTCTTGCGATCGCGCCCTTCAAACACGTCCGCGTCTTTCGAAACCGCTTTCCACTCCGTGCCCATGTCGAGCAGGTTCACGAAGAAGTCGTTGCTCAGCGCCTCCGGCCGCTTGGTGAAGACGCCGTGCCGGGAGCCGCCGACGTTCGCGCCCAGGACGCGCAGGCCGCC
>JAZDIK010000116.1:0-2597 GCA_043805145.1 Pseudomonadota bacterium | reverse complement strand
TGCGGCTATTCGCTCGTACACCTCGAGAGGCATTCGGGCTGGAATTCTCTCTTCGATTTTGTTAAGCCTCATGAGACACCTCCTTCTTTACCGGCAGAGTAGCATGATGACGCCAAAATGGCAACTATTTTATTATTTCTTGTTGACTTTGAAAGGAATAACTAATTAATCAAGAGCCATTCAATGACATCCACTACCTGAATCTCCAGCCCTTCATACCGAATGACCTCTCCCGGCCCTTGAGACAGGATAAGAAGCCGGGCATCCCGGGCATAGGGAATGTCCACGGCTGCCCGGCAGAGCGCCCTGATCTCCCGATTGCACGTTTTGGGATCACTCATCTCCTGGCAGACCTGTATCAGCAGATGGATCCGCCCATCCTTCAAAGCAATACAATCCACCTCGAGGCCTTTGCCGGTCTTGCCGTAGTACAACTCCCATCCCAGGCGAAGCATTTCGTTGATGACCACGGTCTCCAGCAGTTTCCCGCTGTCTCGCCGGGTAAAACCGCGCGCCACGGCAGAGAGTCCTGTATCCACTGCATAAATCTTTTTGGGATTGGCCGCCCGCCGCTGCAGTGACCAGTCGAAAAGCGGCAGGCGATTGACGAGAAATGCCCCTTCCAGGTATTCGACATAGCTGTTCAGCAGATGATACGAGCTGCCGAAGCTTTCCTTGAGCGAGTTCAGCGACAGAATGGTGGCGGTGTTGGCCAGCAGATACCGGGAAAGGTTCAGCAGGGATTCCACACTGTCCAACCGGTGACGTGCCGCCACATCCCGAAGTAGGATTGAATCGAAGTAGGCACGAAGTTCCAGCTTCTTTACCTCGGGGTCTTCGATCCTGGCTACTCGGGGAAAGGCGCCCCAGGCGAGATAATCGTCAAAGGCGCCGGCGATTTCAACCCGCAGCCGGACAAGGTCCAGTGGTGTGGTCACCGACATACCGCGAAAGGAAAGGAATTCGGCAAAGGAGAGGGGATGAATTGTTAAGGGCAGATAGCGGCCGCTCAGGACCGTGCCGATTTCCCGCCCCAGAAGATGGGCATTGGAACCGGTGACATAGAGTCGCGACCGTCGCAATTCATATTCCGTGAGCAGCCATTTGTCAAATCCCGGAACATTCTGCACCTCATCCAGGAAGATATGAGGAGGGCCGGCGGGGCGAAAATGACGCTTGTGCAGCTCGCGGATGCGGGTTAGGAGCGCCGGCGTAAGATCACTCATGAAGCGGGGATCCTCCATGTTGAGAAAGAGAATGTCGCTCTGGGGCACACCTTCGGCCAGCAGAAACCGGACGGCATTGCGCAGGATGGTAGACTTGCCGCAACGCCGCACCCCCTGAAGCACGACGATCTCTCCTGTTGCGCTCAGGGCACGCAGCCGATTTTCGTAGAACGGCCGGGGGACCGTCTCCGGTTCAGGGCGGTTCCAGTCGTTCCAGTCCGCCAGAGCCTGAAGGATTTCGTTATCTGTTATGTTAAAATCAGTTTTCATAACGACTGATAATTGCACAATTCCGGTTGACGTGTCAACCTATTTTTCCAATTCTTTCCGCTGGAGCGGATAAACAACCCCCAAGCCCACGCTAAAATTCAAGACCTTTTAATGGGTGACCCCGTACTCCATTTGTTCATGGATGCATGGATAATAACCGTACAGGAGGAGCCGGTCCAGTGCATCGGTTGCTTCGTGCGGCAACAGTTCGAAACCTTTGATCATGTTGCACAGGGTCTGGAAATCAATCAAGGAGTTGTCGATCATTGGTGATACGAACGTTGGTTGGATAGTCGCGGGGCACATTTTTGGCGTCTGTGCCTACAACCACGGTTACAACGAGCGGTTGCATGTTGATAGCAATTGCCCTCGAACAGTCATCGGACATCATCGCCGTGGCCGGTCCAAGAAGAGCGGGAAAGACCTGGTATCTGTATCAACTGATCCAGGACCTCCTGACATCGGGAAAAGCGCGTCGGGAAGATATTCTTTTCGTTGATTTTGAAGATTACCGCTTTACGGATTTCAAGGCGACC
This sequence comes from Pseudomonadota bacterium, assembly GCA_043805145.1. GTDB lineage: Bacteria > Desulfobacterota > Syntrophia > Syntrophales > Fen-1087 > JAPLJM01. The sequence continues at coordinate 565 of JAZDIK010000116.1, read as the reverse complement.
GATACGGACGCCCTGCTTGCCGCTTTCCAACAGGTCGCCGGGAAACCGCCTTCCTTCCTGTTTTTCGACGAGATTCAACAACTTCCGGACTGGAGCCGCGTCCTTCGAACCCTTCACAATCAGAACCGCTATCGCATCGCCGTTTCCGGCAGCAATTCGCACCTGCTCGAAAGGGAAATCTCGTCGGAGTTGCGGGGCCGCTGTCGAAACATCCTGATCCTGCCTTTTTCCTTCCCGGAGATCCTGCGCTATGGCGGCATCCCTTATGACGACCGTACCCTGTTGACCCCCGCGCGCGGGCAGGTCATGATGACCTTTGATCGTTATCTCAAAGAGGGGGGGGTCCCGGAGGTCCTCAAGCGTGAAACCGCTCTGGAAAAAAGGGAACTCCTGCAGACCTATTATCGGACGATTTATTACCGTGACATCCTGGATCGGTACAACATCAAGGCCAAATACGTCCTCGAAGCCGTCATGAGCTTCAGCCTGAACACCTTTTCCGACCTGTTTTCGATCTCGCCCTTCGGAAAGCATTTGAAGCAGCATCAACTCCCCGGCAGCAAGC
>JAZDIK010000115.1:0-2115 GCA_043805145.1 Pseudomonadota bacterium | reverse complement strand
CTGTCTTTATCAATCGTGAACTGTATAACCGATAACCGTGAACGGTTACTTATTTCTTTTAATCCGATCTAAGGTTTCCGATATTCGATGAGCCAGTCTGTCAATTTTGTACCGGCGGATGTATTGCCAGGATCGCTTATCCTTGAAAAAGAGGTAAAGCTTTGATATTTTTGTAAGAAAAATATTGTGATCGTCATCGTCGATCTGAATGCGGCCAATCCCGGCAACTGTGGCTTGCTGGTTTGTCGGGCACTGGGTGAAAACGGCGCGTATACCCTGAGATTGTATAAATACCCGGAGGTCAGCGCCGGGGACCCCCTCCTTGAAGGCACAATACCTGATGTCTGTGTTTATATTCGCATGCATACTTTCCATGGCTGCGGCAATTCGCTCTTTGACCACTCCCACATCGTGTGGGGATTTGATACCCCCGCCCCCATTGGCGAGGAGACCGATGGTGAAACCGCTTTCGTTAAGCTCCCGGACTTCCTGCCAGGTCAGGCAGCGGATGGGGTTACCCTTGATCGCCCGTTCGCCGCCGATGAATTCCGGCGCAATGAAAAAGACGGCCGGGAATTCATATTGTCGCAGGACAGGCGCAACATTCAGGATGGCGTCCTCATAACCGCCATCAATGGTGATCGCAAGGGAGCGGTCCGGCAATCTCTCGATCCCGGCCAGGTGATTCACAGCATCATCGAGGCTCACGATCCGATAGCCACTCGTTGATAGATACTGCATCTGACGTGCAAATGCCTGCGCAGTAATGCCGTCCTCCATCATCTCCGCTGGATAATTGCCGACATTATGGTATAGCAAAACCGGAATTTCCCTCATGACCGCCTCACGATGCCCTCTAAGAAAAGGTCTTCCGTCGCAGCAACATTCGTTTCCCAGGAATAGTATTTTTCGGCAAAACGCCGGCAACGTTGAGAATCAAGCTGCCATTTATCCGGTTGATTCAGGTATCCCTGACAAGTCTCTATGAGCAATCCGGAAATCGATTCATTTGAAATATCCCTGAACAGGAATCTCTTGTCGAACCCGCCCAGAATCTCCTTCGTTCCTCCCACCGGCGTCCCGAGAACGGGGGTTCCGGATGCCAATGCCTCAAGCGTCACCAGTCCGAATCCTTCGAGCTCAATTGTCGGCAGCACAAAGATATCAGCGGCCCGGTAATATTCAGGCAATGCTTCTTCGGGAATAAATCCGGTGAAATGAATATGATGATCAAGATTCATACTACAGCTAAGCTTTGTCAGATCATCCTTCAAAGGCCCGGTCCCGCCAATTACAAGATATATATCCGGCACCAATCTGGCAATCTCCTGCATGGCGATGATAAGATTTTCAATACCCATGCGCTGTACGAGGTTTCTTACTGTCAGCAGTATAATCTTCTCCGTGGGAAGATAGAGGCGTTCCCTTACCACGCTCTTGTCGGCAGCAGGATGAAAGCGCACTATATCGATCCCTCCGGGAATAACAGCGATCTTATTGTCCGGAATTTCATGGATATCAAGAAGTTTATCCCGGGTATATTGACTCAGAACAACTATATGATCCGATTGGTTTAAAACTTTTCTCTCAATCCATTTTCTCGATGCAAGATGCAATGAATGCACAATTTTTTTAGCGAAAGAATTAGGTTTCACATTTCTTGAGGCACATTCCTCAAAAGCAAGGGAATGGCAGGTGTAAATTTTTCTGATTTTTTTACACGAATCCGATCTCAAGACAGCGAAAGCAGAAAATGGCTGGTGAAAGTTGATACAATCGAAATTATTGGCCTTGCTAAGTGTTTCAAAGAGCCTTTTGCCGTTCCGAAGTGTAGATGTAAAAAAGGAAACGGTATTATCCTGATTTACACGATATCTCCATTCTTTGACATTCTGAATCACGTCGTCGTCCGACTGGTGTGCAGGCAGCCTGCGTGTCAGGATATGAACATCATGTCCTCTGGCAGCCAACCGGGTCGTCTGTTCAAACAGAACCCGCTCCGCACCACCAATTACATCTTGAATCGAAACATCAGAAACAAAGAGAATTTTCAAGGTCTGAAGCCTCCGGTGCCTTTTCTTGCGATTACCTGTAAAGATGGTCCCCACAGCCATC
>JAZDIK010000114.1:0-18612 GCA_043805145.1 Pseudomonadota bacterium | reverse complement strand
ACCCGGTGGGGTGCGAAAAGATACCTGAACATAGATCTGCTTCGGGAACAGGAAATCGATAAGGTGCTGGAGTTAGCGGAGGCGATATAAACCAGATCGAAAGGGCACTGCCGAAAAAAGCGAAAAACTCTTGACACTACCTTCGTTTTGTAGCGTTCACGCAGTTCGGTCCTCCTGTTTTTACGGCCCATCGAAAAAATTAACCGGAGCGTAGCGATCGGCTGAATGGATCTAGCCGTAATCATATCTTTTTAGTGGACATGAAATACATGTGATGTTGTAAAAACCACTATGCCTAAGACTACAACCGCAGCAATAAACAGTTCCCGTCTTGCTTTTAGAGATACCCCCGCTTTTTGTATAAGGTAGCTTTTAATTAATTTTATATTCAAAGAAATATGGATAAGTGCAGCAATAAAAAAGATCAGGGCGGATGTATTATGAATAGTCATGAGGGCATGGTAATTTGTTCCATTGTGGGATAATGCAGCAAAGTGAAGCGGAATGCCGGATGATATAAGAAAAGCCAAAGCGATGAGTAATAGAAAAGATAGCAAAGCTCTTTTATTAATGTGTGTCTGTTTTGTGTTCATATTTCCTCCTGTATTGTCCTCGCCCCAACGAGCCTGTAGAATAACTCCAAAATATAATTTTTGTGCTATTTTTAGGGGTCATTTTACTCTTCATCGTCACACGATCGTCGCTTATAGGGCATTCTCTGTGGTCGTTTTTTTATGCATTCCCCGCCAAGAGCCGCTCGCCGACTTATTCTACAGGCTCAACGGCGGAGCTAAGCGGCGGCTTTTTGCTGCGTCCCTTTTGAGCGATTTGTTAAGCAAGAAGTGAATACCCCGTTATTCGACGAAGAGCCTGAACGTCACCCGTGAGTTCCTGCGTGCTTTCCAAATGTTGACGATCTTCTGACTCACCCCGTGCGGCTCGTTCCAATAGTAAGAAGTCATGCTTTTTTTCAAGGGAGCCCATGAATTCCATAAGGTGGGAATCATGATATCCGGTGACTTCTCGCCATCTCTTTTCTTCGTCAGGCCACAAAGGCAAAAGGTGAAGGTGAAAATGCTTAATCTCACCCCTTAGGGATGAGAAGAGAACATCTTTAATATGAGGCACATAACATTCACGAATCGCCTGAACTACATCACAAAGAGCAGGACCCAAATTATGAATCCTTTGGTCAAACTCTAAAGGACACTTATCTTCTTGGCCTATCGCTGCAATAATTGCGTGTCCACGTGTATGTGGAGGGGCATTTAGAAATGCAAACCACCCCAATTTTTTATCCTCATAGAAGATACGTTCCAGTATGTTAGAAGGTCTGATGCAGAACAGGCATCCCATAATTATAGGTCTCCATTTTGCTTAGCAATTAATATACGTACGGTGCTTTTTCCGATAATCTGGATATCGTCCTAGCACGGGTCATTTTGTTTCAAAAGAATAATATTGCATGCTTACAATAAGATACGTATTCACATTATGCCGGATATGACGGTAATAAGGACTAAATGCGCACTTCATAAAATATGGGAAATTGTCAAATGTTGCCGTGAAAGAGTCTTTTCAACGCTTCTGAAATTGCTTTTGAACAAGAACAGCCCTTTTCAATCACTTGTCGTGGAAAACTACTTCACAATGGAAACAATCCGATCCATATCTTCCCGGGACAGCATTTCCGTTGCGCAGAACAGCAGGCTGTTCTTCAGTTCGGGATAATCCTTCTCAAGCTCGTAGCCGCCGATGATTCCCTCATCTTGCAGATTCCGGTTGACTGCCCCGGCATCGGGGCAGCGCATGGCAAATTCATTGTAAACGGGCCCGGAGAAGACCGGTTCCCAGCCTGCGAGCCGGGATAGTTGCGTTTTGAGATACTGTGTTTTCTGGAAATTCAACTCGGCCAGTTTTTTAAGGTTTTTCCCGAGGCAGACCAGATAAACGGCGGCGGCCAGGGCGCAGAGAGCTTCGTTGGAGCAGATGTTGGACGTCGCCCGTTCGCGCCGGATGTGCTGTTCCCGGGTCTGCAGCGTCAGGACAAAGCCGCGCTTGCCCTCCTTGTCCACCGTCGCCCCGGCGAGCCGACCGGGGATTTTGCGCAGGAATTGGTTTGTGCTCGCGAACACGCCGAGATAGGGGCCGCCGTAATTCATCGGATTGCCGAAGGCCTGTCCTTCCCCAACAACGAAATCCGCACCCATTGCGCCGGCAGGCTTGAGGATGCCCAGGGAGGTGGCTTCCGTAAAGCCGGAGACGAGCAGTGCCTTTTTTTCGTGCACCACGGCTTCAATGGAAGCAATATCCTCAATAATTCCAAAGAAATTTGGCGTCTGAACGAGGACGGCGGCGGTATTGTGATCGACCGTTTCCGCCAGGGCCAACCGATTTAGCCGTCCGTCTGGGCCGTAGGGAACCTCGACCACCTCGCAACCGTTGGACCAGGCGTAAGTCTTCACGACCTGGCGGTATTGGGGATGCACGGACCGGTTGACCACGATCCTCGTCCGGTTGAGCGTTTTGGCCGCAAGGACGGCGGCTTCAGCCATGGCGGAGGCCCCGTCGTACATGGAGGCGTTGGCCACCTGCATGCCCGTCAATTTTGCGATCATCGTCTGATATTCGTAAATGGCCTGAAGGATGCCCTGGCTGATTTCGGCCTGATAGGGTGTGTAGGCCGTGTAGAATTCCGAGCGGGAAATGACATGCCCCACCACGGCGGGGATGAAATGATGATAGGACCCGGCGCCCGTCAGCGTGATACAGGGAATGGTATTCTGCGCACCGATCTGCCGCATCAGCCCCGAAACTTCCTGCTCGGACAAGGCGGGCGGCAATTCCAGCAAGCGTTTGAGCCTGAACTTTTCCGGAATGTCGACGAACAGGTCGTCCATGGCGGCGATCCCAATGGCCTGCATCAGTTTTTTCCGGTCTTCCGGGGTATGGGGAACATAATCCATCGGATGCTCCTTTATCATTCATAACGACCTTGAATCAGTGTTTTTCTTCCTGTATCAGGGTGTCGTAGGCGGCGGGGTCCAACAAACCGTCGAGCTGCGCCGGGTTGTCCATCTTGAGCTTGACGATCCAGCCCTCGCCGAAGGCATCCTGATTGATGAGTGCCGGCTGGTTCTCCAGCGCCAGGTTCACCGCGATGACCTCGCCGCCGACCGGGGCGTAGACGTCTGAAACCGATTTGACGGATTCGACGACGGCCAGGGGGGCCGTTTGTTCGACCTTTTTCCCCACCGGCGGTAATTCCACAAAGACGATGTCCGTGAGCATGTCCTGGGCGTAATCGGTGATGCCGACGGTCGCCATCCCGTCGCCGTGAGCAAGCGCCCATTCGTGTTCTTTGGAATATTTACGGTCCGTTGGATTGGGTTTGGCCATGTTTTTCTCCCTTCAGATGAATACATTGTAAAAAATGTGCTTGTCAGCCTTTTTGTAAAAAGGCAGTTTGACGACTTTTGCCCGAGCGGGCCGCTCCCGGATCCGGATGTCGATTTCCGTTCCCGGTTCGGTATAGACGGCGGGCACAAAGGCCAGCCCGACGGCCTTGTTGAGGGTCGGCGCCAAGGTGCCGGAGGTGACGTCGCCGATTTCTCTGCCGTATTTAAGGACCTTATAACCCTGGCGGGCAATGCCGCGATCGATCATTTCAAATCCGACCAGTTTGCGGGAAACGCCTGTTTTCTTCTGCCGGTCGAGCGCGTCGCGGCCGACGAATGCCTTTTCTAAATCGACGACCCAACTGTAGGCGACTTCAAAGGGCGTTACGGACTCGTCCATCTCGTGGCCGTAAAGCATCATGCCCGCTTCGAGCCGCAACGTGTCGCGGGCGCCCAGGCCGATGGGCTTCAGGCCTGCTCCGGCACCGGCTGCAAGCAGACAGTCCCAGACGTCGCCGATCTGTCCGGCGTCGGCGTAAATCTCGAAACCATCCTCACCGGTATAACCGCTTCTGGAGACGAGAGCGGGAATCCCTGCCACGGTCGTGTTCAGGCAATAATAATATTTCAGGGCGTTCAGATCCACATCAGACAGAGACTGCAGAATCGCCTGCGCCTGAGGCCCCTGGAGATCGAGCTTTCCCATTTCGTCCGTCCGGTCGGCAATCTCGATCCCGGCAAACCCCTCCGTTTGCTTCTGCGTTTGCAGCCACAGCAGATCCCTGTCCTTCGTGGATGCATTCGTTACGAACATGTAATGGTCGTCTTCAAGCTTATACACCGTCAGATCGTCAATGATGCCGCCCTGGTCATTTGTCAGAACGCAGAGCTTCATCTGACCGACGGTTTGCTTTTCCAGATTCCGGCTGACGACCCGTTGAATCAGCGCGAAGGCCTGCGGCCCTCTGACAGCGATTTCGCCCATGTGACAGATGTCAAACAGGCCTGCCCGGGTCCGGGTCGCGTGGTGCTCCTCAATGACATTGGTGTACTGGACCGGCATGAGCCAGCTGCCGAAATCGATCATTTTTGCGCCGAGGGAAAGATGGCGCTCATAAAGGGGTGTTTTTTTCATAATGGCCTCCCGGAAGAATCGATCAGGCCGACATCGGAGAATCGTCGCTATCGCAGTCTATAGATCAGGGACAGAAGAACAAGTATGGCAACAAATACAATGAAGAGATATTTTTTCTTGAAAGACCGGGATCCGATGATGACTTCGCCGCAATGTTTGCAGATGGTCACCTTTGCGCCGACGGGCTCGTGACACTGGGGACATCGGATAATTTGCCGTACTTCGTCGTCTCTCCGGGTGACGTTCTTTTTCAACTCCCGGTGAACGTCATAGGTCCATTCACAGTCGACGGTGGGGCATTTACCCTTGAAGGGCATCGTGTCGGTCCAGGTGAATGTCTTGCGGCAATCGGGGCAGGTCATCTTCTGCATGGCTGGTCTCCATTTGCTTTACTGGCAACAGGTCTATCCCTGTGTATCAGGGCCTGGCCCTGCAATGTCCGCGGGCGCCACAGAACTACTACAAGTGACGGCAGATTTCAAGATGTAAAAAAGATGGAAGTGGTCCTGTCCGCCTTTCCAGTCGTAACGTTAACGGTTTGTCTTATATCATGATTGTTGTTGATTGTCTTCTTGGTGGAAAAGATTTTTGAACCGCGGCGGAACCATTTTTCAAAGGTTCCTACCCTTTCTTGAACAGACGGTCGAAGAAGTTTTTGTTCTTCTCGGGTACATAGGCGGCGCCTTCGTAATCTACAATCAGTTTTCCCTCAAGGTGATCCATTTCGTGCTGGACGATGCGTGCGAGAAAATCGGTATAGCGCCTGTTTATTTTCCGGCCATCCCGGTCGAGGGCCCGAACTTTGATCTCGGGGAAGCGGTCGATTTCCACCTGGATGTCCGGACAGGACAGGCAACCCTCCATGCCCTTGACCGGCTCTCCACGGGTCTGGGTGATGCGTGGATTAATCAGGACGTCGCAATCCGCCTGGTTGTTAATTTGGCCCTTGTTCTCAAAATTCTTGTTACGGAAAGCAATGACGCGTCTGCTGATGCCGATCTGTGGGGCGGCCAGTCCCAGGGCGTCTTCACGCGCCAGGAAAGCTTCCAGCAGGCACTGAATATCCCGCTGAGACTCCGGGCCAAAGGGCGCGGGAATTTCCGCGCAGGGCGTCCTGAGGATCCGGGCCTCCTCCTCATTCATTTTTTCATCGCGCCAGAGCGCCAGAACTTTGGTCTTAGCCATATGCGTTGTCACCTTCATGAAGGGATTTGCGCGGTTATATAACACCGTTGCATGACGAATTCAAGTCACAGAAGGATTTGTTCTGTTTGTGGTCAGGCAAATTGTCTTGACAATCAAGAACACATTCATCTATACGTTACATCAACAAAATGAAATTCTTATTGAATCAAACCAGTCGGGACAACCGATACGTCGGCTGCATGGTCCGTCTGACGGTTGTTCCGAAAGATAGAAAATCCACAGGAGGAGCCATGAGAATATTCATAGTCATTCTTGCTTTTTTCTTTATGGGTTTTTCTCATCCGGCCATTGCTGCAGAAAAAGGGATCGGGGTGATAAAAAATATTAAGGGTCCCGTATTCATCGAACGAGAGAAAGCATCGATTCCCGCAAAAATGAGCGACAAGCTTTTTGAAAACGACATCATTGTAACGGGCAAGAGCGGGTCGATGGGAGCTGTTTTTATTGACAACAGCATGATCTCAAGCGGTCCCAATACCAGGCTCATCCTATCCCAGTTCGTTTTCGAACCCGCAGAAAAAAAACTATCCAGCACGGTCCAGATAACACGCGGTACTATGACCTATCTATCCGGTTTAATTGTAAAACTTGACAGCAAGGCTGTAAGGTTCGTCACGCCCTCGGCTGTCTGTGGCATTCGCGGAACCCATTTCGCCATACAGGTTGAGGATCCGAAGCGTTTGACATTTTGACCTGTCCGGTACAGACCGGTTCTTGATGTCAGTCGGGCAATTTTGCGCAATCCAATAAAAGCCATGATGATGCCGTTCACAGTAGCCAAGGTGTGTCGCGGTGCGGTTTTGCGACGATTAAAGTGTTGCATTATTTTCTCTGTTATTGCATTTTTTTATATTGGCTGTGCTCCCGCAACACGGTTTGTGCTCCTGCCTGATCCGGACGGCAAGGTCGGCCAGATCGAGGTACGCACTTCCGCGGGATCGGAAAGGCTGGACAAACCCTGGGAGTCGACGGAGGTCGTAAGCCATGATCGGATCCCCAGCAGACCGAAGATCATGGACGAAAAAGATGTAAGATCTATCTTTAAAGATGCTCTTGAGGCCCAACCTAAGCCGCCTGCCGTCTTCATGATGTATTTTAATCGTGGCAGCACCGAACTGACAGACCAGTCTCTTCAATTGATTCCGGAAATCTTGGAGGCGATCAAGTCGCAAAAATCAAATTATGTCAGTGTGATCGGCCATACCGACGCGGTTGCATCGATTGAATATAATCGCAGGCTGTCGCTGCTGCGTGCCAAATCGGTTGCGGATGTCCTTGTTTCCAGGGGTGTTGATCGCGCCATTATCGAAATTGAATTTTACGGTAAGGAGAAACCATTAATAGAAACACCGGATGGCGTGGCTGAACCCAGGAATCGTCGGGTGGAAATCATCGTAAGGTAATACAAGCTCTCAAGGCTGTCTCTTCATGTCCCCTTCTGCAGGAAGCGCGCTCCCGCCCGTTTCTATTGCTGCAGACTTACCTGCCTGAAAGGAAAGATGCCGCAACATGAACAAGCATGACTGCAAATCACGGCAGATCTGTTCCCGGTGCGGGAGCGATGAAATTGTTCTAAAATCCGGGACAAATGTGGGCGATACCCGAACCGATGATCTGATCAGAACAGAAATGATCGGTTGCGCGGTCATTTACCGATACCTGACCTGCGAAGCCTGCGGGAAAAATGTAACCCGGGCCGAATACGAAAGCTTTCAAAAAGGCGGGATTTTTCCTTGATTAATCAGATCATCACGCACAAGGTGCGGCAGGAATTTGCCAGATCGATGCGCTTCGAGGAGGGCGTCGTGCCGCGGATTCCGGAGGCGACACAACAGACGCCGCGCCTGCTGTATCTGCATATCCCCTTCTGTGAGAAGCTCTGCCCCTACTGTTCCTTCAACCGCATCGTCTTCGATGAATCCCTCTGCCGGGCTTATTGCCGGGCCCTGCGTCTGGAATTGCTGCTCTATAAAAAAAGAGGGTTCGCCTTTCAGGGCATTTATGTCGGCGGCGGCACCCCGACGGTTCTGATCGACGAACTGGAAGACACGCTCGCACTGGCCCGCGAGTCGTTCCATATCCGCGAGATATCCGTCGAAACCAATCCGAATCATCTGACCGATGCGAACATCGTCGCCTTGAAGCGCGTGGGCGTTAACCGGCTTTCCGTGGGGATTCAAAGCTTTGACAACGGCCTGCTCAGGGCGATGGACCGCTTCAACAAGTACGGCAGCGGCGAGACGATTCGCGACCGGCTCAAGCAGGTCCTCGGGCAGTTTGATACCTTGAACGCCGATATGATCTTCAATTTTCCCTCCCAGCGCATGGACAGCCTCGACCGCGATCTGGACATCCTCACGGAGATAGGAATAGACCAGATCACCTATTACCCGCTCATGGTTTCGGATTCCACGCGCGCGGTGGTGAGCAAGACCCTGGGGCGGGTGGATTACCGCCAGGAAGAGCGTTTTTATCGCCGGATCGCAGAGAGGCTTGCGCCCGCCTACCGGTTCTCCTCGGCCTGGTGTTTCTCTAAAAAGACGGCCATGATCGACGAGTATATCGTCGATTACGATGAATATGCCGGGCTCGGCAGCGACTCTATCGGCTATCTGGATGGAACCTGTTATGCCAATACATTCAACATCAGGCAATATATCGCCCAGGTCGAGCGCGGCGAGATGCCGCTCATGGCCTCCCGCGATTTCAGCCTCAAGGATCAGATCCGCTACGATTTTCTTATGAAACTCTTCGGGATGAAGCTGGACATTCCGGCCTTGCAGAAAAAGTACGGCGATCACCTTTTCCGGTATCTTTGGCTTGATCTGGTGGCTTTCCGGGTGGCGGGCGGCTTGCGGTATGCCCCCCCCGATTATTATCTGACCCCCAGAGGGCGGTATTACTGGGTGATCATGATGCGGGAATTTTTTATTTCCGTGAACAACTTCCGCGATTTCTGCCGCGAACAATTGTCATGAGTAAAAATCATGAGCCGGATTTACGCTATCGGGGATATTCACGGCTGTGCAACCCGGCTGGCAGCGCTGATCGCCCGCCTCGATATCGACGCGCGGCAGGATCGGCTGATCTTTATCGGAGATTATATCGACCGGGGCCCCGATCCCAGGGGGGTGGTCGATACGATCCTTGACCTCAGGGAGAGGCTGGATCACGTCATTTGTCTGCTCGGAAATCATGAACAGATGTTTATGAATTACTATATGGAACATCGGGATGCGGAGTTGTTCCTGGCCAATGGCGGGTCCAGCACGCTTGTGTCCTACGGGTTTCAGAAATCAAGGCTGGATCCATCCTTCCGGGTGCCGGAGCAGCATCTGCGATTTTATCAGTCGCTCCTTCCCTATTACGAGACGGCAGATCATATCTTTGTCCATGCCGGTCTCAGGCCGCGCGTCCCGCTGCCGGAGCAGGACCTGGATGATTTGCTCTGGAGCCGTTTTGAGTTTATCCGGTCGGCTCATGATTTCGGGAAAAGAGTGGTTTTCGGGCATACGCCTTTTTCGGATCCGCTGGTGGAACCCAACAAGATCGGTATTGATACGGGCGCTGTCTATGGCGGATCGTTGACCTGCCTGGAGCTTCCGGATATGATTTTTCATCAGGCTTGAGAAATGGAAAGCCCATGACTATCGGGACTCGGCAACGATGGGTTTGGCGGCAGTGGAGCGGATGACCTCTTCGATCTGCCGATACGGCGCCAGCTCCTGTATCGTCATAAGGGTCGGATAGACCATCTCGAAGCGGTTTTCCCGGTAGCGGCGCAGGGCTTCCTGCGGCGTGATCCAGATGTGGTCGGTCAATTCGATGCCGTCGTGACGCGCCTCCTGCCCGGCCGGCGCCTCGACGACAAAGAACCGGACGTCATAGCGGATGGGCAAAAGCCCGGGTGTGATCCAGTGGGAAAAATAATGAAGCCGCTCCGCCGCGAGCGTCAGCGCTTCTTTTTGCAGGATTTCCCCGAAGGTCAGCTTTCCCTGCAGAAGGAGGGATCGGTAACGCTCATAACGATCTGCATTGTCATGGTCGAAAGACAGTAAACGGCGGTCCGCCCGGTAGGCCAACAGGAGGCCGACTTCTTCAAAAGTTTCCCGGATGCCCGCCACCCATGTGCCCAGGGCCATCGCAGGCGTGGAAATGCCCTTTAGGGCGGCTAAGGCGCCGGACGGTTCGACGCCCCGGCAGAGCGCTTCCATTTCCGGCGCGCAATCCTGATCATCGAGAGCGCCGCCCGGAAAAACATAGGAACCCGGAACGAACTTGCTCTCGTTGCTTCTGAGGACCATGAGCACCTCGAATCCTTCAGCCTGCCGTTCGTTTCTACGGCGCAGGACAATGACCGTGGCCGCCTCTTTCGGTCTGACAAACATTTTTTTCTCCTGAGAATAATTTACTTCATCATGAATGATTATGCAAGCGGCGCCGAGACATTTAAAAATAGACAACGCCACACAAAGGAGGCAACCAATGAACTGCAAAAAAAAAGGTATTTTTCGCCGTGCGGATAACGGAGAAACAAACTTCAACTTGTAGCATCGGGAGAAACCGGTCTACTCAACTCAATTCAGGAGGCAAAATTATGAATCGTCGAGAGTTTATCAACCTTGCGGGTGCTGTGGCAGTTGGAGTGGCGGGAGCCGATACGCTGAAAGACCTGATGGTCAAGGGGCCATCGGGCATCATGGTCGGTGACGCCTTTGCAGCTCCCCTTCCCATGAATCGTTTAAACGCCTTTGCCAAAGAAGTGATCAAACGAAAGCAACATGCCGTGGGCTATCCCATCAATCAGAACCTCAACATGAAAGACTTTTACAAGTGGTTCGTTGACTCCGGGCTGTGCAATGTTTCGATGAACAACGTGGGCAACCCCCGAAAAGAAAGCGCCCTGATGAACAGCCACGCTTTCGAGAATGAAGTCATCGAATATTTCGCGCCATTATTCGGCTTCAAGCCGGGCGAGACCTGGGGAATGGTGACCCACAGCGGAACTGACGGCAATATGCACGGAATGTATTTCGGGGTCAAATACCTTCAGTCCAAGACGAAGCAGTTGCCCATTGTGTACGTTTCCGACCAGGCTCATTACTCCATCAAGAAGTTGGCTGATTTGCAAAACCTCGAACTGAGGATCATCCCGGCCGTTCCTATGGGTCAAATGGACGTATCCGCCTTTGAAAAGGCGATAGACCCGTCAAAGCCTGCGCTGGTGGTCGTTGCCATCGGGACTACGTTCAAAGGGGCTATTGACGATCACCCCGCTATTGCCGCCGCCCTTCGCCGGGCGAATCCGCCCGCTGTCTACACCATGCTGGATGCGGCGCTCTTTGGCGGCTACATACCATTTTCTCCATTCAAGGACGTCATCAACAAGCAGAAGCTTGCTTTTGACTCAATTGCCGTCAGCGGACATAAGTTCTTCGGGTTTGATGAGCCTCTGGGCCTTTTCATCACAACGAACGCGGTGTTCAACAGCCAAAACCCGTTTCGGGTGCCCTATCTCAACGATGCCGTTCCTACCATTACCTGTTCCCGTTCGGCCTTGGGAGCCTTGAAGTTCTGGTGGCAAATAACCCGTAACGGCGAGAAAGAATATAAGAAACAGGCCGCATACATTCTTGAAATCGCGCAGTATCAAAAGGACAAGCTTGACGAAATGAAATATCCTGCGTGGCTGAACCCCATGTCGAACACTGTCTTTTTCAAACGGCCGGGCGATTGGATCATGAAAAAGTGGGACCTTGCGCCGGACCATGATGACAGGCTGTGCGGCGATCTGGCCCATGACATCCTGATGCAGCACGAAAGCAGAAAGACCGTTGACGAGTTCATCGGCGATCTCAAAAAAAACGTTTAAAAGCGGATTTGGACATTCCTCATGGCAGATGCAATCATCATCGGAGCGGGTTACGCTGGCATGAGCGCCGCAGCCCTGCTGGCGAGCGCGGGCCGGAAAGTCATCGTCCTTGAAGCAGCGGACACCATAGGCGGCAGGGCCCGCTCATACACGGACGAGGCAGGCTATGTCTGGGAATACGGCGCCCATTCGCACAGGCTTTCACACAAGGGCATTGCAAACGCTGTATTCAGAAGGCTCGGCGATGCAATCGATTTCCTGCCCGAAGCCAAGGACGCAAAGCTGATATTCAAGGGCAGGCTCTGGGAGAGACCCGCAGGCCCCGCAGGGTTCCTGAAAACGCCCATGCTCTCCGTCGGAGCAAGGCTGGCGCTGCTCGTTTTGCTGATCAGGATTAAAAAGGCCGATCCCTGCAAGTGGTATGATAAAACCCTGCTTGATTTTTATAAAGCATCGTTTCAGAATTCCGAAGTCGAGGCATTCCTGCCGTTTCTCGGCATGACCATCATGTGCCCGTCGCCCGATAAAGTCAGTGCAGGCGAGGTCATTGAATTCCTGCAGCGGGTATTCAAGGCCGGGGTCGGCGTCGGTGAGCCCAGAGGCGGTTCCGCCCAGTTATTCTCAAAGCTCAAAAAACACATCGACTCTAACGGCGAAATCCATCTCCAGGAAAAGGCCGAAGAGATCCAGACGGAAAACGCCTTTGTGACGGGCGTCAAAACTGACAAGGCAACGTACAGGGCCGAAACCGTCATCTTTGCCGCGAGGCTGCCCCTGTTGTCGGATTTGATTGACAACCGGCAACTGCCAAAGGCCGTGCTCGATTATGCAAAGAATCTCGAGCACAGCTCCGGTCTGACCATTGACTTCATTACCGACAGGCCCGTTACAAACATACGCTCCAGCATACTCGGCGTTGACATCCCCATATGGGCGCGCTTCCAGTCGAATGCCGATGATTCCTTCACGCCTCCCGGCAAATATCTTTCGACCTGGGGTATTATGCTTCCCTGGCACTTTGACGGCGATCAGAAGACCATCGAGGAGACGGAAAAGAGGCTGAAAGACACCATCTCGACCATTTTCCCGGATTTTATGCCCGGGGTCGTCAGGGAAAGAAAGGTCGTTGTGCCTGTCATGAACGGCAATGTCCTGACGCCGGCCCAGTCAAAGCCTCACAGACCTGATATCGAATGCCCCGCCATCAAGGGACTTTATTTGATCGGCGACACCGTCCGGGGCGACGGCTGCTCCGGCGACATCAGCTTTTCCTCAGCCATGAAAGCGGCAGACAAGATACTGGGAGCATAGAGAGGCGGAGCCAGATTTTACGAACCGCGTTTTTATCCCTTATCACCATCATATCCGAAACGATGTAAATATATATCATTTTGTAATCATGCAATATTTTCCTTTGAATAGAAAATGACCCATGTTATGGTGATATTTAAATCATCGGAAAAGGCGAATTTCGAATATTTTTATTGTTGCGTTCATAATATACAAATTTGGAGGCTAAAATGGCACTACCTATTCTTGCTACGGCAGACGATGTCCGCGGAATAATTGCTTATCTGAAGAATAAGCCAACTGGAGCAACTATTTCGGAAGCGAAAGCGGCTGTCAAAAAACAGTCACTCGACCATCGGAAACTCAGCGCATACAAGTTCTGGGATATTACAGCCAAAGACACCGATCGTTTAAAACTTTCTAAACGTGGTTGGGAAATCGCACGTGGAACAAAATCGGAGCCTTCAGTATTTCTGGATATCGTCAACTCGGTGCCAGCATATCGCTCTGTCCTGGAATGGGCATTTCACCAGAATCTGCCGGTACTCAATACCGTAGATGTGGCCTCTCACTGGCATGAACACCATCGAGATGCTTGCGGGACTGGTGCTGATGCAACACTCACAGCACAAGCAGTTTCCTTCTTCCACGTGACCCAGGCTGCTGGACTCGGCAAACTTTATATTGGCCGTCGGGGTCAACAGACACGGCTGGAGTTAAACAGGGATGCCCTGCAAGAATTCATAGAGAGCGGGCCAAGCGCCCCACCATGGGTCAAACCTGAGATCGAAACAGAAGAAGAAACGGAAAATGTTGATACACAACCTGAGGGCTCCAAACTTCCAGAAGAACCTGCTGTACCTACCCTCCAGATGCTGTCAAAGCAATTCCAGGTTTTCATATCGCACGGGAAGAACATGGAGATTGTTGATCAGGTACAGACTATGCTCGAAATGGCGGATATTAGAGGAGAGGTTGCTGAAGCAGAAGAGACGACGGCGATTCCCGTGCCGGAAAAAGTTTTTAACGCCATGCGCCGATGCAAAGCAGGTATCATTGTAGTTAATGTTGAAGAAAGCAGCAAAGACGCAAAGGGGAGTTATTCGATTAATGACAACGTGCTAATTGAAATCGGCGCGGCTTTCGTGCTTTACGACAGAAAAGTGGTTCTTGTGTGGGACAAACGGCTTCCCATTCCCTCTAATCTCCAAGGGCTTTACAGATGCGAATATGAGGGGAATGAGCTTACTTGGAGCGCTGGCATGAAACTAATGAAGGCCATAAAAGAATTCAGAAAATAGAAAACCGAACAACCGGTTCCACCAGATCGCCGGTAAAACTGGCTCCCGGTGAACCTTGGCGTTAGACTGAATTAGAGACGGCAGAATATAATGAATAGGAAATATAAATGACATTTACCAAGCCATCAGAAACAACACAAATGAGTCTTTTTCCAACACCCACAACGCCAACCATTGTTGCAGATTTTGTGAACCCTGAAACCTATACTGGTTTAGCAGGTTTTCATAAGTACTGGGGGAAGAAACCCACTGAAAGCCTATCTTACCTTATTGAGAATTGCACCAGCAGGGGCGATATCGTGATGGATCCGTTTCTTGGATCAGGATTGATTGCTCGAGAGTGTTTAGATAGAAATAGGCGGTTCATCGGCATTGATATAAATCCTTTCGCTATTGAGCACACATTTTTCTTACTTAGTCTTCCATCTGATCAAGAATATTATCGGGCATTGATTGAGATTGAACAAAGTGTAGCCGAGAAAATCAATAGTTCGTACAAAACCTCTGACAACCGCATTGCATCCCATTACCTCTGGGAAAAGAACAAAATCGTCTCAATCTGGATTAAGCCGGAAACCGGTAGAAATCGGATTGAGATTGAACCTTCTCCGAATGACTTGAATTCTTTCTCAGCGTACCGAGATTATAGTCCGAAGAATTTTAGGGATCTCAGTTTCTTCACGAATTCTCGCATAAATGTTAAACCGACGATGTCAGTCAGTGATATATTCACTGGTAGAGCAATGCGTAATATTGACTTGCTAATTGAAGCCATCGACAAATATCCATTACACCTGAAAAGAGCACTCCTTCTTACGCTGACGGCTTCGGCTGGTCAAATGTCAAACATGGTATTTGCCATCAAAAACCGAACTAATGGCAAGAGAAATGGGAATGGGAACAAGATAGAGGTTGGTAGCTGGGTAATTGGTTTCTGGCTACCCGATACGCATTTTGAAATCAACGTATGGAATTGCTTCAAAAATCGGGCGCATAAACTGCTAAAGACTCTTTCCCAACAGATACAGTCCGTCTACGCCATCTCGAATGAACCTTCATCTATTGGTTCTTCTGCATTTGACGCATGGCTTATGAATGCGGACTGTAGGCTAACGCTTATGAAGATACCAACAGAAAGCATCTCGTTCATTTGTACAGATCCCCCTCATAGTGACCGCATCCCGTATCTTGAGTTAAGTGAATTGTGGAATTCCTTGTTGGGCTACAATGTTGATTTCGATAGGGAAATTGTAGTATCCAATGCAAAGGAACGTCAAAAATCAAAAAGTATCTACAATGCGGAGATGAGGGAGTTCTTTTCAGAGGCATCTCGAGTCCTCAAGAAAAATGGGTACATATCGCTGTATTTCAATGCGCGAGACGAAGAAAGTTGGCAGTATCTGAAATGCATTGAAAAGACATCCGATGCCCTCAAGTTTGTCGGTTGTTTCCCTATGGCTTACTCGGCCACATCTGTTGTGCAAGATAATCGCAAAGGTGCTATGAAAAACGACTTTGTAATCTTATATCAGAAGCGTCAAGACAATGGTGAATATCAATTATCAGAAGCCTTTTTTAACATCCCAGGGTGGTCATCTCGTTTCCCGGAAAAGGAATAGGAGTACAAAGAATGAAATCCTTCGACTACTGGAAGAAGTTGCATGAAAGTGAAAAACTGGAAGAATTCAGTTCAGACACAGAAGGCCTTCTTTGGCTAAAAGTAAAATCGATTGTGCGAAAAGAAATAATCTCCGAGTTTGTGGCCGAAAACAAAATAGAACTCAGGGAAACTTCACTAAATGGGCAATTTCTTGAGCTCTATAACCATCTCTCGATGAATCCAGTGCAATCACATATCATCCTGAATAAATACATCGGGAAGAAGAATAAGAGCCTTTCGGCTGGGTTGGACACGAATAAACTTGTATCTGAACTTTACAAACTGAAGACGTTTGATTGGGGTGGTGATTATCAGAACTCTCTCGACAAATATCTTGTAAGCCGATATGTAAAAGTTCTCCAGTCTTATGATGCGCTTGTCTCGAAGTTCGAGACTGAAATAAGCACCGCAGTGCAGGGGTATGTACTCAACAGTTGGTACAATCACTGGTCAAGTATTCTCATTGAGCATATATTCAAGTCCCATGAATCTGTGCTACCTACAGTGGGCCAAATAAAGCACGTTGATTTTTTTATTGGTAATGTTCCATTCGATTTGAAGGTGACGTACCTGCCAGCGGAATATATCAAGGCAAAAAGAAATGAACTTGGATTCCCGGTCGAGATTACCTATTTAAAGGCAAAAGCAAGAGAATTGGAAATTGACTTTGACAAGAATGCTAAACAAACGGACATCTCCTATGAAATTATTGAAAAAATGAAAGACAAGGGTACTAAGGAATGCAAGAATCTGATTGAAACACTCAAGAATGAAAAGGTGCAAATTTTAAATGAAGCACAACAAAATCCCCACATACTCGCAAAATGGCTATATGAAAATCAGGGCGAAATGCGCTTCGGATCTGAAAACAGACTTTTTTTGGTACTCGTTGACACTGAAGACTTCACGGGTTCATGGAAATTGAAGCGAAACATGGATTTGCTGAAACCAGTTATAAAAGACTACTTGGATAATTTTGCCAAGAAAAAGATTGCTGACTTGAAAATTGCTTTTAAATACAAAGGCAAGCCACAGACATTTACTGCTTTGACCGACGTATTATTTGTAGTCAAGTAGAGTTGGCATGGATTTAGATGATAGTTAACAACAGCCTGCAGCAGACAATTGTATCCCTGCTTAGATTTGTGCCGTTGCCGCCGTGCTACGCGCGACGGCACTAAGCTACCGCTTTCAGCTCTTTGTTGGCGCACTGATCATCAATGCCGATGGCGATTGTAAAAACGAGAAATAATTGCCTTGCGCGCTGATTCGCACGGCGCCAACAAATCGCTGAAGACGGTCGGCGTTTCGCATGCACTGGAAGCTACCCTTCCCGCATGCTGCCGCCGCTTGGCTCCGCCGTTATGTCGTAGGTAGGAATATATGATTATCGAATGCCTATATTGCGAGTCTAAGGTAGATGGTTTATTGAAAGGGGAGCATGAGTCGTACGACCCCAATGAAGATCCTTTTCCTTTCAAAGCCGTATTGGTGCAGTGTCCCGTGTGCAATAATCCTTTGCTCGGAGGTACCGAATTAATTCAAGTCGGACCCAGCAAACATGAATGGTCAAGCCTTAATAGGCTCTGGCCTAAACAGGAGAGTCATGTTGATTGGGATATTCCGGAAATAGCAAGGAATTCATTAATCGAGGCCAGAATTTGCTACAAAGCTAAAGCCTACTCTGCATCTGTTGTCATGTCTGGCCGTACACTAGAAGGTGTATGCAAGCATTACTCGGCGAAAAACAAAACCCTTTCCGTTGGTCTAAAGGAATTGAAAGAAAAGGGGATAATCGACGAGAGATTATTCAAATGGGGCGAGGAATTAAGAAAGCAGAGAAATGTAGGTGCGCACGCCTCAGATGAAAAGATATCAAAAGAAGATGCGAAAGATCTTTTAGATTTCGTAAATGCAATCTGTGAGTATGTTTTTGTACTAACCGAAAAGTTCAACAAGTTTATGGAAAGAAAATCAAAGACATAACAATTCACTTAAGGGGGACGCGGCAAAAAACCGCCGCGCCCCCCTTAACTCCACCGTTGGGCATATAGAATAATGGATGCAGATACCAAATCAATACTATTCAATGTAATTGGTGGCATAATCGTTTCTGCTTTAACAGCGATTTATGTTAGTGCTCGTCACCGATTTCGTTCGTATCATCTCCAACGCCTTCTTGGGTTTCAATTCAAGACTGATACTGAAATCAGAATTGCATACGGCCAGCTTCTTCTGCCACCCTTGACGGATCAATCTGGACGACAAATAACCCATCCCTACATTAAACCGCTGCGACGAGGTGGCGCTCCGTCGGGTGAATCATACTCTATTGAAAATCCTATAAGCGGGGGTGATGTTCGTGCATTGACTTACATTGCGGCGT
The DNA here is from genome assembly GCA_043805145.1 of Pseudomonadota bacterium. GTDB lineage: Bacteria > Desulfobacterota > Syntrophia > Syntrophales > Fen-1087 > JAPLJM01. Next base: position 364 of record JAZDIK010000114.1, on the reverse strand, counting down.
TGTTGGGTCTTCCAGGAAAGCTCCGTCCACTGCTGGTTTCGGACACCGAAGCAAGTTCTTTACTCGATAGCAATTTAATTTCCTGTGGGGGTCCTGGTTCAAATTACAAGAGTGAAGATACATTAGCATCTGAAGCGAATATATTTATTCGAATGTCTCCCAATGGTTTTTCATTACCCACCGGCGTAAATCTTCCCTTTACATGCTCAAACGAAGCTGATCATGGCTTTATTTTAAGAATTACTCCTCCTGAGTTTCCTACCCGATCTTGGATTGTCTGTGCTGGCCTGGGTGAATGGGGCACGAGTGGCTCATCTTGGTTTTTGGCAAACAAGTGGCAAGAATTAGTTGAAAGAATTTATCC
>JAZDIK010000113.1:0-2311 GCA_043805145.1 Pseudomonadota bacterium | reverse complement strand
CCGGCGGTATCTTTCTTCACTCCGGCGCAGCCGTTCCTCCACCTCCCTGCGGTCGGTCAGGTCGGATTTGCGGGGCGTCTGTTCTCCGGCGGCGTTTCTTTTCTTAATGGGAATTGCCCGCCCATGTGGTTTTCCGGCCGATCCCTTGGGGTGCAGACCCGACCCGTTCGGAGATATTGTACCACAAAAGGACCGCGCCTGCCAAGGTATCGTCTATGCTCTCATTTTTTCTTGACATCTACGAGAAAGCGTGTCATATATAAAATTAGATGTGATATTAGATATTATATGAGAAGGTTGTTTTATGCCCGATTCCATTGACACAGGCAGGAATAACGCACCAAATCAGTCAGACATGCCGCTCAGGAAAATGATTTATGAGCAATTGGTGAGCGATATCCTTGGCGGAAGTATTAATGCCGGCGAAAGGTTGTCGGAAGCAGATTTGGTTGAGAGGTTCGGCGTCAGTAAGACGCCCATCCGGGAAGCCCTCATTCAAATGGAGCGGGAAGGCTACATCCTTTTAAGAAAGAATGTTGGGGCCATAGTCCAAAAGATATCCATAAAGATGGTGGATGAGATATTCACCATTATTGCCGTGCTGGAGTCCTATGCCACGGAAATCGTCGTTGCCGAAGGAAAAGTTACTAAGAGCGATATCGCGTATCTCACGAAGTTGATTCAAACGATGAAGGAATATTCGAAGAAGAAAAAATATCTGGAATACAGATCATTGAACGTCGAGTTTCATGGGTATTTTGTCGAAAAGTTGGGAAACGAAGCATTGAAAAAAAATGTCGTCTACCTCCGTAGGCGCGTGTACGGTTTCGTATCGGGTGGATTGACTTTACCTATATATATCGATCGATATGTGGAATGCCACAGGCAGATTTTGAATGCCATCAAGAAGAACGATGCGACAACAGCGGCCACTCTCATGCGGAATCACCTCATAGAATACAAAGATTTCCTGGTTTCAACCTTGGCACAATAAAGCGGATCAACTCACAAATGGTTATAAGCATGAACGCAGAAGAATCTTTGCAAACTCCGTAATGCAGTAAAGGGAGACGCCGGAAGGTAGGAATGCAAGGTAGTCGTCATTACAAGGAGGAGAGAGAGCGATATGTCATACCCTGCAGGCATGAGGCCTTCAGTCGAAAAGGTAGAGCAACGAAGAAAAGATCGCCTTAATAACTATGAGTTTCCAAGATTAAGCGCGGAAGACAAGGCATCGTTGCTCAAAAGCCACCATCCCGACTTTCGAGAGGGAGACAAGGTACTCCTTCGGTGTGGGGCAAACAAGGGAGAGCGCGTTCCGAAAGTGATGGCGGCGGTAATGGAGTCTCCGAGCCGTTTGAACTTGGATGCGGTCGACCTGAGCAAGCCGGACTATAAGACCGATGTGCTGGTCATCGGCGGCGGCGGCGGGGGTGTCACTGCCGCTTTGACGGCCCACGAAAACGGTGCGAAGGTCATCCTTGCCACGAAATTGAGGTTGGGTGATTCAAATACCATCATGGCGGAAGGAGGCATTGCCGTCTCTTCTTTGCCGGAAGATTCACCGGCGGCTCATTATATCGATACCATGGTGGGGGGTCGGTTTAAAAACATCCCTGACGTGGTTGAAGCATTGGTGAACGAGGCGCCGTCTATTTTGGAGTGGCTCACAAAGCTGGGAGTATGTTTCGACAGAAACGCTGACGGAAGTTACTTCAACCACATGCCGGCAGGCCATGCATTTAAAAGATCTCATTCCGTCAAGGATCTAACGGGGTTAGAGCTGATGCGTGTTCTTGGCGATGAGATTCGCAATAAAGATATTGAAGTATTGGAGTTTAGCCCTGCAGTCGAATTGATTTTGGATCCAGACGGCCAGTGTGTCGGTGCCGTTCTGGAGGATCTCGACACAGGCAGGAATCTTGTTGTTGAGGCGGGGGCGGTCATTATGGCTACAGGCGGAATGGGTCGCCTGCATCCGAATGGGTTTCCTACTTCGAATCACTACGGAGCCACCGCCGACGGAATTGTTATAGCGTCTCGGGCCAATGCGAAATTGCTGTACATAGAATATATTCAATATCATCCCACGGGGATTGCATGGCCGGAACAGATGCTGGGCCTGCTTCTTTCCGAAGCAATCAGGGCCGAGGGCGCCCACGTGGTCAATTGCGATGGTGAACCCTTTGTCAATCGTTTAGAAACAAGAGATGCGCTTTCCGCGGCAATTCTCCGTGAATGCGGACCGCGAGGAAAGGGTATTGAGACGCCGACCGGCACGATGGGAGTATGGCTGGACACGCCGATGATC
>JAZDIK010000112.1:0-2065 GCA_043805145.1 Pseudomonadota bacterium | reverse complement strand
AGTCATCATGGCCATGTATTTCAAGGAATCCACCGGCGAGTTCCGCCGGACGGACTTCTCTCCTGCCTATTCCGTAGTGATCATCATCAGCCTGTGGGCCCTTTTCCACATGGGCGTCTTCCCGCGCGACTTCCTGCTCATCGCCCAGAAGTCAGTCGGCATCTTCATGTAGGGTATCCCCGATCCCTCAGCACCGTACCCACTCTTTTCCCTGCTCTGAAATACGATGTTTTTAAAGTCATTGACAAATAGACTTTAACATACTTTATTGCTTCAGCTTTTCTGAATCCTGATTAAGCAACACATCGGTTCGCAGGTTCCTTCCTGACGTTTCAAAAGGGCTTTGGAGCAGAGGAATGACCGGGACAAGAGCACCGCTGAAAATCGTACCCACCCATCGAATCGCTTCTTCTATGAAGGCGAGTGATGATCTTCCCGCCGATCCCCCGGGACCACCTAAAAAGAAACTCCTTGATCAACTCCGGGAAGCGATGCGCTCGCGCCACTACAGCCGACGGACTGAACAGACCTATTGCCACTAGGTCAAGCGCTTCATCTTTTTTCATCATGTGCGGCATCCGGCGGAGATGGCCGAACCTGAAATAAACCAATTCCTGACCCATCTGGCAGTGAAAGAACATGTCAGCGCATCAACTCAGAACCAGGCTCTGAGCGCACTCCTTTTTCTTTATCGATACGTTCTGAATCATGAAATCGGCGATCTCGGAGAGGTGATCCGGGCGAGAAAACCGACCAGAAGGCCCATCGTCATGAATAGAGAGGAAGTCAAGGCGGTCTTCAATTACTTGAAGGGCGACAAGTGGCTCATGGCATCGCTCATGTATGGCGCTGGTTTGCGGTTGATGGAATGCCTGGGGCTGCGGGTTCAGGATGTCGATTTTAGCCGCAATGAAATCACCGTTCGCGACGGCAAAGGTGCCAAAGATCGCATGACGATGCTTCCCGAATCGCTTATAAAGCCACTTCAAGTCCATTTGCAAACGATCAAGGCAATTCATGAGAAGGATTTATCTGGCGGATGGGGGCGGGTGGTAATGCCGGACGCTCTGGACCGTAAATACCCCAATGCGCCTGTCGAATGGCGTTGGCAATGGATTTTCCCGCAAGAGAATCGTTGGAGAAATCCGGTAACCGCTCAAGAGGGGCGTCATCATGTGGATGAGTCACTCTTGCAAAAAGCGTTTAAAGAAGCTGTCCGAAAAGCGGATATCGTCAAACGGGCAACCTGTCATACCCTGCGTCATTCCTTTGCCACGCATCTTCTGGAGGACGGATATGATATCCGCACGGTCCAGGAACTCCTGGGACACAAAGACGTGAGAACGACAATGATCTATACACACGTACTGAACCGGGGTGGGCATGGTGTGCGAAGTCCAGCCGATAGCCTGTAGAGGTAAATTGCTTTGTGTTATGCGGAAACCATATAAGACGCTCGACAGGTGCATGCATTTATGTAATATCTTAATATAACTAGTTTTATCTTTTATCCCGGTTGACGCGTTATACGGATGTACTTACGAAAAGCGGTATTATCTGGAAACCATATAAACATTGTTGGCTTTCAGGTTGCGTCGTCACTCTCTTTCATTACACTCCGTTACATGCTATAAAGACAAAAAGGAGGTGCGAAACAATGGTTAAAATCACCAAGGTGTCCGTATTAAAAAATTATCGTCTTGAAGTGGCTTTTGATGACGGTGTATGTGGGATTGTTGACCTCTCTGATTTAGTCGGCAAAGGTGCTTTCACCTTGTGGATTGACCCACATATTTTCGAACAGGTTCAAATCGGTTCATTCGGCGAGCTTGTCTGGCTCGATAAAATTGATCTCTGCCCTGACTCCTTGTACCTCAAAATAACGGGAAAGAAACCGGAAGATGTTTTTCCCACCTTACGTTGCGAGCCCATTTATGCCTGAAATCAGCCGTTTTTTCGGAATCGTTATCAAAATGTTCTTTGACGATCACAATCCACCTCATTTCCATGCGGAGTACAGCGGCGACGTGGCTCTAATCGATATTCGCAACTTATCGGTTTTTTC
>JAZDIK010000111.1:0-35143 GCA_043805145.1 Pseudomonadota bacterium | reverse complement strand
CGACATACCCGTATCGGGTTTTCCAGGTCGCCCCATCCTTGCCGTCAGGCGCGGGACTGATGATCTCCATGTTGCGCGGCACGACGATCAGGTCGAATTTGAGATCTTGGATGAACTCCATCGATCGTCCGGTGATGACGGCGCCGTCCCCCGCCTTTAGCCGGAACACCATACAGGCATCCGTCGTGTGTTCGATCATGATGCCAACTACAACGGTAACTATAAAAAGAATAGACTTCCAGTTCATAGGGACTCCTTCCTTGCAAGATTGAGTCGAGTAGAGTGGGTTCTCCCGACGCCAAAAGTTGATGTTTGTTTTCTCCCTCTGCCGCCTGGCGGTTCCCGGAGACGTTCAGTCTTTCAACGATTATTCCTTATGATTGCATAGTTCTTAAAATAGCTCAAGCCAACATGACAGGAATCTTTACGCATGAGAAGACGACAGTGGCCGGCCGGTCGCGGCACACAGGACCGCGAATATGGCGCCAACATCTCTCCCGGAGAGAGACGGATTGTCGGGAATATTCTGAAATATTCACTGACAGTATTTCCTTACGATAGCGAGACAGGGCATAATAAGGAGGTATGTAGCCATCGACCATGATGGACTGAAAAATGAGAGGACGAATCCCAGTGCGGAGATAACCGGCGTGACGAGGGCCCCGCACATCCCGTTTGAAGCATCGCGACGGCTGATCGCAATAGACGTGATATCCGGGTTTCTCGTCAGGTACCACCAGTGAATGAGGAAGAACAGCCCGATGCTGAACATGTTGACATGGAAGAGGTCGACAGCAACCTGCACATCTGAGTAATCCCCACTGATATTCGTAGTAAACGGCATCAGGACCACACACGCCAGAATGAACAGCGTGATCCTCATGATACCGGAGTCAACCTTGCCGACATAGTGCAACTGCCAGTGGTGCCGACGCCAGAACGAAGCGAGAACAAAGAACGCAACCAGAAATGAAATGAACTCGGATCGCATTTCGGCGATGCGGATAGCGAGCGTTGCCTCTGCCTCCGTCTTTGAAAGGTTGGGGATGACCAGGCCGGTGACAAGCAGGGTCATCGCAAATGCAAAAATGCCGTCAACGAGAGCTTCGAGCCGGTTTTTGGAGATTCTTAAATCGCTCCGGTCATCCATCAGCATTGTTCCTTATGTGGGGGAAATGACCATTCTGGCATTGCTTTGCGCGAAAGTCGGCAAGGGGTCCTCATGGGTTGCTGTTTCGCGCCAGGAGTATACGAAGAATAAAATTGTGTGTCAATGGAATAACGCTCCTGAAGACCAATTGAAAGGATGCAGTTCTTTGAAGATCGCCGCATGCACGATTTCGGAGATGAGCTTTCCCTCTCACGAAAACTTTTGCTGTGACGGTGATCCTTGGTTGTCTGATACCGGAGGTGTGCTGAAGGGAAAGTTGATTATTGAATCAATTCTGCTTGACAGGCCCCCTCCGATTGCCTATGGTCACAATGCATATTACGTTCTGAAGGCCAGATGTGAAAGGAGTACAAAATATTGGAAAACCCCTTACATTTATTGATGAATCCGAAATCCGTCGCCATCGCCGGTGCGGGCAACAATCCCTCGAAAATGGGAACCTTGCAGGCCCTGAGCATTATCAAGGATGGCTATCAGGGCAAATTCTATCCCGTTCATCCCACGGACGGCATGGTTCTGGGTCATAAGGCCTATGCCTCTCCCTTGGACCTGCCGGAGCCGCCCGATCTGGCCATACTCGTGGTGCCGACGAAGCAGGTGATCCCCGTGCTCGAAGACTTCGGTCGCATCGGAACCCGGCGGGCCATCATCATCACGGCGGGTTTCAGGGAAACCGGCGCGGAAGGCCGGGTCATGGAAGATCGCCTCAAGGAAATCGCGTCTCGCTACGGGATCCGCTTCCTGGGCCCCAACTGCATCGGGATGCTCAATACGCAACTTTCCCTGAACCTGACTGTCGCAAATCTGACGGGGAAACCCGGCATGCTCGGGATGGCTTCTCAAAGCGGGACCTATGTCACCCAGACGCTGGCCTATCTGCGCAAGAAGAGTATCCGTTTCAGCAAGGCCATCAGTGTCGGCAATGAGGCCAACATCAACATCATCGACGCGCTGGAATATCTGGGCGAAGATGAACATACGAAAGCGATCATCCTCTATGTCGAAGGCATCCGCGACGGCCGCCGTTTCATCGAAGTGGCCCGCAAAATCACGCCCCGTAAACCGGTGCTGGCCCAGTACGTGGGCGGCTCCGGGGCGGGTGCCCGCGCCGGCATGAGTCACACCGGGGCCATGGCCGGGCCGGATTTTCTCTATGACGGGATTTTCAAACAGGCCGGCGTGATCCGGGTGCATTCCATCGAAGACCTCTACGGCCACGGGTGGGCGATGGCCGCCCAGCCGCCCTTGCGTGGCCACAGAATCGGCGTCGTGACCAACTCCGGCGGACCGGGAACGGCCATCTCGCATAACGCCGACCAGGGCGGTCTGGACGTGCCGCGCTTTTCCGGGGAACTGCAAGGCCGGATTCGTCCGCTGATCCAAGGACATGCCTCCGGTGTTAATCCTGTCGATCTGACCTTCGATCTCGACATGCATCTTCTGTCCACCCGGATCCCCGAAATGATCATGCAAAGCGGCGAGGTGGACGGCGTCATCCTGCACGGTGCCATGAGTACGGGCTTTATGCGGGAAGTTTATCCCCATCTTCGTGAATTACTAAACAATAACGATGAAGAACAGTTTATAGAAAGCTACCGCAGGGATTTGACTGAGGCCGTCTCCCTGCCGCGAAAATACGGCCTGCCGCTTCTGGTCTCCTCGTTTTTTGACGCCGATGACGACTATACCCGCGCTTATCAGGACAACGACATCCCCGTGTTTGATGCCCCGGAAAAGGCCGCCCGTGCAATGGCGTCGTTCCTGAGACACAAGGAGATCCGGGAAAGAGAAGTCATTATCCCGCCCGCCCTTCCGGACCGCAGGAATGAGGCCGTGCAGATCATCAAAGAGGCGCTGCAGAACGGACAGCGAGCCCTGGACGAATTCCAGGCCAAGCGCATTATTTCCCTTTACGGCATCCGAACCGCCCGGGAATGCCTAGCCGGGACGGCGGGCGAGGCCGTGCAGGCCGCGCGTGAGATCGGTTACCCGGTTGCGGCCAAGGCCTGTTCCTGGGAAATCATGCATAAAACGGGAAAGGGATTGATCGTCTTGAATCTTCGGACGGAAAACGAAGTCCGCCGGGCCCTGCGTTCGATCCGGCAGGCGGCCGGTTTCGATGTTCCCGTTTTGATTCAGGAAATGTTGTCCGGAACCCGCGAGTTCGTCGCCGGGATGACACGCTTTGACGGTTTCGGCCCCTGCATCCTGTTCGGTCTGGGCGGTGTGCTGACGGAAGCCCTGAGAGATACGACGTGGCGGTCGGCGCCTTTAAGCGCCGTCGAAGCGCAAGAGATGTTGACAAGCATCCGGACAAAAAAACTTATCGGTGAATTCCGCGGCATGCCCGCCGTGGATACAGCCGCGCTTGCCGGAATCCTGCAAGGAATCGGGCTCATCGCCCTGCTGTATCCGGAGATTGCGGAAATCGACCTGAATCCGATCATCATCGCCGGATCAGCGCCCGTCGTGGCCGACGCGCTCTTTGTGCTGACATCTTCGTAAAAAGTCTGAAATCCCATCCCCCTTGTATGGGGACATGACGCAGTCGTGTCCCCATACTGCGCAGGCGCATGGAGACAGACTTGAAATCGTTAGCCGCGGGCTTCAGCCCGCGCAACCCCGCCCAGGACCGCTGGTAGTCACGGTGACAGAGTCGGCCAGGACGGCTCTTTTTTCAGAAAACGCGCTTCCACCATATCCACCAATCCATTGATGTCATTGATATCCAGGCATGTGACCCCTGCCGTGAGCGGCCGGTCGCTGCAAACGGCAAGAAGGTTGTCGGCGGGTGAGCAGAGCAATTCCTGGTTCATGTCGCTGCGGTTGACCTCAATCTTCGGGAAGGGACTTTTCTTGAACCCCTCGGACAGGACGATATCGACATTCCGGATGTAACGATCGACCAGTTCACCGATATCCAGATCCTTATCCATGTCTTCCACAACCGCCACGCGGAACGGAGAGGCAATTACCGTCGTCCGGGCGCCCGCCCGCTTGTGCCGCCAGCTGTCCTTCCCCTCATGATCAATTTCGAATCCATGCCGGTTGTGTTTGATCGCGGCAACGCGATACCCCCGCCGGACCAGTTCCCCAATCATCTTCTCAATGAGCGTCGTTTTTCCGGAATTAGACTTCCCCACAACGGATATGACTGGAATCATTGGCGATCCTTTCTATTTTTTCTGTTGCGCCTGTCCGAAAGCTCTGCCCAGACGCTCCAGGCCTTCGGAGCAATCGCGGTTTGGCAGGCAGGCTTCGATCAGCACGAGCTTGTCCTTCTCGCGCACGACAGTCCGCATGGCGGACGCCAGTTCTTCCTCCGTGGCGACCCGCATGCCGACAGCTTCATCGCTATGGCCGGACACGTCCGGCAACTTTGAATAATGCCACATCTGAAGGTCGTTATAGGGGCCGTCTTCATGCAGTTCCCGTTCGATCAGGTAGCCGTCGTTGTTGATGATGATTATCAGAACGGGACACCGCTGCCGGATCAGCGTGGAGACCTCCTGGGCCGTCATCTGGAAGGCGCCGTCGCCGGTGAGGACCACCGGACGTTTGTCGGGACGCGCCAGTGCCGCGCCTAAAGACGCCGGGGTGCAATAACCGATGGAGGTGTAATAGGCCTGAACAATGAAATTTTCCGCCTCTTCGATATGAAATTCAGGGGCCGCGCAGAAGGCGTCGCCGGGTTCCGCGAGCAGGACCATCCGGTCGTCGAGAAAATCATTCAGGCATTCGTAGAGGCGCGACGCCGGCGGCGCGACGCTCACGACGACCAGCGGCACCTGTTCGGCAAATGCCCCGGCCACGGCATTTAAAATACTCAGCCCGCCGACGTTGTAGGTCACAACTGCAGCCCCCACGCCGTTCATGCGGGCACAGCCGTCTGCCGCATACCCGGCGTTAAGTTCATTGCAGTTGCCGATCCACCGGTTGGGGCCGGCGATGACTTCATCCAGAAAATCAAGAACATCGTCCCCGGGCACCCCGAAGAGATGCCCAATGCCGATTTCGTGCAGGCGGCTCAGGAGGTAACGGGAAACCGTATCGTGTGTGCTCATCGCTCTCTCCACAAATTTTCATTATCTGTACCGCATTGACCATTCATTGACCACTGAAAATTTCCGGTTTATGGGGGGCTTCTTTGCATCATGGCGTGACTGCCGGCAATTCATCCGGCGATGCCGGACCATTTCTGGAAACCGGCGTAGGCAAAATAACCGGCGAATAGGACGAGAAAAACCGCGCAGCCGGCGATCAGACCCCGGTAAAGGCGATCCGTCAGAAAATGTCTGCCCCGGCTCACAGCCGCCGCGACAACCGAGTACCAGGCCAGATCGGCAAGAATATGTCCGGCAAAGAAGAAAGCGACGCCCCAGAGGCCGAATTGCCGGGAATAGAGAATATATCCCAGACCGATCGTCGCCCACCAGACGATCCAGTAAGGGTTAGCCGCGCTCATGAGGATGCCGCCGACAACCGGATGAGTTCCTCTCTTCCGTTCCCCGTTCCAGGACAGACGCAAGGACGGCAGCGAACGGAACATCCCGAAGGCCATCCACAAAAGAATGGCGGCCCCGCCGAAAGCGATTGCCGTGAAGACCGCAGGCTGCTGCAGATAAGGCGCCAGTCCCAGCAGCAGCGCGATAACGAGCCCAAGTTCCAGAATGCCGTGCCCGACAATCAAAAGCGGCCCCGTGATGAATCCGCGCCGTGAGCTTTCACTGATCGTTGCCGTGAGCAGCGGGCCCGGCATCATCGCCCCCGACAGGGCAATGATAAAAGAAGAAGCAAAAATGCTCAGAAATGACGAAATCATGTGCGATTTCCTATGATTGACTCAAGGCCAGCAGCAACCCCCTGGCCTCGCGGATGACGGCGTCGCCGTCGAGGTTCGGCAAGGGCAGATAGAGCTTGTAATCGGGCGTCAGCCGCATTCCCTTGAACGTTTTGCGGGACAATTCGACCAGCCTTGCGGGATCGACAGGACTTTTTTCATGGAAAAAGACGAAGAGGTTCTTGCCGTCGTAGCCCATTTTCTTTACCCGGATCGCCTTGAGCAAATGCTTGATGCGGACTACTTCAAACAGATGCTCCGCCTCCGGCGGGACAAAGCCATACAAATCCATCAACTCCTCTCTGATGTCCAATAGTTCCTGTTCCGATGCGGCCATGGATAACCGCTTGTAGGTGACGAGCCGCTGATGCTCGTCGGCCATGTATCCGGCGGGAATGAACGCTGAAAGCCCCAGATTGATTTCCGGCCGGATTTCGTCTTCCGGCATGGGCTCGCCCTTGAGTTCGCGGATCGTCTTTTCCATCAGTTCCGTATAGAGTTCATAGCCGACGGCAGAGACATGGCCGGACTGGGACGTCCCCAGCAGATTCCCGCCGCCCCGGATGTCCAGATCGTTGGATGCGATCCGGAAACCGGATCCGGGTTCGGAAAATTCCATGATCGCCTGCAGGCGTCGCGCGGCGTCACGCGAAAGCATGGCCCCCTTGGGCACGATCAGATAGGCAGCCGCCTCCTCCTTCGCCCGGCCCACGCGGCCCCGGATCTGGTAGAGCTGCCCCAGGCCGAACCGGTCCGCCCGGTTGATAATGATCGTATTGGCTGTAGGAATATCCATGCCGGATCCGATGATGGAGGTGCAGACCAGGACGTTCACCTCCCCCCGGACAAACCGCGTCATGCTGTCCTCGATGTCCTTTGGTTTCATCTGGCCGTGGACGACGCCCACCTGCGCCTCGGGAACGAGCTTTTCCACGAGCCGCGCCATCGTATAGATGGATCTGACGCGGTCATGCAGGAAAAAGACCTGGCCGTCTCTCCGGAGCTCATCGTGGATGGCTTCCTTGATAACTTCTTCATTGAATTCAAGCACATGCGTCTTGATTGCCTGCCGATCCACCGGGGGGGTATTGATGATCGAAAGATCCCGGATGCCCACGAGCGAAAGGTGCAGCGTCCGCGGAATCGGCGTCGCCGTAAGGGTCAGGACATCCACGAGCGTACGCAGCTTCTTGAGCTTTTCTTTATGCGAGACGCCGAAGCGTTGTTCCTCGTCGATGATGACGAGCCCCAAATCCTTGAATTCGACGTCTTTCTGGAGCAGCCGGTGCGTGCCGATGACAATATCCACGTCTCCCTTCCGGAGGTCTCCGAGTATTTTGAGTTGTTCGGCCTTCGTCTTGAAACGGTTCAGGGCCTCCACGCGAATGGGATAATCTTTGATCCTGCGCGAAAATGTCTGGTAGTGCTGCTCGGCCAGAATCGTCGTCGGCACGAGCACCGCCGCCTGCCTGCCGTCCATGACGGCGCGGAAAGAGGCCCGCAGCGCCACTTCCGTCTTGCCGAAGCCGGCGTCGCCGCAGATGAGCCGATCCATTGGTTTGGCGTCGTTCATATCCAGATGGATGTCCTCGATGGCCCTGGCCTGATCCGGCGTTTCCTCGAATTCAAAGGCGGCGCTGAACTCGTCATACAGGCGGTCCGGTGGCGAAAAAGCACTGCGTTCCATAACCTCGCGGGCAGCATAGACGGCAACCAGCTCCTCGGCTGTTTCGCGAATCGACTTCTTGACCTTTTCCTTGACGGCGTCCCAGGACAGCCCGCCCAGTTTGTCCACCTTCGGCGGGCGCCCGTCCGGGCCGAGATAACGCTGGATCCGGTCCAGGCGATCCACGGGAAGATAGAGCCTGTCGCCATCCAGATACTCGATCAGCAGAAAATCATTTTCAATGCCGGCGACGGCAAGTTTCTGGAGACCCCGGTAAAGCCCGATGCCGTGCTCGGTGTGGACGACAAAATTCCCTTCTTTGAGTTCGCCGAAGGATTTTAGGAAGAAGCCTTCCCGGGCCGGCCGCCATTTTCTTCGTGGTGTTTTCTTGCCGAAGATATCTTCATCGCTGATGACGATCAGTTTCATGCCCGGGTAGACAAAGCTGCCGCTGATCCGTCCTTCGCGGATTGTCAGCCGCCCCGAATGCGACCGCCGTTTCATTTCCTCGAAAAAAGGCAGCGCCGCTGGTTGAATCGGCAGCTGGTATTGTGCAAGCAGATGTCTTGTCCGCCGGACCTCCTCAGCACCCCCGCAGACAAAGGTCAAGTCATAGCCCTCCGTCAGCCAGATCCTGATGTTTTCGACCAGGTGTGCCAGTTTTCCGGCTTCTTCAAGTCCGGATGGGACGGTCGGCCGGATTCCGAGATCGCTGTGCATGTGAAATGTGACGGCAGGCGCGGCGGAGGGCGTACCGAAAGGGCCGGTGTCGAGGGGCAGGCCTTCCAGCATGATCCGCTGGAAACGCTCGCAGCCCAGGCGCAACTGTTCGCCGCTTGAGTAGGACGCTTCGCGCTCCAGAAAGAACCGGTCTTCGCTGCGGGCCTTCAGCAGAAACCGGTCGACGGCGTTTTCAATCTGCTCCAGACTCTGGGCCATGGCCGCCGGATCATCAAGAACCAGAAGCGCCCGCTCAGGGATAAAATCGAAAAGACTCGAAAGAGGTGAGTCGCCGGGATTGCCTGTCTCAGCAAAGGCGTGATAGAAAAGCGGCGCAAACAGCGGGTTGATCGAAGAGATCAGATTTTGTCCGATCATTTCCGTGATGCGGTCCCGGACCAGTCGGGGCAGCTCCAGTTCATCGGCCCGGATGCGGATATTCCGGATGGCCTGATGATTTCCCGCTTCCGAGAAGATGACCTCGCCGGCAGGCGCCAGCACGAAATCGACAATTTCATCGATGGAGCGCTGGGAGGCCGGATCATAGCGGCGGATCGATTCGAGTTCGTCGCCGAAAAATTCAAGCCGGAAGGGCGCCGTTGCCGTGGGCGGGAAAATATCCACCACGTGGCCCCGGACGCCGAACTCCCCCATTTCCTCCACGAGCGTTTCCCGGCGATAGCCGCCCATGACCAGTTTTTCCACCAGCGCGTCCCGATTCAGCAGGTCGCCGATAGCAATCGTCTGGATGTACGCTTCAAGGACCGCCCGCGGCATGACCTTCTGCATGAGCGCCTTGAGCGGCAGCACAATGACGCCCGGGTTGCCGCAGAGAAGCCGGTACAGGATACCGATGCGGATCAGCTCGACGTCGCGCTGAAAGGCAAGCAGATCCGTGGAAACGACATCCCATGCGGGATAGAGCGAGGTCTGGTCGCTGCCGAGAAAGAAGGCGGCATCCTGTTCCATCATCCGGGCCTTGCGCTCCGTGGGGACGACCACGACCAGGGGCCGGCCGGTTTCGCGGAAAAGACTGGAGAGAAAAAATGCTCCGGCCGCCCCCCGCAAGCCCTGGATGCACAGGGAGTCCTTGACGGCTGTGGACGGTCCGTCGATCCGGGCGAAAACCTCCTCGAAGGCCGGATCGGTATGATGTTTTTTAATGTCGACGATTTTCCGCACGGTTCAAGCGGCTAGGAAACAGCCAGCATCCTTTCAAGCGCCCTCTTGGCGGGGATTCTCACGTCCTCGGGAACCTGGATCACCGTTTTCATTTCGGTAAGGGCGGCCTTGATATCCGCAAGCGTGATCTTCTTCATATCTGTGCAGATCATGCGGTCGGATGCCAAGATTAATCTTTTCCCCGGATTATTCTTTTGTAACTGACACAAGATGCCGCGCTCCGTTCCCACGATCAGCTCCCGGACATCATCTCGCCCGGCATATCGGATGATCCCGGTGGTGCTGCCCACAAAGTCGGCCAGAGCCAGAACATCCCCGCGACATTCCGGATGCGCTGCAAAGACCGCCCGAGGGTGCGCCTTCTTCGTCCGCAGGACCTGTTCGGCAGTCAGAAAGTGATGGATCGGGCAGTACCCCTCCCAGGGAGTGATTTTCCGGTCCGTCTGTTCGGCCACATGGCGGGCAAGGTTTCCGTCCGGGATCATGAGGATTTCCTTCACATCGCCCAGTGCATGGACCACCTTGACGGCATTGGCCGACGTGCAGCAGATGTCGCTGATGGCCTTGATCGCCGCGGATGAATTGATGTAGGTCACCACTGCCGCATCGGGATGTTCCTTTTTTGCCGTCGCAAGCGCCTCCGGCGTAATCATGTCCGCCAGCGGGCAGCCGGCATCAGGTCGTGGCAGCAGCACCGTCTTGTCCGGCGACAGGATCGAGGCGCTCTCGGCCATAAAATGGACGCCGGCGAAAACAAGCACCTCGGCATCCGTCCGGGCCGCCTCCATGCTCAGGACCAGCGAATCTCCTAGGATGTCGGCAATCTTTTGGATCTCATCGCGCTGGTAATAATGCGCCAGAAGAATCGCCTTCTTCTCTTTCAGCAACCGTCTGATTTCCTTCTGTAATATGGAAAGGCTCATGGCGTTCGTCCCTTTTCTCTGATATGTATTTTCTTTCCCTACACTATAACCCCCGATGGATTCAAGGTGAAAAACCGTCTATGCAAAGGTTGACAACACCGGGCGTTTGATATAGTTCTCGATCAGATTCAAAAATTTACAGGATGGATAAACCACCATTAACACCATGATTTCCCTTGAAGCTGCCCTGAGCCAGATACTGGACGCCATCCACCCCCTGGGCCTGGAGAAGATCAATCTCCTTGACGCGCTGGGAAGGGTGATCGGCGAAGATATCGTCGCGTCCCGACCGATTCCGCCGAAAGACAATGCCGCCATGGACGGCTATGCCCTGTGCTCGGCGGATATCGTCGGCGCCTGCCCGGAAAGACCGGTGATCCTGGACGTCATCGAAGACATTCCTGCCGGAGCGATTCCACGGAAAAGGGTTGAACCAGGGCAGGCCGCCCGCATCATGACCGGCGCGCCGGTCCCAGAGGGCACAGACGCCATCCTGCGCATGGAAGACACCGAAAAAGACGGCGAGAAAGTCAGGGTTTTCGAGGCGGTGCCGGCAGGACAGGATATCCGGCTTGCCGGCGAGGACGTGCGCCCGGGCGAGACGGTCATCTCAAGCGGCGATATCATCCGGCCGGCGGAGGTCGGCATGTTGGCGGCCTTGGGACGCTCGTTCATTTCGGTTTACCAAAAGCCTCTGGTTGCGATCCTTGCCACCGGCGATGAGCTCGTGGATGTTGATGCAAATCCATCTCCCTGGCAGATCATCAACTCCAACAGCTATACACTGGCCGCGCAGGTTCTTGATTGCGGGGCAACTCCATTGCAGATCGGCATTGCGAAAGACACACGCGAGGATTTAACGGCCAAATTGAAGTTTGCCCTGCGCGCCGATCTGATCATTTCCTCAGGCGGTGTCTCTGTTGGCGATTACGACCTGGTTAAGGATATCATGAAAGAAGTGGGCAACCGTATGCAGTTCTGGCAGATCGCCATGCGGCCCGGCAAACCCCTGGCTTTCGGCGCCATAAACAGCGTTCCGCTCTTCGGGCTCCCCGGCAACCCCGTTTCTTCCATGATTTCCTTTGAACAGTTCGTCCGGCCGTCCATTCTGAGAATGACGGGACGCCGGAAACTCTTCCGCAAGACCATCCAGGCGCTGCTGACAGCATCTATCGAAAAGAAGAAAGGCGCCCGTCACTTCATCCGTGCGCACGTTTCCATTGAGGATGGTCGGTACCGGGTTGTTTCGACGGGAGAACAGGGCTCCGGCATCCTGAAGTCCATGGTGCAGGCGAACGGATTAATTGTCTTGCCGGAAGACACGGCATCTGTTAAGGCAGGAGAGACGGTCGCGGTGCAGTTGATTGACTCGTCTCTGTTCCAGACGGATCAACCGGAATATCTCTAATATCCGCTATCACCCGCAACATGCGCGGAAGTGCCAAGGTCACTGGTGGGCCTCCCGGACTTCAAATCCGGCGTGGGGCGCTAAAACCGTCCCAGGTGGGTTCGATTCCCATGCACTTCCGCCAATTATTTCAATAAGTTAGAGCTTTAAACCTCAATCGCGTTGGACTATCTTTCTTGCTCACAGGCCTTGACTGTGATGGAATTGTGATGCTTTTGGGGCCCTCTGTGAAGCAATCTCTTTTCTCTGATAGACCTTCGCAATTTTCTCCGTCGCGCTCCGAAGGTCATTTTCATTGGTTATCTTGTACCGGTCAAATACGCTTCTGGTTTTATGTCCAGAAATCTTAATTGTGACCGTGTCAGGACCCCTCGTTCTTGACACAGCATGAAAGGTTTGGCACCCACTATTGACGACCGACCTCAATCAATGCTGATCTCGCCCCCGTTCGTGCCGCCGCAGGCGGCGCGAACCGCGGAGTCTCTAACTCATCTCTCGTCGGCAATCACGAGGTTACGGTCCTTTCCCATTAATATGGAACTGAGCCTTTGCAGGACTCCGCTCCCGGCAGGAAGAACCTGACGCACAGTTTTGTCTTGAATGCGGAAGCCTGATTTTTTTCTTTTCTATCCAACAACACCCTCTTTATGTAACTGCCCGATCTCTTCCCGGCTGTAGCCATGCTTCAGCAAGATTTCATCGGTGTGCTCACCGTGAAGAGGAGCCAGTGTCCTCACCTTACCCGGCGTCCCTGATAACTTCGGCAGGATGCCTATCTGTTTAACTTTTCCGATTTTGGGGTCTTCGACCTCAATCACCATCTTCCGGTGAACAACCTGAGGGTCTGTAAAAACTTCATCGAGGGAATATACCTTTCCGACGGGAATCCCCTTCGGAGACAGGATATCAAACCATTCATTGCGGGTCTTCGTCAGAAAGACCTTCTCCAAAAAGGATGATATCTCCCGGTGTTTTTCATCCGGCTTGCGATAAGTATCATCCGGCTTCCAGCCATAAACGATGTAGTCTTCCTTTCCCAAGAACCGCAAAAGATTCTCCCAGAAGTGGGATTCAATACAGCCGATGGAGAGGTACTTCCCGTCCTTTGTCTTATAGACGGCATAATAAGGGAAGCTTCCCGTAATATGGGATTCTCCGCGTTTTATGACCGTCCCGTCAAAAAAGTATTTTTGGGTGAACCAAGTCATCAGATGGAGGGCGCCTTCTAAATAAGAATGGTCGATATACTGTCCCTTTCCGGTCTTTTCCCTGGCGATATAAGCTAAAAGGATGCCTATCGTGCCATACAGAGAAACACCGGCAAAATCCGAGACCAGATTCAGGGGAACGGCTGGCGGACCTTCACTCGGTCCGATAAGACCTAAAACACCGGCTATTGAGATGTAGTTGATATCGTGCCCTGAATAGAGGCGGTAAGGTCCATTCTGTCCATAGCCGCTGAGAGAGCAATAGATGATGCGTGGATTTAATTCGGCTACCGTTTCGTAATCCACACCCAACCGCTTTACTACGCCGGGCCTGTAGCCTTCGATGACTACATCGGCTTCCCGAGCCAGCCTGCGAAAGATTTTCTGTCCTTCCTTCGATTTGAGATCGACCCCCATGCTCTTCTTATTCCGGTTCAGGGTGAAGAAAGCTGATTCTCTCCTTCTATCCTCTCCCTTGGAAGAATATCCTAGATTTTCCAGAGGGAACGGTGTCGCTGGTTCAATTTTGATTACCTCCGCGCCCATGTCCGCCAGGATCATCGTGCAGAGGGCACCCGGCACAAAATTCGACAAATCAAGAACCTTAAGACCATCCAGAACCAGCATCGTTCTTCTCCTTATGTATCATTTCATCTATTCTCTCGGGCGTCCTTTCTCCTTCCACAAACCCGATATCGATTCTCTATTTCGAAAAGATCAGAATCCATGCGACTGCCTTCATATTATTTTCTTTCCCTGTGTAGACAGTAAGAATTTCTCTGTGCTGTCGGCAGGATGAACATTTCAAACACATTGACATGTTCAGGGGCATTGATGATGTACAGGATCGCGTCCGCAACATCTTCAGCCGCAAGCGGCTGATACCCGCTGTATACTTTCGCTATCATTTCTTTGTCACCGTTGAACCATACATCCGGAAATTCGGTATTGACCATGCCGGGGCTGATACAGGAGACCCGGATCTTGGTTCCCATAAGATCAATGTTCATCCCCTCCGTCAGCACCCTGGTGAAGAATTTCGTGGCGCTGTAGACGTTTCCCCCCGGATAAATTTGGTGGCCGGCAATACTGCTGATATTGACCACATGCCCCCTGTTTTTCTCCACCATCAGGGGAAGAATGGTCCGTGAGACATTCAGCAGTCCCTTGATGTTGGTGTCAATCATCTTGTCCCATGCATCAAAATCGCCTTCGTGCAGTTTGCTGTGCCCGGAGGCCATTCCCGCATTGTTAATCAGTACATCCGGATAGATGGATTGAGAAATCAACTCCCGGGCGAACTCCTGTACGACCTTCCGGTTGCCTATATCGACCTGTCGGGCCATAACGGAGATGCCATATCTACCTTCCAGATCCTCCTTCATTGCCATCAGTCTGTCCATCCTCCGTGCAAGGAGGATCAGATTGGCCTTCATGGCCGCGCATTTTTCCGCACATACCCGGCCTATTCCGGAACTGGCGCCCGTGATGATGATTTGTTTTCCCTCTATCCGATTCATTATTTTCTCCCCTTTACAAATTCATGAAATACCACAACATCTTTCAAAACAATTTCAAGGGAATATAACATCGACGTATGTTTAACTGACATGTTTCTCCAGCGCCCCCTGTTCTATCTATAAAGTAGGGTGGTTTCTTAATTGATGGGCCCTCTGCCGTCAAGATAAAAAGAATAGGCGACTTACTCCATAGGAGTTTCTTAATCAAACACTGTGAAACCGCTTAGAAATCCACCATCAACAAGCAATGATGCTCCATTGACATAATCAGACCAATCACTAGCCAAGAAAACCGCAACTTTAGCGATGTCCTCCGGTGTACCCACTCTTCCCTGCGGAATTTTTGGCAGTACTTTCGCAAGAATTTCCGGCTGTTCCATGATGTTTCGATTTAATTCCGTCTTGATAACCCCGGGACAGATACAATTGACCTTAATGCCATATTTTGCCACTTCCATGGCCAGACTTCTTGTGAAATTCACCACGCCAGCCTTGCTCGCGGCATAAGCAAGACGATTGTAGCCGGCCAAGCCTGCAATCGAACCAATGTTTATGATGCATCCGCTCTGTTGCCGGATCATGGTCGTTAAAACATACCTGGACATCAGGAAGACTCCTGTCAAATTGACTTTTATAACATTATCCCAGTCAACATACGTATGCTCAATTGCTGATTTTCTAATAATGATTCCCGCGTTATTGACCAGTATATCTATTCTTCCATAGTCTTTTAATACACTCTCTACCAGATCTCGCACAGAATTTTCGTTACCAACGTCACATACTTTAAATAGCGTATTCGGAATTTCATCGGTCACGATGCCGCAACTTCTATTTATATCTGCAATGATCACCCTTGCACCAACTTCGGTCATCGCTTTGACGATCCCCTTGCCGATACCGGATCCGCCACCGGTTACGATAGCAACCTTATTTTCCAGCAACATATTTATCGCGACCTCCCTGGTTTTCACTAAACGGAGCGTGTCCATTGCACTATTTGTTCAACCTGTCTACAGCGGGCTCGTGATAAAGCACCTCGTCCTCGTAGAGCGAGTCGATTTCCACCTGTTCCAAACTCAGCACTTCCGACAGGACCTGGCGGTTATGCTCTCCCAGAAATGGGGAATACCCTCTCGGGAAGGAAGGGGTTTCAGAAAACTTGAAGGGACTTCCGTACATCTTCATCGGACCGATAAAGGGTTGGTCGATCTCGACGATCATCTCCCGGGCCTTAATATGTGGATCGATATCGGCCAGTTCAACGACACTGCGGGCCCGCATGCAGGGAATGTCGGCATTGTCGAGAATCCGTTCGACCTCTTCGACGGAATCCAGGGACATGGCCCAAGCTTCAATCGCCTGATGGACTACATTGACATTCTCCGGGGTGCAGCGGGTTGCAACCGTGTCGAAACTGGGGGCCCTCAGCGGCTCAGCGAAGGGCCCCATGATTTCCAGCAGGGCCGGCCACCGAGCGTCGGTAAGCATGGCGACGGCCACATAGCCGTTTTTCCCCGTGTAGATGCCGTAAGGCGCGTAGCCGGCATGCCATCTCCCGATGCGGGGCGGCATGACAGGTTTCCCGATGGCGCTGGTAATGAGATACCAGGGAAGGGAGTTTTCGTGCAGTGCGAAGAGGCAGTCCATTAGGGAAATATCGATATTCTGTCCTTGGCCTGTCTTCTGCCGATGGACCAAGGCGGCCAGAATCGCTGTCACGGCATGCATGGAGGCATTCATGTCGCCGATGCCCACGGGCGCCTGGGAGGTCGGGTCCGTCTGGGCTGTCCATCCGCTTGCAGCCTGGGCGATGATGTCATAGCCCGGCTTGTGGCTGTAGGGTCCGCCATTGCCGAAACCGGAGACCGAACAGTATATGATGTCCTCCCTGATCTTCTTGACCGATTCATAGTCCAGCGTCAAACGGTCCATCACGCCCGGCGCAAAGTTTTGAATAATGATATCGCTTTTCTTGATGAGTTCATGGATCAGCTTCATGCCCTTGGGTGTTTTCAGGTTGATGCAGAGACTTTTCTTGCCGCGGTTGACATTGATGGAATAGGAACTTTGTTCAACCCCTTCGTTTGTAACCCGATAGACGAAGCTTCTCTCCGTCGCACCTTTCTTGAACACCTCCACCTTGAGAACTTCCGCACCAAGATCTCTCATCTGCTTGGTGGCGAAAGGGCCGGCCAGAACCCAGGTAAAGTCAAGGACGGTGATTCCGTCAAGTGGTCCTGCTGTGTTTTTATTCATTTCATCTTGCTCCATTTATCTGCGTCTGATCTGATGCAAAGTTTTATGCTATTTGCACTCAGGGTTGCCTGATTGCAACACATCATGATTTCTGCTCAATTCCCCCTAGCGCATCAGAATGCCGCCATTGACATCCAATACTGCTCCGGTAATCCAGCCTGACATATCTGATGCCAGAAATAACGCTGCATTCGCAACATCTTCAGGCATGCCGTCTTTGGCAATCGCTCTGCCATAGTTCAATCTGTCAAGAACATCGCGGGAGAAGCCCTTAATTATATCCGTCATGATCGGTCCGGGCGCAATGGCATTGACGTAAATTCCGTCAGGCCCTACCTCACGCGCCAGAGTCCGCGTCAAACCAATGATCCCCGCCTTTGATGTAGCATAATTCAACCCGGCGCCCGGTCGGCCCGTACGCCCCGCGATAGAGGCCATGTTGACAATTTTCCCTCTGCCCTGCTTTTTCATGACGGGAACAACCGCCTTACACATGATAAAAGTTCCGGTCACGTTTACCTTTAAAACAATTTCAAAATCGGCGACGCTCATTTCCTCTATGGGGTTTCCCTTTAATATGCCGGCGTTGTTAATCAATACGTCGATCTGTCCGAAACGCGCCACAATCTGTTGTATGGCCGCTTTGACCTGACCTTCATCGGTTGAATCGGCCTGACAGGCAAATACCCTGTTCCCTGTCTTATCCAATTTTTTGGCGCCCTCTTCAAGTCCCTTTGCGTCAATATCAAACAGGACGACCTTCGATCCCTCCCGGTAAAACGCTTCGGCCATTCCCAGCCCAAGTCCACGGGCCGCTCCAGTGATCAGACTAACCCTATCCTGTAATAAACGATCCATGATAAAAGCCTCCTTAATTTCTGAATAATTAAGCAATCTACTTGCTTCCGGGAGCTAAAAAATAGTCGCCACTTGAAACACCGTTTGCTTGATGAGCGGTGGCCGCGGGGCATTAGGTTTTTGGCCTTGCTGCCTTGTGCTACCTTTCGGTCTAACGGGGGCTGAGATGAGCCGCCCCCCCCCTTGGGCGCGGGAGATGCAATGGATTGCAGCTCCCGTGACAATGGGGGTGCTGCCGCCGTAGGCGGTGCGGTTCGATTGATGGTTCGAGCCGCTTGCGGCGAGAAAACCATCAAGGCTCATCTCGCCCCCGTTCGTGCCGGCGCAGGCGGCGCGAACCAATGAGTAAAATGGATCAGCTACACTACTTTACATTGGCGAGAAAGGAAGGGGCGTCAACAGCTTCAACGTCTCAATCATGCAGTACGATCGCACTTTATCGTAAGCCGCTCGCCAGACAGGGTCCTGGGCCTGAGATTGACGTATCTTCTCCCACTGAGCAAGGCTCTCAAAAGCCCATATATCCGTGACCTCTTCGGCAGGCCCGACGAGGGTGCGCCAAGATGCCACCAGTTTCATTCCATGTTTCGAAGCAACCGGAATATACTCTTTGCTCAAACATTCAGCAAAATCATTCATTGTGCCCGGCTTGAGCTGGATCGTCGCTTGCATATAGATCATTTGTTAACCTCCTTGAATCGTTTATTAAACTCCCCACTTTGATGTGAATCAGTTTTATCTTCCCTAGATTTAGCTCCGGTTGCCATGCCCACTCTGCATATCGGAATGATCTCCCTTCCACCCTTTTCTGAGACCATGGTTACAGGCAGCAGCAGTGGAGAACGTCAGGGCTCTCCAGCAGGTAGCTTCGATCGCCTTCATATCGCACCACACCCTTTTCCAGCACATAACCACGGTCCGAGGCCTGAATCGCCAAACGCGCATTTTGCTCGACGAGGATTAGGGTCAGCCCCTCCTCCCGGCACATTTGACTCACAATGCTAATCAACTCCTTGACGATTATTGGGGCCAGGCCCTCAGAGGGTTCGTCCATGAGCATCAGCTTAGGGTTTCCCATGAAGCCCCGGGCAATGGCGAGCATCTGCTGTTGGCCACCGGAGAGGCTTCTACCAGGGTCCTTCTCCTTGTCTTGCAGGATGGGGAAATATTTATAGACCCGCTTCAGGTTTTCATCAATCTGGGCGCGCTTCATGCCTTTAAATATCTTCGTTCCAAGGAGAAGATTCTCCCCCACGCTCAACGAGGCAAAAATCCGTCGGTCCTCCGGCACATAGCTTATTCCAAGCCGCGGGATTTGGTATGCCTTGAGGGCTCGCAAGTTTTGCCCCTCAAACACGAGGTCGCCACGGGTCGGGGGTGTAAGCCCCATGATCGACTTGAGGGTTGTACTCTTTCCCATTCCATTTCGACCGAGCAGGCACACCATTTCCCCCTTCTTGACTTGAAGTGTCACACCTTGGAGGATATGGCTGCGCCCATAGTATGTGTGTATGTTGCTTACTTCCAGCATCAGTCCTCCTCCGATCCAAAATAGGCCGCCTGCACCCTCGGGTCGGCCTTCACATCAGTCGGCAAACCTTCAGCCAGCATCGATCCCTGGTTCATCACCATAAGCCGATCGGCGACCTCAAAGACGACCCCCATGTCGTGCTCAATTAAGATGATCGTGGCCTGTTTTCGAATCTGTTTAATCAAATTAATAGTAACCTGGGTTTCCGCCGGCGACATGCCGGCGGTGGGCTCGTCGAGAAGAAGCAATTTTGGACGTGATGCCAGCGAGATCCCAATTTCCAGATATCTCTGTTCCCCGTGTGAGAGATTGCCGGCCAGTGTATTCCGGTGCCCAGATAGTCCCATCAAGTCCATGATCCTCTGAGCTTCCTCGATCGGTCGCCGTTGCTTCGCCACCGATCCGAAGAGCCTAAGCGTCTTCTCCCGACCCTGACTGGCAAGCCGAACATTCTCCTGCACCGTCAACCCCTGAAAGATATTTGTAATTTGGAAGGAGCGGGCCATCCCCAGATGACACAGGTCATTCGTTGCCATACCGGTTACATCTCGGTCCAAAAAACGTATTCTTCCCGCATCGGGCATGAAAACCCCTGCGAGCAGGTTGAACAGCGTGGTCTTCCCCGCACCGTTAGGCCCGATAACGGCAAGAATCTCCCCTTCCTTTACAAAAAGTGAGATATCATTCACCGCCATCAGGGCGCCAAACGATTTTGAAAGATGATTAGCCTCGAATAACATGGGTTACCTTTCCTTTCGAGCCGACAGCAGCAGCCCCCACAGACCCTTGCGAAAAAACAGCACCACCAGGATGAACAGGACACCGGTTACAATGTGATAGGACTCCATATAGGCGGAGAGAATTGTTTCAAAAAAAGTGATGAAAATGGCGCCGATCATGGGTCCAATGAGCGTTCCCAACCCGCCCATCAGCGTCATGACAATGACCTTCCCGGATTCCAGGAAGCCTAACTGCTCTGTAACAGCGAAGCTCTTGAACAACGAGAAGAGAGCGCCGCTTAAACCGGCAAGAATGCCGGAGATGGTGAAAGCGATGATCTTGTACCGTCTTGGGTCAAATCCGAGAAAGGGAATGCGATCCTCATTGTCCTTTATTCCCCTGAGAACGCGACCAAAGGGAGAGTTCACAATACGGCGACTCACGAGAAAGGAGGCATACGCAAAGGCTATGGCAACAAAACAGAAGTTGAGGGGTTGATGCAGATCGACCTTGAAGAAGATCATGTTCAGCTTTGGCATCGGAATACCGATCAGACCATCCGAGCCGCCGAGTGCAGGCGTATGGAATACGATTCGGTATAGAACCTCACCGAACGCCAGCGTCATAATGGCAAAGTAGATGCCCCGCGCCCGGATGGAAATCACGCCGACGAAAAGCGCCAGAAGACCCGAGACCACCGCTGCAGCGAACAGCGCAAGCCACACAGATTGCGTGACGTGCAAAAGAATCATGGCCAGTGAGTAGCCGCCTGCGCCAAAATAAGCGGCATGGCCGAACGAAGCGATCCCTGCATACCCCATGATCAAATCAAGGCTCATCGCGAACACGGCAAGCAGAATCGCCTCCGTGGAAAGCATGCGATAGTAATCAGGGAAAATGACCACTGCCGAGCAGAGCACGACAAGGACCAAGACGTGAACCAGCCAACCAAGGCCAGGTTTCTTTGAGCCTGACTGTAAAGGAAGTACGCTCATGTCTTCCCCCCGATGCCGTGAGGCTTCAGAATCATCGTTGCAATAAGAACCACGAAGATCAATGTCTCCGCCCAGGTGGGTGAAATCACCAATGAAGCCAGTGATTCGACTTGACCGATGATCAAAGCGGCGATGATGGCCCCTGCGACACTGCCCATGCCACCCATGATCACCACAATGAAGCACCGCAGGATAATGTCTACACCCATTGTGGGATAGACATAGTAAATGGGGCTCATCAAGACCCCTGCCAGTCCTGCCAGCCCTACTCCCAATGCAAAGGTGATGGTGTAGACGCCTACCACATTGATCCCAAGAGCAATCGACATCTGCCTATCCTGTGAGGCAGCCCGGAGGATAGCTCCCGCCGTGGTACGGTTGAGCAGCAACCAGATCACCCCCAAGAGTACGGCGCCAATTCCGATAATCACCAGCCGATAGACGGGATAGACCATGCCCAGAAACTCAATCGTCTGGGAGATGGGAACTTCCACCCTTTGAGTTTCTCCACCAACCGAGACGCGCACCAATTCACGTAATATAAGGCCAAGGCCAAATGTCAATAAAAGCTGAAAGATGGGTTCGCTTTTATAGAGAGGCCTCAGCATCACCATTTCGATGATGATGCCGAAGATTGCGACCGCGATG
Source organism: Pseudomonadota bacterium (assembly GCA_043805145.1). Lineage (GTDB taxonomy): Bacteria > Desulfobacterota > Syntrophia > Syntrophales > Fen-1087 > JAPLJM01. Next base: position 13,494 of record JAZDIK010000111.1, on the reverse strand, counting down.
CCCCCAACCAGTGCCGCCATCCAGAAGTTTGGGAACAGGGAAAGGGAAAAATACCCCGCGAACGCTCCAAGCATGTAAAACTCCCCGTGGGCAAAATTGACCACATCCATCAACCCGAACACGACCGTGAGCCCCAGCGAGATCAGGGCGATCATCACGCCCAAGACGAGACCGTGCAAAATCTGGGGAAGCAGAATATAGAGAATAAAGTCCAAAGCGGTTCCTCCCGTACGCTCAATTCCTATTGAGACCCAGTATTCTTAAATTGGTTTCATATTAAAGTTGATCGTGGGCATGCACCTGCAATGAAAGCCGCAAGGCTTTCATTGCAGGTGCAGTGCCGATGCTCGAACGACGACCTTGTAAGCGACGCGCGCAGTGCGTTGCTTACGGTTCTCCTAGTTCGCCTTATCGAAGATTACAGCTTTTCCTTTCTCAACTCTGATCATGTAAACGTCCAGAGATGTCTGATGGCTGCTCGGGTCCATTTTTTTAAGGCCCTGCGGACCCTTGTAGGTGGAGCCCTCGAGGGCCTTCACGACTGCATTGGTTTCAACTGATCCAGCGGCTTTGATCGCCTGGGCAAGCCACATGATTCCCTCGTAGGCGCTCACGGAGAATTTGCTCGGGTCCCTACCGTACATCTTGTTATACTTGGCGACCCATGCCTTGTTCTCAGGCGTGTTAAGGCTTGCTGCGTAGTAATCTGCGGTAATGATGTCGTTTGCCGCCAAGCCCATAGCGGGCAGAACATCTGCCGCAACAAGAGATCCGTCGCCGCAGATCTTCATGAGCTTCTTGAGCCCGTATTGTTCCGCCTGCACAACGACAGCGAGTGCGTCGTTCCCGGCCGCCGTGATGAAGAGCACATCCGGCTTGGCTGTTTTGACGCTGCCGAAGTACGGGGCAAAATCCTTGTTGCCGAGAGGGAAGAACGTCTCGCCGACAATATTTGCCCCCGAGTCTTTAAGGAGCTTGTTGTAAACGGCGGAGGTTGACCGGCCCCAGGCGTAATCGACCGTCAGGAGGTAGACTTTTTTACCGAGCTTATTGAGCATGTAATTCACCAGAGCACCGGAGGTGATCCCCGGGTTTGCACAAGTGCGGAAAGTCACCTTGTTCTTGCTCTCCCCAGTGATCTTGTCGGATTGAGAAATGGGAACCATCAGGATTTTATTGTACTTCTGTGCAACCTGCATGATGGCCAATGTGGCCGCAGAACTGATGGCCCCCATGGTGAAGTCCACCTTCCGCTCCAGAATCAGCCTTTCCATTTTGCGGGTGCCGATGGCCGGCGCATTTTCATCATCCTCATGGATCGCCTGAAGCTTGCGTCCCAGCAGACCTCCCGCGTTGTTGATCTCTTCGATCGCCATCTCTACAGAATCTTTTACGTCCTTGGCCATCGCGGAGTACGTGCCCGTGAAACCGGAAATGTTTCCGATGAGGATATCGTCAGCAGCCACTGCGGGTGCAGCCAATAGACCGACGATGATTCCAAAAATCATGACCTTCACAGCTAGTAACTTGTTCATGTTTTGTTCTCCTTTCAAAATAGGGTTCGCCTGGAAGCGCCAAGCTTTCGCCTCGTCTCGATTGAGACACCCACAAGCATAGTACCGAGTTCCTCTTCATCATAGAGGCAACTCCCACCATCAATAACCGTATTTCAGGATGTCGACCATAACGTCGGGATGGTTAAGCTTTAGTTTCAGACTGCAAGGACTGTGCCTCCTCTTCTTAGGATGCGATAACGTCATAATTATACAAATTTTTTTGTTTGTCAACGGAAGAACAGTGAAATGGATTAAATGGTATGATTCAACGATTGCATGATATGATTCAAAAGATGCAGAATAATCGTTGAAATGTTTTTTCGATGCAAGGCTGCCTATTTTCATTTCAGCTACCCTGTATTTATATTGTAAAAATGGTATCGAACTGGCTCAATTTGCATATCTCCTTGCTTTTGAACACCATCAAGGATACTAAACATGTACGCCATAGATCCGGCGATTGCCGTATTAAATTTTTGTCCCTGCGGCAAAACCTGATCCCATGGCTTCTCTCAGCCTTTTTACACCTCCACCTCCGGCAGAGTCACCAACGACATATACTTCGGACATCTTTCTCCTCAACTTGTCGGCAAGACCCAAATTCTCTTGAAGTCCCAAAGCTAAAAGGACCGTGTCCGCTTCAAAGAACGTTTCCTTGGTACCGTCCTGAACCACCCGTACACCTTTCCCCGTAACACCAACCACCTTACTCAGGGTTTCCATGGCAACACCACCTTTCCTCAACATATCCATCTCCACCCATCTAGTCACCGGACCTATGTCAGAGCCCAATCGTTTGGACGCCTCTATGATCCTCACTTCCTTGCCTTTTTGCATAAGCGTCAGCGCAAGCTCGCAGCCCGCAAACTGGCCGCCGATAATGGCAACTCTTTTCTTTATGGGAAAGTTTAAGCCCATAAGCCTTCTCATCAGTGCCGGACTGCCCGCAATGTCCTTTCCCACCTTTGCAGCCAAAGCCCACATGAGGCCCTTCTTCGTGGTTGTACCGCTCATGAACGCTTCCATGTCATGGCTGCTGATTACGTTGTCACCATCCATCCCGGACACCTCCAAATCTATTGGAGTGCCACCAGCCGCGACAATAACTACGTCAGGGTTAACTGCATCGATAAGCTCGGTGTCCACATCAGTATCCAGCTTGACCTCGATCCCGAGGTCCTTGATCTGTTTCAGCAACCAGTCGTGGAACGGTTCGATTTCCTCGTTCAGGACGGATGCAAGAATCATCAGGCCACCGAGCCTCTTCCCTTTTTCATAGACCACCACTTTGTGGCCTCGTAGCGTAGCCAGCCTGGCAGCCTCCAATCCGGATGGCCCCCCTCCGACAATCATGATTTTCTTGGCCTTCTCCGTCCGTTTTTCGGGCAAACCCTCTAAATTTGTATTTACGCTGCATGTTATCGGAGTACCGACAAAATTGTCATCCATGCACCGGCAACAGGTAATGCACTTCCTGATGTCGTTGAGCTTCCCTGCTTGGGCCTTGTTCGCCCATTCAGCGTCAGCGATCAACTGCCTGGCCATTGCAATGATATCAGACTTGCCCGTGGCGATGATATCCTCGGCCATGATCGGGTCTTTTATTCTGTAACCCGTCATGACAGGTTTCGTTGCAACTTGTTTAATGTGTTCCGCCAGATAGACGAAAGCTCCCTCCGGGACCCATTGCTGCACAAGCGCACGCGGACTTTCATGCCAGCCAGCCTGAATGTTGAATGCTGCAATGCCAGCTTTTTCTAAAATCGGGATCATTTTTTGGACGTCATCGAGTTGATTGCCCCCGTCCAGGAATTCATCGCCGGACAGACGGCACGTTAAGGTGAAATCACTGCCCGCTTTGGTCCTCGCGGACTCGATCACATCCAGGAAGAAGCGCAGCCGTTTCTCCGGTGTCCCTCCATACTCATCCATCCGTTTGTTTGAATATGGAGAGAGAAAACGGTTGATAAAGTAACCGATGCCGGCGTGGAATTCCACCATATCGAAACCAGCTTCTCGAGCCCTTCTTGCGCCTTCACCAAATTGGTCGATGATCTGATGGATCTCATCGAGGGTAAGCTCCCTCACCTGTTTTACGCTCGGACCTCCTGGCCCGTCAGACGGACCGACACCTTCCAAGGGGGTGTCCTTGCTTCCCCTCCACTCGGAACAGATCACAAGTTGGCACGAGGCCTTACCCCCGTTTTCATGAATAACTTTTGTCACAGTGCTCAGCCCGGGTATAAACGCATCGCTCCATATTCCGACGCCCGAGGCCATATTGATGTAACGGGGGTTAACATCACTCAAATCGAAAGGATAGGCCGAACCGATAACCACAAGACCGGTTCCACCCCTAGCCCTCGCTCCCATGAAATTCGCAAACTTTTGGGTCACCTTGTAGTTATCGGGGAAACCCGTGGTAACGCCCAGCATCATAATGCGGTTCTTCAACTCCACATGACCGACTTGGATTGGTTCAAACAACTTTCTTAGCACAGCCATCGTCTGTCTCCTTTATATCGCCTTGGCCTCCAGCAGTTCTACCAATTTGAATTTTTGAATCTTACCAAGCGGCGTTGAAGGAAGCTCGCTCATAATGACCACCATATTAGGCACCTTATAGTTGGCTATACGGCTCTTGCAGAAGCTTATGATGTCCTTCTCTTCTATTTCGCTTCCCGGGTCAGGGACCACACAGGCCACAATTTTCTCGCCCATGACATTATCCGGCATTCCCACAACGGCCACATTTTGCACGCCTTTCATCAATAGGATTTGTTCCTCCAACTCTATCGGGTATACGTTAAAGCCCCCCCTGATGATCATTTCCTTCTTGCGTCCCACAATCGTCAAGCGTCCGTTATCCAGGAATTTACCCAGGTCTCCCGTACTGAAATAGCCCTCGCTGTCGAATGATGTCTTGGTCAGTTCCGGCTGTTTGTAGTAACCTTGAAGGAGGATCGGCCCTTTAATGGCCACTTCACCGACTTCTCCTACCGGCAACCTTCGACCCTGCTCATCCGCTATCTTGAAATCAACGCCATCAAACGGCCGGCCCACTGTTCCGATTTCGAGAGCAACGTCATCCTCCACATCATTCATCGTGCAGGCCCCACACTCACTCAAGCCATAGACGGAAACCAGTTTGCAGTTCATCTTGGTTCTCACCCTCTCCATGAGCTTTTCAGGGATGATTGCGCCACCCGAGTATCCTGCGCGGCTGCTCTTGAAATCATAATTTGAGAAAGTGGGGTGGTCCAGCATCATATAGAACATCGTTGGTGAGCCATAAAAGAGAGAAACCTTTTCTGCATCATACAGCCTGAGCGCTTCACCGGCCTCAAATCCCTCCATCATGACGATTCTGCACCTTGACATCAAAGAGTTGGGGAACTGGATAAACGCGCACACCGTGTGCGAGCAAGGCATGACCATCATGGATACATCGTCGGAAGTGATTCTAAGTCTGCGGGCTACCTGTATCGCACCGAAAATAAAAGCCCTGTGCGTCATCATGACACCTTTTGGAAAACCTGTGCTGCCTGAGGTGTAAAGGATGGAAGCAAGGTCCTCATCTGCCGGAAGATCTTCCCTGAGCAAAGTCCCATCCATCAGATCGCCAAGCTCAACGGCGTCTTCATAGGAGCGGCCCCACGACGGGATATCTTCACCGGTGATGAAGCAAAATTCCAGTTCGGGTAATTCCGGTCGAATTTTTTCAATGATATCCGTAAACCTTGTCTTCAAATACTCCCCGACCGTGAAGAGGCATCGCGCTCCGGAGTGTTTTAACATAAAGTTAATTTCATATTCGCGATACCGCGTCGACAGCAAAACGAAAACAGCGCCGATATACAGCGTGGCCTGCTGCACAACAAAAAAATCCGGACAGTTCGGGAACAGAGCCGCAACGCGATCACCTTTTTTAATCCCAAGCCTCTTAAGACCCATGGCAAGCTGCATGACCTTCTGATGGAATTGCCCATATGTTATCCTCTCACCCTTAAAGGCGATCATTTCTTTTTCTGGAACTTCGAGCGCAACCAGGTCCAGCATCTGGCCAAAAGTCAATCCTTGGAACTCGTTGAAATCAGAAATTGCACATGGTTCTTTCTTCATGAATCTTACCGCACCTTTCTTTTCACGTTCTTTAGTGGTATGAATAGGCTTGTTATGGTATACGCCACAAGCAGCCTTGCTGCTCTTAAAAGCACATTGGTCTGAAATCCTACTCTTTTTTATCCAAATACCGCTCGTCATTCGGAAGAATGAATGCCGGCACAGATTGTACTGCCAAGCTATCCTTCTTGAGGACATCTATGCGGAGACATTCCTCCATAATTTCATCTAATTAATCAGCCACCGGCATTTCGAAACTTATATATTTCCCCTCTCTTTTTTATTGCACTAACTCTACGAATTAGTCAGCCCCGGAAAGCAGGGGTTCAAGAACTCACCGACATATGCTCCTTAAGCATGGCGTAAACGGGTTGTGGAATGGGGGCCGGTTTATGGGTCGAATAATCAAAGTAGACGAAGGTGGTCGAACCTTGGACACACCGTTTCCCGTCCTGATGCACCTCTTGATGCACGTTGAAACTTGAAGTGCCTATCCTGTCGATACTTGTCATGATTTCAACATCCTTGCCAAAAAACATCTCATGAAGAAAATCCATATTCAGATTCGCCGTGACTAGGCACGGCTTGGCGAGATCCTCGTTAAACAGTTTGAAGATTTCCGTATAACCATCTTCAAACCAGACGGGAATCGCAAAGTGGCCGATGTGTCCCGACAAATTCGTCTCGGATGCTCTTGGGGTGATGTTTTTTTTAAACACTCTGCCTTCTCCTGTGATTTTTTCAATCTGTTTGTTCGTATCCTGACTTGAGAGGAACGTGCCACGTAAAGTTCTGTACACAAGTAATTTGATCTGCGGCTTATCTTTGATCGAATACCACATCCCAAAGCGGACAAATCATGTGCTGCCAAGCCAGGCAAATCTATTTGTTGACAACAGCCTTTCTATCACACCTGCCCCCCGAAGCAATGCCAGCCGGCATCCACCAGCAAAAGAAATCCGGTCATGAGGCTGCTTGCGTCAGATGCGAGGAAGACAGCCGGCCCCACGATCTCCTCCGGTTTGCCGAACCGCTGGAGCATATTCTGCTTACGGATGTTATCGTACCATTGCTGGTCTTCCATCACCTGTCTTACAAGAGGGGTCTCCACATAGCAGGGCCCGATGGCGTTGACCCGCACGTACGGAGCCCATTCAGAAGCCATCACCCGCGTCATCTGTCGAACCGCCCCTTTGCTGCCCGCATAGGCCACCTGCTTCGACATGATAATCTCCGAAAAAACCGAGGCAATGTTGATCATGGCGCCTTTTTTCTGATCATACATTACTTTGCCCACTTCCTTTGCACACCGGAAAACGCCGTAAAGATTGATCTGCATGACCCTATCGAATTCTTCATAGCTGAGTTCCAAAACCGGCTTCCGAATATTGATTCCCGGAATATTGAAGGAAACGTCAATTCCTCCATATCTCGAAACTGTCTTTTTCACCGCATCCTGAACGCTTTCAACCTGAGTCACATCGGTTTTGACTTTCAGGATGTCCCCTTTGCAGGCACTCGCAGTCTGCTCCAGGCCTTCCTCACTAATATCAGCAAGGATAACCCTTGCGCCCAATTCATCAAACGCAAGAGCGATTGCCTGCCCGAGCCCGGAGCCCGCACCCGTCACGAAGGTGATCTTATCCTTGACGCTGAACATGTCTTTCGGTTTGTACATCCATTTATCTATAGTGTAAGCATCTGCTGCCATGGTTTGTTCCTCCACGTGTACCACCGGAATGTCGATCATTTAAGATAACCATCGCCGTCTTTCCCGTTTCCATTGACGAAATCAAGTCAATGATTTTTCTATATCACCCTGGCAATCTCAGAACCATCGCTGACGGCACCCAAGATAAAATGAGGATCGGGCTTGGCGTCACCGATGAGGTAAATTTCGGGAACCTTGTCTTTTATAGCCTCGTACAGGGAGGTATTGGGGGTGGGTGGAATCACAGCCAGAATCGTGTCTGCCTCCAATGACCGACGCTCACCTTCCCTGGTGATGATATTCACTCCCTTGTCCGTAATCTCATCACAGGTCGCTCCGGATAATAGAAAAACACCGTTCTTGGCCAACCACCAGAGAAGTCTGGTTCTGTAGGCCTCTGGAATACCGGCGCCAAGTTTATCCGATACCTCCAAAACAGTAACCTTCCGTCCAAGCCTGACAAAAAATTCCGCCGTTTCACAGCCCTGGATCAGGCCGCCGATAACAATCACCTGCTTGCCAACAGGTAAATAGAAACGGCTCAGCCATCTCAGCAATTCCGGCCCCGCGAATCTCATAAAAAACTTTGCCCGCTTGTGGAGGGCCTGGCTGCTTAAGACATTGCTCCTCTCAATGCCGGGGACCTCCGGAGTGGCAGGCAATGCACCCGTGGCGATGATCACCACATCCGGTTTGGCTGCCTGGATCAGGGCGGCATTCACTTCCGTACCGAGATGAATACGGACCCCCAGTTTGCGCACCTGCGTCTCCAGGTAACGGTACAAAGCCGGCAAATCCTCAACCTCCGTGCCTTTGATCATCGCGGCCAGCGGTAACAGCCCCCCCAATTTCGCCTCTTTCTCATAAAGAGAGACCTCATGACCCCGGATTGCCGCTACCCTCGCGGCTTCCATGCCACCCGGCCCACCGCCCACCACAAGAACCTTCTTCTTCCGCTCTGCCGGTTTGATCTCAAACTCATAACCACGCCCGAAAGCGGCGTTGATACGGCACCGGATAGGTTGACTCTGCTCCATCCTGGACATACACTCAAGACAGGCGGTGCAGGGCGCGATGTCATCCAGCCGGCCTGACGCTACTTTAGCGGGGTATTCCGGATCAGCAAATAACCGTCGGTTAAGGCCAATCAGGTCTGCCATGTCATGCTTCAGGATCGACTCCCCAAGCGCCGCGTCCAGCCTCCCGGCAGCGATCACCGGGATGGCAACCGCTTTCTTGATGGCTGACGCCAGAGGCACCAGCGCTCCTGGTTTTTTCACCTTTCCGGCTAACGGCGCCTGTGGTTCCGGGTATAATAGATGATCTGGAAAAATTAACCGGTGGTAAGGACCAACACCCCAGGCACTGACATTCAAGTAATCCACACCCGCCTTCGCCAGGATCCTTGCAATCTCCTGAGTCTCCTGGAGAGTGGTGCCGCCATTCATGCCGTATTCGGCACCGTTCATCCGTATGCCGACGACAAACTCCTTCCCCACCAGGGACCGAATCGCCTGAATGATCTCAACTGCAAACCGGGTCCTGTTTTCCAGGTTTTGACAGCCGTAGGCATCCTGACGCCGGTTCCATGCCCGGGAGAAAAAAGAGTTGATCAGATAATTATGCGCCCCGTGCAGTTCCACACCATCAAAGCCGGCCTTCCGGGCACGCTCGGCCGCCTGGGCGAATTTCTCCCAAAGAACCTCGATTTCCGGAATGGTTAACGCCCTCGCTCGGGCATAATTGGGGTGGGGCATTTCGTTCCTCTCCAAAGAGGATGATGCCACCGGCTGGTACGGCAACTTCTTCCAGTGCGACGGCCCGGCATGACCCAATTGGATAAAGCACGGGGTGTTATGTTTGTGCATCACTCCGGCCAGCTTCGTGAGGCCGGGAAGGTGCCTGTCATTACTGTTTCCGATGCGGCCCGATCCGGTAGCGCCCATCGGAAAATCAACAAAACCGTGCTCCACGATAATCAGACCGACCCCCCCCCTTGCCACCGCCTCATAAGAGCAGAGGTTCAGGTCACTGACCTGCCCGTCCTCGTCTGCCACGCCTATAGAGGCCGCCAGTTTCACCATTCGGTTCCGAAGGGTTACCCCATTTATGGAAAAAGGGGAAAGAAGTCTGTCAAATCCTTGCCTACCAGCCATAGCCAAATCTCCTTATTAAGGGACAGCCTTGCCGAGAAGTTCATTGGCCGTTGTGACAGCACAGTTCCGACGTCATCTCGTCGCCCTCTCTATCCTGCTCCCGGCGACAGACGGGAAACACATTTCTACTCCCATTTACGAACAAGATTACCTCCATCAACAAGATAATTAACGCCGTGGATGAATTCAGCCTCATCGCTGGCAAGAAAAAGCATGACATCAGCGATGTGTTTGGGTTCACCATATTTTCCAAAAGGGGTTCTCTTAATTTTTTCCAATGCTTTGACATTATCTTTTAATATCGGTTCGGTCATTTCAGTCAAGATCGTACCAGGGCAGATACTGTTGCAACGAATGCCGAATTTGCCGTAGTCATGTGTAATCTGCTTTGCAAAACCATTCACAGCATGTTTGGAAGCAGTGTAAGCCGGGCCGCCGTGTCCTGCAATAACACCTGCAACCGATGAGATAATTAACAATACGCCGCCGCCGTTATTCATCATATGGGGAATCACAGCTTTCGCACAGTTAAAGTTGCCACGCACATTTGTATCAAACACCATGTCAAATATTTCGTCCGTCGTATGTATTAAATCATTGTATCCATCGAACTTTCCAGCATTGCTGACAAAGATGTCGATCTTGCCGAATTTGTCGATAGCGGCGTCAACCATCGCTTTCACTTCATCGAATTTGCTGACATCAGCTTCGATTAAAACTGCTTGATAGCCCTCTTCGGTTATTTCTTTTACAAGTTGCCCCCCTCGAGCTTTTCCTTTTCTGCAGCAAACAACCACATTAGCGCCTTCGGCCGCAAATTTACGGGCAGCACATTCTCCAATACCACTAGCAGCACCGGTAATGATGACTGTTTTGCCGATAAATCGCATGGTTTCCATTATTGGACCTTCCTCTCATAGTTTGAAATATTATAAAAAGCGACGCGAATGCGATTGGAATTGTACGGATTTCTATCCGCGTTCAGAGCATCGATATGGAAAAACACCTGTGTTTGGCATTCTTCAACGCGGCGGCAAGGTCTACACAGAGATTGTTCCTGGCTGCACCCGAAAGACCCTGCAGGCCATTATCCGCGGCAGAGCAAACCGGATAGCGTTATTCATTCTGACGCTTGGCATGGATAGACAGGCCTGGTTGACTTGGGCACACGTGTACACCATGGAAAGAACCAGTTTACCAACGCCAAAAGACATATCAACGACATTGAATCCTTCTGGTCCCTTTCAAAAAGGAGACTCATGAAGTTCCGCGGCATCCCAAAGTCAACTTTTTATCTTCATCTCAAAGAGTGTGAATTCCGATTCAATTATCGGAACCAAAATATCCATCAAGTTATCTTAAAATTGCAGCTTCATCACTTACGCACCCGCCCCGTTTTACCTGACCAGCTCTCTGATGGCAATACCGGTATATGAAAGATTAAGAGGCTAACAATATATTTTTACTAACCCCTTAACCTTATGACCCCCCGGACATGTCTCGACCATGTGACAAGCCTTTAGCAGATGGTTATGAGTCAGGCTAGTGAAGCTCCCCGCGGCAAGCCGCGGGGGATTTTGCAAAGGGTTTTGCTAAACTCATTTAATTTCCCCGTTGTTCTCAATGAGAACCCTGGCAGCCGTCAAACGCTGCACTGTGCGCGGGCCTTCCTCAAGCCACATCGCTCTGGCATCGCGGTACATTCTTTCAACAGGGCCATAAGGATTGTCTTCAAAGTAACCGATACCGCCGAATATTTCGAGACAGCTATCTGAAACAGTGCGAAGGGTGTCGATACCGTGCAGCTTCAACATGGCCGACTTCATTTCAATGTCTTCGCCGCGGTCAATTTGTCTTGCCAAATCCCATGCAATCATTCGCAATGCATGAACTTGCGTTCCCATATCGGCAATGGTCTGCTGGATTGCCTGGCGAGTTGCGATTGTTTTGCCGAAGGTGACTCTGTCTTTCGCTCTGGCAATTGCCATCTCCAGAAATCTCTGGCTCATACCCAGGCAGCAAACGCCGATGGATGCCCGGGAAATTGCCAGAGCGTGCAGGAAGATTGTAAGACCTTCGCCCTCTTCACCCAAACGGTTTGCAACGGGAACTTCGCAATTTTGCATAATCACATTGCCATGACCTGCGCCTCTGCAACCCATCATGTGGGGCATCGGTTCAACCCAGATACCGGGGGTATCGGCGGGAATGACAAATGCACTGTGACCACCTTTTTTGCGTTTGCTTTCATCGGTAACTGCGATGATGTAATAGGCATCATGAACGTCGGTAAAAGAAATTAATGTCTTTTTGCCGTCGAGAATATACTTGTCTCCCTTTCGTTCAGCTTTCGTGCGAATGTCCACACCGGAGCCGCTACCGGGCTCTGTCAAGGCGAAGGTGATGAAAAAGTCTTCATTGCCCATTAAGGGCAACCATTTCTTTTTCAGCTCTTCGTTTCCATGATCGGCAAGAATATGCCAACTGAGACCGTTTACAACGTGCAGGAACATTCTGATGCTGCCCGGGCCACGAGCAATTTCTTCGAGCAACGGAAAATACTGCTCATAGCAAAGCCCCATGCCGCCGTATTGCTTGGGAAGGGACAATCGGAACAGGTTGTTTTTGCGGCAAATATCCCACATTTTTTCGGGATAAACATTTGTCTTTTCCATTTCATCAGATAGGGCGTCCAGTTCAGTCTCCACCACTTTACGGGTTTTCATCCTCAGGTTAAATAATTCATTCTCAGAGATTCTTTCGTTGTTTTGCGGCATCATAATCATTACCTTCTTACCCCCTCAAATTTCTTGTTGTGATACGTTTATTGGCCCTAAGCCTAAACATCCGGATTTTGCCGCTCATGCCGCATCCCACACTACAATAATTAGGTGGCGGCAATAAGGCTAGCGACAAATCCGCAATCGATCGTTTGATACCTTACCAAAAGAAGCAAAGAATATACCGTGATAAAAAAGCCGGCCATAAATCAATTTAAGCATTTGAATATACATGGCATCTAAAACACGATCACCGTCGTTTTCGATTTATGTTTATAATTTCCTGTCCCATCAAAGATCCTTTGGGACACGATGGGACGTCTCATCGTGTCCCAAAGGAAAACAAGTGTAGATCACATACGGGTTTTCCATAGGCCGTGCAGGTTGCAGTAGGCATACACGATGAGATCCCGCTTGCATTGAAACATGCAGTGATCACGGCCCATCTTGCAAACAGGCCTATCACAGTAAACGAAAGCGTCTTCATCGGCCATTGCAAAAGTCACTTTGGGCTCTTGTGTTGCATGCAGATATTTCAATTGTCCGCCCTGAAAGGTGTACATATAGACCCATTCAATATGGTGTTCTTCTGTCATTACGTGGTCAGTACGTCCGATTCTAACCTCAACAGCATTGTTGGCAAATCCCCCCTTAATTGTATACTTTGGAATATGCTGTTCCTCGCAAGTATCTTCCACATTGGCAACCAGCCGACTCATCAACTGTCCACAACAAGTAATTAAAACACCATCTTTTTCTGCCTTTTTTTTTGCGTTGGCATGAATTCTTTTTTGTATCATCAAATTACCACAATGCCGGCAAATAAAAAATCCTGGTTCTGCACTCATAAATTGGGGTCTATGGCTTATCTTTGACCGAGTCCCATATGTCAATTGTTTACTCAATGCTTTCAGTCCCCGAAATACACACCGGACGATACAACGACACAAAGAATAAGCAGTCCATTATGAAAAATGTGATTTGAAGCTTGCGTAAAATCTGCAGATCCGTCGGTAAGCATAGGCGATCGCCGGCTGTTGAGCCGCCGTTTTTGGTCGCGGCAACTGCAATTTATTGCATGTTGACGTGCCAAAAACCAAGCGAAGCGCAGCCGCCAGCGGCGGGGTCGGCTCGAACGCCCTTGATAGGCGGAGCGCGAGCGACGCCAG
>JAZDIK010000110.1:0-2708 GCA_043805145.1 Pseudomonadota bacterium | reverse complement strand
TCCTCTTCCCCGGAACGGACGAATTCGGCAAAGGCTTGCCTGGCCTCGTACTGGGAAAGACCCCTCCCCTGCATGACGTTCAGGAAGCCCTTCCCCAGGGGAAGGGCGAGGATCTCTCCCCGGGGCGGCCGGTAACGGACGATCAGATTGATCGCGTTGTACCGTCCGGTATGGCGCTCCTCTTCGACGATCTCGCAGTCCGGCAGACGGTCAAGGAGCTCAGTCAGCTTCCGCTGTTCAGGCTCCTCCAGGATCACTTTCATGCCGGCGACGTCGTTGATCACCAACTTTTCCTCCGCACCCGTAATCGGTCGCTTTTCGCGCAAATCGTCCAGTAGCCGTTTCTACGCCTGGAGGAACTCTTCCGTCATATCCTCGGGCGCCGTCAGGAGATTTTCCCGCGGGATGCCCAGAAGTTGAGCCCGTTCATCCGCGAGGGTGTCGGCATGCCGTTTGATCGTGTCGAAGATCCGGTCGATGATCCTCCGGGCGCTTTTTTCCGCCAGACGCCTGACGCGCTTGATCCGGCTCGATCCGACATATTCCGTAAACCCGTTGCGACGTCGGAAGTAGAGGGTCCCGTGAAAGGGGGTCTCCCGGTAGACCCGCCCGGGATTCCGGCGGTAATCAAGGATCAGTTCGTCTATCCGTTCATTGCCATAGGGGGGGTCGGAAACCAGGGCATCCTTCAGCTCGCCCTTGATCTGAACGGGGCGGGATGAGAGTTCCTTATGGTGCAGCTCTTCGAATACAAGCCCGGCAAACTGCGCGAGGTATCGGGAGACATAGACATGGTTGAAATGGACCAGCCGGGTGATCAGATCCGCATCCGCCGGGCGCGCTTCGTCATACATCCAGCGGCGGATGATGTCATCGAGCACCTGCCGGTGAATAAAGCTGTTGATCGTAATCATGATTCCGCCCTCTGAAACTGTTTTCCCTGCCTAAGGTCCGCCGGCAGAAGATCAGGAGAAACGGCCAACCGTATATGGCAAAAAGCGGCTCCGCTGTCAAGGACGATGAGGACGGGTGCAGATTTCGACCGAAGTTGGCGATGCGGCGCGGATGATCGTGGACAAGGCCGATGCCACGTCTTGCGGATCGTTGGATTGGAACTCACGGCGGGTGGACGGACATCGGTTCTGACGGGGGCTTGATCGGAAGAACGGTCCTGCTGATCGGATGGGCCTTTTTACGTCAATTTACGCTTGATGATCTCCTTAAACTCATCCAGGCTTAGGAGTCCCCTTTTTTCCGTACCCTTTTCTTTCACTTCCTTCAAGATCTCCGTGATGCTCTCTTCGCCGGCATTGTGTATGCCCAGTTGCTCAAGGGTATAGATGATGGAAGCCTTGCCGCTTTTTTTGCCGAGAACGACCTCCGCCGCGCGTCCGGTAAACTGCGGTACGGTGGCAAACATGGCGAGCGGCTTCTTCATCACGAGATCGACGCCGATCCCCGATTCCCTTATGTAATTGCCCTTGCCGAGAACAGGTTTGTTATTGGCCAGCTTTACACCGGATAAGTTGGAAACCAGCTCGGACAGGGGGATGATCTTGTCAAATTGGTAATTCGTCTTCATCCCCAGGAGAATATGAAGTCCGATCATCAGCTCTTCCGTCGCCGCATTGCCGGTCCTTTCCCCGAGGCCGTTGACGCATGAATGGACCACTTCCGCGCCGGCCGTGACGGCGGCCAGTTCCGTGGCCACCGCCATGCCGAAATCATTGTGCGTATGAATCTCTACCGGAATTCCCGTGAGCCGTTTGACTTTTCTTACGAGGTATTTGATGGCATCCGGAAGGGCGCATCCCATGGTGTCCACCACCCCGATCGAGTCCGGCGGCGCCTCCTGCATCAGCCTGGTGAGCAGATTCGTCAAATCTTCATCCCGGGCGCGTGTCGTGTCATAGGGAAAGTAGACGGCATGCAAATTCCTTTTCTTCGCATAGTTGATGCAGTCGATGCTCTTGCGGAGCACATCTTCCCAGGTCCAGTTGAACTGATATTTTAACTTTGGATAACCGATCGGCACCTCGATGATGACCCCGTGCGCGCCGCATTCAAGGGCCTTGTCGATATCGACCATCATCGCCCTCGCAAAGGTATAGATCTTCGCATGCAGGCCAAGCCTGGTGATCTCCTTGATGGCCTCAAAATCCTCCTCCGATACGGCCGGCATCCCCGCCTCTATCCTCTCGATGCCGACTTCATCCAGCTTCTGAGCTATTCTGACCTTGTCGTCTTTCCGGAATACCACCCCGGGGGTCTGTTCGCCGTCCCGCAACGTGGCATCGTGAATCTCGACCTTTTCGGGAATATTAAATTCGCTCCGCACCTCGTCAACAAAGTTGTAAGGGCTTACCCACCACTTGTTCTCCTGGATATGCTCATTCCCCATCGTTATTACTTCCACCTCTGCTTATTTAATATCACGTAGAATATGTCACATCAATGTCTTTATTATCGACGGCGCCATTGACGGACGCCGCGGGAAAAGGTCGATGCGTAACGGCCGCATGGCGAGTGGTTTTTCCCCGTGTTTTCCCCGTTGACCCTGAAGGTGACTTCCTATACAATCCCGAAGAAGTGGAGACGGTCATGAAAAAGCCATTCCCAGTCCATCTTCTATATTTTCTCTTGATCTTAGTAAGAAAGCCTTTCCTGTTACGGGAATATTATGAAGGGAAATGCCGGGCATCCCGCTG
>JAZDIK010000109.1:0-4495 GCA_043805145.1 Pseudomonadota bacterium | reverse complement strand
GTGATACGCCGCAGGGATTGCCCCGTTTCGGAATGCAACCTCATAGGTCTTGACAAGAACGGATTGAATGGTGCTCTTGTCCTTGATTTTAGGAGAAAGGTCCATAGCGACGTCGATGGGCGTCTGGCAGAAGACCAGGGCCGGCCAGCGTTTGAAGATGATGCGCGTCTGATCGGGAGGCGGGTCGAAAACTGCATCGGAGTGAGGGAAGAACTGATCGACGCCCGCTGCACCTTCGTAGATTTCCGGAGGCGCCTGAAAACCGGCCAGCGCCAGCTTGACTGACTGGAATCCCCGGAGCGCGCATGAGGCGTACGTACAATGCTTCCAGTCGGTCATTTGTCCGACAGCAGCCTGGTTTATGTCCAGGCCAAACATGCCGGCAATACGCTGGACCCGAACAAGTTGCTCCTCGGAAAATCCCAAGACTTTACCGATTATCAGGGCAGTATAAAATGTAGCAGCTGCATCGTGGTCATACTTTGCAGGCTCAGGATTGTAGTGCGCAGCAAACGCCGCAGAGAGGTAAAATGCCGTGTAGATTGCCGACAGCAAACCCCTGCCGTCCATCTTTTTCCAGTCGGCAAGGGTCAGGGCGAGGGCGACATTGTCCGATGGGTGTGAGCCTCCCATGGCATTTCCAGACAGATATGTGCTGAGGAGGTCACTTCTCCGGGCCAGGACCGCATTCATGAAAATGGCGTCAATAAAACTCCCCCGTTTCTGAATGCCCCATACGTCGAGGTCTGAGCCGGATGCAAGTCCAGAGACCAGCCGGTCGAAGTTTGTCAGCATCACCTTGTCCATGAGGGAGCCACAAATTGCAGCGTATGAGTCCATGATGTTCCGCTTGAGGACATGGAGCAGACCGGCGTCGATGCTCTCGTATGAGAAGCTTGTAACGCGTTTGGCTATGACTTCTTCCAGTTGCATCGCAATCCCCTATTCGAAAAATTTAGTGTAAACGAGTCCGTACTTGATTTTGCTGTCGGCATCGAACTCGTAGTAGTCGGCGCATTCGAAATTGCAGATATCGCCCTACTTATAAAATTTGCCGTAAAACAAGCCATCCTCGACAAAATCGAGTCGAATCTTAACCTGCAGGTAAACCCGTTCGTCGCCGAAGACGCACGTGCTCAGGCTTGCCCAGGGTTTCCTTGAACGCCGAATGGCTTTTTGTCCAGTAGTCCAGGATTTCCTGCTTTCCCGTAAGGGCTTTTTCTGATGCATACCAGAAGCAATCTTCGGCCATGTACTTTTCGAAAAGCACATCGTATTCATGCTTGTTGTAGGCTTGAAAGAAGGCTTCTATGTCCGCCGCCGTAAAGACTCCTGCGTTTTTAATGGTTTATCATCCATCATCACAAGTTTTCATGAGATTTGCCGCTATTTCATCCGCGGTTTGTACATCACCGAAAAAACAACGCGTGTTTTTCAGGGTATTTTGCAGTGCTGCCTCATCCGGAGCTGTTGTGCCGTCCAAAACCAATATTACTTCATAGCCGAGTTGCATCGCGTCCCTCAACGTGGACTCGACGCAAACATTCGCAGCTATCCCCGCGATCAGAAGTTGCGTTCGACCAATGGCGTCCAGCCTGTCCCGCAACTCGGGCGGGTTCGAGAGAAAGGCACTGTAGCGGTTCTTGAAAACAACATGGTCACGGGAGTAATCAATGTTCATCTTTCTGTAGATTTCCGTTCCCTCGCAACGGTTCAGAACAGCTTGGGTTCGTTCCTTGTCATGAAACAAGGAATAGAGACCGCCATCGCCCACGCCCCCCTTTGACGAAATATTATGCCGGACCCAGATAACGGGGACATCGTTTTCTCGGCAGATGCCAGCAAGCCGGTTGATCCGCTCGATGACGACGTTGAGTCCCGGCATAGGTTTACCGTCCACCGGAATACATGAGAAATTTTGCATGTCGATAACGACAAACGCTGCCTTGCGGGCGTCTGGAGCAAAAAAGTTCATCTGCATCTCCTTTTTTTAGTCCAACGGCGCTGCGGATCAGCGGCTGACGGACACGCGAGCTTGCTCGCGGGGACGTCTGTCCGCTGCAGCCTCTTGATGGCCTGGCGCGGTAGCGCCGGGACAGAAAGCGGATGGCAATCGGCAGCTTCACGCGTGGCGGCTTTTTGCCGTCGCTGTGCAAGCAGTGGTTCGGTAAAATTTCAAAACTTACATTACTCCGCAGACACGACATTGCCATTTTCATCGAAGGCCAATTTTTGACCCTTTTTAAAGGTTTTTTCGCCAACGATATAATTTTGGGACAAACTACAATTCATGAGATTGCCGGACTCAGAGAATTGAACGGGTTTCATAACACCGGCCTGACATGGAATGCCCTGAATTTCAGTTGCTTCACTCAAAAAACAACATGAAATTTTTCCGTTTGCATGAAAGGCGGTATCGACCTTCATTGATCCGCCGTTGCACGGATATCCTTGAACCATTACATCTTTGGAAAACCAGCAGTGTTCAAGGGAACCATCTTCTCTTTTAAATACAGTTGATCCGGGTGGAACCATAATGCCTTGAATTTCTGTTTTTTCTGATAGTTGAAATTGCGCAAGCTTGCCATTTTCATGAAACCATATCCAGTTTTTACATGGAATGTTTTGGATGTTTATTGTGTCCTTCAGTTTGCATTTCTTAATATGCCCGCTATCATAGTATTCAGCAGAGCCTTTTTTAAATGAGCCATCCGGTAAAGGTGATTCTTCAGCAAGTAGCGGAACCGCAGATAACGATAATATCAACAAAAAGATGATAGTAATTTTCATGCTAAGCTCCTTTCTCGTTTATACCGAACGTCCAGCTTCAGCTGCGGTCGACTGCCGGCGAGGCGAGTGCCCCGGAGCCGCCGTGACAGCCAAGACCGTCAGCTGCAGGCAATAGTTCGACACGCGGCGATCATCTTTGGCGCAATCGTTTGAGTTCCGTTGACTCATTTCGCATACCATTACTTAGCTGTTTGCGCCTCAGGCGCTCTCCAAGTACCATTAAAATATGATTCCTGCGGCAGGTAGATGCGCAGCATGTAATTCCATCCGGGCATAATCGGAAGGAAATTGGGCAGAGACGGATCTCCTCCAAAGCGGATCGTGATCACGCCATCATCGCCAGCTTTCGCCTTGAGGCTGTTGATGACATATTTGTTGTACTCGTTCTTCTGAAAATACCCGCCTTTGTTGTATACGCTGATTGACCAAAAAGCGTTTTTGGCCGCAGGCACATTCTTCAGAGTCAGGGTGTAGGGCGTGTTGCCATTGTTTTCTCGCGGAACATAAGACTGATAAACGGCATGTTCAGGCTGCCAGCCACCCCAGGCATCAGCTGATGAGATGAGGTGGGCGATGGGGTCGACCTCTTCAATACCGGTACCAAAAGCTTTATCCCTGTTGGGGAGATATTTGCCAAGCATCTTGAGGGCTTCACGCATTTCACCGAGTGCGACTGGATCCCAATTTGGCACCTCAAGCAGTCCGCTGGTCGTTTGCTTCACCTGCAGGCCATCTTGAGCCATGTGCGCCTCGGCCACATCATTGGGATTCTCCTCATCGACGAGCGTCCGTGCGATAACGAAAACATATCTGCCCCCCATTTTTTCTTTCGTCAGCTTGTACTCGCCGGGATCATATACAATTAGCTTGGCAAAATGTGCCTCATTGATCACGAGGAGCGATTGGTAGCGGCCATGCGTATCGGGTTTGACCAGAATAGCGGGTTCGGTAAGATCGAGTACCACGGAGGAGTAGAACGTATCCCGGTTCATTCGTACGACTGTCTGCTTATCTATTGGCGTAAGGGCCCGCAGGTGCGCCCATTTGCCCAAGCAATCGGAAGTGTCGATTGCGACCTTCATCATATGGTGGGTCTCCGCAGTGGGAAACCGGTCTAAAATGACGGGCACAACCTGTGCAGCAATGGAGGCTTGTCCTTGGGCTTCAAGCGGTAGAGGGCCGATCGCTAGAAACATAAGCCCCGTGATCAAGAACAATCGGATGTCAAACTTCATTTTCCTACCTCCTTTCTTAATTTTGGATTATCTTTTTATGTTGCAGCTATCGTTGAGCAGCCTCTCCACAACGCGTTTGAAGCTAACGGCGCTACGGATCAGCGGCTGACGGACACGCGAGCTTGCTTGCGGGGACGTCTGTCCACTGCAGCCGCTTGATGGCCTGGCGCGGTAGCGCCGGGACAGAAAGCGGATGGCAATCGGCAGCGCCGATGGCTCGGCGCGAAGCGTCTGAGCCATCGGAGAAATCAACGGCCGGGGCGTGTCCCCGGTCCGCTGGATTGATTTGTTAGACCCTTTTCAAATTTTGATTTTAATAACGCATTCTCTTGTTTGAGACTCCCAACTTCAGATTTTAACGTATTGTTCTCTTTTATTAAATTGAAGGGGTCTCTTGCCAAAAGGAAAAAAGCTGATAATGAAATAGCAAGAACGATCGTGAGCATTTGAATAAAGAGCACTAGTTTGGT
>JAZDIK010000108.1:0-6486 GCA_043805145.1 Pseudomonadota bacterium | reverse complement strand
CGATCACAGCATGTTCGGAACCGAGGCGACCTACCGCCTCACCGCCTCGTATCTGATCAAGCAGTCCCAAACGCGCCTGAAGGGGACCTATGGAACGGGATTCAAGGCCCCCTCGCTCTACCAGCTCTATTCCCAATATGGCAACCGGAACCTTGAGGCGGCCAAGAGCAAGGGCTGGGATATCGGTTTCGAGCAGCCTTTGCTCGCCAAGAAAATCTTCCTTGGCCTGACCTATTTCGGGAATGATTTTGACAATATGATCCAGTTTGACAGTGTGCAGTCCAAGTACCGGAACATCGCCGCCGCCGCAACGCAAGGCGTGGAGGTTGCCCTTTCCGTCCAGCCGTTGAAGGAGCTTGCCTTGCGTCTCGGTTATACCTACACCGATACGGAAGACAAGACCACCGGCGAGCGTTTGCTGAGAAGGCCGAGGCACAGACTTGCATTCGATGCCAACTACCGTTTTCGGGGGAAAGGAAACGTCAATCTGGGCATTGTCTATGTGAGTCAGCGAGATGACAACTATTTCGACAACATGACCTACTCCACCACGAGGGTCAGTCTGGGAGGCTACACCCTCGTCAACCTTGCCGCCTCCTATGATCTCACCCGGAATTTGCAGCTTTTCGGCCGCATCGAGAACCTTGGCAACACCCATTATGAAGAGGTGGCGGGATGGGGCACCCCGGGAATCGGCGCCTATGGCGGGGTAAAACTTTCGTTCTGAGAGGAAAGGACTTTCATGCAGGATAAAGGCAGGCAGCCATGGCGAAGAGCAGTCTGAACAGGATGATCGTGGTGCTGCTCATTGCCGCCCTTGCCTTCGGCGGCAGTTATCTGGGGAAGAGGGCGCTGCGGGCATGGAAGCCCGCGGCGTCCCTTTCCCTTGCCTCCCAGAAGACGCCTGCTCACTTACCGTGCCGCCGTATCGTCTCCCTGGCACCAAGCATCACGGAAACCCTTTTTGCCCTGGGTCTGGGAGATAACGTGGCGGCCGTGACCCGCTATTGCGAGTTCCCTGCCGAGGCGCGAAAAAAAGTGCGGATCGGGGGATTCTACGACGCGAATTACGAGGCCATCCTGAGTCTCGCTCCCGATCTGGTGATCCTGCTGCCCGAGCAGGACAATATCAGGCAGTTTCTCGACAAGGCGGGGTTCAATGTACTGGTCGTCAATAACAAGACCATTGCAGACATCTATGCGGCCATCGCGGCAATCGGCAGGCGGTGCGGCGTGGAAGAGCGTTCCGCAAGCCTCGCGGCGGACCTCACCACCAGAAGGGACCATATCCGGCAAGGGGCCCGCAGTCTCTCCCATCCACGGGTCATGGTTTCCATCGGAGGGAACATGGGCGGCCACCTCGACAAAATCTGCGTTGCAGGTCCCCGGACCTTCTACGGCCAGCTTGTCGACCTTGCCGGAGGCGTCAACGCCTATCAGGGAAAACTGGCCTTTCCCGAGATATCGAGGGAGGGGTTGATCGAACTCAATCCCGAGGTAATTATCGACATCGCGGTCAATACCGATTATCGGGCATTGGGGGAATCGGCAAGGGCGGCAGGGATAAAAAAATGGCAGGAAGCTGCATCCGGCACGGTCGCGGCCCGGGACAGCCGTATCTACGTTCTTGAGAAGGATTATATGGTGATCCCCGGTCCCCGGTTCATCCTTGCCCTCGAAGATATCACGGCGGCTCTCCATTCTGAAGCGAAGAGGAACCCCTAATGCATTACCGGACGATCGTCGAGATAGACCATTTTTCCTGCACCCTGAGCGGCAAGGAGATTCTCCAGGACATTTCCCTGACCATCGGGGAAGGTGAGTATCTGTCCATTGTCGGGCCGAATGGTTCGGGGAAGACGACCCTGCTCAAATGTCTTGTCCGCATCCTCAGGGGTAGCGGCGGGAGGATCTCTATCGCGGGGCGACTGATCGAAAGCTTTCGCCAAAGGGACCTGGCGTGCCTCATCTCCTATGTCCCGCAGGCCGATGGTCGTTCCTCTCCGTTTACGGTCGATGAATTTCTCTTGATGGCGAGGTACCCCTATCTGAGTCCCTTTTCGGCCGCCCGCAAAAGCGATGAAGAGGCCGTCCAGGCGGCGCTGGAGACAACCGGCACCAGTCATCTCGCAAGCCGGCTGTTGTCCACATTGAGCGGCGGTGAACGGCAGAAGATTTTCATTGCCGCCGCCCTTGCCCAAGACACCAAAGTCATGCTTCTCGACGAACCGACCACGTTCCTCGATCCGAAACACGACGCCGATGTCCGTGCGCTCCTCAGCCGGATCAACAAAGAGCACGGTGTGACCATTGTGTCGGTCACCCACGACATCAATGCGGCAGCCCTTGCGGGAGGACGCATCGTGGCCCTCAAGAAGGGCGCCCTTGTATTTAGCGGCGGCCCGGGGGAGTTCATGGAACAGGGTGCGCTCAGAACCATCTATGGAACGGAATTCTTTTTTGTGAACCATCCGGTGACCGGGGGCCGTCTGGTGGTGCCGGGGGTACCGCAATGAAAAGGGAAAAAGATCGCAGAAGGGTCGTTCTTGCCATTCTTTTGGCTGTTTCCGTCATCGTTATTACCGGAACGCCCCTGATCGGCATGAGGTCCGTTCCCCTGGACGCACTCTTCCGGTTTTTCTCAGGCGGTGTTGATACGGATATCATCTGGAAAATTCGGATACCGCGGGTCTGTGTTTCGTTCCTGGCCGGCGCCGCCCTTGCGCTCAGCGGGCTTGCATTTCAAACCATGTTTCGCAGCCCACTTGCCGAACCTTTTACCCTCGGAGTGGCAAGCGGCGCTTCTCTCGGAGCCGTGATCTACATCCGGCTCGGCCTTGCTTTTTCCATGGCCGGTCTGTCGGGTATCTCCCTCTTTGCCTTTGCGGGCGCCATCCTCTCGATTCTCCTCGTCTATGGTCTGACGCGCTTAGCAAAGGGCTTTACCACGGGCACCATGCTCCTTTCCGGGGTGGCCATCAGCTTCTTCTTCTCCAGCCTCATTCTGTTCACCCAGTACATGAGCGATTTTGCCCGTTCCGCCCATATGATGCGCTGGCTCATGGGCGGACTCGAAGTGTCGGGTTTCGAATCGGTCCTCAATGTGGCCCCCTTTGTGGTTGTCGGGAGTGCCGTCATGCTGCTCATGACCCACGAACTGAACCTGCTTGCGGCGGGCGAAGAGATCGCCATCAGCAGGGGCGTCAATGCGGCAAAGACCATGAAAGTGCTCTTTCTGGGCTCATCGGCCATGGTGGGAAGTGTTGTGGCCGTGTGCGGACCCATCGGATTTGTCGGCATCATGGTGCCCCACATGTGCCGATTGATCATCGGCGCCGACCACCGGTATCTCACCCCGGCCGCTCTGCTCTTCGGGGGATCGTTCCTTACCCTTTGCGACACGGTGGCCCGTACCATGATCGCTCCTGCCGAAATACCCGTCGGCATCATCACGGCGCTGCTTGGCGGTCCCTTCTTTATCTGGCTTCTCGTGGGGAATCCTCTCCCGGGGAAAAGAACGGAAGAAAAAACCTGACGCAGAGGACAAAAGCCTAATCATGTCGATGACGAGCCGACTGCTTATGCAAGGCAACCTGGGTGCAAGTGGATCTTGTCAACGGGATTGTCCGGCTTGAGGCGGGTGAAACGAAGAACGACGACGGACGGACGGTCTATCTTGACAAAGAACTACTGGGGATCTTTCAACGGCAAGAGAAAGCCCGGAAGAAACGAAAAAACATCACTCCCTATGTGTTCACGAATGAAGCGGGGAATGGTCCCGTAAAGGATTTCCGTAAATCGTGGGTAAGCGCTTGCAAAAATGCCAAGATCGGCAAGCGTCTATTTCATGACTTTAGGAGATCGGCAGTTAGGAACATGGTCCGGGCCGGGATACCGGAGCGCGTCGCCATGATGGTCAGTGGACACAAAACAAGGTCAGTTTTCGACCGTTACAACATCGTCAGCGATACCGATTTGAGGCTTGCTTCACAGAAGACAGAAACGTATTTACGGGCACAAAAAGGCACAGTTTCGGGCACAGTCATCACAATACCTCAAGCCATCAATACCTAACCCATTGAAATTTGGTGCCCCTGCCGCGATTCGAACGCGGGGCCTGCGGATTAGGAATCCGTCGCTCTATCCGTCTGAGCTACAGGGGCAATGGATAATCAGAAATCACTTGACATAATTTAGTATCTATTTTAAGATACTTACAACGATCGGTGACGTTGAAGTAAAAAAGCACATCTTCACCATGGATCACCGAAAAAGACGCATTTTCACGTTCCAGGGTAGCATACAGGGTAGCACGGAGAATTGCGAAAAAGGCGATCGCCAAGCAGACGGATTGCTGATTTCCAATCATCGCCGCGACGCCTTTGGTGCTACCCCGTATGCTACCCCGTTCGTATTTCATGCGCGTGAACTATCACACAGCCACTCTTTGAGTCAATAGAGGTTTTAGAATGGACACGGATAAAATACCGATCAGTGATCCGAAGAGGGAAGACGAAAATCCCCCTCCGACCGGAAACATTCCCGGGAAAGCAATGAATCCAGCAAACCGTACCGCAAAATCCAAAACACAATACTCTCCCAAGACCAAGCGCAGAGCCACCCGCTACGCCGGTGTCTATACCCGGGAGGCAGAACGGATCAGGGGTGTCATGGATGTCTGCTTCGATATCTCCTACAAGCAAGACGGGAAAAAGGTCTGGGAAAAGGTGGGATGGGAGTCCCATGGGTTTTCGGGGAAACTGGCTGATCAGATTCGGTCGGAGAGGATCAGAAATATCCTTCACGGCGATGTGCTTCCCAAAAAGAAAAAGAAGGCACCACTGTTTAAGGAAGCCGCCGGCAAGTATCTGGAGTGGGCCGAAGAGAATAAAACAAGGAAGGGGATCGATGATAAGCGACGCTACGACTTTCATCTCTCGAAGCGCTTTGACGGCAAACACCTTGATGAAATCTCCTCGTTCGATCTGGAGCGCTTGAAGGCTGACCTTTTGAAGAAGGAACTTGCCCCGGCAACGGTTAAACACTGCCTCGTCATTGTCCGGCAGATCTACAATAAGGCCGCGATATGGGGGCTCCACAAAGGCGAGAATCCAGTTATCGGTGTAAAGATGCCGGTGCTCCAGAACCGGCGGGAGCGATTCCTCTCCCATAGCGAAGCCCAGACCATTCTAAAGGCACTCAAGGTCAAATCCGAGCGGCTTCACGATATGGCGCTCCTGAGCCTTCACTGCGGTCTTCGGGCTGGGGAGGTGTTCAATATCCGTGGCCAGGACATCGATTTTGAGAATGGCCTGATCAACATATCGGATCCCAAAAACAAGATATCAAGAAAAGCATTCATGACCACGGCCGTAAGAGAAATGCTGAAAGCGAGGCCTGTGAAATCTCCGGATGACTTTCTTTTTATGAATAAACGGGGCAGCAGGGAGATCAAGGATGCCCCCCATAAACGGGGCGACGGGAAGCTTAAGGATGTCTCCCAGACCTTCCGGCGCGTCATCAACGACCTGAAACTGAATGCCGGTATCGAGGACCGCCGGCAGAAAATTACCTTTCACACGCTCCGGCATACCTTTGCCAGCTGGTTGGCCCTGCAGGGGGAGACAACCCTGACGATTAAAGAGCTCCTGGGACACAAGACACTTGCCATGGCCGAACGATACAGTCACTTGATCCCCGATCACAAAAGGCGGGCCATCCTGGCTATGGAGAAGGGATTCAGTAACCCGGAAAATGGTATGATAGCTTCGGAGGAGAGCGAAAAGGTCCAGGGGAAATAATAAGGATGATTGGCGAGTATAGGCTCGCAACACCTAATCACGTGACACAGAAGCGGGATGATCTTCACCCGTTTCCTTCTTCTTTGGCGACGGGGACCTGATAGAGGAAAGGGACAATGAAAAATAAGCAAATAGGACTTGAAAAATCAGAAGAAGAAAAAAACAATTGGCTGATTCCCCCCGGATTAAAGAAAACAGTGCAAGGCTTCCAAGCTCTCTTCGATATGCACTATGAAGGCAAGACAAAGACGCTACCATTGATGATTGTCGGTGACCGGGGAGTGGGGAAATCTCTTTTTTTGCATCTTTTTAAAACACGTTACAGAAAAAATTACCCGAACAATAAAATTGTTTATCTCAATGCTGCTACCATACCGGAAACACTGGCCGAATCCGAGCTCTTTGGCTATGAGGCAGGGGCTTTTTCCGATGCTAAAAAAAGCAAACCCGGTCTCGTGGAGGAAGCGGACCTGCTCGTTTTGGAAGAAATAGGGGAATTGCCGAAATTTGTTCAGGCAAAATTGCTGACGTTTATAGAAAATGGGGTTCATCCGGCTGATGCGTACTTTTGGCAGTTGAAAAAAATGGACATACCCCCCAAAAGGAAATTTGTCGAAGATTTCCAGTTACAAAAGGGGAAGCATGTCCACGAGTCTTTTGTACCACGGTTTTGGTTTGGTTGGCT